>NZ_BPWI01000013.1:0-174293 GCF_040369125.1 Duganella hordei
GCAAAGCGGGGTCAGTTCCGGCAATCGGACACGCGTGTCCGATTGCCGGAACTGACCCCGCTTTGCAGCTCTGACCCCCGCTGTTTTATGGCAAAGAATGATAGAACCTATGACAAGTGAGCCCGCGCCGGAGCCGGCGCTGGATCAGCAACAGCAGCAAGACAGCCTGCAGGCGCACTTCCAGCCGAATATTTCGGCCGACGAGATCGAGCAGGTCTACCACCTGAAACGCGCCCAGCCCCTGCTGCAGGTGTTCACGGCGCTGTTCCACGGCGGCTTCGATGGCGTGCTGGTGCGCCTGCTGGTGCTGCGCGAGCTGGCGGCGGACACCGCCTCGTCCACCTTTTCGCGCGCCGACATCAACACCCGCCTGGCCTACCTGCTGCCCGAGTCGCTGGAAACGGTGCTGATGCGCCTGCGCTCCAACCAGCTGCTGGCGTGGGACGCGCAGCAAGCCGTGTACCGCGTCACGCCGATGGCGCGCAACGTGCTGTCGGCCATCGACGGTCTGCTGACGCTGGGCAAAGAGGAAGACGAAGCCGACATGGGCTTCCTGCTGTCGCAGGTGGCCGGCGCGCAGGTGATGGGCGGCGTCACCGTCGACCAGCTGAACCACCTGCTGGGCCGCCTGGTCGACCTGACCGAGGAGTTCTCCGACGCCATCGCCTCCGGTTCCGAGTTCCGCCTGCGCGCGTCGCAGGCGAAGTGGCACATGGCCTGCGACTGGGTGGAGAAGGGCTCGGAGATCCTGCGCGCGATCACCTCCGATGAAAACGCCGACAGCGCCACCCACCGCGCCGCGCAGGCGATCGGCCGCGCGCAATCGGCGCTGCTCAACATGCAGGGCATGTTCTCGCGCGCGCTGAACCAGATCGAGCGCCAGCGCGTGCACCTGGGCCAGTCCGGCCTGTCGACCACCGACATCAAGCGCTGGCTGCTGCTGCACGAAGACCTGGCGTCGCTGGCCGAAGGCGCCATCGACCAGCCGGTAGTGCCGCTGTTTATCACGCCGGCCGAGATGATCGACGTGGCCGAGACCGAGCTGCTGTCCGACCGCGCGGTCTCCGCCGTCGCCGGCGGCCTGCCCACCGGCACCGACGCGCCGACCACCATCAGCGAAGGCCCGCAGATGCAGCAGGAGCTGGACGACTGGCTGGCCCGCCTGTCCGACTTCGCCGCGCTGGGCAACTTCCCCAGCATCGCCGAGGAGGCGCCGAAATCGATCCCGGTGCAGGATTCGCTGCTGCCGGCGACCTTCGCCGTGGCCTCGTACCGCGCCTCGCTGCTGCCGCTGCTGGGCGACGCCGACGAAGCACGCCTGCAGGGCGCCACCGCCGAACTGGCGCGCCTGCCGGTGAAGTTCATGCCGAGCGACGAAATGGTCCAGCTGCCCGACCTGCATGTGGCAGCGATGTCGTTAGCCTCCCTCTCACTTATTCTGAATCCGGAAGGCGACAAGTCCGATGAATGACGATTCCCAAATCCTGATCGCGCGCCTGTTGACGCATCAAACCCTGCGCCGCGACGACAAGCTGGTCAAGCGCGTGCTGTCGGACGAATTGTTCCGCGCCGAGGTCGACGCGCGCCTGCTGGCCACCGGCCTCAAACTGCTCGACAACGTCTACGCCGACCATGTGACCCTGGCGCTGACGCGCGCCATCGAGCCGAAGATCTTCGGCGCGCGCGACGTCTGGCAAAACAATAACTTCGGCCTGTCGCGCGACGGCGTGGCCCTGCTGGTCGTGCTGTGGGCGCAGATCATCCTGCCCAAGCGCGAACGCCAGGAAACCCACCAGCACGCGTCGGACGACCAGAACGACATGTTCGGCGTCGAGAAGCCGCTGCCGCGCGCCGAGGACACGTCGATCGGCATCGCCTACAAGGCGCTGCTGGCCGACTTCGGCGACAAGCTGGGCAAGAAGACCCGGCTGGACATGAACCTCGGCATCCTGGCCAAGCTGGGATTCATCGAACGCCGCGGCGACATCATCGTCGAAGGCCCGCTGCTGGACCTGATGATGGATACCGACCAGCTGAAGGAGCGCATCATCAACGGCGCGCTGGCCGACGTGTTCAAGCGCTCGCCGGCGCAGATCATCCCGGTGCCGCGCAGCTCGCCGCCCATCGCCGCCAACGACGATGAAGCGACGGCATCCGCCGGCATCGAAGACAGCGAGAGCGACGCCATACCGGCGTTCGATCCGCCGGTCGACGCCATGCCCGACGTGGCCGACACCGACACCGCCGCCGGCGACCCCGAACATCCAGCCGAGGACTAAGCCATGTTTCACATCAAATCACTAGAACTGGTCCACTGGGATTACTGGCAGCGCATCAAGAACATCCCGCTGGACGCCAAGATCATCACCATCGCGGGCCAGAACGGCTCCGGCAAGACCACCTTGCTGGACGCGCTGCGCACGTTGTTCGGCCTCGATTGCTCGATGGGCCGCACCTACAAGCACTACGCACGCCACAGCGGCCAGCAGACCGCCTGGCTGCGCGCCGTGGTCGACAACAAGAACGTCGGCAAGCAGTTGTCGAACCGCCCGTTCCGCAGCTCCGGCTTCTTCAGCGACGACGAGGTCACGCTGTTCTGCCAGATCCAGAAGAACGGCGGCGACTGGAAGCGCCAGTACCTCATGCGCCCGGGGAACGTGCAGATCGAAGACATCGGCGATGCCGGCAACGACTGGCTCGGCGTCGAGAACTACCGCAAGCGCCTCGCCAACGCCGGCCTGTCGCCGGCGATGGCGAAAGTGCTGGCGCTCGAGCAGGGCGAGACCGACAAGCTGTGCGAATACGCGCCGCGCCAGTTGCTGGACCTGGTGTTCCAGGTCTTCGGCGACAAGGAGGTGCTGGATGCGTACGACGAGGCCAAGCGCCACCAGCGCGACACCGAAGTCGAACTGAAACGCTTTGAAACCGAACTGGAAGCTTCCAAGACCAACCTGGAAGGCTTGCGTCTGCGCGTGGCCAATTACCACCAGTGGGAAGACCTGAACAAGGAGCGCCGCAACCTGCAGGAGGAAGTGCTGCCGACGCTGGAGTACCACGAGGCACGCGAGAAGCACGGCAACGTCAGCCGCCAGCTGCGCGACGCGCGCAAGCCGCTGATGCAGGCCGACCAGCAGCTGACCGACAAGCGCAACGCGCTGGCCGCGCAGGCGAAGGCGCTGACCGAGGCGCAGCAGCACGAAACGGTGCTGGAGCAGGAATCGACCGCGCTGCAAAGCCGTTTGAACCAGATCAACGGCAAGCTGAAACCGCTGGACAGCCTGCTGGAACAGAAGGTGCGCCTGCAGAAGCTGGCCGCCGACTCCGGCGCCGACCTGGCCGAAGTGGCGCAGCAGCTGCAGGAAAAAGAAATCGAACTGGCCCGCCAGCGCCAGTCGCGTGACGCCATCGCCTCGAAGATCGCGGGCGAACTGTCGACCATCGCCGCGCTGCAGGGCAAGACCGCGATGCCGGAACCGGAAGCGCAACGCGGCATGCGCCGCGCGCTGAACGACGCCGGCATCGGCCACGCCATGCTGTCCGATATCGTCGAAGTGACCGATGCGCGCTGGCAGGGAGCGATCGAAGGCGTCCTTGGCGGCTATGCCTCGGTGGTGCTGCTGGATAAATCGTCCGACGCTTCGGCCGCGTATCGCCTGGCGGAGAAGGAGCGCTATCGCCACTTCATCGTGCCGGACCTGGTGCATGCGCCGACGGTCAAGGACAACACGCTGATGTCGGTGGTGAAGTTCTCGGCCAAGGTGCCGTCCTGGCTGGTGGAGCAGCTGTCGCGCATCACCCGCGTGGACAACGTCGACGCCGGCGCAAAACTCGGCAGCCACGACGAGTGGATCACGCCGGAAGCCTATCACCGCGAACGCCGCGGCGGCCGCTCGCTGTTCGTCGAAGCGTCGCGCTACCGCTTCGGTTCCGCCGGCCGCACGCAGCGTATGGAAGCGATCCAGAAGTCGCTGCCGGCGCTGGAGGCGCAGGAAGATGCGCTGACCTTGATCGTATCGAAGCTGGCCTCGGAGATCAGTTCGCTGAAGACGCGCCTGGCCGGCGTTGACGCGGCCAAGGAGCTGGCCGCGCGCCAGGAGGAATTCGACGAAGCGGCGCGCAACGCCGTGCCGTTGAAGGAAGAGCGCAACGAAGTCGGCACCCGCCTGGGCGAGCTGCAATCGCTGATCAAGAACGCCGTCGTCACGCGCACGCGCGCCGACACGACGTGGCAGAACGCGCGCTTCGCGCTGTCCGAATCGGAAGCCGGCCTGCGCCTGAACAACAAGCGCCAGATCGAGCAGCGTTCCGATCACGCGCGCGCCTTGCTGGCGCTGCGCAAGACCTGGCGCCACCTGCCGAAAAGCTGGCGCCGTCCGGACCGCCGCGCGCGCCTGGTCAGCGAGCACCAGAACTCGCACCAGGTGGTGCTGCGCATCCATGCGCTGGAAGCCAGCCTGGCGCGCAGCGACTGGGAACTGGACGCCACCGTCATCGACCAGTACCAGCGCCTGAACGAGCAGCTGCACGGCCGCCAGTCCGAGACCGAGGAACGCCGCTACCAGAACAACCGCGCGATCGAGGCGACCGGCAATGCGCGCGGCGCCTACATCGAGCGGCTGCGCTACACCATCAAGACCTACTCCAAGAACATCAAGGAGCTGGGCGAGCTGGCGGGCATCGAGGTGCACTCGGATCCGGTGCGGCTGGAGAACGACGATACGCAGCTGTCGCAGGCGGGCCTGCACGTGCGCTTCAAGTTCGACGGCAAGGGCATCATCGGCATGAACGACGGCGAAGCGTCCGGCGGCCAGCAGGTGATGAAGTCGCTGGTGCTGCTGATTGGCCTGTTGAAGTCGGAAGACGGTTCTGGCGGCTTCGTGTTCATCGACGAACCGTTCGCCCACCTGGATATCCGCAACATCCAGCTGGTCGGCGAGTTCCTGAAGAACACCGACGCGCAGTACCTGATGACGACGCCGCTGACGCACAACACCGACGTCTACGATCCTTCGGAACTGACGCTCATCACGAGTAAAAAGAAGAAGGATACGGAGTGGGCGGCGCCTATCTTCGTGCTGCAGCGCCGGCCTGTCGAAGTGGCGAAAGTGGCTTAAGCCTGAGCGGACGGACCGTCGAGCAGCTGATCGAGCTGCTCGGCGAGCGAGGCGGCGGTGAAGTTGCCCTTGGCTTTCTGTACCGCTTCCAGGTAGGGCATACGCAGCTCGCGGAAATCCTCGACCGAGCTGGCCTTCTCCACCTTGAGCTGCAGCGTGAAGCCGCGCAGGCCTATCGTGCTCTTGATGGTCTTGTTGTAGAAATCATAAAGTGAACGGAATTGCTCTATATGCGCGGCGCTGGGAAGCTGCGGCCCGGGTGCGGCCGTAGACGCGGGCACCGCCGCGGGAGCCTCCGGCTCGGCCGGCATTTCCGGCACCGGCGCCAGCGACGCATAGCTGGTCGACAGCACGATGAATTCTCCGTCCAGCAGCTCGGCCATGGCGCTGGCGGTCAGTCCCAGCCCCGCCACGTTGCGCAGCAGTTCCTCTTCCGACCGATGGCCGTCGACCAACACCAGCAAGGTACGCAGGCGCGGCGCAAGCTGATACTTGCGCGTCGCGATCTCCTCCCTGCCTTTTGCGGTCTTATCGTATATGGACGTATTCATAACAGTGCAAATAATTGCCTTGCGGATACATTCAGCATACCACCAAATATCCCGCGCACAACACGATTACAGTAGCACTGTCGCTAAAAATGCGGCGCTTATTTGATGTCGAAGATGTCGATAGGGCGCGGCACCGGCTTGGTGGCACGGCGCCAGCGTATCAGCAGCACGCCGTAGCAGGCGTAGAAGCCGGCCAGCAGGCCAAACAGCACGGCCGTCAGCGGATTGCCGACGAAATCCGGGTCCATCGGCAGGTGGTCGTGCATGTGCAGGTAAGCCTCGAACAGGCGGTAGATCAGGCGGCTGATGAACAGCATCGCCACCAGCAGGCCGAGACGGCGGTTCGGCGTGTAGAAGAAACCCTCCGGCGTGTTTTCCAGGCGCGTCAGCTGCATGTTGCGGTAGCCCAGCGCGGCGCCGACGACGCCGCCGACCACCAGTGCGGCAAAGGCATCCCACTTGCCCAGCAGCGTCGCTGCCAGCACCCCCAGCACCCCGGACATCACCACGGCGGCGAAGTAGTGGCGCCACAGTTCGGACCTGGTGCGGCCCATCAGCCGCTTCAGGCGCGTGTAGATGCGCCAGATGGCCAGCGGCACCAGCAGCAACAGGGTGATAGTAGTCATTTCCATAAGCGATTCCGTACAGCGTGATTTCAGGAACAGCGATTGTACGCCAGCGTTACAGATTGTCACCAGATAAGCGGCAGTGATTGACAATCAGGGATAGCATAAGCAAACTGAACCGCAGCAGCCCCGCTTCTGGACCGAAAGGAATTCCATGAACAAACCGTTACCGATGCTGCCCCTCAATCTCGGCCTGATGGCCGCCTCGCCGCAAGCCGGCGCACAGGAGGGCGGTTACCGGCTGCCTCCCGCCGCCTTGCTGGAAATCGTCGACGCGCCGCGCGCGCCGGCGCTGAGCCTCAGCCCCCAACGCAACCTCGCCGCCGTGGTGCAGACGCCGCCGCTGCCGGGCATCGCCGAAGTGGCGCAGCCGGAGTTGAAACTGGCCGGCCTGCGCATCAATCCGCGCACCTGTTCCTCTTCCCGTTTTTCATTCGGCACGGACCTGAGCCTGCTCGATATCGCCACGCAGAAGGAAAGCCGCATCCGCGGCCTGCCGCGCGCGCTGCGGCTGGCGGACCTGAGCTGGTCGCCCGACCAGCGCCACCTGGCGTTCTCGCACGTGGCGTACAAGGGCGAACGCGGCGCGGTGGAGTTGTGGCTGGTCGATATCGCGGCGCGCAAGGCCACGCGGCTGTCGTCGCAGCCCCTGTCGGCGGTGCTGACGCGCGGCTTCAACTGGCTGCCGGATGGCAGCGGGCTGCTGGTGCACTGGCGTCCGGCCGGCATCGGCAAGCCGCCGCAATCGGACGGCGTTCCGTTCGGCCCGATCCAGCAGGACAGCGAGCCCGGTGGCAGCATGCGACAGCTGCGCACCTATCAGGACCTGCTGAAGAACGAGGCCGACGCGCGCCTGTTCGAATACTACGTGACAGTGCAGATGGTGCTGCTGGACCTGCACGGCAAGGCACGCCCGATCGGTGTGCCGGGCCAATACTCGCGCACCTCGATCGCGCCGGGCGGAGAGTACCTGCTCACGCAAAGCATCACGCGGCCGTATTCCTACATCGTGCCCGCGTCCAGTTTCGGCGAGCGTATCGATGTGCGCGATTTGAACGGACAGCTGCTGCACACGGTGGCGACGCTGCCGCTGGAGGAGGGGCTGCCGCCGGGGAACGACGCGGTGTCCGAAGGCGTGCGCCATGTGTCGTGGCGCGCCGACGCGCCGGCCACGCTGGTGTGGACCGAGGCGCAGGATGGCGGCGATCCCGCGCGTCCGGTGATCGACAATATCCGCGACCTGGTTTACATGCACGCGGCGCCGTTCCACGAACCGCCGCTGGTGCTGGCGCGGCTGACGATGCGCTACGCCGGCATCGCCTGGGGACGCAGCGATGTCGCGCTGATCAACGAGCGTTGGCACAAGACGCGCGACTACAAGCAGTGGATGATACAGCCCGATCACCTGTCGGCGCCGCCGGAGTTGATTTATGCCGGCTCGTACGAGGACCGCTACAGCAGCCCCGGTTCGCCGGTGATGCGGGCCGACGCCTGCGGCTTCCCGCGCCTGTTGATCGGTCCCGATACGACGGTGCTGCTGGACGGCGCCGGCGCCACGCCGGAAGGCGACCGGCCGTTCATCGACCGCCTGAGCCTGACCACCAGGCAGAAGGTGCGCCTGTTCCAGAGCGCCGCGCCGTATTTTGAAAACGTCGCGGCGGTGCTGAACGACGAGGGCACGCTGCTGCTGACGACGCGCGAATCGCCGACCGAGCGGCCGAACTACTATCTGCGCGACCTGAGCAAGCCGGAACACAAGCAGTTGACGGCGCTGACCAACTATCCGCATCCGACGCCGCAGCTGAAAGATGTCGGCAAGGAGCAGATCCGCTATCCGCGCAACGACGGCGTCGAACTGACGGCCACGCTGATGCTGCCGCCGGGGTATGACCCGGCGCGCGACGGTCCGCTGCCGCTGCTGATGTGGGCCTATCCGCAGGAATTCAAATCGGCCGGCGCGGCCAGCCAGACCACCGGTTCGCCGTACCGTTTCAACGCGGTCAGCTACTGGGGGCCGGCGGCCTTTTTGGCGATGGGGTATGCGGTGCTGGACAACCCCTCGTTCCCGATCATCGGCAGCGGCGACGATGAACCCAACGATACCTATTTGTCGCAACTGGTGGCGGACGCGCAGGCGGCGGTGGACGAGGTGGTGCGGCGCGGCGTGGCCGATCGCCACCGCATCGCCATCGGCGGCCACTCGTACGGCGCTTTCATGACCGGCAACCTGCTGGCGCATACGCGCTTGTTCCGCGCCGGGATCGCGCGCAGCGGCGCCTACAACCGCACGCTGACGCCGTTCGGCTTCCAGTCCGAGGAGCGGCCGTTCTGGCAGGCGCCGGAAGTGTACCAGGCGATGTCGCCGTTTAATAACGCCGACAAGATCAAGGATGCGATGCTGCTGATCCACGGCGCCGAGGACAGCAACTCCGGCACCTTCCCGCTGCAGAGCGAGCGCATGTTCCAGGCCATCAAAGGCCTGGGCGGCACGGCGCGGCTGGTGATGCTGCCGAACGAATCGCACGCCTACCGCGCGCGCGAATCGATCCTGCACATGCTGTACGAGACCAACGCGTGGCTGGACAAATACGTCCGCCACGCGAAGGCGACGTAGCAGCTGAAGGGTTTACTGCGTACGCTTGATGGTCAGCAGCGCCACCGGATTGTCCCAGCGCTGCGCCTGCGTCAGCGCCGATGTCGGCAATCCGTCATCCTTGCTGACCACGCCCGGATGCAGGTGCACCGTGTTGATCACGTCGTCCCGCGTCGCGTTGAAGCCTTCGCGCTTGCCGCCGGAGTTGGCCGTGGCCGGACCAGGCACGGTGTCTGCGCTCTCCGTGTTGCGTTCGGTGCCGGCGTCATAGCTCAGCAGCCGCACGGTGGTGGACGCGCCCACGTCGAGCGCCGCCAGCGACTGGCCGGCCAGGCCCGCAAAGCCGTCGTTGGTGTTGCCCAGCATGCTGGCCATCGACAGGCGCAGCGTCGGCAGGCTGGCCACCGGCACCGTCAGCGTCACGGTTGCCTTGTTGTCTGCGCCCGGCACCAGCGGTCCGCCCGCGGCGACCGCCGCCGCATACACCGACTTGGAGTCGTTCGCCAACGCCGCCAGCGGCGCGGATTCGCCAGCTTCCGCCAGGTGCTCCAGCGCGACGCTGGCCGCTTCGCCGACATTGAAGACGCTGAAGCCGTCGTTATGCGCCACCGCCACCATCGGCGACAGCGGCTGTCCCGCCGTCAGGTTGACCAGCGTGACTTCATAGATGGCGGTGGTCGGTGCGACGACCACGGGCGGCGGCGGTTTGATGTCCGGTTCCGGCATCGAAGAGCCGCCGCTGCAGGCCGCCAGCAGCAGCGCCGCCGCCAGCGCCGCCAGCGGCGCGCGGAGTTGTGAGGAATGCGTCATGTCGCCCCCTTATTTCACGGTCAGCACAACGCGGGCCACTGGATTGAGCCAGCGGTAGACGGTGTTGTCCAGGGCGCTCGGGCCGCCCGGCACACTGCCGACAATGCCGCGGTGGATGTGCACAAAGCCTTCCTTGGTGGCGTTGGTAAAGCCGGTGGCGCCGGTGTTGATGTTGGCTGCCAGCTTGCCGCTTGCGTCGTTCAGGAAGGCCGGGAAGATCATGCCCGGCTGGTTGACGCCGCCCGCCGCCGCAGCCTTTTCGTCGTTGGCTTCGGTGCCCGCGTCATAGGCGGAGACGTTGTAGGTATAGGTGCCCGGTGCCGTCGGGATGTCGATCGCGTTCAGGCTCATGAAGCCGTCGTTGGTCGGTACCAGCATGGCGAGGATGGTCAGCTGCGTGTTGGCGGTGCCGGCGCCGCCCTGGAACACGGCGCTGGTGACGCTGCCGCCGGGCTTCAGCGGACCGCCGTTCGGATTGATCACCTTGGCCGCGCCGCTCGGCAGCAGGGCCTGCACGCCGGTGGTGTCGCCTGCCTCGGCCACGCTCTGTATCTGCGCGCTGGCGGCCGTGCCTTCGGTGAATGCCTTGAAGCTGGCCGGATGGGCACTGACCAGCAAAGGCGTGAACCAGGTGCCGCGCGTCAGGTTGGTGACGCTGACGGTCAGGTCGGATGCAAACAGCGCGGGAGTGGCCAGCGCCAATGCGCTTGCCAGGGCAAGGCGCAGCGCCATGCCGGTAGATGGTTTGGTGGTCATATCGATCTCAGGTTGGGTTAAGAGGCAACCCCTCGCGCAAGGAATTGCAGCTTGGTCTGAGACCGGTGACGAAACCTTACAACTGTTTTTTGTTTAATTTTGTAACGGCGTAGAATGGTTGACGAGCCACCTCCCGGAGTGTTGACCATGAATGCCACCTCTCACCGCGCCCCCGATCCCGTCCCTGCGGACGACCCGACGCCGCCGGCCGTTCCGCATCCCGTTCCGCAGGATGACCCGGTACCGGACCACAATCCGAGTTAGTCGAAAGCCCAGGTATAGAGCACGTCCAGCGCGTTGTTGGTGCCGGTCTGGAACTGCAGCGTGATGCGCGGGTTCAGCTTGTATTTGAGCTTGACCAGACTGGTCGCCGTGCCCGCGCCCTGTTCGAAGCTCAGGTAGGCGCGCGACGACAGCCGCTTGCCGACCGTGACCACCGTCGTCTGCAAGCCGGTCGCGGCGCCGCCCGCCGTGGTGCCGGCCGCCTGGCCCACGCCCAGTTCGTCCACGCCCAGCGCGTTGGCCAGCTTGCCCTGGCCGCCGCCGAACAGCGCGCCCGCCGCGGCGCTGAGCAACGCCATGTCGTTGCCGCCTGTGCTGTCGATGCCGTGGCCCAGCACCAGCCACGCCAGCTTGTCGCTGTCCGACACGGCCGGCGTCGACACCAGCTTGGCCACCGGCGCCAGCGCCGTGCCGCGCACTTCCACGCCGGCTTCCACATTGGTCTCGCTGATTGCTTCGCCTTCCGGACCGCGCCGCACGGCGAGGATGTTCAGGCCGGGATTGTCGTAGGCGCCGGAGAAGCTGATCACGCCGCGCTCGATCGCCAGCTTTTGTCCATACGCCGCATAAGTGCCGTTGACCACGCGGATGCTGCCGTTGACGCGCGGCGGGCGGCGGTCGGCCACGCGGATGCGCAGCGTACCGGCTAGCTGCGCGTCCAGCCCTTTGCCCTTGAGGTTGAAGTTGTCGCCGAGGTCCGCCTCCAGGTCGATGCTCAGCGGCTGCCCTTGCGCGGCCTTGACCGGCGCCGCGCCCTTGCCGACGATGACCACGTCGTCGCTGAGGGTGGGCGTGTTTTCGCCGGCCAGCTCGATGATGGCGCGGTCGGCGCGGAATTTTCCGTCCAGCTGGAAGCGCTTGGCGTCGCGCGTCAGCGTGCTTTGTCCGCTGAGGACCAGGATGCGGTCGGGCCGCGCCAGCACTTCCAGCTTGTCGGCGCTGAGTTTCAGGTTCATCGTCGCCTCGTTGCCGGCGTAGCGTATCCAGCCGTCGGCCTGGGCGTGGCCTTCGGCGCCGTCGAAGGCCAGTTTTTGCAGCTGCAGCTGGTCGCCGCTCAGGCGCGCCTGCAGCTGGCCGTTGCGCAGCTTGATGCCCTGGTCGACCCAGTTCACCACCAGCTTGTCGCCGGTGATGTCGCCGTTCAGTTGCGGCGCGCCGAGGGTGCCCCCGCCGGTAACGGCCAGTTTCAGCGTACCGTCGATTTCCAGGCCGGGTTGGCCGGCCAGCGGCGCCAGCCAGGCCAGTGATCCCATGTTGGCGTTGCCGCTCAGTGTGATGGCGCTGCTCTCGTCCAGGCGTCCGTCGTGCAGCTGCGCGGTGCCGTCGATGCGGGCCTGGCCGGCGCGGGTGCCGTCGAGGTTCAGCTGCAGCCGCAGCGTGCCGTCGTTGACGTCAATACGTCCGTCCAGCGTGCGCAGGCCGAGCGGCTGCGGCAGGTCGGCGCCGGTGATGGTCAGGTCGCCCTGCTCGCGGTAGACGTGCAGCATGCCGCCGAGGACGGGCGGCGTGGTCTTGCCGGCCGCCTGCAGGGTCAGGCCCCACTCGGCGCCGATGGTCATTGTGCTGCGGACGTTTTCGCGCCAGGCGTCGGAGAGCTGGGCCAGGTAGTTGACGGGCACGCCGGCGGCCAGGCCCTTGCTGCGCCAGGCGGGGCCGGTTTTCTCGAGATAGTCGATGCGGATGCTGCCGTCGGGGAGTTTGATGGTGGCGCTGCCCAGTGCGATCTGCTCCGGATGCAGCAGGCCGGCCACGCCGCTGCCGGCGGGGGCGCTCAGTTTCAGCGGCGCCGGCGCGGCCAGCGTCAGGGCGAAGCGGCCACGGTTTTGCAGCGTGTCGATGGTGCCGGTCCAGCTGTCGTTGGCCCAGCCGCCTTTGACGCGCATAACGGCGTCGAAGTCGGCGTTGCTGGCGCCAACTTGCAGCGTGTGGCCGCTGCGGGTACCGCTGGTTTGCAGGCGCGCCTTGTCGAGCGTCAGCGACGGCGAGACGTAGCGGGTGATTTCGATGTCGCTGACCAGCGGCACGTCGGCCATGACGTCGGCATTGGCTGTGCCGCGCGGCGCCGCGCCCCGGGCATTCGTGCCGCCTGCGGCCAGGGCAGGTGCGGCCGTGGTGGTGGTGGCCGGTGCCGCGATGGTGCTGCCCAGCGTGGCGCTGCCGCGTATCGTGCCGATCTGCTGCTGCCCCGGTGTACGCAGGTTGGTTCCGTCCAGCGTGAGCGCAAGCGCCGGCTTGGCGCTGGTGCCGGACAGCGTGCCGTTCGCGCGCAACACGCCGGCGAACTGCGGACCCAGCGCGGCCAGCTGCGGCGCGTTGAGCTTCCATTCCAGCTTGTCCAGCGCGCTGCCGAAGCTGCCCTTGGCTTGCAGGCTGTTGGACGCCAGCCGCAGATCGATATCTGCGTTGCTGATGCTGCCCTTGGCGGCGTTGAATTTCGCATAGCCCGACAACGGTGAGTTGGCGAAGGTGGACGGCTGCAGGCTCAGATCGAGGCCAGCGCGCCAGTCGGCGGCCAGGCTGGCGTTCGCGGCAAAGGTGGCGTTGACGGCTCCTGCCTGCGCCGTGCCGAATGCCGCTGGATTCAGGCGCTGTATGGTGCCATTTATTTTCAACTCGGGTGTTTTCTTCGGGCCGGTCAGCGCGAGGTCGCCTGCCGCATGGATCAGGCTATCGGCCGCAGGGTGTTTGGCGGAGGCCAGCGCCAAGCCCTTGGCGTCCGCTTCGAAGCTGGCGCGAGGCGCCGCCATCGTGCCGGCGATGGTGCCGCTGGCGCTGACGGCGCCCTGCAGATCGCTCATCGCGGCCGACAACTGGCGGGCGTCGACTTTCCAGCGCAGCTGTTCGCCAGGGGCGCCGAAGCTGCCGCTGATGTCGGCGGTGTTTTGCGCCAGCGCCAGATGCGCGTCGACGCCGCTGACGTGCTGTGCGTCGGCATTCAGTTTGCCTTTGCCGGACAGCGCCTGGCCGAACAGTTTGCTGGTCTTTAATTCGAAGTTCGCCGCCACCTGCCATGCCGGGGCGATGTGGCCGCTGGCGTTGATGTCGGCATTCAGGTCGGCGATTGGAAGGCCGGGGCTCAGCGCGGATGGATCGAAGTGGTCCGCGCGCAGTTTGGCGCTGAATTCCTGCTTGTCTTTCAGGCTGGCCTGGCCGGTGGCGGTGATGCTGCCTTTCTTCGCCAGCAGGCGTACCTGATGCAATTGCAGCAGCGCGTCTGCCAGTGTCGCTTGCACGTCGAGGCGCAGGCCGTCCTGGGCCAGGTTGGCGGTCAGGCTTTGTTTGGTGGGCGTGCTGGCGAGGACGATGTCGCCGGCGACGCTGGTTTTGTTGATGCCGCTGTGGATGTTCTTCAGGTCCAGGCGGTCGGTGTGCAGCTTGAATTGCGCCGCGTCGATGCCGGCCTCCGGGCCGCTGCGCTGGATGTTGCCGCCGCCGGTGAAGCGGCCCGCAGGGCCGAGGTCGAGCAGCACGTTTTCCAGCACGGAGGCGGTCAGCGTGCCGGCCAGCTTGCCGCTGAAGGTTTGCAGCGGCAGGCCGTGCTGGTCGATGGGCGCGGCCTTGTCCTGGTTCAGCAGGGCGAACTGGCCGGAGAGCTTCTGGTCGGGCGTGATCGCGGCGCTGAGCTTGAGGCTGAACTTCGCCTGCGGCCAGCCGGTGTTGAAGCCGGCCGGATCGAGGTCGCGGCCGGTGAGGTCGATGGCGCGCAGGATGATGGGATCGAACGGCGCCAGCGCCAGCGTGCCGCCGCCGCTTGCCGCGCCGGCCGAACCCTGCGCCTTCAGGGTCAGCAGCGCCAGGTTGCCGCCGGCCTCCAGCGTCAGCTGCGCAGCCCCCACCCCGGGGTCAGTGCCGACATTAGCACAAGGGGCGGGGTCAGTTCCGGCATTCTGACACGAGCTCGTGTCAGAATGCCGGAACTGACCCCGCCCCTTGAGGGCAAACGGCTTGTCGGCGCCGATGGTCAGGTCGGCGGTCGCGATGCCGAACGCGGTGGAGGCGCTGGCGTCCTGCAGGTGCCAGCCGCTCTTGTCGCCGGACAGCTTGAAGCGCAGGCGCTCGATCACGTTGCTGCCGGTCGCGCCGGTCAGCGTCAGCTTGTCGAGCCGCGCGTCGGAGACGTTGAGGCGGAACGGCGCGACCAGCGATTCGGGCATCTTGGCCGGCTCGGAGGGGCCGAGGCTTTGCACCGTCAGCGCGGCCACGTGCAGTTCGCTGATCGCCAGGCCTTCGGAAAAATACTGCAGCGGCGACCAGTTGATGTCGATGTTGTCGGCCGTGACGACGCTGTCCTTGCTGCGATATACCAGCCGGCCGATATGCATGCGGTGGTACAGCGAGCCGCTGACGCCGCTCACCGACACCTGCCCGCCGCTGGCGTTGGCGATGCGCTGCACCAGCTGCTGCAGGGTCGATTCGCGGCCCAGCAGCCAGAAGGCGCCGGCCAGCAGCGCCGCCAGCACGGCCAGAGAAATCAGCACGCGGCGCGGCCAGCGGCGGCGCGGCGCGGCGGGTGCTTCGGCTGCCGGCTTGTCGTTGTTGTCAGCCATCAGAAGGTAAATCCAAGTGAGAAGTGCAGGCGATATTTTTTCACCGCGTGGCCGTAGGCGACATCCACGTTGATCGGCCCCACGGGGCTTTTCCAGCGCCCGCCGACGCCGTAACCCGACTTCGGATGCAGCGCGCTGAACGTGTCGCCCGCGTTGCCGGCGTCGTAGAACACCGCGGCGCCGTATGACGGCTTGAACCAGTACTGGAACTCGGCGCTGGCGGTGGTCAAATAGCGTCCGCCGGTGATGGCGTCGCCCTCGCGCACGCCCAGCTCCTGGTAGGCGTAGCCGCGCACCGACTGGTCGCCGCCGGCGCGGAACAGGTACACCGCCGGCACGCCGTTCTTGTCGCGCGAGGCCAGCGCGCCAAGTTCGCCGCGCAGTATCAGGTTGGTGCTCGTGCCCAGCGGCCGGTACCACACGGCGCGCGCGTAGCCGCGCACGAACGCTTCGTCGGTCAGGATGGGCAGCAGCGCGCCGCCCAGCTGCGCGTTGAGCGCGTAGCCCTTGGTCGGGAACAGCAGGTTGTCCAGCTTGCGCCAGGTGACGCCGTACGTCAGCGGCAAGCTCTTGCTGGTGGTCGACGGGAGGCCGTCGACGGTCTTGGTTTCGGTCAGCAGCTCCAGCGTCAGGCTGCGTTCGAGCAGCGGCGTGCCCCAGGCGCGCTTGCCCGCCACGCTGGCCACGCTGGTCACCTCGCCGGAAATGTCGCTGCGCTCGAACGACGCGCCGACGCTGTCGTTGTAGCCGTCCGCCGTGGTGGGGAAGTAGAAGTCGCTGCGCGCCGTCTGCTTCTTGGTCTCGAGCGTCAGCGCGCTTTTCATGCGCAGTCCGAACACCGACAGGTCGTCATAGGTCAGCGATGCGCGGTTGCCGGTGTTGGTGCTGAAACCCAGGCCGGCGCTGACGTTCTTGCGCTTGTTCTCGGTCACGCGCACCAGCAGCGGCAAGGGCGCCATCGCCGATCCGGCGTTTTGCGCCGGCGTGGCGCCGGCCGCGTCGAGCTGCTCGTTGAGGATCGCGCTGGTGTCGGCGCTCACTTCGACGCTGCTGAAGTAGCCGGTGTCCTGCAGGCGCGACTGGTAGGACTGCAGCGCCGCTTCGCTGTAGTAGTCGCCGGGATGGATTTGATTCAGGTTGCTGACGATGGCCGGCGGGTAGCGCTTCAAGCCTTCGATGCGCAATTCGCCGAAGCGCAGCTCCGGGCCGCTGTCGAGCACCACGCGCAGCGCCGCCAGATGGTTTTCCGGATCGACCGTCGCCAGGCTTTCGGTCAGCTGCGCGCGCGGGTAGCGCGTCTGCACCACCTGGCGCAGCAGGCCGCGCTTGGCCTGTTCCCAGTCGACCTGGCGGAACACCATGCCTTTTTTCAGCGTCCATCCGGCCTTCAGCGCCTGGGTGTCGAACTGCTTGTCGGCCGCCAGCCCTGGCACCGGCGCAAAGCCCTGCAGCACCAGGTCGATCTCGCCGACCCGGACCGGCTCGCCCGGCTGCACGCTGATTTGCACGGTGGGGGTGTCGTTCTCGCCCTTGCGCTCCAGCCGCGCGCTCACCACCGGCGAGTAGTAGCCGTCGGTGGACACCAGCGTCTTGACCTGCTCCGGCGCCACCCGCACCAGGCGTTGCAGCTGTTCGCGGTCCATGCGCGCGTTGCCGCGAAAGCGCACCAGGTCGAGATTCTGCTCCAGCAGTTCGCGCAGCGGGCCGGGGGCGTCGATGCGGACGTCGTACTTCAGCTCCTCGGCCGCCACGGGCAGAGTCAGGCCGGCCAGGGCTACCGCCGCAACGAGGCCGCCGGATACTTTTGCCACAACTTGTGCCAAAATTCGTGATCCTGCCAATATATTTGCTGGCGATGCCGGTAACATGAGACTCCATCAGGGTGTACGCTAGCTGTCATGTTACCGGAATGCTTCAAAAGATGGCGTACTTATAACGTTGCAAGAAAGAAGAGTAATGCTGCCTACCGATTCCGCTCTGGTCCTGTTTAGCGGTGGACAAGATTCCACCACCTGCCTGGCCTGGGCACTGAAGCACTACGCCCGTGTCGAAACCATCGGCTTCGACTACGGCCAGCGCCATGCCGTCGAGCTCACCGTGCGTCCGACCGTCATCGAGCGCCTGCGCGCGCACTCGCCCGAGTGGAACGCCAGGCTGGGCGATGACCACATGATCGACCTGTCCCTGATCTCGGAAATCTCGCAGACGGCGATGACCCACGACATCGCCATCGAAACCCAGGCCAACGGCCTGCCGAACACCTTCGTCCCCGGCCGCAACCTGCTGTTCATGACGGTGGCCGCCACCGTGGCCTACCGGCGCGGCCTGACGGTGCTGGTCGGCGGCATGTGCGAGACCGATTTCTCCGGCTATCCGGACTGCCGCGACGACACCATGAAGGCGCTGCAGGTGGCGCTCAACCTGGGCATGGACACGCGCATGAAGCTGGAAACGCCGCTGATGTGGCGCGACAAAAAACAGACCTGGGAACTGGCGCGGGAACTGGGCGGCCAGGCGCTGGTCGACCTGATCCGCGACGGCACCCACACCTGCTACCTGGGCGAGCGCGGCGCGCTGCACGACTGGGGCTACGGCTGCGGTACCTGCCCGGCCTGCGCCCTGCGCGCGCGCGGCTACCGCCAGTTCGCGGGCACCGAGGTGTAGATGGCGCCCGCCGCCCAGGCACGGCTGCGCCGGCTGCTGCAGGAAATGCTCACGCCGGGCGTCCTGCCGGTGCTGGTGCTGGCCGGCTGCCTGAGCGCGACCGGCATGCTGTGGCAGGGCGCGCAGCAGGACGCCGAGCAGGATGCGCAGGCGGACTTCGACGGCCGCACGCGCGAACTGGTCAACAACCTCGACCAGCGCCTGCAAACCTATCTGCAGGTGCTGTACGGCGTGCAGGGGCTGTTCGCCAGCTCCAGCGAGGTCGAGCGCGAGGAGTTCCGCACCTACCTGGCCGGGCAGGAGCTGAACCAGCATTTCCCCGGCATCCACGGCATCGGCTACATGGCGCTGGTGCCGCAGGCGCGCCGCGCCGCGCACGAGCAGAAAATCCGGCTCGGCGGCCATCCCGATTACCGCGTGCAACCCGAGGGCATCCGCGAGTGGTACGCGCCCATCGTCTACCTCGAACCGTTCGACGAGAACAACCGGCGCGCCTTCGGTTTCGATGCAGCCTCGGAGCCGGTGCGCCGCGCCGCGCTGGAGCAGGCGCGCGATTCCGGCCGGCCCGCCGTCAGCGGCAGGATACGGCTGGTGCAGGAGACGGCCGAGCCGGCGCAGGCGGGCTTCCTGATGGTGCTGCCGCTGTACCGCCACGGGCAGCAAACCGGCACGCTGGCCGAGCGCCGCGCCGCCATCGACGGCTGGGTTTATGCGCCGTTCCGCGTCGGCGACCTGATGGCCGGACTGGGCGGACCGCGCGCCGCCGCGCTGCACGTGGAAATCTTCGACGGGGCCGGCATCGCGCCGCAGGCGCTGATGTACGACAGTCATCCGGGCGGCGCTGCCGGCCGGCGCAGCAGCCGGCAGCAGTTCAGCATTGCCGGCCACCGCTGGACGCTGCGGGCGACGGCCGTGCCGGGCGCGGTGGCGGTGCACGACAAGGCGCTGCAGATCACCGCGGCCGGTGTGTCGCTCAGCCTGCTGCTGGCCGGCCTGACCTGGCTGCTGGCACGCGGCCGCGTGCGGGCCCGCAGCGCGCTGGCCCGCGCCGAAGTGCTGGCCGGCGAACTGCGGGAGGGGCAGGCCACCTTGCTGGTACTGGCCGACGGCGCCCAGCGCAGCCAGGCGATGCTGCGCAGCATACTGGACTCGACCATCGACGGCATCCTGGTGGACAACCTGAAGGGCTCGGTGCTGAACGCCAACCGGCGCTTTCGCGAATTGTGGAACCTGCCCGAGCACCTGGACTGGCAAAGCGACGGCGCCGTGCTGATGGAGCACATGGCGCGGCAGATGCTGCACCCGGGCCAGGGCCTGCCGCTGGACACGCCGCAGCACACCTTGCCGGGGCTGCAGCGCGGCACGCCGCTGGAGTCCCGGCACGAGTTGCTGCAGCTGAGGGACGGCCGCGTGATCGAGCAGCACACGCGCGGCCTGCAGCTGGGCAGCGAGCCGGCGCGCATCTGGTCGTTCCGCGACATCACCGAGCGCACCCAGGCCGAGCAGCGCGAGCAGACCCGGCGCCACGTGCTCGAGCTGCTGGCCACCGGCGCGCCGCTGCAAACCATCCTCGAGAGCGTGGTGCTGGGCGTCGAGGCGGACAACGAGGAAATGTTGTGCAGCATCCTGCTGCTCGACGAGACCGGCGAGCGGCTGCTGGTCGGCGCGGCGCCCAGCCTGCCGGCCTTCTTCAACGCCGCCGTGCACGGGCGTTCCATCCGCGACGGCAAGGGCGCCTGCGGCGAGGCGGTGCTGACCCGCAGCCGCGTGGTCATCGAAGACATCCGCGCCGCGCCCAGCTGGATCGAGTACCGCGACCTGGCGCTGCAGGCGCGGCTGGGGTCGTGCTGGTCCGATCCCATCTTCAGCGCCAACGGCAGCGTGCTGGGCACGTTCGCCATCTACCACCGCGACGCCCGCGTGCCCAGCCTGGCCAATATCGCGCTGATCGAGCAGGCGGCGCGGCTGGCCGGCATCGCCATCGAGCAGGCCCAGGCGGCCGTCGCGCTGCGCGCCGGCGAGGCCCGCTTCCGCAGCCTGTACGACCACGCGCCGGTGGCGCTGTGGGAGCAGGACTGGTCGGCCGTGCGGGCGGCGCTGGCGGAGCTGACCTTGTCCGGCGTGGACGACATCGGCCGCTACCTGCAGGCCAACGTCAGCCAGCTGCGGCAGCTGGCCGCGCTGGTGCGCATCCTCGACGTCAACGCCGCCGCGCTGCAGCAGGTCGGCGCGGCGCCGGGGCGCAAGGATATCTCGCAGCTGAGCCTGGCACAGAATTTCGACGCCGCCGCCATGCCCAGCTTTGCCATGGCGCTGGCCGCGCTGGCCCAGGGCCAGCACTTCTTCGCCTGCGAGGGCAGCTTCGAGCGGCTCGACGGCGTGGCCCGCCTCAACCAGCTGACCCTGCTGGTGATGCCGGGCCATACGCACAGCCTGGATTTCGTCATCGTCTCGACCCTGGACATCACCGAGCGTCGGCGCATGGACGACGAGCTGCGGGTGCTGGCCACCACCGACTTCCTCACCGGCCTGCCGAACCGGCGCGAGTTCATGCGGCGGCTGGCCGACGAGCAGGACCGGCTGCGGCGCGACATCGGCGGCTGCGCGGCGGTGCTGCTGCTCGACGTCGACCATTTCAAGCGCATCAACGACGAGCACGGCCATGCGGCCGGCGACGCCGTGCTGCGCCAGCTGGCCGAACTGATGCGCGAAGGCCAGCGCAAGATCGACATGCCGGGCCGCATCGGCGGCGAGGAATTCGCGATTTTATTGCCGGGCACGGGATTGGACGATGCGGCGGTGTATGCCGAGCGGCTGCGCCAGCGCGTGGCCGCGACGCCGATGCGGCTCGACGGCGACGCCGGGGGGACGGTGACTGTCACTGTCAGCATCGGCATCGCGGTGGTGGCGGGGAAGGATGCGAGCGGCGACGCGGCGCTGGTGCGGGCCGACCAGGCCCTGTACTGCGCCAAGCATGGCGGCCGCAACCGGGTGGAACTGATGGAGCAAGAGGCGGATCGGCCGGGAGTTCAGGTCCCGGCCGCTTCCGATTGAAACGGTGGTGCTATGCGTGATGCCGGTTCAGACGGCGTGTTCCATCATGGCGCGCTGGCGTTGTTTGCGGGAGCGGCCGGCGAAGATCCAGTAGATGCCGACCGGGATCAGCAGCGGCAGCATCAGTGGCGACATCGCCGCCAGCAGCACCACGGCGCCCAGCACCAGGGCGCTGACCATCAGGATGCCGAGGCCGGCAAACAGCACGCCGACAAACACCGCCGCGCAGGTGACGGCCACCGCCGCGATCAGCACGCCGCCGCCGGCGAACACGATGCCGAGCAGGGCGCCCAGCGGGCCGTCGATCTCGTCGCCGTCGATGTTGACGTGCATGCCGTCACCCAGGATGGACTGCCAGGCGGCCACGGCCAGCAGGAGGATAAAGGCTGCGAAAACCAGTTTTTTTGCTTTGCTGTTCATGGCTGACCTCGTCGGTGGTTTATTCGTTTTTTGTTCGTTTGCCGTTTGGCATGGTTGAACTGTACCGGGGCGCCCCGGCGCCAGCCAGCGGATTGCGACAGACCGGCAAATTTGCGGGATGGAACGACATCCAGCGGCGACGAGCGGGATGAGGGACGAATGTTCCTTGATTTAAAGTTATCCCTGCCTATACTGATAACCTGACTTGCGCAGGGAGGGCTTTAACATGGCTTGGCTAGAATTGAGCGAGGGTCAATCGATATCCTCGGTTTGCAACCGTACGAGGCGCCAGCGTAGCGTCCAGCACCTTTCCGGCGGGGGACCCAAGGGCCCGCCATCGGCACCGCCGACGATTCCGCCTATCATCATTACGCCATTCAGTTATCAGATGCCGGAACCGGCCATCGATCCGCGCATCACGCCGCTGCGGCCGCCGATCGCCGAACGGCCGCCTTGCATGACCTGTTAAGACCACGGTCCTGGTTGCACAAAAAACCGCGCCCGCGGGTTTTTGTGCTGGCCGCTCAGAAGGCGTGGCGCATGCCCAGCGCCAGTCCGCGGACGGTGGCGCCCGGGCTGACCGTCAGTCCGTTGATGGCGAAGTCATAGCTGCCGTTGCGCTGGTTCGCCAGCCGGGTGTAGAACAGGAACAGGCTGCTGCGCCGGGACAGGGCGTAGTCGTAGCCGGCCGTGTAGTGGGTGGCGCCGGTGTCCTCGCCCTTGCGGATGAAGCCGACCTTTTGCCCGTCCGGCGCGCTGCCGGTGCCGTCGCCTGCGCGCGCCAGGCCGAGGCGCAGGCCGTGCGGGCCGATCTGGTGGGTGACGGCAATATACGCCGCGTTGCGCTCCAGCGTGCCGGCCGCGGTTTCATACTTGAGCCGTTCGCCGATCAGCGCCACCCGGGTGTCGCCGAAGCGGTAGGCCGCCGCGATCTTGGCGCCGCTGTCGTTGCCATCCTTGCCCTGGTATTCGTAGTGGCGCTCGTATGCCGCGGCGGCATACCACGGGCCCCGCTCCCAGACCGCCGCCGCCGACGTCAGCGCAGGCCTGGCGCCGCCGGCGGGGTGTTCCTCGTTCAAGCCGTGGGCGAGGCGCAACTGCAGGCCATGCCACTGCGGCGACCAATAATGCACGCTGTTCTGCTGGCGGCGGTCGAAGGACGAGGTGTCGCTGACGTTGTCGCTGGTGGAGGCCGAGCCGTTGCCCATGATGCTCATGTAGCCGGCCGTGGTCGGGTAATACGGGTCGAGGCCGGCGGTGGCGCCGTTGTACGGCGTGACCCAGTTGCCGGCGAACAGCGTGCCGGCCGCGCCTTCGAGGCCGACGCGGGTGTCGCGCGCGGCCGGGCTGCCGGCGCCGGTGTCCGGCGACAGCGTGCCTTCGATCTGGAAGATGGCCTTCAGGCCGCCGCCCAGGTCCTCGCTGCCGCGAAAGCCCAGCACCGAGCGGTAGTTGCTTTCGCGCACCATGCTGACGGCCTGGCCCCTGGCGTCGGCCGTGCTGCGCATGCTCTCGAGGCCGAGGTTGAGGCGGCCATATACCTGCACGTCGCCGCCTTGCGCATGGGCAGGGCCGGCCGTCGCCAGCACGGAGGGGACCAGGACCAGGATCGGGACGAGATTGCGCTTCATTGACGACTTTCTATTGTTGTTAACCAGCGTGGCGCTTATTATTTCACCCCCACCCATATTTCGACACGAGCCATAAGCATGAGTAATCACTACCCCGATCCGGATCAGCAGCAGGACGACGACGCACCGATCCAGCAAGACCGCGTCTGGCAGGGCAATGGCTGGACCGCGCGCGTGATCAAGAACGAGGACGACGAGGGCTGGGCGGTGGCGATGATCAAGGATGGCGAGCCGGAGCCGGCGCTGGTCGGTCCGTGGACCATGGGCCGCGACAAGAAAAATCCCAAGCCGCTGGACGTCAACGCCTTCAACACGCTGGTCAAGACCGCCAATGAAGTGTTGCGCCGCCACGAACAGCAGCTGCATGCCCAACTGCACAAGAACCTGTTCATCAGCACCGACGACGGCCAGGTCAAGGTCACGCTGGACATCGTGCCGGATGAGGACGATCCCTACGCCAAACTGAGCGCGTTCGACCAGTACGGCGAGCAACTGGCGCAGGTGCGGGTGGCGCCTACGTTCAAGCTGAGCCCGTCCAGCGCGTCGGCCTGGGTCGAAAATAGTTACAAAAAACCATAGTTTTCTACATCATTTTTTATTTACTAAAGTTAATATTTCGTTAAATAAACGTGTAAGTAAATGTAAGATCCAATCGTGCGCCCCCGATTAAAAGTGACGTGCCTGCTACATTTTGATCTCCTGTGCGGTGACTTTCATGCCGCACTTCTTGTTATTAAGGAGAATCTCTATGCGACAAATAAAAACCTTGGCTGGCGCAGTTGTCATGGCCGGTGCCGTCTTGCTGTCCCAGTCCGCGATGGCGGCGGACATCAGCAAACCGGACACGGCGTTGGACCTGAGCGGCGGCTCGGCTTTCTTCGGTCATAACATCAACATCAGCAACGCCGGTAACACTTTTGCCGACCGTTTCACCTTTAACTTGTCCGGCGCCAGCTTGCTGACCACCGACACCTCGTCCTTCTCCAGCAGCGCCATGAACGGCCTGGATATCCTGAGCCTGGCCCTGTTCGATTCGAACGGCCTGGTGCAAAAAGGTACGCAGGTACTGACTGGCTCCACCGACTATTGGACCCTGGCCACTGCCCCCCTGGCTGCAGGTAGCTACTACCTGCAGATCAGCGGCACCGTGCTGTCGAAAGGCGCCGGCGTCTACTCGGGCGGCACCACCGTGACGGCCGTGCCGGAACCTGAAACCTACGGCATGCTGCTGGGCGGCCTGGGGCTGCTGGGCGTGGTGGCGGCCCGTCGTCAGCGCAAGTCAGGCGACACCGCTTAAGCGTCCGCGCTCAAGAAAACAGCCAGGCCGTCCGGACGGCCTGGCTGTTTTTTTTTGTGCAGACCGGGCCCGACCTGATAGTATTTCCCATGTGCATGAACCCTACATAGGAAACCCGATGGAAAGTCGCCTCACCCGCCTGGAAGCCGTCCAAACGATGCTGCTTGAAATCGGGCGGAAGTCCAGCAGCTGCACCGATATCAGCGAATTCCTGCAGGCCGTGCATGCGGCGCTGGGCCGCATCATGTATGCGGCCAATTTCTTTGTGGCGCTGAGCGACCGCGACGGCGCCGTCAACATGGTGCGCTTCGTGTATTTCGTCGACGAGGTCGACGAGCCGCCCAGCCGCGACGAGCTGTTCGAGCTGGTGCCGGGCGAGTCGCCGACGGCGGCGGTGATCCTGAGCCGCGAGAACATGGTGATGACGGCGGCCGAGCACGTCTCCAGGCGGGAACACAACGCCGCCTTCGGCATCGGCACCATCGCCGAGCACTGGATGGGCTGCCCGCTGCTGGACCAGAACCACCAGGCGCTGGGCGCCATCGTGATCCAGAGCTACGACAAGCAGCACACCTTCAGCGAGGAAGACCAGGCGCTGTTCGCGCTGATCGCCACCCAGGTCTCGAGCGCGCTGCAGGGCCTGCAGAGCATGGACCGGCTGGAGCGCGCGGTGGCCGAACGCACCAGCCAGCTGCAGCACGAGGTGGCCGAGCGGCGCCGCGCCGAGAATATCCAGCGCGCGCTGTACGAGCTGGCCAACCTGTCGGCCACCGCCACCGGCGGCAGCCGCCTGAACATGCGGCTGCACCAGATCATCAGCGAGCTGGTGCCGGCGCAGAACTTCCTGATGGCGCTGTACCACCCGGATACCCGGGAAATCAGCGTGCCGTATTTTGTCGATGAAAAGGATGCCCAGGCGCCGGTCAAGCGTTTCGATTTCGGCATCGGCATGTCCTCCTACATCCTGCAGCGCAAGCAGGCCATGCTGCTGGATCGCGGCGCGCTGAACGCGCTGATCGCCAGCGGCGAGCTGGAGCACCCGCTGGGCAGCGTCGACATCGCCAGCTGGATGGGCGCGCCGATGCTGCTGGGCGACACGGCCTACGGCGTGATCATCGTGCAGAGCTATGACGACTCGGTGATCTACACCCAGGCCGACCTCGACATCCTGGCCTTCATGGCCAGCCACGTGGCGGTGGCGATCGCGCGCATGCGCGCCGAGAGCGAGATCCGCCGCGCCAAGGACGCGCTGGAAGAACAGAACGCGGCGCTGGAGAATGCGCTGACGTCGCTGAAGGACGCCCAGGGCGAGCTGGTGCGCCAGGAAAAGCTGGCCTCGCTGGGCCGGCTGGTGGCCGGCGTGGCGCACGAGATCAACACGCCGCTGGGCATCTGCGTGACGGCCACCAGCCACCTGGTGGAAGAGCTGAAGCTGACGCGCGAGGACATGGCCGCCGGCACGCTGGACGAGGACGGCCTGAACCAGTTCTTCGACATCATCGACCAGTCGCTGCGCATCATGACCACCAACACGCAGCGGGCGGCGGCGCTGGTGCGCAGCTTCAAGCAGGTGGCGGTGGACCAGTCGTCCGACGACATCCGCAGCTTCAACCTGCGCAAGTACCTGGACGAGGTGCTGCTGTCGCTGCAGCCCAAGCTGAAGGGCAAGCCGGTGGTGGTGGAGATCGACTGCCCGGCCAATATCGAGATGGCCAGCTTCCCCGGCGCGGTGTCGCAGATCGTCACCAACATGGTGGTCAACTCGCTGGTGCACGGCTTCGAGGAGGGGCAGTCGGGCAAGATCAGGATCACCGGCAAGGTCGACGGCGACTTCGTCGACTTCGACTACAGCGACGACGGCGCCGGCATGGACAACAGCACGCTGGCGCAGCTGTTCGATCCCTTCTTCACCACCAAGCGCGGCACGGGCGGCAGCGGGCTGGGCGCGCACATCCTGTACAACCTGGTGACGGGCGCGCTGGGCGGCACCGTCAAGGTGGTCAGCGCGCCGGGCATGGGGCTGCACTACAAGCTGCGCTTCCCCAAGATCAAGCGCAAATAATCAGTCGGGGAAGCGCTCGTTGATGGCGACGGCGCGGTCGATGTTCTGCACCAGCAGGTCGACATAGACCGGGTCGAGGTGATGGCCGGCCACTTCCTGCAGGTGCTCGACCACCTTGTCGATCGGCCAGGCTTCCTTGTAGCAACGCTTGTGCATCAGCGCGTCGAACACGTCGGCCACGGCGACGATGCGCGCGTACAGGTGGATGTCGTGGCCCTTGAGCCCTTGCGGGTAGCCGCTGCCGTCGAATTTCTCGTGGTGCTGGTGGGCGATCACGGCGGCCGCCTTCAGGATGGGGCGCTGCGAGCCGTCGAGGATGGACAGGCCCACCGCAGGGTGCTGCTTCATGATTTCCCATTCGGCCGCGTCGAGCTTGCCCGGCTTGAGCAGCACCGCGTCCGGCGTGGCGATCTTGCCGATGTCGTGCATCGGCGCGGCGTGGCGCAGCACGGCCGTTTCGTCGTCCGGCATGCCGGACGCCTGGGCCAGCAGGTAACACACCTCGGACATGCGGCGCACGTGGTTGCCCGCCTCGTTCGAGCGCGACTCGACCACGTCGCCGAGGCGCAGGATCAGCTCGGCCTGGGTGTCGGTGATCTCCTGGGTCAGCAGGATGTTGTCGAAGGCGATGGCGACGCCGGAGCAGAACACTTCCAAGAGCTTGGTGTCGATCTCGGAGATTTCCTCCACGCCCTTGAGCACCAGCAGCGACGCCTTGCCGCTGTTGTTGGGGAAGTAGCCGATGTAGGTGTCGCCTTCGACGCGCGAGATCTTGTTGCTCTTGGCGACGTCGAGCTGGGCCAGCACGTCGGGGCTTAGCAGCGAGCCGTCCTCGTCGCCGATCTGGGCCAGGATTTCGTACTCGTTTTCGCCGCTGATGGCGGTGGCGCCGCGCAGGCGCAGCAGCATGCTGTGCTCGAGGCGCAGCAGCGCGACCACCTGCTGCAGCAGGCCGTTGGCGAAGTCCTTCAGGTTGCGCTGCTGGAAAATATGGGCCGAGGCGGCGATCACGCGCTCCAGGCCTTCGCGGTAGTTCAGCTGCTGGCGGCGGGCTTCCTCGACTTTCATGATGTCGCGGTAGGCGCGCAGCGCGGCGAAGGTGGTGGTGAACAGCTTGGTGCGGTCGAGCTCGGTCTTTTCCTTGTAGTCGTTGATGTCGTAGTTGACGATCACGCGTTCTTCCGGCGCCTGGCCGGGCTGGCCGGTGCGCAGCACGATGCGGGTGAACTGGTTGTCGAGGTCTTCGCGCATCCAGCGCGCCACTTCGAGGCCGCTGTCTTCCTTTTCCATCACCACGTCGAGGAACACCAGCGCGACATCGGCCTCGCGCGCCAGCACTTCCTTGGCCTCGGCGCCGCTGTAGGCGTGCACGAAGCTCAGCGCGCGGCCATCGAGGCGGAAGCGGCTCAGCGTCAGCTTGGTGATGTCATGAATGTCCGGTTCGTCATCGACCAACAGGACTTTCCAAGGGGCTAGCTTGGGTGTAGCAGAAGACAAGAAAGACATAAGGGCGAGTTCCGCAAAATGGCACTACTGTATGATTTTTTTTTCGATTGTAGTCCGACCCACAGTTATTAACAACAGGCAATAAAAATACCTGTTGCTCTGCACAACACTTCCCACGCCAACCGGGCTGAACCTATTGTACGTCGCACCATTTCGCGACGGCGCAGCGTTAGTCTTCTGTAACGCCATGTGCAACCGAAACAATACTTCGTTTTTGGCAATATTGCTATCTCTTGGCAAAATATTTTGTCCCGGCGGACAACAGCTTGTTTTTGTCGTAGACATAGGGTTCGTTTGAGCTTGCTCTATAAGTCTGCAGTTAGCCGGCGCTAGGATTTGGTTATTCTCATGCTGCGAGAGGCTCCAAAATGCTGAGCGCCAACTATGCCGACATACACGCACAAATTGTCGAGCTGCTGGAATCCTCGCGCCGGGCCGCCGCGCGTAGCGTCAATTCCGTCATGACTGCGGCCTATTGGGAAATAGGCCGGCGCATCGTGGAGTTCGAGCAGGGCGGAGCTGAACGCGCCGCATATGGCGAGGAGCTGATTGAACGCCTCGGCGTAGACTTGAGCAAGCGCTTTGGACGTGGCTTCAGCATGCAGAATTTACTGCAGATGCGTAAGTTTTATTTGTACTGGCCGGAAATTCACCAGACAGTGTCTGGAGAATTGCGGTTGCCATGGTCTGCTTACGTACGGCTGTTGTCTGTCAAAAATCCGAATGCCCGCCTATTTTATGAAACCGAGGCGCTGCGCGGCGGTTGGTCCGTTCGTCAGTTAGACCGTCAGGTCAACAGCCAGTTCTATGAACGGACCGCACTTTCCCGGGATAAAACCAAGATGCTGGCGCAAGGCAAGCAAGCACGCGCCGCCGATGCCATGACACCGGAAGAGGCGGTCAAAGACCCTTTTGTACTGGAATTCCTGGATTTGAAAGATGAGTACTCCGAGTCCGATCTGGAGGCGGCGCTGATCCAGCACATGGCTGATTTTCTACTGGATCTGGGCGATGACTTTGCCTTTGTCGGCCGCCAGCGCCGTCTTCGGCTCGACGATACCTGGTTCCGTATAGACCTGCTGTTTTTTCACCGCCGTCTGCGATGTCTCGTTGTCATCGAACTGAAGACCGGCAAGTTCGAGGCCGCCGATGCCGGCCAGATGCATCTGTATCTGAACTATGCCCATGAGCATTGGACCAAACCCGGCGAAAATCCACCCGTCGGCCTGATCCTGTGCGCGGCCAAGGGCGCGGCCGAGGCGCGCTATGCGCTGGACGGCCTGCCTAACAGGATTATCGCCGCCGAATACCAGATGCTGCTGCCGGACGAACAGCTGCTTGCGGCCAAGCTGGAACACTGGACGCAAAAAAGCCCGCCGGGCGCGTGAGCGCGCGGCGGGCCGGTGCGGACGGGGCGCTTAGCTCAGCGTCGGGAACCCGGTCAGGTAGCCGACGGCGGCGCCGAAGCGGTCGCGGTAGTTGGCCTTGATCAGCGGATCCAGCGTCGCCTGCACCTTGGCGTGCAGCGCCGCGTCCCAGTCGCCCGGGTGCTGGAAGTTGCTCATGATGTAGGCGAAGCCGTTAATGTCGTCCACCGCGTGCAGGCCGGTCGATTCGGCGCCCGACGGCGTCGACAGCAAACGGGTCAGCGTCTTGGTGTCGACGTTGTAGGCCCACAGGAAGTTGTTGACGTGCAGGCCGCTGTCTTCGCCGATGAACAGCGTGCGCAGCTTTTCCGAGAACTTGATGTTGTCCGGATTGGCGATCTTGTCCGGATTGGCCAGGTTGCCCAGCGCGTCGGCCTTGGCCAGGTCCTCGCCCACCAGCGCCGGCACGGCGGCCATGTCGACCGGCACCCATTCGCTGTTGATGGCGGCGCCGCTGTCGTCCACCTGGCCGGCCTTCAGGTTCAGCGCGTAGACCACGCCGGCGTTCGGGCCCTTGACCGAGATGCCGCCGGAACCGTTGGTCATCGCGGCCTGGATGTAGCTCATCGCCGAGTAGGCGATCTTGTCCTTGGCGTTGACCGTCGTGCCTTCCATCTTGGTGAAGCCCATGCTGCCGCCCTTGAGCGCGGCGTAGCGGTGGGTCTCGAGGAAGGCGGCCGCCTTTTCCTTGCCCGGCACGATCTTGACCCAGTTGGTCTTGCCGCTGAACGGGATCTTGGTGTAGGTGGCGTCGGCCGGGTCGGCGGTCTTGACGCTGAGGATGTCGGCCGCCTTCAGCGTGTCGGCCAGGGCCTTGATCTCGGCGCTGGTGGCGCTGCCCAGCTTGATCCACGACAGCGTGGCCGAGCCGCCGTTGTCGGCGCTCTTCTGGTTCCATTTGGCGACGTACAGGGCGCCGCTGGACAGGTCCTGCGCCTTGTCGGCGACGAACATGAACAGGCCGCCGTTGGTGGCGTCGTCGCCCATCAGCGCGGTGCGCTCGTCCGGCATCACCTGCACCAGCTCGTGCGAGATGCGGCCCATGCAGTAGTGCTTCTTGATGCTGCCGGTGCCGTCCGGGTTGACGGTGATCTCCGGCATGTGGCCGTAGTGGTAGGGGTTGGCCCTGGCGGCATCGCCGTACAGGTTGGTGCTGAAGTTGGCGAACTGGGTGTTGCTGGCGATGGCGGTCGCGTCCGGCTCGTATTCCTCGCTCGACAGGTGGGTGTTCCATGGCGAGCGGCTGGCGCCGCAGGTGATCCACAGGCCGTTGACGCCGCTGGTGTTGACGTTGTGGTACTTGACCAGCGACAGCGCGCCGGTGGTCTTGTCCTGGTCCAGCGTCAGCACCGCGATCGGCGACGGCAGCATGCCGTACATCGAGTCGCCCTTGACGTTGCGGGTGGTGTATTCGAACTGCACCACGGCGAACACGGTGTTGCCCTTGACGCCGGCGACGGTGGGCGCGGCCAGCTTCAGCAGCGAGGTGCCGTCCGGGCAGTCGGAGAAGAACTGGCGCTGGCCGGCGTCGGTCTTGTCGACGATGGGCTTGTTGTTGATGTCGTAGTAGCCGCCGGCCAGGATGGTGCCGCCGCTGCCGTTGGCGACCAGGGCGCCGGTGATGAAGAAGGTCTGGTAGGCCAGCTGGTAGGGCTGGGTCTTGCCGTCCGAATAGGTGGCGTTCAGGGTCGAGCCGACCGTGGTGGTGGCCATCTTGGCGGCGTCGGCCAGGGTCGGCGCGGCCATGCCGGAGAAGGTCACGGACATCAGCTGCGGCGCGGCGGCGGCGGTGTCGCCGCCACCGCAGGCGGCCAGCAGGGCGGCGGTGGCGCTGCCGCCGGCCAGCGGCAGCAAGGGACCGGCGGACAAGAATTTGAGGATGCTGCGGCGGGACAGATCGAGAGACTCGGTCATGATAAATCCTGTTGTAGTTGTGGCCGTTCCATGTGCCGCGCGGCCGCGGCATCATGCGAGGCGGTGGCTGCACCTCGACGGCCGCAAGCTTAACTATTTGGTATGACAGGGGCGTGACAAAGCGATACTTGGCGATACAAAAGGATACAAAGCGGCGGCGTGAGCATGGCGGGGTAACTTTGGTAACAAACCTATTCCACCCGGGCCAGTGGCGGCGAAAAGGTCTATATTGTCAGCATCAACTGTGAAGGAGCAGCAAATGCGATCCATGACCAAATCCGTGCTGGCGGCCGCCGTGCTGCTGGCCAGCGCCGCCGCCTGGGCCGACGTGAGCGTCACCTTTGTCAAGCCGGAGGAGTTTGCCGACGTGCCGCGCAACAGCATCGACCGCGACCGCACGCTGAAGGATTTCAGCGACTATTTCGCGACGCTCAACAAGAAGCTGCCCGCCGGGCAGAACCTGAAAGTCGAGATCCTCGATATCGACCTGGCCGGACGGCTGTGGCCGCGCCGCACGGGCGACGATATCCGCGTGATGAACGGCGGCGCCGACTGGCCGCACATCCACCTGCGCTATACGCTGGAGCAGAACGGCCAGGTGCTGCGCAGCGGCGACGAACACATCTCCAACATGATGTACCAGCAGCGCATCAACCGCTATTCGGACGGCGACCCGCTGCGCTACGAGAAGCAGATGCTGGACGAATGGTTCGACAAGAACATCGTGCCGAAGGTGGCCGCCCGCTGATCAGCTGATCAGTCGAGGCGGTTCACCTTGGGGAACTTGGCCAGGAACTCGGGCGCCATCGGCGTGACCTGGCTGGTCTTGTAGTTGAAGAAGACAAAGCCGGACTTGGCCATCGCCACCAGCTTGCCGTCGCGCGGACGGGTGATGCGGAAGGTGATGTCGCCGCCGTACTGGTTGAAGTCCATCACGCCGACCTCGAACAGCAGCTGGTCGCGCGCATGCGCCTCGGTCTTGTAGGTGGTGGCCAGGTCGGTGACGATGATGCCGACGCCGCCCGTGTCGGCGCCGCTGTCCTGCACGCCGAACTCGAACAGGAAGCGGGCGCGCGCCTCGGAGATCATCGAGATCATCGAATCGTTGCCCAGGTGGTTGGCGCCGTTGATGTCGGTGACGCGCACGGTCAGCTGGGTGGAAAAGTAGTATTGGTCTTCGGGGAAGTCCAGCTTTAAGCGTGCCATGGCGCCTGCCTTTGTGTCGGTTGTCAGAGTTGTTCGCCGAGGAACAGCAGCGTGTTGCCGTGCGCCTGGGCGGCGGCGCGCTGGTTGTAGGACGAACGGTGGTTGCAGTTGAAGCCGTGCTCGGCGTCGGCGTAGACGTGGATCTCGACCTGGTCGTTGTCGTCGAAGCGTTCGGCGATGCTGGTCACGGCCGTCAGCGGGATGTGGCTGTCGGCGCTGCCGAAATGCATCAGCATCGGCACCTTGATCTGGCCGGCGCGTTCCAGCGCGTTCTGGATGCCGCCGCCGTAGTAGCACACGGCCGCGTCGACCAGGCCGTTGGCGGCCGTGTGGTAGGACAGGCGGCCGCCGAAGCAGTAGCCGATCGAGGCGATCTTGCCTTCCACGCCGTCGAGCGCGCGCAGCGTCTTGACGGTGGCGGCGATGTCGGTTTGCGCCAGCGCGAAGTCGGTGGCGTTCATCAGTTCGACGGCGCGCTTCCAGCCCGCGTCGTCATAGCCCAGTTCGATGCGCGCGCCGTTGCGCCAGAACAGGTCGGGAGCGATCACCACATAGCCGTCGGCCGCGTACTGGTCGGCCACGTTGCGGATATGCTGGTTGACGCCGAAAATCTCCTGCAACAGCACGATGCCGGGGCCCTTGCCGCCGCGCGGCAGCGACACGTAGGCGCCGAAGCTGCCGTCGGCGACGGCGATATCGATCCACTGGGTGTTGGTTTCCATGGTGTTCCCTTTAATGCGGGGTCAGTGTGAGGAACCCCGGGTTTAGAAAGCGGCCATCGTACTCCGTTTTGCGTGGCGCTGCAGCGGTACTCAGTTATGCACTTCGCGGATGTAGATCACCGGGCCGGAACGGTAGACGCCGAAGGTCGCGCGGCCGGGGACGGCGGGCAGATACAGGTTGGACCAGCTGGCGGGATTCAGCGTCACGTCGGTCGAGACGGCCGTGTTGGGGGCGGCCATCAGGAAGCTGGCCTTGCCATTGTTGAAAGTCAGGCTGCCTGGGCTTTTGACCGTAAACGCCGGGCAGGCGATCGCCACGCCTTGGCCGTTCTTGCAATTGGTGAAGGTGATGCCGGGACTGGCGCCGATGCCCTGCGCGTCGGCCGTATAGGCGGCGTTGAACACGTAGGCGCCGGCTGCGGCCAAATAGTACTGCGACTGCACAGCCATCGGCATGCTGGACGTTTCGGAACCGTAGTTGTTGCCAAGCTGCATGCGGCCGCTGACCACCGTCAGCGGGATTTCCGTCGACGTGGCCGGACTGCTGCGTGCCGACGTGACCAGGTCGGCGTCGATCGCGCGCACGTAGACCAGGCTGGGCGCTGTCGGCGTGCTGGTGAAGGCGAGGTTGGGCAGGCTGGCGGCAAGCGCCATGCCGACGCCCTTGTCGAAGGTGACAGGAGTGGTCGGGGGAGTGGTATTGGCATTGACCAGGGTGCCGGCCGGCCATGCGGTGCTGCCGCCGGCCGCAGTCCAGGCGGACAGCGTGATGGCTTTCGCAAACGCGGTGGCCGGCGACGGCGGAGCGCTGCTGTAGTTCTGCGTCAGCGCCGGCGTGGCCGCGCCGTTGTAGGCCTTGATCAGCACGTAGAACGGCTGCTTCGAGTAGATGAAGCTGCCGCTGACGTCGTACGGCGCCGGGCAGGGGTTGTTCATACCGCCTGCCTGCGAGCATTTCATGGTCACGCCGGTATTCTGGCTGGATGGCAATTCGCCCCACACCGGCGCGGCCGGCGCAACCGCCTTGGGCGGCAGCAGTACGTCGAAGTGATCGGGGATGAAGCGGCCCACCTGCAGCGTCCCCTGGGTGTTGAAGCCGGCAGCCGGGTTGCCCATGTAGTTGGCGGTGTTGTTGGCAAGCGTGGACAAGATCGTGATGTAGCCGACGTCGCTGTAGCTCCACGGGCCGGTGGTGTTGCCGCCGAGGCCAGTGGACGCCGTGGTGGACACGCCATTGGTGATCGGGCCGAACTGTCCGGTGGTGACAACACCGTACGGATTCGTGCTGGCAATCGCATAGGTAGGCTTAAAGCTCTCGCGCGTGCTTTCCTTGCCGAAATTGGTGGTGACGTTGCCTGACGTGTTAATCGCCGACAGCGTGACATTGAACGGCGCGCTGGCGTTGGCAAACACGCCCGGCCCCATTACCGGCATATTATTTACCCGCTGCACGCTGATCTTGATCTTGGCCGGCGCCACCGTGACGCTGGTGTTGCCATAGGCGTTGAAGCCGCTGGCGGCGGTGTAGCTGGCCTTCAGGTTGAGCTTGCCCACCTCCGGATACTGAAAGAGGGGGGGCGGGCTGGTGGTAGTCATGCCGTTGGGGTCGAAGCTCAGCGTCACGTTGGTCAAGGCGCCGCCGCAGGCCACATCCTTGACGCTACCGCTCTGGTCCGTGATCTTCACCGGCACCGTGGCGGCGGTGCCGGGATCAGGATCGATGTAGGTGCAGCTGAAGCCGACTGGCACGGTGACGCTTTTCAGCAGCGGCACGCAGCCCAGGTTGTTGCCCTGCGCCTGCAGCGCCTGCACGACGACGTTGACGCTGCTCGCCATCGACAGATGGTCGGGCACCGTCACCATCAATCCCTTGTCGTCGAAGGTCATCACGCACGGCGCGTTGCTGGACGGGTCGGCGGAATTGACGCAGGTGGTGGCGGTGACGCCGGGGGCGCTGGCCGACAGCGTGGCGGGGCCGGCGGTGAACTGCTGGACGAAGGCGCTGCCGCTGCCGCTGATGGTCACCACCTGATTCCCCGGCGACAAGGTGACCTGGGTGCTGGCGCTGTAGTGCGGCGCCGTGCAGGCGCTGTTGGCGCAGGCGGTGACGGTGACCGTCTGCGGCTGGCAGGTCATCGCGGAGCCGCTGTGGTTGATCAGGAAGTGGTCGATGCCGCTGGGCGTGGCGGCGCCGCAGGTGGGGTTGTAGTTGTACGAGCTGGGCTTGGTCACGCAGCTGCAGTTGCTGGCGCCGGCGCCGGTGCAGGTGATGGTCTTGCCGACGGTGGCGCCGTGGTCCAGGTAAATCGAATTGACCGCGGCGTTGCCGCTGATATAGTCGCCCGAGGCGTGGGTGGTGACGTTGCGGGCCGACAGGTCGCCGTTGATGGTGCCTTGGGAGCCGATGTCGACGTCGCCGGTGAAGGTGGCGTTGCCGTTGACGGTCACGTTGGCCGAGCGCAGGGTCAGCGAGCCGCCCGAGATGTTGCCGGTGATGGTGCTGCCGCTGCCGACTTCGAGCGAACTGGAGGCGACGATATCGCCCTTGACGGTGGAGCCTGCCGGATTCAGCGTCACCGTCGGCGCGGTGATGTTGCCGGTCACGCTGCTGCCGGACGGCAGCGTGAAGGAGTTGCTGGCGTTGACGTTGCCGGTGACGGCGAGCGACGAGTTGCTGGTGATGGTGGTGCCGCTGATGCTGCCGACCACGGTCGCGCCGGAGCCGAGGTCGATGGTGCCGGCCGAGGTGATGCCGGCGCCGACGCGCGTGCCTGAATTGGTTTGCACCGAGCCGGCGCTCAGGCTGCCGCCGATCTGGTTGCCCGAACCGAGGTTGGCCAGGCCGTTGACGCTGACCGAACCGGTGATGACCACGTTGGCGTTGGTGCTGATGCTGCTGCCGGCGACCGGGCCGTTGATGGTGTTGCCCGATCCCAGGTTGACGGTGCCGCCGACCGCCAGCGCTCCGATGTTGACGTTGGAGTTGGTGCTGATCGAGGCGCCGCTGACGGCGCCCGTTATCGTGGTGCTGGAACCGAGGTCGATGGTGCCGCTGACGCCCACCGTGCCGCCGATGTTGACCGAGGAGCCGGTCTGCAGCGAGGCCGCGGTCACGCTGCCGGTGATGGCGCCGCCGGTGGCCACGCTGGCCTGGCCGTTGGCGCTGACGGCGCCGCCGAAGGTGCCGGAGCCCAGCAGGAAGTTGCCGCCCGCCGCCAGGCTGCCGGTGGCGTTGAGCAGGCTGGGGTTGATCTGCGACAGGTCCAGGTTGTTGCTGCCGGAAGTTTGCAGCCTGGCGCTGCCGCTCATCTGCAGGCTTTGGTTGTAGGCCAGGCTCACCCCCGAGTTGACCACCACGGTATACCCGCTGGCGATGGCCACGCTGTCGTTATAGACGGGCAGCAGCAGCGCGCTGCAGGTATAGGTGCTGGTCGGGCTGTTGTACGTGCAGCCAGCCACGGCGCCGCCATTGAAGTCGAGCGTGGCGGCCTGCGCCAGGCCTCCCAGCAACATGGTCGAAAGAACAAGCCACGCGAATTTGAGTTTCATATCCCACACCGCTCACACCGGAAAATTCCTGCCTGAATTATAGGCGTTTCCCGGGCGTTGCCGTGTGGCATATATCCGACGACGATGCGCCTGCTCAGGGTTAGCGCTTGACCTTGCCGAAGGCGTCGCCCGCCTTCCAGGTCTGCATCGCCGGCGCGTTGGCCACCGCGTAGCCCAGGTTGAGCGTGAACTGCGCCTGCTGCACCATGCCCGACAGGTCCCAGTCGGCGTGGTATTCGTCGGTGACCTGGTGGTAGTCCTGCTTGAAGGCGACCAGCCGCGCGGCCGATTTGACCGGATCCTTGACAAAGCTGAAGTGGCCGTCGCCGGAGAACACCGCCGAGCCGACGTTGAACGCCGGCACGCCGGCGCGGGCGAAGTTGAAGTGGTCGGCGCGGAAGTAGGCGCCGGACAGGTCGGGAATGGCTGGCGCCAGCTTCAGGCCCATCTGCCTGGCCACCGTGCCGGCCGCCTCATACAGGCTGCTGCGCTCGGCGCCGGCGACGCCGATGTCGCTGGTCAGGCCGACGAAGTTCATGCTGTCGAGGTTGAGGTCGGCCGAGGTCCGGGCCAGCGGCCAGGCCGGGTTCTGCACGTAGGCGGCGCTGCCCAGCAGGCCCTGTTCCTCGGCGGCCGGCCACAGGAAGACCTGGGTGCGTTTGGCCGGATGCTTGACCGCTTCGGCCGCCATGGCCAGCAGCGCGGCGGCGCCGGAGGCGTTGTCGATGGCGCCGTTCCAGGTGTGGTCGGTCTTGTCGTCGCGGCGCGTGCCTTCGTCGATGCCCAGGTGGTCCCAGTGGGCCGAGTAGACCACGGCCTGCTCCTTCAGCTTGGCGTCGCTGCCGGGCACGATGCCGGCCACGTTGAACTGCTCGATCTGGCGGATCGCGCTGTGCACTTCGGCGTGCACGCGGGTCTTCAGGTCGACCGGCGTGAAGTCGCGGCGCTCGGCCTTGGCGCGCAGCGCGTCCAGGTCGTAGCCGCCGGCGGCGAACAGCGCGCGGGCGGTGTCTTCCTGCAGCCAGCCTTCGACCGGATTGCCGCCGCCGGCCAGGTGGAAGCGCTCGTGGCTGAAGCCATTGGCCGGCACGCTCCACGGATAGGAGGCGGACGGCGTGGTGTGGATCAGCAGCACGCCGGCGGCGCCCTGGCGCACCGCCTCCTCATATTTGTACAGCCAGCGGCCGTAGTAGGTGTAGGCCTTGCCGGCGAAGCGGTTCGGTTCCTCGGCGGTGGGCTGCGGGTCGTTGACCATCATGACCAGGATCTTGCCCTTCATGTCGAGGCCCTTGTAGTCGTCCCATTTTTCCTCGGGCGCGATGACGCCGTAGCCGACGAACACCAGCGGCGCGTCGATGGCGACGTCGGACTTGCCGCCGGCGGTGCCGAAGACGATCTCGCTGCCGTTCTTCGGCGTCGTGCTCTTGCCGCCGGCGGCGTCGAAGCGCACGAAGCTGCGTTCCAACAGCTTCGTGCCCTCGATCTTCACCGGCAGGCGGTAGCCGCCGCCGGCCAGCGGCTTGAGGCCGATGATGGCGGCCTGGGTCTCCAGATAGCGCACCGCGAGGTCGCCGCCGCGCTGTCCGGTGCCGCGGCCTTCGAACAGGTCGTCCGCCAGGAAGGATAAGTGGGCGCGCAGCGGCGCTTCCGTCACTTTGGGGGCTTGCTGGGCGCTCGCTTGCAGGGCGAGGGTGGCGGCGATGGCGAACAGGGGAAGACGCATGTTGACTCCGAAAAGATGTGATTCGATGCTGAAGCCGGTTATCTTACACGGTAGTTCAACACAATCAGGGAGACATATGAAGGTCATCATCATCACCGGAGGTTCGGACGGCATCGGCGCGGAGATGGCGCGGCAGCTGGCGCGGCGCCACGGCGCGGGCGTGGCGCTGGTGCTGGCGGCGCGCAATCGATCCACGCTGGAGCAGGTTTCTGCGGAATGCATGGCGGCCGGCGCCCAGACCCTGGTGGTGCCGACCGATGTCGCGGTGCAGGCGCAGTGCGCGGCGCTGGTGGAGGCCTGCGTGGCGCGCTACGGCCGCATCGACGCGCTGGTCAACAACGCCGGCCGCTCGGCGCATGCGCTGTTCGAGGAGGTCGCGGACCTGGCGTGGTACCAGGAACTGATGACGATCAACCTGTGGGGCAGCGTGTGGTGCACGCACGCGGCGCTGCCTTATCTGAAGCAGTCGCGCGGCGCCATCGTCGCGGTGTCGTCGCTGGCGGGGCTGGTCGGGGTGCCGGGGCGCACCGCCTACAGCGCCACCAAGTTCGCCATGGGTGGCTTTTTCGAGGCGCTGCGGGCGGAACTCAAATCGGCGGGCGTGAGCGTGACGCTGGCGTATCCGGGCGTGGTGGCGACGCAGATCCGCCATCGCGGCTTCAACGCCGCCGGCGGGGCGCTGGGCAGCAGCAGCCTGAAAGAGGACAAGGCGATGCCGGTGGAGCAGTGCGCGGCGCTGATCTTGGCCGGCATGGAGGGGCGCAAGCGCGAAGTGGTGATGTCGGCCAAGGGCAAGCTGGGACGCTGGATGAAGCTGATCGCTCCGGGCCTGGTGGAGAGGATGGCGCTGGCGGCGCTCAAGGACGACGTCAAGCCGTGCTGAGGTCCGCATTGAGGTCAGTTGTAAGCGAGTGTAAGAGTCGGTAAGAGGTTGTAATGCCGGTCAACTCAGCGCAGGCGGACCGCGTTTTTTGCTCATGCGACACGGGATTGTCCCGATGCCGAAACTAGAAAAAGGAAATACATCATGACCAAAATTATCGCTTCCCTGATCGCCGGCCTGTTCGCTACCGCAGCATTCGCACAAGCGCCAGTCGCCGCCACCGCCGCCGCTCCTGAAGTCAAGCCAGCCGTGGCCAAAGTCGAAGCGAAAACCGAAGTCAAGCCTGAAGTGAAGGCCGAGGCCAAAGCGGAAGTCAAGACTGAAAAAACCAAAGTCCATCACAAGGCAAAAGAACACAAAGCCGCGGTGCCAGCACCGGTCGCCAAGGCGGACAGCAAAGTCACCGTCGCAGCAAAGTAAGTCGAAGCATTAATTAGCTAAACCATATAAACCACTAAGGAACTGAATCATGAAAAAAGTCATCGCCACCCTGATCGCCACCCTGTTCGCAGGTGCCGCATTCGCTCAAGCTCCAGCCGCTTCGGCTTCCGCCTCCGCCGCCGCATCGACCCCGGCTCCAGCCGCATCGGCACCGGCAGCGAGCGCACCAGCCAAGAAAGTGCATCACAAGAAGGCCAAGGCTGCAAAAGCCGCCAGCGCACCGGCAGCTTCGGCACCGGCAGCACCAGCAGCTTCGGAGCCGGCAGCCAGCAAGTAATTTGGACGTTAGTTCTGGCCCCCGCCAGTGCATGACGTGCCGCCCCGGACCCTCAGGGCCTGGGCGGCGCAAGAAAAGAGACAGGGTCCAACCTGTCTCTTTTTTTATTTGGCCAGCTCTTCGAGCAGGGCGCGGTGGAAGGCGGCCGGGTCTTCCATCTGCGGGGCGTGACCCAGGCCGTGGAATTCCACCAGCGTGGCTTGCGGGATCTGCTTGACGACCTGCTTGCCCAGCACGTCGTAACGGCCGATCCGCGCCTTGACCGCCGGCGGTGCGATGTCGCTGCCGATGGCGGTGGTGTCGGCATCGCCTATCATCAACGTGGTCGGCACCTTGAGCAGCGGGAATTCGTAGACCACCGGCTGGGTGAAGATCATGTCGTAGATCAGCGCCGAGTTCCACGCCACCTGCTTGTGGCCCGGTCCCGCGTTCAGGCCGGCCAGCATGTCGACCCAGCGTTCGTACTCCGGCTTCCAGCGGTTGACGTAGTAGGTCGACTTCTCATAGGCGCGCACGCTGTCGGCCGACAGCTTCAACTCCCGCTCATACCACTGATCGACGCCGCGCGACGGCACGCCGAGCGCCTTCCAGTCTTCCAGCCCGATGGGATTGACCAGCACCAGCCGCGACACGCTGTCCGGGTACATCAGCGCATAGCGGGTGGCGATCATGCCGCCGGTGGAGTGGGCCACCAGCGCCGCGCGTGACACGCCGAGGTGACGCAGCAGCGCCTCGGTATTGGCGGCCAGCTGCTGGAAGCTGTATTGATAGCGTTCCGGCTTGGTGGACGCGCAAAAGCCGATCTGGTCGGGCGCCACCACGCGGTAGCCGGCCGCGCTCAGGGCGGCGATGCTTTGCTCCCAGGTGGCGCCGCAAAAATTCTTGCCGTGCAGGAGAACGGCGGTCTTGCCGTTGGCCGCGCCGGACGGCGCCACGTCCATGTAGGCCATCTGCAGCTGCTGCCCCTGCGAGCTGAAGCTGTAGTGCCGCAGCGGATAGGGGTAGTCGAAGCCCTGCAGTTCGGGACCGTAGGTTGCGGCCGACGCCGGGCCGGCGAGGGCGGCGGCGAGGATGAACAGATTGCGCATGGTGGAATCGCTCCGGAACAGGGGATGCCGCCAATATAGGCCATTTGCGAACGTCGCGCTTTGGCGTCTAAACAGGCGGTTTTAAGCAAAAAAGGTCCCGAACCGGCCAGAGAGAGTAAACTACGCACAAATTTCTTTCGCAATTAGGCGATTCGAACATACTTGTGAGTGACGCCATGTCTGCAAATCCCGTATCCCCCATCGCCCTTTTTTCCGACCTGAACCTCAGTGCGCCGTTGATCAAGGCCCTGAAAGAGGTCGGCTACGAGTCGCCGTCGCCGATCCAGGCCGCGACCATCCCTTCGCTGCTGGACAACCAGGACGTGCTGGGCCAGGCCCAGACCGGCACCGGCAAGACCGCCGCCTTCGCGCTGCCCATCCTGTCGCGCATCGATATCAAACAGACCACGCCGCAGGCGCTGGTGCTGGCGCCCACCCGCGAACTGGCGATCCAGGTCGCCGAGGCGTTCCAGACCTATGCCGCCCACATCCCCGGCTTCCACGTGCTGCCGATCTACGGCGGCCAGAGCTACGGCCCGCAGCTGTCGGCTCTGCGCCGCGGCGTGCACGTCGTGGTCGGCACCCCGGGCCGCGTCATCGACCACCTGGACAAGGGTTCGCTCGACCTGTCCAAGCTGAAGACGCTGGTGCTGGACGAAGCCGACGAGATGCTGCGCATGGGCTTCATCGACGACGTCGAGCGCATCCTGCAGGAGACGCCGGAGTCGCGCCAGACCGCGCTGTTCTCGGCGACGATGCCGTCGGCGATCCGCCGCATCGCCAACACCTATCTGCGCAATCCGAAGGAAATCACCGTCGCCGCCAAGACCGGCACCGCCGAGAACATCCGCCAGCGCTACTGGCTGGTGTCGGGCATGCACAAGCTCGACGCGCTGACCCGCATCCTGGAGGCGGAGAACTTCGACGGCATGATCATCTTCTCGCGCACCAAGCTCGGTACCGAGGAACTGGCGAGCAAGCTGCAGGCGCGCGGCTTCTCGGCCGCCGCCATCAACGGCGACATCCAGCAGGCGCAGCGCGAGCGCACCATCCAGCAGCTCAAGGACGGCAAGATCGACATCCTGGTGGCGACCGACGTCGCCGCGCGCGGCCTGGACGTGGAGCGCATCAGTCACGTGGTCAACTACGACGTGCCGCACGATCCGGAAAGCTACACCCACCGCATCGGCCGCACCGGCCGCGCCGGCCGCAGCGGCGAGGCGATCCTGTTCATCACGCCGCGCGAGAAGAACCTGCTCAAGTCGATCGAACGCGCCACCCGCCAGCCGATCGGCATGCTGGAGCTGCCGACCATCCAGGCCGTCAACGACGTGCGCATCGCCAAATTCAAGTCGCAGATCAGCGAAACGCTGGCCCAGGGCGAGCTGGAACAGTTCCAGTCGCTGATCGAGGACTTCGAGCGCGAACAGAACATTCCGGCGATCGAGATCGCCGCCGCGCTGGCCAAGATGGCGCGCGGCGACGTGCCGCTGCTGCTCGACAAGAAGCAGCAGACCGCCGCCGCCACCTGGGACGAGCGTCCGGGCCGCCAGGTCGGCTTCGAACGCCATGGCAGCCAGGACCGTGGCGACCGGGGCGACCGATTCGAGCGCGGCGAGCGTCCGGAGCGTGCCGACCGCAGCGAGCGTTTCCCGAAAAAGGAACGCATCGTGCGCGCGCCGGACGCCGGCATGCAGACCTTCCGCATCGAAGTGGGCTACCAGCACGGCGTCAAGCCGGGCAACATCGTCGGCGCCATCGCCAACGAGGGCGGCATCGACTCCAAGAACATCGGCCGCATCGAGATCTACGACGACTACAGCGTGCTCGACATGCCGGACGACCTGAGCGGCGACGTGCTGGAGCACCTGGCCGGCATCAAGGTGGCCGGCCAGCAGCTGCGCATCAGCCGCGACAGCGGTGACGGCGCCCCGGCGCCAGCCCCGGCTCCGGCGGCCCGTCCGGCGCCGGTCCGGAGCGCCCCGTCGGCCGCGCCCGCCGCATCCGCCGCCCCGGCGGCGCCGGCCGCTTCGCCGCTGGCCAAGGCCGCCCGCGTCGATAGCACCGAGCTGGACGAGGCCGCGCCGAAGAAGAAAAAGGAAAAACCGGGCAAGATCGCCCTGCCGATGAGCGCCTTCCGCATCGAAGTGGGCAGCAACCATGCGGCCACGCCGTCCAACATCGTCGGCGCCATCGCCAACGAGGCGGGCCTGGAAGCCAAGCACATCGGCCGCATCGAGATCTTCGACACCTACAGCATGCTGGAACTGCCGGACGGCATGCCGCCCGAGCTGTTCAAGCACCTGGGCAAGGTGTGGGTCGGCGGCGCGCAGCTGAAGATCAGCCATGCCGAGCGCATGCCGCCGGAGTCGGGCAAGTCCACGCCGCCGAAGAAGCCGGCGCCGGGGCAGAAGGACAAGTTCAAGTCCAAGCCAGCCGGCAAGAAATACTAAACACGACGGGGCCGCAAGGCCCCGTTTTCACGTCCGCGCAGTGCACGAGCACGGTGCTGCGTTGCACCAAAACAAAGCTTGGCGAGCCTTAAATATTGCTCGTACACCAACCCGCGCACCGCCTGCCCACCGCGCTCCCATAGCGCCGCCGCCGCGCCGGCATGCCTGGCCCGCTTATTGCATGGCTGATAGCACAATCGTTATAAAAGGCATCCCTTGAGATGCCTCCACCTGAGACACGTCGTTTAGCATGGGAGTATTGAAATGACTCAATTCAGGAAATTGTGGATTACTTTTGTCGACGCCATCAAGCCGCAAGTCTTGCGCGAGCAAGACCAGGTCGGCCTGCATTCGATCTTCATCGATACGCGGCCGTTTAACGTTGCCTCCTTCTCTGACAAGGACCGCTGATGCTGTTGCGGAACGACCTGCTGCAGTACACGCATCCGTCTCCGCGCACCGTCCGCATCCTGTGGATCGCTCCCGAGCAAAGCCACGCCTATGTATTTGACGTGGCGGCCCGCTCGGCCGACGTCGAGTTGATCCAGCTGTCGGTACTGCATGCCGACATTCGTGCCGGCCACGCCAGCGTGTTGCCGGCCGACCCTTACCTGATGGTCGTCAGCCAGGAGCTGCTGCCGGCCAAACACCTGCAACTGCGCGCCCGCGCGTGGGCCATCGTCGAACCGCTGGTGGCGCTGGAGCCGGGCATCTACGAGGCACGCCAGCGCGGCCAGCTGATCGCCCAGGCCACCGAGGCGCACGGCGTGTCGCACCCGACCATCTACCGCTACCTGCGCCGCTACTGGCAGCGCGGGCAGACGCCCAACGCGCTGCTGCCCGACTACGGCAACTCCGGCGGGCGCGGCAAGGTGCGCCAGGCGTCGGCCGGCGTCAAGCGGGGGCGCCCGCGCAAGAGCGGCGCCGACGCGGGCCCGGGCCTGAACGCCGACGAGGAAATCCGCCGCACCTTCCGCGTCGCCACCGCGCATTACGCGGCCGGCCACGACAAGTTCTCGCGGCTGGGCGCCTACCAGCAGATGCTGGCCGACTTCTTCATCGAGCGCCATATCGACGCCGACAGCGGCCGCGTGCTGACGGTGGCGGGCAGCCAGGACGCCGTGCTGCCGACCTTCGGCCAGTTCAACTACTGGCTCGATCACGACGACGACCGCCCGCCCGAAGTGGTGCGCCGCAACGCCGCCGCAACCGTCAACATTGCCGCCAACACCGCCGCCGCCGTCGCCGCCGCGAATGGTCCCGATGCCGCGTCCGCGCGCTTCGCCTCGCTGCCGGCCGGCGGCCGTCCCGGCGCCGGCTTCTACCTCGACGCGGTGCGCGCCGAGGTGCAGCTGGTCTCGCGCGCCGACCGCCACCAGGCCATCGGCCGGCCGCTGGTCTACCTGGCGCTCGACTCGTACAGCCGCATGGTCACCGGCGTCTACATCGGCATGGGCCAGGCCAACTGGCAGCACGCGATGCTGGCGCTGGCCAACTGCGGCGCCGACAAGCAGCGCTACAGCCAGCAGCTGGGCCGCCGCATCGAGGCGGCGCAGTGGCCATGCCGCCACCTGCCCGAGACGCTGTTCGCCAACAGCGCGCTGACCGGCGACGCCGAGCGCGATGCGCTGCTGAACAACTTCAACCTGCGCTGCGTAACCGTCGACCACGGCCCGGACGACTGGAAGGCCGTGCTGGAAAAGCGCTTCCGCCTGGTGGCGCCGCACGCCGACGGACTGCCGTGCCGCCTGGACGGCGTGCTCGACCTGCAGCAGTTCACCCGCATCGTGGTCGACTGCATCCTGTACTACAACAACCGGCAGCAACTGGCGCATGCCGGCGGCGCCACGCCGCGCCAGCTGTGGGACTGGGGTGTGGCCCATCGCGGCGGCAGCCTGCGGACCTATCCCGAGCACCTGATACGCTGCAGCCTGATGCCGGTGGCGCAAGCCGACGTCGCCGGCGACGGCATCCATCTGTTCGATAGTATTTACACCTGCGCCCGCGCCATCAACGAACGCTGGTTCGAGCGCGCGCGCCTGCGCGGGCAGTGGAGCGTGCGCATCGCCTACGATCCGTCCAACATGGACATGGTTTATTTGCTGGACCCGAACGCGCCGATGCAGTTCCACGCCTGCCACCTGGCCGACGGCAGCGCCGCGCACCAGCAGCTGTCGGCGGCGGAAATCGCCCGCCTGCCGCGCACCGTCGCCAATCCCGCCACCTCGGCCAACACGCCGCTACGTACCACTACGCAGGCTTTCGCCAGCTTCGCTAACTGATTCCATAGCTTGATAGCCAACGGCGCGATCCAGCGCCGTGCAGACCACTTTGCGACATGCCGGTGCGTGCCACTTGCTGGTGCGGCAGGGTGGAGCCGTTTCCAACCGGCCCGCGCCGCGCTTGGCGCGCGTGACCGCCACGCCGAAAATAAAGTCCATGCGGCACAAATAAAGTTTGTCGCCGGAAGCGCCCCGTTGGAGCAAAGAACAATGTTTTCGCCATCGCCGAACAAACATTGTTTGATGTCGCCGAGCCTTATGCCATAAGGCTTCCCGTGGTTACGAACACTGTTTATTTTGTTGTGACTTCGTGGCACGCCACTTGCTAGACAGGAACTATGGGGACGCAAGTCGCCCAAGGATCTTTCAGCAGACTGGTGAGGAAGCAGATGGACAGTAAAACAGTAAAACCGTTTAAATCGTTTAGTTCATTCACGCGAAGGGATTTCCTATATCGCGCCGCGGCGGTCGGCGGCACGGGATTGCTGCTCAATACCATGAACGCATGGGGCATGGGCATAGGCTCGACGGCGTCCGCGCCGCCGGAGCTGAGCGGCAGCGGCAAAGGCAAGAAGGTGCTGATACTGGGCGCCGGCCTGGCCGGCATGACCGCCGCCTTCGAGCTGGGCAAGCTGGGCTACCAGTGCCAGATCCTCGAGGCGCGCGCCTTCGCCGGCGGCCGTTGCCAGACCGCGCGCAAGGGCTTCAGCCTGACCGAGCTCGGTGGCGAAAAACAAACCTGCGAATTCGACGACGGCCACTACATCAACCACGGCCCATGGCGCATCCCGCTGCACCACCAGTCCACGCTGCACTACACGCGCCTGTTCGAGGTGCCGCTGGAGGTGATGGTCAACGACAACGACCATTCCTTCGTCTACTCGGAAAACGCCGGCCCCTTCGCCGGCAAGCGCATGCGCATCAAGGAGATCAAGGCCGACATGCGCGGCCACGTCTCCGAGCTGCTGGCCAAGTCGGTCAAGAACAACCAGCTGGACCAGGAACTGACGGCCGACGACAAGCGCCTGCTGCTGGACTACCTGGCGCACGAAGGCCAGCTGGCCGGCGCCGACCTGCAGTACAAGGGCCGCACCGGCCGCGGCTTCGCCGTCAATCCGGGCGCCGGCACTTCGCCCGGCCCGGGCACGCTGTCCGATCCGCTGGGCTTCAAGGACCTGCTGGCGTCCAAGCTGGGCAACGTCTACAGCGCGGTGCAGGACTTCCCGATGCAGAACACCATGTTCCAGCCTGTCGGCGGCATGGACTCCATCGCCAAGGCGTTTGAAAAGCGCGTCGGCAAGAACATCCGCTACAAGTCGGAAGTGCAGACCATCCGCCAGAACGACAAGGGCGTCACCGTCACCTTCAAGGACACCGGCACCGGCAAGGTCGCCAGCATCAGCGCCGATTACTGCCTGTGCGCGATGCCGCTGTCGGTGCTGCGCCAGATCGACACCGACTTCTCGGACAAGTTCAAGAAGGCCGTGGCCACGGTGGCCTACGCGCCGGTCGGCAAGATCGGCCTGCAGATGAAGCGCCGCTTCTGGGAGGAGGACGAGCATATCTACGGCGGCCACGTGCTGACCGACCTGAAAGGCATCAACACGATCTCGATGCCGTCCTACGGCTTCCAGAAGAAGAAGGGCGTGCTGCTCGGCTACTACCAGTACCAGACGGCGGCGATCGAGGTCAGCGCGCTGTCGCCGAAGGAGCGCGCGGACTTCGCGCTGGCGGCCGGGCAGAAGATATTCCCGCAGTACACCGACAGCTTCGAGACCTCGTTCTCGGTGGCCTGGCACCGCGTGCAATACAACCTGGGCGGCTGGGCCGAATGGACCGAGAAGACCCGCGCCGCCGCCTACCCGACGCTGCTCGAAGGCGAGGGCCGCGTGCTGCTGGCCGGCGAACACCTGAGCTACCTGACCGGCTGGCAGGCCGGCGCCATCGAATCGGCATGGCAGCAGATCGCCAAGATCCATGAAAGGGCCAGCGCATGAAGGAAGTGCTGATCAAGGCCGCGATGGCCGTCGTGGCGCTGCTGGCGGCGGCCGCCACGGCGCCGTCGCGCGCGCAGGACGCGGGCGCTGCGGACGGCAAGGCGCTGTTCCTGAAAAACTGCGCGGCCTGCCACCAGGCCACCGGCAAGGGCATACCCGGCGCCTTCCCGGCGCTGGCAGGGAACAAGTTCGTGCAGGGGAAAAGCACCGACGTCGCCACCGTGCTGCTGAAAGGGCGGGGCGGCATGCCCGACTTCAGCGACAGCCTGAGCGACGCCGACATCGCCACCGTCCTGAGCTTCGTACGCAGCGGCTGGGGCAACAAGGCCGAGCCGTTGACCGAGGCGGAAGTGGCGGCGTTGCGCGCCATGCTGCAGGTCGAGCCGTTCAGCAACGGCCAGGTATCCAACAAACATTGAAAGAGCACACCACATGAAAAAAGCACTCGCAACCCTGTTGATCCCGGCCGCGTTGGGCCTGTTGTCCTTCGGCGCCCAGGCCGCACCGAAGGCCGCGCCCAAAGCCGCCGCAGACATCGTGCGCCACAAGATCCCCGGCTCCGATTTCCCGATCGCGCTGGCCGTCAGCGTGCCGTCGACCGCCACCATCCACTTCGTCAGCGGCCAGGTGCCGGCCATCGTCGACAAGAGCGCCGCCCCGGATTCGCTGGCCGCCTTCGGCGACACCAAGACCCAGTCGGAGTCGGTGCTCAAGAAGATCAAGGAAGTCCTCGAGGGCATGAAGCTGGAGATGTCCGACGTGGTGAAGATGAGCGTGTTCCTGGTCGGCGATCCGGCCAAGGGCGGCAAGGCCGACACCAAGGGCTTCATGGAAGCGTACACGCAGTATTTCGGCGCCCAGGCCAACCAGCCCAACCTGCCGGCGCGCGCCGTGGTGCAGGTGGCGGCGCTGAGCAACCCGGGCTGGCTGGTCGAGATCGAAGTGGTCGCCGCCAAAAAATAACCGGATATCCAGGTCATCCGGGGATACAGGTCTTACTTTCTTTTTTATTCAATGGGGATTAAATATGCATAAGGCCACACTCAAGATCGGCGTCGCAGCCGTGCTGTCCACCCTGTCGTTCGGCGCCGCGTTCGCCGCCAACGCCGCCGCCGATGATGCTGCCGTCCCGGCCGATGCCGCCAACGCCACCTCGGCCGGCGCGGTGATCGTCACCGGCACCCGCTCCAGCGGCATCAAGGTGGAGAACAGCGCCTCGCCGATCCAGGTACTCGATGCCGCCTCGCTGCAGCGCACCGGCCAGCCGGACCTGATCCAGGCGCTGGCGCAGAACCTGCCGTCGTTCACGGCGCAAGCCTTCGGCGGCGACACCGCCAACCTGACCTTGTCGGCCCGCCTGCGCGGCCTGAGCCCGAACAACACGCTGGTGCTGATCAACGGCAAACGCCGCCACGGCACCGCCAACCTGGCCGTGCTGGGCGGACCATACCAGGGCGGCGCAGCGGCCGACCTGAACTACATTCCGGTATCGGCGATCGACCACATCGAGGTGCTGCAGGACGGCGCGGCCGCCCAGTACGGCTCCGACGCCATCGCCGGCGTGATCAACATCATCCTGAAGTCGAACAACCACGGCGGCACCGCCAGCGCCACCGGCGGCGGCTACGTCGACGGCGGCGGCCGCACCGGCGACGCCTCGGCCAACGTCGGCGTCGAGCCGTTCAAGGACGCCTTCCTGAGCCTGACCGCCGAATCGAAATACCACGGCTACAGCGACCGTGGCGGCATCGACCCGCGCGTCGTCAATCCGGCCAACATGGCGGCCTACCCGGGCATGTTCCAGGAGCCGGGCTACCCGCACGTCAACCACATCTCGGGCGACGCGCAGTACCACCTGAACGTGCTGGCGGCGAACTTCGGCTACGACCTCACGCCTGACAGCCAGCTGTACGCGATCGCCACCTACGGCCGCAAGGAAGCGCGCGCCTACGAGAACTACCGTCTGCCGAACCGCCTGCCCAAGATCTATCCGACCGGCTTCTCGCCGAAAGAAACCATGAAGCAGGACGACTACGCGCTGACGGCCGGCATCAAGGGCCTGGTCGGCGGCTGGAACATGGACCTGAGCACCACCTACGGCAAGGACACCAGCAAGATCGGCGTGGCCGACTCGGGCAACGTCTCGCTGTTCAACGACACCGGCGCCTCGCCGACCGTGTTCAGCGCCGGCGCCTTCATCGCCAGCCAGCTGACCACCACCCTCGAAGCCAGCCGCGAGTTCAACGTCGGCTGGGCCAAGCCGCTGAACGTGGCCGGCGGTATCGAGCACCGCATCGACAAGTACGAGATCGAAGCGGGCGACCCTGCCTCGCGCTACAAGGAAGGCTCGCAGTCGTATCCGGGCTTCTCGCTGACCGACGCCGGCAGCCACCGCCGCACCAACGAGGCGGCCTACATCGACCTGGCCGGCAACCCGATCACCGACCTGACGCTGGACTTCGCCGCGCGCTACGAGCACTTCAGCGACTTCGGCAACGCCAAGGTCGGCAAGCTGACCACCCGCTACGACATCACGCCGGCGGCGGCGGTGCGCGGCACCTTCTCCAACGGCTTCCGCGCGCCGACCCTGGCCGAGGAATACTACTCGGCCACCAACGTCGGCCCGACCACCGCCTTCGTGCAGCTGGCGCCGAATTCGGCCGGCGCCAAGCTGGTCGGCGTGGACGGCCTGAAGCCCGAGCGTTCGACCAACTTCAGCCTGGGCCTGGTGCTGAACCCGGCCAGCAACCTGGCCATCACCTTCGACGCCTACCAGATCAAGATCCGCGACCGCATCGTCGGCTCCGGCGCGCTGTACGGCTCGGGCGGCGGCACCAACTCGCCGGCCGTGGTGGCGGCGATCAAGGCCAACGGCAATGTGCTCGACAGCGCCGTCAGCCAGACCGGCATCAACATCTTCTCCAACGCGGTCGACACCCGCAGCCGCGGCTTCGAATTCGTCACCACGCTGAACGAGAACTACGGCACCGCCGGCAAGGTGGACTGGAGCATCGCGGCCAACTACAACAAGGTTGAGGTGACCAAGATCAACCAGGCGCCGACCCAGCTGCTGCCGCAGACGCTGCTCGACAAGACCGCGATCTCGGACCTGGAAACCGCGTCGCCCAAAGTGCGCGTCAACTTGGGCGCGTTGTGGAAGATCGGCAACTGGACCGTCAACCTGCGCGAGGCGATCTACGGCAAGTCGTCGGAGTACGGCAGCGAGGACGGCTCGGTCTATCACAAGACCGAGATCTCGGCCAGGGCCATCACCGACCTGGAAGTGGGTTACAAGATCAGTCCCGCATGGTCGCTGGCGGTCGGCGCCAACAACCTGTTCAACCAGTATCCGAACGGCGTGAACCCGGCGCTGCTGGCCGACCAGCGCGCGGCCGGCGACAACGCGGCGGTGACGATACTGCCTTCGTTCTCGCCGTTCGGCATCAACGGCGGCTACTACTACGCCCGCGCCAACTACAAGTTCTAAGCCTGTAGCGGCCCGGCGCCAAGGCCATCCTGCGGGATGGCCTTTTTTTTCGGCGTTTGTCTTGATCCGGTCTTTGCGTGTAGCATTCGTCTCTGGCCGGTCTGGTTCGACCAGCTTCATGGGAGAGCACAAAATATGCTGAAAAAAATGGGCGGGAGCCTGATGGCGGCGGCCCTCGCCGGCGGCGTGGGCGCGGCCTCGGCAGCGCCGATGACCCTGCAGGACTACCTGGCGCTGACCGGCCCCGCACCCAGCCTGCACGTGGCCTACGGCGCGGCGCCGTCGCAGTTTGCGGAACTGTTCCAGCCGGCCGGCGACGGCCCGTTCCCTATCGCGGTGATCGTCCACGGCGGCTGCTGGACCAGGGAGTTCGGTGGCATCACGCAGATGCGCAACATGGCCGGCGATTTGATCAGGCAGGGCATCGCGGTATGGAACGTCGAATACCGCCGCTTCGACGAAGAGGGCGGCGGCTATCCGGGCATGTATCACGACGTCGCCACGGCGATGGACCGCCTGCGCGCGGTGGCGCCGGCGCACCGGCTCGACCTGCGGCGGGTGGCGCTGGTCGGCCATTCGGCCGGCGGCCACCTGGCGCAATGGGCGGCGTCGCGCGCGCGCCTGCCGCGCGCCAGCCCGCTATACGTGGCCGATCCGCTGCCGGTGCCGGTGGTGATCAGCCTGGGCGGCCTGGCCGACCTGCGCAACGAGGAACGGCTGATCAAGACCAGCTGCGACCGCGACATGGTGCAGCTGGCCGGCACACCGAGCGCCGCGCGGCCCGACGTCTTTGCCGACACCTCGCCGATGGAGATGCTGCCATCGGGCGTGCGCACGGTGCTGATCCACGGCGAGTTCGATACCGTCTCGCCGCCGCGGGCGGGCCACGACTACGCGCGCCGCGCGCGGGCGGCCGGCGACGCGGCGGAAGTGGTGCTGCTGCCGGGCGGCAGCCATTACGACGAGGTGGCGGCGACGTCGCCGTCGTGGGCCATCGTGTCGGCGGAGATCCGCAAGGCGCTGGGGATGGCGCCGCGCCAGAACCTGGCTGGAACTTAGTATTCGGTGTATTTGCGGGCGTCGCCGCGCACCTGCGCGGCCGGGTACTTGGCCGCGTTGAGCGCCATCTTTTCCAGCGCGGCGGCGCGCAGGTCGACGCCGGTCTTGTCGGCCAGCTGCACCAGGTACAGCAGCACGTCCGCCAGCTCGTGGCGGATGCCTGTGCGTTTGGCGTCGTCCAGTTCGGCGTCGGCGCCGGTCTGCAGCCACTGGAAATGCTCGGCCAGCTCGGCCACCTCCACCGACAGCGCCATCGCCAGGTTCTTCGGCGTATGGAATTGCTCCCAGTCGCGGTCGCGGGAGAACTGGCGGGTCAGGTCGCGCAATTCGGTCAGGCTGTCGGGGCGGGCAGAGGTCGTCATGGACGCTATGGTAGCACCGCTGATTCGACGTTTCATCCCCGTTTTTCTGCCGTTTGTCGCATCGGCCCGGCGCGCGCCGGCGCCGGCGGCTACAGTGGCCCCACTATAACTTCGGGGACCTCCCATCATGCGCACCGTTATCGCCATCGCCGTCACCTCCGCCTTCGCCATCGCCACGCTCGCCGGCTGCGCCGTCATCGTCGTCCCGGACGACGGCAACGGCAACGCGCGCTACACCTCGTGGGGCGGCAACGCCGTCGAGGGCAACGGCGTCGCCGCCGTGGAGCGCCGCGAGGCCGGCAACACGGACGGCCTCGACATCAACGGCCCGATGCAGGTCGAAGTGCGCGTTGGTTCCGCCCCGTCGCTGCAGGTCGAGGGCGACAGCAACCTGCTGCCGATGCTGAAGACCGACGCCAGCGGCGGCACGCTGCGGGTGTGGGTCGAGGGCAACATCCGCTCCAGCAATCCGCTGCGGGTGATCTACACCACGCCGCAGCTGCGCCAGATCAGCTCCAACGGTTCCGGGCGGCTGGCGGTCAGCGGCCTGAATGGCGGCGCGCTGAACCTGAGCCAGAACGGCTCGCGCCAGGTGCAGCTGGCCGGCGCGGTCAGCCAGCTGGAGGCGCGCCTGAACGGTTCCGGCAGCGTCAACGCGGCCGGCCTGGAAATCGGTTCGGCCGTCGCCAGCCTGAACGGCTCCGGCCGGCTGGACCTGGGCCGGCTGCGCGGCGACTCGCTGAGCCTGGACCTGCACGGCTCCGGCGGCGTCAACGCCAGCGGCAACGTGCGGACCATGAACGTGCGCCTGTACGGCTCGGGCAGCGCCGACCTGGCCGGCCTGACCAGCCAGAGCGCGGAACTGAGCACCCACGGCTCGGGCAGCGTGTCGGCCACTGTCAGCCAGTCGCTGGTGGCCGACAGCACCGGCTCCGGCCACGTCACCGTGTACGGCAACCCGTCGCAGCGCAGCGTCAGCGGCAAGCGCGTCAGCGTGATGCAATAAACCCGGCCGGTTGACGCTGGAGGGCCCGGCTTGTAAAGTGGGCCGATGGACAGCGATCAATCGGACCACGGCGCCGACGTCGAAGTGGCGATAGTCGGCAGCGGCTACGCCGGCCTCTGCATGGGCATCAAGCTCAGGGAGCGGGGCATCGCCGACTTCGTCATCCTCGAGCAGAACGCCGAGTTCGGCGGCACCTGGCGCGTCAACAGCTACCCGGGCGCCGCCTGCGACATCCCCAGCCATCTGTATTCCTTCTCGTTCGCGCAGAACGCCGACTGGTCGCGCAAGTTTCCGCGCCAGCCGGAGCTGCTGGCCTATGCGGAAGACATCGTCCGCCGCTACGGCCTGGCGCCGCATTTGCGGCTGGGCCACGGCCTGCTGGCGGCCGACTACGACGAGGCGCGCGGCCGCTGGCGCCTGCGCACCGCGCGCGGAGAACTGAGCGCGCGCAACCTGATGCTGGCCACCGGCGGCCTGTCGCGCGCCGCGCTGCCGGCCCTGCCGGGCCTGGACAGCTTTGCCGGCAAGGTGTTCCACTCGGCGCGGTGGGACCATGGCTACGACCTGCGCGGCAAGCGGGTGGCGGTGATCGGCACCGGCGCCAGCGCGATCCAGTTCGTGCCGGAGATCGCGCCGCTGGTGGCGCAACTGGACCTGTACCAGCGCACCGCGCCATGGGTGTTGCCGCGCCCCGACCGCGCCATCACGGCCGCCGAGCGCTGGCTGCTGCGGCGCCTGCCGCCGCTGCGCAAGCTGTATCGCCTGCTGACCTATGTGCAGTACGAGTCGCGCTACCTGGTCTTTGCCGGACCGTCGTGGCTGGCCGGCGTGGCGGCGCGGCTGGGACGCCGCCACCTGCGCAGGCAGCTGCCGCACGACGCGGCGCTGCGCGCCAGGCTGGCGCCGTCCTACCGGCCGGGGTGCAAGCGCATGCTGCTGTCGAACGACTACTATCCGGCGCTGGCGCGCGCCAACGTCGGCCTGCACACCTGCGGCATCGCCGCGGTGCGGCCGCGCGGCATCGCCGGCGCCGACGGCGTCGAGCGCGCCGTGGACGCCATCATCTTCGCCACCGGTTTCGATGTCGAGCATGCGCTGGGCGCGGTGGCGGTGCGCGGGCGCGGCGGCGCGCTGCTGGCCGACGCCGCGCGCGGCGGGCTGGCCGCCTACAAGGGCGCCACCGTGCCCGGCTTCCCCAATATGTACATGATCGCCGGCCCCAATACGGGGCTGGGCCACAACTCGATGATCTACATGATCGAATCGGGCGTGCGCTACGCCGTCGAGGCGGTGCTGGCGCGGCGGCGCGCGGGCTGGCGCGCGCTGGAGGTGCGCGACGACGTGTGCCGCCAATACAACCAGCGGCTGCAGGCGCGCTTCAAGGGCACGGCGTGGGCCTCCGGCTGCCGCAGCTGGTATCTCGCCAGCGGCGGCAGGAACAGCGCGCTGTGGCCGGGCTTCACCTTCGAGTACCGGCGCATCACGCGCCGCTTCGACGCGCCGGCCTACCTGGCCACGTCAGCGCACCTTGAAGAAGGACATCGAGCTCTGTAGCTGTTCGGCCTGGCCGCTCATCTCCTCGGCGGTGGCGGCCAGCTGTTCGGAGCTGGAGGCGTTCATCTGGGTGGTCTGGCTCAACTGGCTCATGGCGGAATTGATCTGGCCCGCGCCGGTCGATTGTTCCTCCGACGCGGCCGTGATCTCCTGCACCAGGTCCGACGTGCGCTTGATGTTCGGCAGCATGGTGTCGAGCAGCGCGCCGGCCTTCTCGGCCAGGTTGACGCTGCCGCTGGCCACCTGCTCGATCTCCTGCGCCGCCACCTGGCTGCGCTCGGCCAGCTTGCGCACCTCGGCCGCCACCACGGCGAAGCCCTTGCCATGCTCGCCGGCGCGCGCCGCCTCGATCGCCGCGTTCAGCGCCAGCAGATTGGTCTGGTAGGCGATGTCGTCGATGATGCCGATCTTCTTGGCGATCTCGCGCATCGCCACCACCGTCGAGCGCACCGCCTCGCCGCCTTCGCCCGCTTCCTGCGCGGCCTTGCCGGCCATGCCGTCGGTGACCTTGGCGTTCTCCGTGTTCTGCGCGATCGAGGCCGACATCTGCTCGATGGCGGCGCTCGATTCCTCGGCCGCCGCCGCCTGCTCGCTGGCGCCCTGCGACAGCGACTGCGCGGTGGCGCTGACTTCCTCCGAGGCGCTGGCCAGCGCCTCGGCGCCGTCATTGACCTCGCTGACCACGCGCGACAGGTTGCCGACCATGGTGTTCATCGCCGCCAGAAGGCTGCTGGTGTCGCCCTGCTTGATGCGCACCTGCACCGTCAGGTCGCCGGAGGCCACGCGGTTGACGATATCGGCAGCGTAATCCGGTTCGCCGCCCAGCTGGCGCAGCAGCACGCGCGTGATGAACACGGCGATCAGCGCCACCACCACCAGCGTGCAGACCGAGATGATGATAGAGCTGCGCATCGCCTTCTGCTTCAGCGCCACCGCCGCGTCGGCGCCCTGTTTGCCCAGGTCGACGTTGTAGTCGAAGTGGCTGTCGATGGCCGCCTGCATCAGCTGGATTTCCGGGCGCGCCTGCTCGAGCAGCACGCGCGCCTTGTCGTTGTGGTTGAGGCGCGACTCGACCAGCACCGCCTCGATCTGCGGCTGCACCTTGGCCCAGGATTCCCTCTCGCGCGCCAGGATCGCCTTGTCCTTGTCGTCGGCCAGCAGCGCCTCGTATTTTTTCAGGTTCTCGTCGACGCCCTTGCGCATGTCGGCGACCTGGCCGTCGATTTCCGCCAGTTTCTTTTCGTCGGTGTTGAGCACGTGCTGGCTGACGCGGACGCGCATGCGCAGGAAGCTGTCGCGCAGCTTGTCGAGCACCACCAGGCTGGGCACCGTATTGACGGTCGAGAAATTGGCGGCCTCGTAGACTTCGTTCATCTGGTACTGGCTCAGGCCCGCCAGCAGCGCGATGCCGGCCAGCGCTGCGCCGCCCAGTGCGGTCATTTTTTGTACTACGCTCAGTTTCATTTGCTTACTCCCCCATGAGTGAGTGGTGGTGGTGAGTGGCTTATGCGGCAGCCACGGCCGTGTTGCCTTGCAATCGTTCGATCAGCGCCGCCAGCGGCATCGGCCGCGCGTACAGATAGCCCTGCATGCAGTTGCAGGCGTGGGCGATCAGGAAGTCGGCCTGGGCCTGCGTCTCCACGCCCTCGGCCACCACCCGCAGGCCCAGGTGGCCGGCCATCGCCAGGATGGACTGCACCAGCGCGCGGCTGTTGGCGTCTTCGGGCGTGTCCATGATGAAGCTGCGGTCTATCTTCAGCTCATACAGCGGCATTTTTTTCAGGTAGGCCAGGCTCGAATAGCCGGTGCCGAAATCGTCGATGGAAAAGCGCAGGCCGAGCGCCGCCAGCCGGTGCATGCGGGCGATGGTGTCGTCCATCTTGTCGATCAGCAGGCCCTCGGTCACCTCCAGCACCAGCAGCTCCGCCGGCACGCCCGTCTCGGCCAGCGTGCGCTGCACCAGCTCGACGAAATCGGCTTGGCGGAACTGCGTCGGGCTGACGTTGACCGACAGCGGCATCGCCAGGCCGGCCCGCTGCAGCGCCAGCACCGCCTCGCAGGCCTGGCGCAGCGCCCACGCGCCCAGTTCGACGATCAGCCCCGACTCCTCGGCCACCGGGATGAACACACTGGGCGGCACCATGACGCCGCCGGCCCGCTGCCAGCGCATCAGCAGCTCGCCGCCGACGGCGCGGCCGTCGCGGTCGACCTGGGCCTGCACGTGCATCTGCAGCCCGCCGGCCGCCAGCGCCGCCGCCAGGTCGCGCTCCATGGTCAGCCGCCGTTCGACCTCGGCCTGCATCGCGGTCTCGAAGAAGGCGATGCCGTTGCGGCCTTCCGACTTGGCGCGGTACATCGCGGTGTCGGCCTCGCGCAGCAGGTCGTGCGCGGTTTGGGCTGGAAACTGCGGGCCGCTTTTCGGCAGCATGGTCACGCCGATGCTGGCGGTGGAGTTGTAGCTCTGGCCTTCGATCTCGAATTCGCGGCCGATGGCGGCGCGGATTTTTTCAGCCACGGCCCGCGCCGCGCGGGTGGCGCCGGGCAGGTCGTCCGACAGGTGGGCCAGCAGCACGACGAATTCGTCGCCGCCGATGCGGGCCACGGTGTCGGCCTTGCGCATCAGCTGGTCCAGGCGCGCCGCCGCGTTGCGCAGCAGGGCGTCGCCGGTGGCGTGGCCGCGCGCGTCGTTGATGGTCTTGAAGCGGTCCAGGTCGATGAACATCACGGCGCTGAAGGTGGCGCCGCGCTCGGAGCTGGCCAGCAGCTTGTCGATGCGGTCCATCAGCAGGCGGCGGTTGGGCAGGCCGGTCAGCACGTCGAAGAAGGCCAGGCGGTGGATGTCGTCCTGCGATTTCTTGCGCTCCGTGATGTCGCGCTCGACCGCCACCCAGTGCGTGTTGACGCCGCCCTCGCCGGCGAACGGCACCAGCTCCGTCTCCACCCAGTACGGCTCGCCGCCCTTGGTGTAGTTCAGCAGCTCGGCGCGCACCGTCTCGCTGCGCGCCATGGCCCGCTCGATGCGCGCGACCGCCTCCGCTTCGGTGTCCGGCCCGCGCAGCATGCGCAGGCTGCAGCCGAGCACCTCGTCGCGGCGGTAGCCGGTGCGGCGCTCGAAGGCTTCGTTGACGAAGATGATGTGCTGCTCGCCGGCGGCGGTGCCGTCGTCGCGGCCCACCTCGGCGATCATCACCATGTCGTTCAGGCGCGAGACGGCGGCCGAGGTCAGGCGCAGCTCGGCGTTCAGCGCCGACAACTGCGCCTGTCGCCGTTCCAGCGCGCCGGCGGTGTTGCTCAATTCATCGAGCGAGCGCGCCAGGTGCTGCAGCAGCACCGCGCAGGACAGGGTCAGCACCGAGGTCATGAACAGGAAGTTGAGCGTGATGATGGCGGCCTTGAGGAAGCCGTGGTCGGGCATGCCGGCGATGTGCAGCGTGGAGTTTTCCTCGAAGCCCAGCACCATCACCGCCAGCCCGGTGAGCGCCAGCGTCCACAGCGCGGGGCGCAGGCCCAGCAGCAGCGCGGCCAGCACCGGGATGGCCATCAGGTAGATCTGGCTGACCGGCCCGACCTTGAGCAGCAGGGCGATGCCGACGATGAAGGCGACGGCCAGGAAGTTGACGACGCGGACGGTGTAGGCGATGCGCCGCAGGCGCCAGATGGCGGCCAGCCAGGCCAGCGCGACGATGTCGATGACGACGATCGACCACAGGCCCTCGCTGGCGGCCAGCAGCACGCTGGGAATGGCGGTGGCTGATCCGAGCAGGAACACCACCAGCAGCAGCTTCGCAAAGATTTGCGCGCGCCAGTGCGCGATGTCGTTCGGCACAGCCACCGTTGCAGCCTCCGGAATGCGTTGCGGTTGGTTGCTATCTGTTGTTTATCTGATAGTAACCGCAATCGCAGGCTGTGTCAGCAGGGCAGTTTAGTCCTTGGCGTTGACGCTGCCGATGCCGGCCACGGACTTGTTGACGGTCTTCGGATGGCCGTAGTAGTCGAGCTCGCCCATGCCCTTGGCCACCGCGTTCAGCAGGTCGGTGGCGTGCACGCTGACGTGGCCCACGCCCTCGAAGTTGACGTCGACCCGCTCGGCAACTAGCGACTTGGTATCGACCTCGCCGACGCCCTTGGCGTTGATGCGCAGGTACTTGACCTTGCCGTTGGCGACCAGATGGCCGGCGCCCAGGTAGCCGATGTCGAGGCGGTCGGTCTTGACGTTGTTGATGATGGTCTCGCCGGCGCCCTCGACCTTGACCCGGCTCAGCGACGGCACCGTGATGGTGATGCGCGGATCGCTCTTGCTGGAGTGGTTGATCTTCTCCGGCATGGTGATCAGCAGTTCGTTGTCGACCACCTCGGTCTTCAGCGAGCCGACGAACTTGTCGTCGCCGCTGACGAGCACCGACTGCGTCTTGCCCACTTCCACCGTCATGGCGAAGGCGCCCTTGGCGTTGACGGCGATGAACGACGGCACGGCGCGGGTCGATTCGGCGGCCAGCGCGGAGGCGCTCAGCGCAAACAGGGTGGCGGTCAGTGTGGCGGCAACGGTACGGCGCATGGCGATTCCTTGTTGAGTTATCAAATTTGACAAGATTGATTTTACTGAACTTGGCCGCGGCTGCCGACAAGTTTGCGACGAACTGCAAAAATCCGGGGTTGTGTTGCGCGGGGGCTACGTTCTCGCTGAAGGGCAAATGAAAGGAAAGCGGCGTATCATCGACGCACTGTTTTCTCCGCAGAGTTCATCATGACCACCGCCAGCCAGCCCCGCCAGTCCCGCTTCAGCACCGTGTTCCGCGTCGTCAGCGGCAACTTCATGGAGATGTTCGACTTCTTCCTGTTCGGCTTTTACGCCAACGCCATCGCCAAGGCCTTCTTCCCCAGCGGCGACGAAGTGGCCTCGCTGATGATGACCTTCATGACCTTCGGCGCCGGCTTCTTGATGCGGCCGCTGGGCGCGATCATCCTCGGCGCCTACGTCGACCGCGTCGGCCGCCGCCAGGGTCTGATCGTCACCCTGGCGCTGATGGCGCTGGGCACCCTGCTGATCGCCTGCGTGCCCGGCTTCGCCAGCATCGGCTACCTGGCGCCGGCGCTGGTGCTGACCGGCCGCCTGCTGCAGGGCTTTTCGGCGGGCGTCGAGCTGGGCGGCGTGTCGGTGTACCTGGCCGAGATGGCCACGCCGGGGCGCAAGGGCTTCTACGTCAGCTGGCAGTCGGCCAGCCAGCAGGTGGCCATCGTCGCCGCCGCGGCGCTGGGCTATGCGCTGAACCAGTGGCTGTCGCCGGCCGAGGTGGGCGCCTGGGGCTGGCGCATCCCGTTCTTCGTCGGCTGCCTGATCGTGCCGGTGCTGTTCGTGATCCGCCGCTCGCTGCAGGAGACCGAGGAATTCAAGGCGCGCAAGCACCGGCCGGAACTGAAGGAGATCTTCCAGTCCATGCTCAACAACTGGGCGCTGGTCATCTCCGGCATGATGCTGGTGGCGATGACCACCGTGTCGTTCTACCTGATCACCGTCTACACGCCGACCTTCGGCAAGAACGTGCTGCACCTGAGCACCAGCGACGCGCTGATGGTGACCTTGTTCGTCGGCCTCTCCAACTTCTTCTGGCTGCCGGTGATGGGCTCGCTGTCGGACCGCGTCGGCCGCCGTCCGCTGCTGATCTGCTTTACCGTGCTGGCCATCTTCACCGCCTATCCGGCGCTGCACTGGCTGGTGCAGTCGCCCAGCTTCGGCCGCATGCTGGGTGTGGAACTGTGGCTGTCCTTCCTGTACGCCAGCTACAACGGCGCGATGGTGGTGGCGCTGACCGAGGTGATGCCGGTGGAGGTGCGCACGGTCGGCTTCTCGCTGGCCTACAGCCTGGCGACGGCGGTGTTCGGCGGCTTCACGCCGGCCATCGCCACCGGCCTGATCGAATATACCGGCGACAAGAGCGCGCCCGGCTGGTGGCTGACGTTTGCCGCCGTCTGCGGCCTGTGCGCCACGCTGCTGCTGTACCGCCGTCAGCAGCGCCAGCAGCGCCACGCCGCCGGCGCCGCCGCCTAGCTAGCCGGCCTGCGCGCCTGTCCGCAGGCGCGCGAACAGCCGCTCGATATCGATCTCCTGTATCAGCAGGTCGCCCTGGTTGGCCTTGATCAGGCGCGGCGCCAGCGCGGCGTCGCCCGAGCCCAGCGGCGATCCGGTCATGTCTGTTTCGTCGAAGCGCTGCACCGAATGCAGATCGTCGACCATCAGGCCGATGGTGCTGCCACCCAGGCGCACCAGCATCACCTGGCTGTCGCCGGTGACGGCGCCGGGCCGGCCGCTGACCAGCAGCGCCAGGTCGAACACCCAGACAAAGTGCTTTTCGCCGCCGGCCAGCGGCACATCGAGCATGCCGACGCGGGCCGGATGGCCGCCGCTGCTGGTCCGCTGCACCCTGGCGAACGGCACCGCCTCCTGTATCCGCGCGGCCGCCAGCGCCATCAGCGTGCCGCCGGCATAGAAGATGGCGAAGTCCGGGCCGGTGTCGCCGCGGCGCTCGATGCGCGCCGCGGGCGCGGCCTGCTGGCCGTCGCGCACCGGGCCGAACGATTCCAGCAGCACCGCCAGCACCGGTTCCTCGACGCCGTCGGCGGCGCGGAATTCGCGGTAGCCCGCCGCCCGGGTGCAGGCGGCGATCACGTACTGGCCGTTGTGCGCCATGATGCGCGAGACGCTGGCGCCGGCGTTGGCGTCGGCCGCCGCCAACAGCGACGGATCGAGATCGAGCTGGCTGCCCGGCGCGCAGGCCGGGTCGCTGCCGGCCAGCACGCGGCCGCCGGGCGTGACGAAGAAGGCTTGCATGTTGGCGCGCGCCGCCACGCCGCTGAGCAACATATTGTGCAGCTCCGGCCCGGTGTCGAACACGACGCCGATGCCGCCGACCACTGTCGCCGGCTGGTCCGGATGGCGGATCGCCGCGTGGTAGACGAAGGCCGGTTCGCCGCCATACAGCGCCGACGGCGCGAACGGCTGCGGATAGTGATCCAGTTCGCCGCGCAGCGCGCACACGCGGCCCAGCGTGGCGCCGTCGATGACGGTGCCAATGGCGTCCTGGCTGCCGGTGCTGGCGACGATGCGGCCGTTGCGGTCGTAGACGAACAGCCGCGCATACACGGTGTACAGGCTGTTGATGTAGGCCAGCACCTGGCCCATGGCGGCGGTCTGCGCCGCCGACGGCTGCGCCAGGCCGCGCCGCAGCTGCGCCGTCAAGGCCCACCAGCGGCAGTCATTGGCGCGCTCGTACAAGTTACGGTCCAGCATGTCGACCAGCAGCTGCGAGGTCAGTTCCGCCTCGCTCAGGCTGGCGGAGAGCACGGTCTGGTACAGGTCCTGGATCGAATGCGAGAACAGCTCGTCGCTGCGTTCGCCGGTTTCGGTGATCTGGTCCAGCACCGTATTGAGTTTGCCGGCGCCGCCGCCATCGCCGCCGCTGGCGGCGCTGGTGACCTTGCCGTTCCAGACGATGCGCTCGATGGTGCGGGTGGTACGCGTGACGGCGCTCATCAACTCGTGCAGCGTGGGGCTGAAACTCTCGGCATGCGACAGCAGGCCCTGGATCAGCTGCGGCGGCACGCCGGCCAGCGCGTTGCCGCCGTGGCTGTGGAACGCCAGCTCCAGCGGTATCATCAGCTGGCCTTTCCAGCCGGCCGGGCCGGGATAGCCCTGGTAGCCGGCGGAGCCGAAGGTGCGCACCAGGTATTCGCGGCCGCCGAACATCAGCGGCTGCGGCGCGCCTTGCTCATTGGTCGGGACCTTGACGCCGGCCGGTATCCACAGGGGATCGGCGCTGGCGATGACGCGGTCCTGCGCGTCGAGCAGCAGCATGTTGGCGCGCTGCGAGGGATCGCGGTAGGCGTCGAAGATGGCCTCCATCTCCTGCTCGAAATTGAAGCACAGGCACAGCACGCCGGCAGGCTCGCCGGTCTCCGGGCGCAGCATGCGGTGCGAATACACCAGCGCGCGCGGCTTGCCGGGACGCAGATCGGTGGCGCGGAAGGTTTCGACGTAGCCGGGCGCCTCCAGCGTCTGCGCCAGCAGAGGATCGTGGCTGCGAGCGACCGGAATCGCGGGATCGGCCTGCACCAGCACGCGGCCTTCCAGGTCCAGCAGCAGGATCTGGTCGTAGACGGTGTACTTGTCGCGATAGCTGGACAGGCGTTGGCTGGCCTGGGCCTGGTCGCCATCGAGGCCGGCGACAAAGCGGCACAGGTCGACGTCGGTGGCGAGAAAGCCGACATCGGCGGTGCGCTCGTACAGGTTGCGCACCAGGATGTCGATCGCGTAGCGCGCCTGGGTGCCCAGGTTGGCCAGCACGTGGCGCACCTTTTCCTGCACCAGATTGGCCACCAGTGCACGTTCCAGGTGCGCGAATCCGGTGCGGGTGGCCACCATGGCCGGCAGCAGCAGGCGGGCTTCGGCGGGGCAGTTCATCTTCGCGGAGGACTCGATAAGTCTCCACATCTGATTCAATTCCCGCAGCGACAGCTCGCAACGGGCAACATCGGACATATGGGGTAGGAAGACGTCCGAGCTGGCTTCTTGGTTAGGGGTCATCACCTTGAGTTAATCACAAAGAATATATTTAAAGCAATTAATGTGCCATGGGAAATACTCGACGCCAATAAAAAACGCCATCACAGGGATGGCGTTGGTGGCGGCGGCTGGTGCTTATTTGTTGCTCAGGCATTCCTTCATGAAGGCCTTGCGCTCATCGCCTTTTTTGCCGGTGGCGTCGGCATTACATTTTTTCATCTTCTCCTGCTGGGTCACCTTCGGCGCCGGTGCTTCGGCCTTGGCGCTCAGGCATTCCTTCATGAAGGCTTTGCGCTCATCGCCTTTCTTGCCGGTGGCGTCGGCATTACAGGTTTTCATCTTGCTCTGCTGGGCGGTCGGCTCGGCGGCAAACACGGCGCCACTCAGGGACAGGATCAGACTGGCAACGAACAGTTTTTTCATTTTCAATTCCTCGGAAGTCGAATGACGGTAGGCGCGGCATGGCTGCTTGCCACATGATTACTATAACTGACTTGGCAACGGCCGGCCATTCTTTATCAAGGGCCGGCAAGTTACGGCGAGGTATCGAAAATCAGAATGCGATGTCTTCGGCGCGGTAACGGAATCTTCGCCGCTCGGGGAGATCCCATCCCGGATCGAAATCTGGCTTCGCCGGCCGCGCAGATGGTGCGGTGTCGGCGTGCGGTGCTTCCGCTATCGCGGCAACAGGAGCTATGACCGGAGGCGCGCCGCGCGCCTGCGCAGCCAGCTCCTTTCGCAGCAGCGATGCCATCTTGAAGTGCTTTTCGCCGGGGCGACGAACCGATAGATCAAACCAGGCGTTGCGCGTGGTGCGCGCGAACGAACGCGCGAACCGGTTTGGCGACACGGCTTTGCCCTCATGGATGATCTCGTCGCCTTCCACGCGGGCATAGTTATGCTCGCCGTAGCTCCAAGACCGCAAGATGGTGCCCTCGGGAAGAAACAGCGACTTCCATTGATAGCCCCTCGCGCCGAAGCCGTCCTGCGCATGGCTGCTGTCGCTGCATCCATCGAGCCAGGATTCGACGGCACCGGTAATCGCTTCCGACAGGTCCTGCGATCCGCCGCGATTCTTCAGGCGCTCGACGAGGCGGAGCAGGGTATCGGTAGGAAGCTGCACACTCAGTGTGGTAAACATACGCGTTTCTCCTCTCTTTTCTTCTCTCGTCCTCTCTTTAGACCTCCAATTTTGGAGGAAGTTCAAAAAGAGAGGAGAAATAAGGGAAATGAGAAGAAAAGAGGGGCGGATGGAGGCCGTTTACCACACGCACTTGTAGCGACTACCCCCTATGCGTATCCTGCACGCAAGGGGGGGTGTTTTAGTCGTCCTCGTTTTCGTGCGAGCCTTTTTCAACGAATACCACGGTGCTGCGCGGCGGGATCGTGAAGCTGCCGGTGGCGCTGGCGTAGGTGGCGGTGCGGGCCAGCGTGTCGCTGCCGGACTTGCGCTGCACCTTGTGCACCCTCAGCTTGCGGCCCGCCAGTTCAGGCACGGCGATCGTCTTGGCCACCTTGTCGACGTTGAACAGCGCGACCACCGACTTGTACTTCGCGCCGGCGTAGCGCTGCGGATGCTGGCCGTCGATGCTCATGACGATCAGGCCAGGCACCTGCTGCGGCCCGGTGTTGTGGAAGCGCAGCCGATCCGACACGTCCTTCGCCGTGCGCAGGCGGAACAGCGAGCTGTCCTGGCGGATCGCCAGCAGGTCGTTCATGGTGTCGCGCGCGCTGACGATGGCGGCGCTGTCCGGCTTGATCAGCGCGTTGGCCAAAATCGGCGACATCAGCGGCCAGTTGTCCTGGTTGACCGCCGCCAGCGGCAGGCCGACGCCGAAATTGTTCGACTGGTAGCTGTAATCGAGCTTGTTGAACCAGTCGCCGGCGTCGTAGCTGTCGCGGTCCATCGACTTCGAGCGCAGGATTTCCTGGCCGGCGTGGATGAACGGTATCCCCTGCGCCAGCACGTTGATCGCCGCGCCCAGGTTCTGCACGCGCACGCGGTCGGCCAGGCTGGTCGCTTGCGGCAGCTTGTAGGCGTTCAGGTCGAACAAGGTCTGGTTGTCGTGCGCCTCGATGTAGTTGATGGTCTCCGAAGGCTGGGCGGTGAAGCCGGCCTGCTGGCCAAAGTAATCGATCTCCGAGTTCTTGCGCAAGGTGCCGGTGCGGTCGGTGAAGCTGTAGTCGCGCAGGGTGCCGGACAGCCCCACCTTGACCAGGTCGCCCAGGCGCAGCAGGTCGTCCTTCGTCTGCGTCGATTGCGCGTTCGGATCGTAGAACACGCCGTTGATGAAGCCCTGCTGGCTGATCAGGCTGGCGCCGCTGTCGCAGCAGCCGCCGCCGCGGATGGTGTCGCGCAGGCGGTCGTTGAAGGAGCCGATGCCGCTGCCGTACATATTGGCCTGGCGCGCCTGCACGAAGCGGGTGTCGTTGCCGACGGCGCCGAAGTTCCACGCTTCGCCGTACAGGTAGATGTCGCGGCCGGCCGCCTTGTTGACGGCAGCCTGCAGCTGCTTCATCACCGCCAGCGGCGTGAAGCCCATGATGTCGAAGCGGAAGCTGTCGACCTGGTAGTCGCGCGCCCAGGTGCTGACGGAATCGATCATCAGCTTGGCCATCATGGCGTTCTCCGCCGCGGTGTCGGCGCAGCAGCTGTCGTTGGTGATGCCGCCGCCCGCGTTGAGGCGGTAGTAGTAGGTCGGCACGATCTTGTCCAGCACCGACAGCGGTCCCTGCTGCGAGGCGCTGGTGTGGTTGTAGACCACGTCCATCGTCACGCGCAGGCCTTGTTCATGCAGGCCCTGCACCATGGCGCGGAACTCGCGCACGCGCACCGCGCCGTCGTTGGCGTTGGACGAGTAGCTGCCTTCCGGCGCCGTGTAGTGCACCGGATCGTAGCCCCAGTTGAAGCAGTCGGTGCCGCGCGCCGCTTCCACCGCCGCCTGCTGGTCGGGCGCGTTGGCGGCGGCGTTCGGGATCACCGGCGTGGTGCAGCCGGCCTCGTTGACGCTGGCGATGTCGAAGGTCGGCAGCAGGTGGACGTGGGTCAGGCCGGACTGCTGCATGGCGCGCAGGTGGCGCATGCCGTTCGAGCGCTCGTCGGTGAAGGCCAGGTATTTGCCGCGGTGCGCGGCCGGCACGGTGGCGTCGCCGACGCTGAAATCGCGGATGTGCAGTTCGTACAGGGCGATGTCGGTCGGGCTGTCGAGGCGCGGCACCGAATGGTGGTCCCAGCCGTCCGGCTTCAGCGCGCGGCTGTCGAGGTTGGCGACGAAGCTGCGCTGGCTGTTGGCGTTCAGGCTCAGCGAATAGGGATCGGTCACCGTGTTGCTCACCAGCGTGTTGCCGGCCCAGCGCGACAGCACCTGCACGTTGTAGGTGTAGTAGTAGCGGTTGACCCAGCTCGCGTCCGGCGCGGTGTAGCTCCACACGCCGCTGGCGGCGTTCCTGGTCATCGCGCGGGTGACGGTGCTGGCGCTGGTGGCGTCCGGATACAGGTTGAGGCTGACCGACTTGGCGGTGGGCGCCCACACGCGGAAGGTCGGCGCGCCGTTGCGCTCGAAGCTGACGCCCAGCGTGGCGTTGGCGGCGGCGCCGGCAAACACGCTGTCGAGCATGCCGCTCATCTGCAGCGACGTCACCTGCAGCAGCTTGCCGGCGGCGTCGAACTGGGCCACGGCGAACTGGCCGCTGGCCTTGGCCGCGATGCCGGCCGCGTCCGCGGCGGACATGGTCAGCGCGGTGGCGCCGGCCAGGTGCGGATACTTTTGCCGCAGCGCGGCCGGCAGGGCGGCGGCGGTCAGCGCGATGCTGCCGTCGGCGCCGCTGACGCCGGCCACGCCGGAGCCGAGGCCGCCGTTGGCCGCGTAGTACAGCTTGTAGCTGGCGCCGCCGGCGGGCACGCCCGGCCAGGCCAGCGTGTCGGCGGCCAGCCAGTGCGCGCTGGCGTTGTTCAGGTTGCCGAAGGTGAGGGCCGGCTGCGTGCTGTAGACGGTGCAGTCCGCTTCCAGCATCCACACTTCCTGGCCGGCGCTGCCGATGTTGGCGTTGAAGCCGGCCGACTGGTCGTTGCCGCAATTCTTGTTGCCGCTGCCGTCGGTGACCAGGAACCAGATCGCCGACTTGCCCGTGTCGACGGGGATGTCGACGTAGCCGCCGAAGTCGTCGCTCTGGGTCATCATGAAGCGGCCGCTGATCCAGGCCGGGCTCGGATTGAGCGGGCCGTCCCACGAATAGACGCCCCACTGGCTGGCGTCGTTCTGGGCGCGGTGGTAGTGCATGCGGATGCTGCCGGCGGCGACCGGGGTGGCCGCGGCCATGACGACGCGGCCGCCGAGCAGCTTGGCGGCCGGTGCCGCGGCGCCGCCCTGGGTGTCGCCGCCGCCGCAGGCGGCAAGGGCCGCCAGCATGCCGGCGGCAGCCATGACTTTCAGATGTGAAACTAAACTACAGCGCAATTCCATGCTCGTCTCCTGTGTTTTATAGGTATTAACCTCCTATCCTCTGCGGGATGGATGGGTTTGTAATATTACTACTTAAAAAATAGCGCAAAGACAAATATTTCAATCGGGTGTTGCGTGGCGTGCACAGGCAAAAAAAACGCCACCCGGAGGTGGCGTTTTGCGCTTGCCGCTGGTGTTGCGAGCGGTCAGGCGGCCTTGCCTTCAGAGCGGCCGCAATAGCGCTGCACGTAGGCTTCGTGCGTCGGCAGCTGCACCACCGTGCGGTCGACGGCGGACTTGATGCTGCCGAGGAAGCCCTTGAGCTCCTGGTCGCTCATCAGGTCGGCGGTCTGGTGGTGGGTGCGCGGCATGATGCCTTGGCCCAGCATCACCTGGATCCACGAGTTCTCCGCGAACAGCTCGTTCGAGATGCGGAACACGCGGCCCGTCTCGCGGAACAGGTCGATGCGGTGCTGCAGCGAGGCCGGGATGCTCATCTCGCGCGCGTCGATCCAGAACTGCGAGTCGGTGCGGTTGTTGACGTGGTAGTGCAGGATGATGAAGTCGCGGATGTGGTCGATCTCGCTGTTGCACTGGTTGTTGAACTCGTCGATGTCGTGCTGGCTGATGCCGTCGGCCGGGAAGGTCTGCATCAGCCGGATCACGGCGCGCTGGATCAGGTGGATGCTGGTCGACTCGATCGGCTCCAGGAAGCCGCTGGCCAGGCCGACGGCCACCACGTTGCCCTTCCACGTCTGGCGGCGCTGGCAGGGCTTGAACTTGATCACGCGCGGCGTGATCAGGGTCTTGCCGGCCACGTTGCCCAGCAACTGCTTCATGGCCGTCTCGTCGTCGAGGTAGCGGCTGGAATACACGATGCCGTTGCCCACGCGGTGTTGCAGCGGAATGCGCCACTGCCAGCCGGCCTGGTGCGCCATCGAGCGCGTCAGCGGTATGGCGTCGCCCACCGACTCGGTCTGCACGGCGATGGCGCGGTCGCAGAACAGCCAGCGCGACCAGTCCTCCAGCGGCTCTTCCATGGCCTCGCCGATCAGCATGCCGCGGAAGCCGGTGCAGTCGATGAACAGGTCGCCTTCGATTTCCTGGCCCGATTCCAGCACCACCGAGCGCACGTCGCCGCTGTCCGCGTGCTTGGTGTAGCGCACGATCTTGCCTTCGATGCGCTGCACGCCCTTCGGTTCGCTGAAGCGGCGCAGGTATTTGGCGTAGCGGCCGGCATCGAGGTGGTAGGCGTAGTTCATGCCCTGGTTGGGCAGGTGGGCAAAGCGGCTTTCCAGCGAGGCCTTCAGCTCCAGGCAGTAGTCGCCGTAGTCGCCGGCCAGGCCGCGCTCGACGCCCTTGTGCCAGAAATGCTGGAAGCCGGCCGTCCAGTGGTCGGTGCCGGTGGTGCCGAAGGAGTGGATATAGTCCTGCTTGACGTCGCGCCAGCTTTCGAAGCCGATGCCCAGCTTGAAGGTGGCCTGGGTCTCGGCCATGAATTCCTGCTCGTTGAGTTCAAGCAGGTTGTGGAAGTTCATCAAGGTCGGGATGGTGGCCTCGCCGACGCCGACCGTGCCGATCTCGTCGGATTCGATCAGTTTGATGTCGAGCAGCTTGCCCAGCACCTTGGAGATGCCGGCGGCGGCCATCCAGCCGGCGGTGCCGCCGCCGCAGATGACGACGCGGCGCACGGGTTGGCGATTGTTCGGGTCACGCATGGATTGGTTCCTTGATTAGCGGTTCATTTTTTTCAGCAGCTGGGCGCGCAGGCCGCGCGCGCCGTCCGCGCTCAGCGGCGACAGCACGCTGCGCGCGGCCGGCGGGATATGGGCCGCCGTGTCGTCGTCGGCTTCGAAGATGTAATGGCGGAAAATCTCCTGCCACGCCTTGCGCTGTGCGGCCGGCAGGTCGCGCATGGTCAGGAAGGCCATCATCAGCGCGTTGGTCGGCGTGTCCATGTAGTCGGGCGACTGGCGCCACCAGTAGTTGACCAGCACGTTGAACGCATCGAGCGCCTCGATGTGGTGCCACCACATGCTGGGGATGAAGATGGCGTCGCCCGGCCCGAGCTCGGCGCTCTGCGCGTGGCGCAGCGCCTCCGCGTATCGGGGATGTTTGCCGAAGTCGGGGGCGACCATGTCCACCAGGCTGATGGCCTGGCCGGCCGGGGTGAAGTCCAGCGGGCCGATGTACAGGTTCTTCAGCTGTTCGGGTGGGAACAGCGTGAAGCGGCGGTGGCCGGCCGCCACCACGGCGATATTGTCCGGCAGGTCGTAGTGGGCGGCGATGCGGGTGCGGTTGCCGATCCAGATGCTGGCCAGCGCGTCGCGCCCGCCGAGGTTGAGGTCGTTGTGCTCGCGGAAGCCCGGCAGGCAGGTGTCGATCGAGGTCGAGCCGACATACACGGTGGGCGGCGTGGCCATCGCCGCCTTGGCCTCGATCTCGTCCAGCACGCCGTTCAGCTTGGCGTACACGGGCTGGAAGTTGAAGCCGCTCAGGTCGTCGTTGTAGAAGAAGCGGCCGCCCGCTTCCGGCGCGCCCAGCATGGCGCCCACGGTGGCGTCGCGGTAGTGGCTGCGCAGGTAGGCGTCGCCCTCGCGGTCGGAGGCCAGCGCGGCGCGCACCATCGGCCAGCCGGCGGCCAGGCCGCGCAGCACCAGCGGCTGGGTCGCGGTCAGGATCTCGTCGCTCAGGTCGTTGGCGCCCAGGCCGTGGACCTCGCGGATGGCGCTCGGCCTCACGTTGGACATCACATCAGGCATGGGCGGCGTTCTTGCGGTCGATGAGGGCGCGGAAATTCGACAGCGAGGCGATCACCAGGTAGATCGCCTGCAGCAGGCCGGCCTGGTGCAGGCTGGCGATGGCGTCGCCGCCCAGCGCCGCCAGCTTGTCCTCGTTGATGGTGTAGAAGCCGACCAGGCGGTTCTGCGAGCCGTCGTTGAGCTCGATGTCGAGGACGAAGCTTTCCAGCAGCTCGTGCTCGAGCAGCGCGGCCAGCAGCAGCGGCGTGCCCTGCAGGCCCTGGTGGATGGCGAACAGCATCGAGTTGATGTTTTCCAGGAAATCGGTGTTGCCGCCGTGCGGCTTGAACACTTCGCGGCCCTCGTCCTGGCTGACGCGTGGGTTGTCGAGGTCGATGTGCACCATCAGCTCCTCGCCGCCGACGCCGATCAGGAAGGGCTGGCGCTCGACCAGCATCGGCAGGTAGGGCGCGTCCCAGCGGTCGCCGTGGAGGAACAGGTTTTCCCCCTCCTGGAAGCCGAACAGCGCGATCGGCTCGAAGCCGAGGCCGTCGGCGGTCTTGCGGAAGACGATGGGGTAGCAGGCCTGTACGTCGCGGAATTCCGACGGGAAGGTGACGGACGACATCAGGCTGTCGCCGTACTCGGCGCCGCGCTTGGTGATGACGCGCAGATTCTGGTGGTCGATATTGTTCAGCAAAACGGTGTTGGTCATACTGTCTCTCTATGTCTCTGGTTATATTTTTTGCAAGCCGTGACGCTTGATATGGTCGATCAGCGCGCGGTTCGATGGTAGCGCACCCATCATTTTATGCGTTAATGTAGCAGCTTCCCGGAAATAGCTGTCCGCCATCGCCGCCTGGCCCGGTTTCGCGGCGCCGAATTCGCTGCGGAAGCCCATGCCGTACAACACGTACTGGTAGCTGGCCGACGGGAACACCTCCTCGATGCGGTAGAAGTCGCTGCGCGACGGCGCGCGGTGGCGCCACAGGGTCAGCAGCTCGGCCAGGCGCTCGGGCACCGTCTCGGTGTTGTCGCGCCAGTAGGCGCTGTCGCGGCGCCGGCTCAGCACGTAATGCAGCTTGAGGAAGTCGATCACCCGTTCCCAGCGGTAGGTGAAGGCTTCGTTGAAGCGCCTGGCCACGATGGCCATCGCCTCGCGCGTGGCCGGCAGGTCGTCGCTGACCATGGCGGCCGACATTTCCACCAGTGCCAGCGCCGACGCCTCCAGCGGCTCGATGAAGCCGGCCGACAGGCCGATGGCCACGCAGTTGCGGTGCCAGAACTCGGCGCGGTAGCCGGGATTGAAGCTGAGCTTGCGCGGCTGCGGGATGTCGGCCGGGCCGCCGGTGTCGACGATGTAGCGGCGCAGCTCGGCCTCGGCCTGGTCGTCGCTGATGTGGGCGCTCGAATACACGTGGCCGGTGCCGCGCCGGGTCGGCAGGCCGATGTCCCAGATCCAGCCTGCGCTCTGCGCGGTCGACGAGGTCTGCGACGCGATCGGGGTGTCGTCGCCGGGGTAGGGGATTTGCACCGCCAGCGCCGAGTCGTTGTACAGCACATGCCGCTGCGAGATCAGCGGCACCTGGTAGTGCTGGCCCAGCAGCAGCGACTGCATGCCGGTGCAGTCGATGAACAGGTCGCCTTCGAGCGCGCCGTGGGCCGCCGTCCGCAGCGAGGCGATGTCGCCGTTGTCGTGCGCATTGACGCCGGTGACGTTGTCCGCCACGAACACCACGCCCAGCTTTTCCAGGCAGTGCTTGCGCAGGAACAGGCCGAACTTGCCGGCGTCGAGGTGGTAGCCGTAGTTGGCCACCGACGAGAATTCCGGCGTCACCACCTGCTTGGGCGCGCGGCCGTTGACGCACAGGTGCGGCTGGAAGCTGACCAGGTCGGCAAACGGGACCTGCGGATGCTGCGCCTGCCACTGTTCGGGCAGGTTGACTTCGCCATAGCCCTGCGGCAACACGAAGGGGTGGAAATAGTAGTCGTGGTCCGCTCCGTCGACCCAGCGGTTGAAGCGCGAGCCCTGCTTGAACGAGGCGTCGCACTCGCGGAAGAAGTCCGATTCGGACACGCCGATGCGGCGCAGCGTGTCGCGCATGCTGGGCCAGGTGCCTTCGCCCACGCCGATGGGCGGTATGTCGGGCGATTCGATCAGGGTGACCTGCAGCGCGGAACCCTGGTGCTCGGCCGCGATCAGGCCGGCCGTCAGCCAGCCGGCCGACCCGCCCCCCACAATCACGATGCGTCGGACCATATTGTTATCTGAGTTGGTGATGAGATTGCCTGAAGTCTAACTGAAAAGACCGCTGACGGGCAGCGGTCTTTTGGTTGCGACGGACGCGGATCAGAACTTGTAGCGGGCGCCGATCATGTAGCGCGGACCAGCCTGCGTGACCGAGTCCACCGACTGCTGGGTACGGCCATGGACGCGGGTGATCGAGTTGCCCACGTTGATGCCCTCGAGCTGGAAGCTCAGCTTGTCGTTGTAGTTGTAGCCCACGCTGACGTCGACCTGCCCGTACGCCTCGACATACTGCGGGTTGGGGCCGGCGCCGTCGAAGGTCGACGACAGGAACTCGCCGCGCCAGTTGTAGGCCAGGCGCGCCGTCCACTTCTTGTCTTCGTAGATGCCGACCACGTTGGACGAGTTCGACAGGCCGACCAGCGCGAACTGCTCGCCGATCTTGGCGTTGTCATACTTCAGGCCCGAGTGCACGTAGGTGTAGTTGGTCGACACGCCGAAGCCGCTGTTGCCGAACATGTGCTGCAGGTTCAGCTCGACGCCGTTCAGGCTGGCCTTCTTCTGGTTGGAGAAGGAGGTGATCTGGAAGTTGGCCACCGGATCGCCTGGCTGGCCGACGATGGTGCCGGTGGCGTTGCCCGACGGATCGTCCGCGCCGCGCGTCACGCCCGGCGCGCCGTTGTGGTTGCGGAAGATGTAGTTGCGGATGCAGGTGGTGTCCGCGTTGCCGCAGCCTTTGGCCAGCGCCTCGTTCCAGAACGTGCCGCCGACCGGCGTGTGCAGGTTGAACGGCGTCGCGTTGATCATCGACTGGCCGGCGTAGTTCTCCAGGTTCTTCTTGAAGTAGCCGACCGAGAAGAAGTTCTGCTTGCCGTAGTACCACTCGTAGGACAGGTCGATGTTCTTCGACTTGACCGGTTTCAGCGCCGGGTTGCCCTGGTTGCCGGTGCCGCCGTTGGTGCGCACCAGCGAGTTGAGCGTGGTGCCGCCCTGGATCTGGTCGTAGCGCGGACGGCCGATGGTTTCGCCGTAGCTGAAGCGCAGCTTTTGCTCCTGGCTCAGCTCGATGTCGGAGTCAAAGCTCGGCAGGAAGTGGTGGTACTTGCCGGTCAGCGTGGTGAAGGTCGGATCGCCGAAGGTGATCGGCAACTCGTTCTGCGACACCCAGCGGATGTCGACGGCGGCCGGCACCAGCGCGGTCGAGACCACGTCGGTGGTTTCGTAGCGGCCGCCGATCGCGGTGCGGATTGGGAACTTGGTGTCCCAGTCGGTGTTGAACTGGATGAACGCGGCCTTGGATTTCTCTTCGGTGCGGGCATCGTTGTCGAAGGTGGTCTTCGGCAGGTACAGCGCCGGCAGGCCGGACGCGGTGGCCGCCAGCTGGCGCACCTGGGCGAAGTTGAAGGTGTAGAACTGGTTGAACAGGTTAGGGCTGTTGCTGCCGTCGATCTTGTCGAAGTACTGGCGCACGGTCTCCGGATGCCAGACGCTGCTTGGGTAGTCCGACGGCTTGGTGGCGCCGCCCCAGGTGTCGCGCTGCTGGTTCGAGAACGCCGAGCGGTTGTCGACCTTGGTCGCGGTGGCGCCGAACTTCAGTTCGGAGTCCTCCAGCACCTTCCACGCGCCCTTGACCTGGGTCTGGTCGACCTGGCCCTTCATGTAGCCGTTGGTAAACACCGAACCGGTCACCTGCTGGCCGGCCTTGGTGAAGTCGGCGCCGACGATGCTCAGCACCGGGAAGTCGTGGGTGAAGTCGGCCGTCGTGTCGCCGCGGCTGAAGCTGGCGGTGCCGAGGGTGTTGCTCGAGCCGAAGGGGCTGTCGGCCATCGATTCGGCGGTCGAGTGGTGGGTGTCGAGCTCGAAGCGCAGGTCCTTGGTCGGCTTCCACACGGCGTTGAAGCCGAGCGACTTGTTCTGCGTCTTGGTGGCGAAGTCGGCCGCGCCCATGGCGATGTCGCTGTTGCCGCCAGGGATAAGCTCGGTGTACACCAGCGGGCTGGACACGGGACCCTTGGTCCACGAGCTCTTCGAATCGCCGAAGTTGAACCAGGCCGACACGTCGTTGCGCTTGGTCTGGATCTTGTTCTCGGAATAGGTGTAGTCCAGCGTGGTGACCAGCGTGTCGACCGGCTTGTACTGCAAGGTCAGCTGGGCGTTGGTGCGCTGGCGCTTGACGCCGTTGAAGTTGTAGTTCAGGTTTTGCGGCACCGAGTAGATGTCGGTCGGGCCGGGGCGGTTGGTGATGTTGGCCGCGCCCGCGCTGCCCGGCTGGGGTATCGTGCCCCAGTTGTTTTCATCGCCGCGGAACGGGCCGCGCCAGCCGTTGCCCACGGACGCGGTGTTGTAGCCCAGGTTGCGTTCCTGGTAGCTGCCCGAGATCGACACGCCGAACTTGTTGTCGGCGAAGGTGTTCGAGTAGATGCCCGACAGTTCCGGCGAGGCCGAGCTGCTGGCCTGGACGTCGTGCGGCAGGTTGTCGTTCGAGGTGTCGTACACGCCCTTGGCGCCTATGCTCGCGTGCATGCCGGGACGGTCGAACGGACGCGCCGTCATCACGTTGACGGTGGCGCCGATGCCGCCGGTCGGCGCTTCGGCGCGGCTGGTCTTGTAGACCTGCAGCTGCGAGATCGCTTCCGACGCCAGGTTGGCGAAGTCGAAGGCGCGGCCGTTCAGGTCGCCCAGGTTGGAGGTCGGCATCTGGCGGCCGTTCAGCAGCACCAGGTTGAAGTCGGGACCGACGCCGCGCACGGTGATCTTCGAGCCTTCGCCGATGGAGCGGTCGATCGACACACCGGAGATGCGCTGCAGCGATTCGGCCAGGTTGGTGTCGGGGAACTTGCCGATGTCCTCGGCCACGATCCCGTCGACGATACCGTCGGAATTGCGCTTCAGGTTCATCGACGAGAACAGACTGGCGCGCAGGCCGGTCACTACCACGCTCTGGACTTCCGGCGCCGCGTCGGCCGCCTTGACCGGCGCTTCCTGCGCCATGGCCGGGGCGGCCGCGGCGCAGGCGCTGGCGACGGCCAGGCTCATTAATTTCTGTCGTGTCTTTGGATAATGCATGTTATCTCCTGTGTTTTTATGAACAGCTCGCTTGCCACTACCGAGATCGCTATGGAAACGTTTCCATGATGATTTGTCGAATATTAAGATTGAGCCCCAAAATTGTCAATCGAAGTCCGCTGGTCTGGTGTGATACGGCCATGCCATCGGGTAAAACCGTGCTGCTGGTGTTGTAAAAAAATCGCTCAAGGCTGGTAAACCCTGACGTACTCCACTTCCATTTGCTGCGGCAAACCGGCGTCGTCGACCACGCCCCCCAGGTCGCCGCCGATGGCCAGGTTCAGCAGCAAATACTGCGGGCTGCTGAACGGCCATTTCTGATAGTCGCCATCTTTTGGATTGAGCAACTGAATGTAGTTCCTGTCGTCCACGCCGACCACCACGCGCTCCGCGCTCCACGTCAGCTGGTAGTTGTGGAAGGCGCCGCAGGCGTCGGCCACCGTGGTGGCGGCGGTGTTGGGCGTGCCCTTCGGCCAGTTTTGCGCGCCGGTGTAGATGCTGCCGAGGATCTCGGCCGGCTTGTGGCCCACGTGCTCCATGATGTCGATCTCGCCGTCGACCGGCCAGCCGCCCTTGGTGCCCAGCATCCAGATCGCCGGCCAGGTGCCCAGGCCGCACGGCAGCTTGGCGCGCACCTCGATGAAGGCGTAGGTCCAGCTGGCCTTGCCGCGCGTGACCAGGCGCGCCGACGTGTATTGCTGGCCGCCGTAGTCGGCCATCGTGGCCAGCGCTTCCTTGCGCGCGGCGATGATCAGCTTGCCGCCGCTGACGCGGCTGTTTTCCAGCCGGCCGCGCGCGTAGTACTGCAGTTCGTGGTTGAACCAGCCGGCCTTGTTGTTGGCGGTGTCGTAGTCCCATTTGGCGGCGTCGGGCAGGCCGTCGACGTCGAACTCGTCGGACCAGGCCAGGTTCCAGCCGGCCGGCCTGCCGCCGGCGGGCAGGGCGGAGGAGGGCGTGGCCGGCGCGACGGCGACCTGCGCGGTCGCGGACGAGCCGCCGCCGCCGCATGCGCAGAGCAATACCACCGCCGTCATCAACGCCGCCTGTCTCATCATTCTCTGTGCCCCCTGGTTTTTGGAAAGGTTTCCATTTGGTGTGGCAAATATAGCACCGAACGAATTTCAAAGTCAATTTGCAATGCCACATAAACCACAGCGCAAGCGCAGCGGTTTTTCGTTGACAGGGGAAATCAACCCGTGCACCATGTGGGAACGTTTCCAAAAAGAGACACTTTTCATGCACATCACACGCTCGATCGCACTGGCCGCGGCTTTTTTGCTGGCGCAAAACGCGGCGCCGGCCGCCGACGCCCACGCCGATGCCTATCCGTGGCCGCACGGCGCCAGGGCGGCCGTCAGCCTGGCCTATGACGACGCCCTCGACTCCCAGCTGGACCACGCGATACCGACGCTGGACAAGTACGGCCTGAAGGCCACGTTCTATCTGCAGCTGTCCAATCCCGCCGTCGACCAACGCATGGCGGCCTGGCGCGCGGCGGCCAGGCACGGGCATGAGTTGGGCAACCACAGCATGTTCCACCAGTGCTCGCTGTCGGCGCCCGGCCACGAATGGGTGCAGAAGCACCGCGACCTGGACACCACCTGCGCCGAGCAGATGAAGGACCAGATCCTGACCGCCAACACCATGCTGTTCGCCATCGACGGCAAGCGCGAGCGCACCTACACGGCGCCGTGCGGCGAACTGATGGCGAACGGCGTCAACTACCTGCCGCTGGTGGCGCCGGCCTTCGTGGCGGTCAAGGCCGGCGGCGGCGACGCGGTGGTGCCGTCGATGGCGGCGCTCGATCCGTACGCGGTGGCGGTGATGGCGCCGGTCGGCCTCAGCGGGCAGGAGCTGATCGCGCTGGTCAAGCAGGCGGCCGAGCGCGGCACGATGATCAACTTCACCTTCCACGGCGTCGGCGGCGACTACCTGACCACGTCGGCGGCCGCGCACGAGGAGCTGGTCAAGTACCTGGCGGACAACCGCAAGCTATACTGGACCGACACCTTCCTCAATATCATGACCTACGTTAAAAAGAAAAAGTGACGCTATCGTGGCCACCATCAAAGACGTAGCCCGCCTCGCGGGCGTAGGACTGGGCACCGCCTCGCGCGTGGTCAGCGGCAGGGGATCGGTGTCGCCGGCCACGCTGGCGCGGGTCAAGGCGGCCATCGAGCAGCTGGGCTTCCGCCCGTCGCACGCGGCGCGCAGCCTGTTGTCCGGCTCCAGCCAGATGATAGGCGTCTACATCCCCGTGCTCAGCGGCACCTTCTACACGCCCATCCTGCAGATCATCGACAACGAGCTGCGCATGGCCGGCCTGCACATGGTGGTGGCCTTCGGCGCCGGGCTCGGCGGCGCGCGCCAGCAGGCGATCGAGGGCATCGACTTCCTGATCGAGCGCGGCTGCGACGGCCTGATCCTGATGACCAATGTGCTGCAGGAAGAGGACATCGCCGCGCTCAACCCCAAGCAGACCAGCATGGTGGTGCTGAACCACAGCTTCGACAGCATTGCCGACCGCTGCTTCACGGTCGACCACACCTTGGGCGGCAAGATGGCCGCGCGCGCCTTGCTCGACCACGGCCACCGCCAGATCGCCGTGGTCTCCGGCCCGGCCAGCCTGCCCGACAACGTGGTGCGGGTGGATGCCTTCATGGAAGAGTTGCGCGGCGCCGGCGTCGAGGTGGAAAAACTGTGGGTGACCGAGCGCGATTTCTCGCCGGCGGGCGGCTGGTCGGCGGCCAAGGAATTGATCGAATCGAAGACGCCGGTGACGGCGATCTTTTGCGCCAACGACGAGATGGCGGCCGGCGCGCTGTCCTATCTGCAGGAGGCCGGCATCCGCGTGCCGCATGAATTGTCGGTGATCGGCTACGACGACACGCCCAGCGCCGAGTTCTCGGCGCCGCGCCTGACCACGGTGCACATGCCGTGGCGCGAGATGACGCAGAACGGCATCAATGCGCTGCTGAACCGCTGCTACGACCTGCAGCGCCCCGTCACGCGCGGCTACCCGGTGACGATGACGCTGCGCGCCTCGCTGGCGGCCATCCCAGCTCCAGCCTCAGCCACGGCTGCCGGCGCCAAGCCCGCGCGCCGCAGCCGCAAGGCCTGAGCCTTACTGTATCGCTTCCTGCAGGCCCGGCGCGAACTCGGCGCCATGCTTGATCTGCGCGGTCGATGCCTTGACCGCGCCGCCGATCGGCTCGGCGCGGCCGCCCAGGCATTTGCCCAGGAAGTTTTCCGTCACCGCGTTGAAGGCGATGTTGTTGACCGGGCGCGCGAAGCCGTGGCCTTCGTCCGGGAACAGCACGTAGGTGACCGGGATGTTCTTGGCCGCCATCGCCGCGACGATCTGGTCCGACTCCTTGACGTTGACGCGCGGATCGTTGGCGCCCTGGCCGATCAGCAGCGGACGCTGGATGTTTTCGGCGAAGTTCAGCGGCGAGCGTTCCTTAAGCAGCGCCTTGCCCTCGTCGGTGGTCGGGTCGCCCATGCGCTTGTAGAACTGCTGCTTGCCCGCTTCCCAGTACGGCGGGATGGTCTGCAGCAGGGTGAACAGGTTGGACGGGCCGACGATGTCGACGCCGCAGGCAAAGGTGGTCGGCGTGAACGCCATGCCGGCCAGCGTCGCGTAGCCGCCGTAGGAGCCGCCCATGATGGCGACCTTGTCGCTGGTGGTGATGCCGTTCTTGACCGCCCATTGCACCGCGTCCAGCAGGTCGTCATGCATCTTGCGGCCCCATTGCAGGTCGCCGGCCGAGATGAAACCCTTGCCGAAGCCGGTCGAGCCGCGGTAGTTCACCGACAGCACCGCGTAGCCGCGGTTGGCCAGCCACTGGTGGTAGCCGTTGTAGCCGTAGCTGTCGCGCGCCCACGGGCCGCCGTGCACCAGCAGCACCATCGGCACCGGTTGCGAGGGCTTGCCGGTGCCGGCCGCGTTGACCGATTTCGGCAGGGTCAGGTAGGACACCAGCGTCAGGCCGTCGCGGCTCTTGATTTCCTGCGGATACATCTGCGCCAGCGGCGCGCCTTCCAGCTCCGGACGGACGACGTACAGCCGGGTCAGGCGCTTGGACTTGCGCTCGTACAGCCAGGTCGAGGCCGGCGCGCTGACCTGGTCGACCGACACCAGCCACTTGTCGTCGGCGTCGGTGCGCGAGCCGATGTAGAACTGGCCCTTGATGTTTTTCTTCAGGAAGGCCAGGTCGGCTTTCAGGTCGGCCGACAGCGGCAGGTATTCGTGCTGCAGATACTCGGCCTCGTAGGCCTGCACCTTGCCGGTGCGGGTGTCGAACAGGCCGTCGGTGATGTCGGCGCGCTTGTCCTGCGCCACCATGGTGAACTTGCCGCTGGCCACATCCTGCGCCATCAGCGCCGCCGTGTCGCGCCCGCGCGAATCGATCCAGTACAGCGTCTTGCCGTCGGTGGTGAAGCCGCGCGGGCCGGTGGTCTGCGAATCGTCCAGGCCGACCTCGACGACGGGCGTGGCCTCGACCTTGCCGTCGGCCACGCGGTAAAACGCGCTGCCGCCGTCGCCGCGCGGCTTCTCGGCCAGACGCAGGTTGAGCATGTCGTCGGCCAGGAAACCGCCGTAGCCGTCGTTCTGCTGCACCAGCGTCAGCTTGCCCGTGGCCAGGTCCAGGCTGTGGACGTCGTGCCATTTCGGATCGCGGTTGTTGATGCCGATGAGGATGCGGTCCTTGATTTTTGTGCTGATCTTGACCATCTTCACGCGGGTTTTTTCAAACGGCGTGTAGTTGGTCTGCTTGCCGCTGGCGACGTCGACGCCGTACAGCAGGAAATTCTCGTCGCCACCCTTGTCCTGGATGAACATCAGCACCTTGGAATCGGGCGACCAGAAGCTGGTGCGGATCGGCCGGGATTTCTCCTCGGTCAGCGGCTTGGCTTGCGACGGATCGCTGGCCGGCGCCACCCAGACGTTGAGCACGCCGTCGCGCGGCGCGATCCAGGACAGCCACTTGCCGTCCGGGCTGAGCCTGCCGCCGGACTTGCTGGGGTTGCCGAAGATTTTCGCGCGCTCGATCAGCGGCGTGGTGTCGGGAGACTGGGCCTGTGCCGGCAGGGCGGCGGCCAGGAGGATGGCGGGCAAAACGTAGCGAATCATGAGGTCCTCGGCGTGTTGTTGTGTGCGGAGCGCAGGAGGATAGTCGCAGAAATAATGCAAGATTGACATCTAAACACGACAGGTAGTTGTTAATTTGCAGCATGAATCTGGTTTCACTCGCGACTTTGCTGGAAACAATAGACGCCCAACAATGATGTCTATACATTCATTCCTTGCAATACCAAGCCACACAGACACACAAAACCATCGATAAAACAAAAGAGATAGAGCGAGATGATGATGAAGAAGAACTTTCCCTTTGCAGCCTTGTTGTTGTCTGCAAGTCCTTACCTGCTGGCCCAGGCGCAGGACGCCGCCCAAACCGCAGCTGCCCAGCCTGCTGCCACCACTGCCGCGGCGGACGCCACGCCTGACGACATCCAGAAAGTCGTGATTGTTTCCACCGGTAGCCGCGGCGCCCAGCGCACGCTGGTCGACACCCCGGTACCTATCGATATCATCGGCGCGCGCGAGCTGAGCAAGACCGGCCAGGCCACGCTCGACAAGGCGCTGCAGTTCCGCGTGCCGTCGTTCAACACCGTGCAGACCCCGGTCAACGACGCCACCTCGCTGCTCGATCCTTACGAGATCCGCAACATGGGTCCGAGCCGCGTGCTGATCCTGATTAACGGCAAGCGCAAGAACTCCAGCGCGCTGATCTACACCCAGACTTCCCCAGGCCGCGGCGAAAGCGGCGCCGACATTTCCGCGATTCCACCCGACGCGATCAAGCGCATCGAAGTGCTGCGCGACGGCGCATCGGCCCAGTACGGCTCCGACGCGATCGCCGGCGTGGTCAACATCATCCTGAAGGACAACGCCGAAGGCGGCTCGATCACCGCGCGCGGCGGTATCACCCACGAGAGCGACGGCAAGATGGGCGGCCTGAGCCTGAACCAGGGCCTGGCGCTGGGCGACCGCGGCTTCGTCAACTACACGGTGGACGTGTCCAAGATCAACCTGTCCAACCGTCCGGGCAAAGTGGACGCCAAGGGCGAGGCCGGCGACTTCGGCGCCGACCTGGCCACCCAGGTGCAGCCATTCCTGACCGCCCATCCGGACGCCGGCAACATCAACGGCTCGCCGGCCACCCGCGCGGTCAAGGCCGAAGTCAACACCCGCTACGACCTCAGCGACACCACCAGCCTCTACGGCAACGCCGCCTACATCAACAAGAAGGTCAACAGCTTCGCCAACTACCGTACCCCGTACTGGCGTCCGACCGACTACGGCCTGCTGCACCCGGCCGGTTCGCCGTACGTCGGCTATGTGCCGACCTTCGTCGGCACGCTGGACGACTACAACGCCACCGGCGGCACCAAGTTCATGCTGGGCGACTGGAACGCCGATGTCAGCCTGACCTACGGCGGCAACAAGCAAAACTACGAAGTGAGCAACTCGGTCAACCGCGGCATGCAGGACGACTACCTGGCCGGCAAGATCAAGACGCCGTCGCCTACCCGCTTCGATGCGGGCGGCGTCGAGTTCTACCACTGGGTGCTGAACGGCGACATCTCCAAGCAACTGACCAAGGACGTCAACTTCTACGCCGGTACCGAGCTGCGCCACGAGAACTATGAGACCATCGCCGGCGATTTCGCGTCCTACTACGGCAGCGGCGCCGATTCGTACGCCGGCAATTCGCCGCAGAACTCGTTCCCGTCGTCGCGTTCGAACTACGGCGCCTATGCCGGCGCGACCTGGGACATCTCCCCGGCCTTCCTGGTGGACGCCACCGGCCGCTACGAGAAGTACACCGACTTCGGCAGCGCCTTCGTCTGGAAAACCTCGACCCGCTACAAGATCAACGAGCAGTTCACGCTGCGCGGCTCGGCATCGACCGGCTTCCGCGCGCCATCGCTGGCGCAGATCTACACGCAGAAGGCGCAGTACTCCTTCGTGGCGGGCGGCGCGATCCAGGTGTCCGGCCTGGTCAACAACGTGTCCGATGCCGCCGCGGCGCTGCAAGTGCCCAAGCTGAAGGCTGAAAAGTCGAACAACATCACGCTGGGCCTGGGCTTCAAGCCGGACAACAACACCAGCATCACGCTCGACTACTACAACATCAAGGTCAAGGACCGTATCGTCCTGAGCACCGAGATCAAGCCGACCGGCGTGGCCACCAATCCGCTGGATGTGCAGCTGAACAAATACGGCATCGTCTCGGCCAGCTTCTTCGTCAACGCGCTGACCAGCCGTACCGAAGGTATCGACTACGTCGCCTCGCGCAAGAACATTCCGCTGGCCGACGGCAAGCTGACCTTGAACCTGTCCGGCAACTACTCGCTGAAAAACGAGCGTGACGGCGCCGTCAACAACCCGGCCCTGATCGCCGCCGCCGGCCAGTCGGTGCTGAACCCGACCACCGAGGCGCTGATGTTCACCTCGCGTCCCAAGTTCAAGACCATCATCGGCGCGGACTGGGATTACAAGCAGCTGAACCTGTCGCTGAACAACACCGTCTTCGGTCCTACCCATTTCCGCAACGCCGGCATGGATGAGAACCTGGAAGTGGCGTTCAAGACCAAGACGGTCACCGACTTCGCTGTCAACTACAACCTGACCCCGAGCATGACGCTGTCGTTCAACGTCAACAACATGTTCAACGTCACGCCGAGCTGGCACTTCAATGCGCTGAACTCGAAAGGCCAGGCCATCCTGGACAGCAAGGCAATCGATCCAACCTATCAGCTGACTCCGGCGCAAATCCAGAGCAACCTGGTGACCTTCAACGGCCGCTACTCGATGGTGACCTACGACGGTTCGCAGTTCAGCCAGCTGGGCCGCACCTTCGCCGCATCGCTGAACTACCGCTTCTAAGCTTCATCGGGTAGTTGCAGCAGAAAAATCGGCTGGCCTTGCGCCAGCCGATTTTTTTTGCGTGCTTACATCGCGTTGCCGCCGTTGGTGGAAGGCTTGGCCGCGCTGCCGGTCGAGCCGTTTGCCGTGCCGTTCGCCGAACCATTGGCGGTGCCGCTGGCGTTGGCCGACGGTTGCGCGCTGGCCGCCGCGTCGCCGGCGCCGCGCAGGCCATCGACCACCCCGTGCTTGCTGCCCTTGGCGGCGGTCTTTGCCGTCGCCGTGCTGGTTTTTGCATAGTTGCGGGTGCTGTCGGCCTGCGCCGTCGCGCCGTCGCGCAGCGGTTGCGCGGTGCCGCGTGCGCCTTGCGTCAGGCTGCTGGCCAGGCCGGCGCTGTTGCCGCTGTCGATGCCGACCGCGCCCTGCGCATTGCCATTGCCGCTACCGTTGCCGCCGGCGGTCAGCGCCTGCAGCGGGCCCGGGCTGGCCGGCGCGGCGCTGTTGCTGGCCGACGGTGCCGCCGTCGGCGTCACGTTGCTGGCAGCCGGCTTGTCGCTGGCAGGCTTGCGCAGCTCGTCGGTGTTGATGGCGCCGGTGGCCGAACGCGTACGGTCCAGCACGTCGCCGCGGCCGGCGAAGGAAGTCACGCCGTTCAACTGGCCGCCGATGCCGCCGGAGCCGCCTATCATGCCGCCGACGGCGCCGCCGCGGCCCAGCAATTGGGCGTGGGCCGAGCAAGCCATGCCGATGGACAATGCGATGATCAACTGTTTGGCGATGGTGACGTTCTTCATGATGATTCTCCTTGTAAGCGCCGCAGACAATCTGCGGCTGTTACAAGGAAAACGTGCGGGCTCGACGGTTTAATCCATCGCGATGAAAATATTTTTAAAAATTATCGGAAGGCCGAAGGATCGGTGCGCAACGCCGTCCCCAGCACGCCGTAGCCGATCTCATTGCTGATGGCGCCCGCCGGCGCGCCGGTGGCGGTCCTGGCCAGCCTGGCAATCGCCTGCCTGGCCGCCTGCGGCGAAGGCCGGCCCAGCCCATCGGCCAGCAAGGCCGCCACCAGCGGCGCCGCAAACGAGGTGCCGCGCACCATGCGGTAGGGCGGCGTGCCGATGGCGGCGCTGACCATCTGGCTGCCGGGCGCCGCGAACATCACCTGCGGACCGCGCGCCGCCTCCGGCAGCGGCCGCCCCTGCTTGTCGACGGCGCTGACGCCGACCACGCCCGGATAACTGGCCGGGTACAGCGGCGGCGCCGCCGGCCCGTCGTTGCCGACGGCTGCCACCAGCAGGTGCCCGCGCTCCACCATGCCGCGCACCACCCGTTCGAGGATCTGGTTGGGCGGCCCGACCAGGCTGAGATTGATCACGGCGACCTGTTCGCGCGCCAGCCAGCTCAGCGCCGCCGCGATGCGCGCCGCCGAGCCGCCGGTGCCGTTGTCGCTGCCGCAGTAGATGTCGGCCGCGTACAGCGTCGCCTGCGGCGCGGCGCCGTGGAAGCGCGGCGAGCGGCCGACCATCAGCGCCGCCACCGCCGTGCCGTGCGCGCTTGGATGGGGGCCGTCGTCGCAGCCCCACGGCACGATGGCGGCGTCGTTGAAGACCTCGTGTCCGCGCTCGATGCCGCTGTCGACCAGTCCGATGCGCGGCGCGCCTTCCTTCGAGTCGGCCTTGGCAGGAGCGGGCGCCTGCTGCCCCGGTCCTGGCTGGGCCGCGCCGCTGCCGGTGTAGATATGGTTGTAGTCGTAGGCGCCGTCGGGATCGGCCTTGCGCAGGCGCTCCAGCGTGGCGGCCATGTCCGCATCGGCCGGCAGGCGCAATACCAGCATGCCTTCGGCGCCGCCGTCCGCCACCGGTCCGGCCGCGCGCATGGCCGCCAGTCCTTGCGGGCTGGGCGACCATGCCAGGATTTCGCGGCGCACCACGGGCTCGCCGCGCGGATCGGGTTCCAGCACATCGCGGTGCCGCTTTAGCAGTTCATCGACCTGCTTCAGGCGCAGGCTGCGCAAGTCGCCGGTATCGGTGCGGTCCAGCAGGCGCCGGCTGTCGCGCACCAGGCCGCTTCCCAGGGGATCCTGCAACTGCGGCAGCTGCAGTTGCGGCACTTGCAATTGAGGCAAGCGCAGCTGAGCGCTGGCGCTGGAAGCAGCCAGTGCGCAAGCCAGGGCTACGGCAGTGGTTATGGGTCTGATCGGCATGATGAGATAGTATAAGGAATCGGAGTTTCTGAAACGTAAACGTACGGGACAGGGATTAAAATCCATCTCCCCGTCGTTTACCTGGTATCCATGACCGCTAACGCCATCAACAACGAGATTGCCGCACTGCTGCCGCGCCTGCGCCGGTTCGCCCGCAGCATTGTTTACAACCGCGACGATGCCGACGACCTGGTGCAGATCGCGGTCGAGCGCGGGCTGGGCCGCAGTGCGCAATGGGAGCCCGGCACCCGGCTCGACAGCTGGATGTTCCGCATCATGAAGAACGCCTGGATCGACGAGGTGCGTTCGCGCATGCGGCGCGACACGCTGTTCGCGCCGGAAGAGGCGGGCGAGCATGTCGGCGACGGTTTTGCCGAAGCGCAGCAGCAGCGCATGGCGATAGAGAAGGCCGTCAGCATGCTGTCGGACGAGCACCGGATGGTGATCGCGCTGGTGCTGGTGGACGGCCTGCCGTACAAGGAAGCGGCCGAGGTGCTGGAGATCCCGATGGGAACGCTGACCAGCCGGCTGGTGCGCGCCCGCGCGGCGTTGCAGGAACTATTATCCGATCAAGCGAGGACAGTGAAATGAGCTTTTCCGATGAAACCCTGATGGCGTATGCCGACGGCGAGCTGGAACCCGCGGCGCGCGCCGAGGTGGAGAGCGCCATGCGCGGCGATCCGGAGGTGGCGGCCAGAGTGGCCCGGCATCAGGCGCTGCGGACGGACGTGTTTGCCGCGTTTGCCCCGGTGCTGGACGAGCCGGTGCCGGCCCGGCTGTCGGCCGCCGCCATGCCGGCCAAGGTGGCGGACCTGGACGCGGCGCGCGCCGCGCGTCAGGCGCCGGCCGCCGTTGCGCCGGCCCGCGGCTGGTCATGGGCGCAGTGGGGCGGCATGGCCGCGTCGCTGGCGATCGGCGTGCTGGCCGGCAGCCTGCTGCTGGGCGGTGGCGGATCCGCAGGCCAGCCTCAGTCCGCCATCGCGGCCGTCGACGGCGCGCTGGTCGCCAGGGGCGCGCTGGCGGATGCCTTGTCCAGCCAGCTGGCCTCCAGCGCGGCGGGCGGCGCCGGCGTCAAAATCGGCGTCAGTTTTGCGGCGAAAGACGGTACGCTGTGCCGTAGCTTTACAATAGGGGCTGCGGCGGGTCTCGCGTGCCGCCAGGGCGGGCAATGGACGCTGCCGGTGATGGCCGAGGCGCCGCAGGGCGCGGCCGGCGAATACCGGCAAGCCGGCAGCGCCACGCCGGCCGCCGTGCTCGACGCCATCGACGCCCGCATCAGCGGTCCGGCACTGGACGCCGAGGGCGAACGTGCGGCGCGGCAAGGCGGCTGGGTACGCCAACCGAAATAGCATCACCGATTAATCATGGAGCAGCTCGTATGGTCTCGTTACAAGAACAATTATTGAAAGCCGGCCTGGTCGCCAAGAACAAGGTCAAGGTGGCCAACCAGGAAAAGAGCAAGCAGAAGAAGGAAGAGCGGCGCACCGGCACGCAAAGCGTCGACGAGGCCAAGCTTGCCGCCCAGGAGGCGCAACGCAAGCTGGCCGAACGCAACCGGGAATTGAACGCCCAGCGCGACGCGGCGGCGCAGCAGAAAGCCATCGTCGCGCAGATCGCGCAGATGGTGCAGCAGAACCGCCAGAGCAAGGGCAACAATGGCGACATCGCCTACAACTACACGCACGGCAGCAAGATCGAGCGCATGTTCGTGTCGGCCGCCGTGCGCGAGCACCTGGTGGCGGGCCGGCTGGTGATCGTGGTGCTGAACGGCGTGGCCGAGCTGGTGCCGCGCGTGATCGCCGACAAGATCGCCGAGCGCGATCCGGCGCTGGTGGTGCGGGTCAACAAGAGCAGCAGCGTGGTGGAGGAAGACGATCCCTACGCCGCGTTCCAGATCCCCGACGACCTGATGTGGTAATCAGGCCTTGCGGCGGCGGTGCTTGAGTGATCGTGAAATTCGCATAGCTGTAGTCAGCCACGCTCGACGGTCGCGCAGCAGCAGGAACGGTCGCTCCAGCGCGACGTGCAGCAGCCAGGCGGCGGCCCAGGACATGGCGCCGTAAATGAGCAGGAACAGCAGGCTGGCCAGCGCCGGCTCCGGGAGATCGGCGCCGGCGCCGGCCAGCACGGCCTGGCACAGGTGCGCGGCCGGTTCGATCAGCGGATAGTGCACCAGGTACAGTGCATACGACAGCCTGGCGACGGCGCGCAGCGGCCGGGCGGCACCAAAAGCAGGATGTCTGCGGTTGACGGCCAGGCCGCAGCGCACCAGCAGTGCAAACAGGCAGGACGACAGGATGATGATCCAGCAGGACATCGACCAGTCGCCCGCCGCCAGCCAATCCCGGCCCAAGTGCAGCGCCAGCGGCAGTGCGGCAAGTGCCAGGAAAAGCGATCGGGGCGCGCTGCGATCGCTGGATCTGCCGTGCTGGACGGCCACCAGTACGCCCGCCAGAATGCCGAGCACGGCATGATGGGACGGCGCGCGGACGGTCCAGAAGAAAGCGGCATAGTCGCCCGGCGTCACGCCGCGCGCACTGGCCAGCATGGCCCAGCACAGCCACGCCATGGCCGCGATCAGCAGGACGCCGGCGATCCGCCTGCCCACCCACATCAGCAGCAACAGCAGCGCCGGTGCGGCAAGGTAAAATTTTTCTTCGACGGCCAGCGACCACAGCGTGACCATCACATCCGAACCGAGGTAGTCCTGCAGGAACAGCAGGTGAACGGCGAACGACGAGCGCGAGAACCCCGCGCCGCCTTGCCACGGCGCGCTCAGCCAGCAAAGCAGGATGATGCCCCAGTACAGCGGCAGCGTGCGGAATGCGCGGCGCCGGTAGAAATCCAGCACGGCGGCCTTGCTAAACGGGCCGGCATGCGGCCCGGCGAAATGGCTGCCGATCAGGAAGCCGCTCAGCACAAAGAACAGGTCGACACCGATCCAGCCATTGGCCGCCAGTACTGCCAGCGGACCGCCGGGAACGGCACCAAAAGCGCTTATGGATCCGACCGCCCAGTGGCGCGCCAGCACCAGCAGGATCGCCAGCGCGCGCAGCGCATCCAGGACCGGGTAGCGGCCCGGGTCGCCAACCAGGCTGGTGCGTGCGGCCACAGGCATGGCTAGGCTATCTTCAATGCGCTCTGGACTTCGCGCTTGCGCAGTTTCCAGATGATCGAGTCGACGATGTAGTGATGAAAATTGATGCCCTGATAGGCGATGAGGACCAGCGGCATCAGCGTGTAGTTGGCGAACCAGGTATTGGAAGCGTCGATCGACAGGTACACCACGCCCGTCAGCGCCAGGCAGGCCAGCAGGTAGATCGGCCAGCGGCCCTCCTGGCTGAGCCAGGACAGCGCGCGCTGCTGCGGGTCGACGCCGCCCTTGAACTGATTGGAATTGAACAGCCACACAAAGGCGATGTACTGCGCGTTATGCCACACGTTGATGACCATCCAGCCATTGGTGATGTCGCGGATGGCGACGTAGGCGACGAAGTAGATCAGGTGGTGCGAGCACAGGTAGGCGAAATGCAGCCGCCCCAGCGTGCCGGCGCGCAAGGCGCGCAGTTGCGCCGCCAGCCACCACGCCAGACAGGCTCCGGCCGCGGCCAGTACGCCGTTGGCCAGCCATTGCGGCACCGGCAGTTTCCACACTTCCATCGAGAGGAAGGTGGATTCCGGGCGAGCGCTCATCATCAGGAAAGCGGCGGCCGGCACCAGGTAGAAGGTGAAGCGGTTGAACACGGGGTTGCCGGCCTGGGCGCTGCGCGTCTTCATGCCATACGCCTTGTTGATCCCTTCGCTCTGGCGCGTGTAGTGATACCACTGCCAATGCATGTACACGGTGGCGAGGGCGGCCACGCCGGCCCAGCTGACCAGCAGATAGACGCCGGCAAACACTGCCACCGGCAAAGGCAACAGCAACGTCCAATGCTGGCGCGCCGACTTCATGTCGAACAGCAGCCGGGTATAAGTGGAGATGATGTGGTGATAGCCCAGCAGCGCCAGGTCCAGCGACAGTATCAGGAAGAAATATTGGGGGAAGCCGAGGGCTAGCGCGCCCATCGCCAGCGCGAGCAGTGGAATGCCCAGCACAAACATGCGATCGAAGCGCACGCTGCGCATGTAGAGAGGGGGCGTCTCGACGGTTGATTGCATAACTCGGGCTCCAGCAGGAAAAAGGACGACAGCATTGACTGTATGATAGTGCTATACAGCAATAAGTCCACTATTCCTTCGCTGGAGTACCCGGTGTTGCCTGATGCGGCTGTGGTATTAGCGTTGTGGAACGACGATTACGGTGTCGCCGGTTTTACCTTTTGCGCCGGTGTCGCCCTTGGCGCCGTCGTAGCCGGTGGCACCAGCTTCGCCCTTGGCGCCATCGGTGCCGGTGGCACCTTTGGCGCCGTCGGTGCCTGGCGCTCCGCTATCGCCGGTGGCACCCGTGGCGCCGGTAGCGCCGGGACGAGCCTCGGCACCCGTGGCGCCAGTCGCACCGGTAGCGCCAGGCGCACCGGCAGGACCAGGGACCACTTGCACCACTGGCGGCGGCGTTTCGCGTTGGCAGGCGGTCAGGGCGAAGGTGGAGGTAAGCGCGAGCAAGATCAGGGCGTGTTTCATGATGAATCCTTTGGGAGAGACTGCGCCGCCGTGTGCGGAACGGCTCGACGGCGTCGGGCGCGAGTTTCGCAGGGCGGTGTGAGGGAATGAGACTATGGCCAAGTGGCCGTGGCCGCCACGTCATGGACGATACGGCGGGGCAGGCGTTGGTGGTAGGTTTGCAGCATGCGCTCTAATGCCGAGGCGAACCGTTCGTTTCCGTACATAGCGAATGGTGGGGGAGATCCGCAAACGAAAACGCCAACCTTCGTGGGTTGGCGTTTTTGGGCCATTAATGATGTATTTCAGCAGCGGTTGATTGCTGGCCCGCTTGTCCCGGCTGGAACGCTCTTTCGCTTGCCGCCGTGTCGTAGAACGCCTCGAACCGGGCCACTTTGCCGTCTCGCAAAGAGAATATATGAACCCAGGGACTGTCATACTCGCGGCCGGTTGGCTTGGCCTGCCAACTACCCTCGCCGATGACCACGACCTTGTCGCCCTCGGCAATGAATTGTGTGGGTTCAAACCTGATGGTTTGCAAGGCGGCGCCGAGTTTGGCGAAGAACTGCGCAATGCCCGACCTGCCATGGAAGTTGCCGGAGAAAGGTATCAACTCGGATTCCGGAGTGACCCACTCGGCGTCCTCATGATAGCGGTCCAGCAGTTGCTGGATCTCGCCGTTTTTGTAGTGTTGATAGCCCTCCATCACCACTTGCTTGTTTTCCTGCGTGCTCATGTAAGCCTCCCGATGTTGTCGGCTAGCCGACGACAGTCGCGGATGGTCATGTCGCGGTAGTCGATTCAGATAGCCTAATACTCCGCAAAAGGAAGTCAAGCAAGGGCGGGCTTGGGGCGTCAGCCGAAAAGTTTGTCATGCAGAAGGTTCAGACGAAGCGGATCCATGCGACACATGGATTTTTATTTTGGTGGCGGGGCGCCTGCTACGGGACTCCCAGGAACAACAGCGATATTCGTGTTATGGGCAGCGGAGATAAGCCAATGACCGTCGCGCTTGACAAATACCTGGGTAAACAAACCTTCGCGAGGCGTGCGCGGCGTGCCGTCCGGATTTTTATCACCGCGCAGCCCCCACGTCTGGTGGGCAACGGCGACGTCCGGCTTTAGAAAGCGTATATCCAATTTCAGGTTAGTCCACACGCTATCCTTGAACATCATTTCGTGGACTAGTGCATGGTTTTTCTTGATCTCGGCAGGTCCGATCCATCTCCGGCCATTGACCTGAACAAAATCGGCGTCATCGGTGAAGAGGCTGGAAAGCGTCGTCATATCGTGGCGGTTCCAGGCGTCCTGCCAACGACTTTCGACTTGCTGTATCGCCAACTCGTCATCCGAAGGGGCCGCACGAGCGGACGACAGATCCGTCACCGCCAGGGTCGTAAACAACGCAAGCACAAGTCGGAATCGCATCAATGCTCTCCAGTTGACATTGCAAATAAAACCATATTGACATATTAGCGATGGTTTTGCGTTAGTCAAGTGCGATCGGAATCGGCAAACGAGCATCCGCTGACTCGGAGTCAGGACTACGGAACCCACAAACGACAACGCCCACTTGCATGAGTGGGCGTTGCGTGAGGTATGTTCTTGGTGGCCCGGGGCGGAATCGAACCACCGACACAAGGATTTTCAATCCTCTGCTCTACCAACTGAGCTACCAGGCCAAGGGCCGCAATTATAGCAGACGGTCCCCGGGGTTTGACAAGGGCCAGTTGCGACTTTTATTGACAGCAATAATGTCGAGGTATAAATTTGGTCGTTTCGGCTATCTCATTCGACAGGGACAACATGAAACAGGCGACTTGGTTGTTGGCGGGGCTGGCGTTCACTGGCGTGGTACATGGCGCCGAGCTGAAGCCGGTGCAAAAACAGATGCGCGAGATTTACCAGGAGCTGGTGGAAACCAACACCACCAATTCGATCGGCTCGTGCACCGTGGCCGCCAACAAGATGGCCAAGCGCCTCAAGGACGCCGGCTTCAAGGACGCCGACCTGCACCTGATCGTGCCGCCCGGCGGGCCGAAAAAGGGCAATCTGGTCGCCCGCATCAAGGGCGACGGCAGCAAGAAGCCCTTGCTGCTGCTGGCCCACATCGACGTGGTGGAGGCCAACCGCGAGGACTGGCTGCGCGATCCGTTCAAGCTGGTCGAGGAAGACGGCATGTTCTATGCGCGCGGCTCGTCGGACGACAAGGCCATGGCCGCCTCGTTCGTCGCCAACATGATCCGCTATAAGAAGGAAAAGCTGGCGCCCAAGCGCGACGTCGTCATGGCGCTGACCTGCGACGAAGAGATGGTGCCGACCAAGTTCGACGGCGTCGAATACCTGTTCAACCACCACCGTGCCCTGATCGACGCCGAGATCACGCTGAACGAAGGCGGCGGCGGCCTGCTGGACAAGGAAGGCAAGCCGGTACGCCACGGCATCCAGGCCGGCGAGAAGGTCTACCAGAGCTTCCAGCTGGAAGTCACCAATCCGGGCGGCCACAGCTCGGCGCCGTACCGCGACAACGCCATCTACCACCTGGCGGACGGCCTGTCGCGCCTGGGCAAGTTCGCATTCCCGTTCAAGCTGTCGGACGTCACGCGCGCCTTCTACGAGAAGATGTCGACCATCGAAAAAGGCCAGGTGGCGGCCGACATGAAGGCCATCCTCAACAACCCTCCGGACGAGGCGGCGCTGGAGCGCCTGTACACGCTGAGTCCTTCGCACAACTCCACCGTGCGCACCACCTGCGTGGCGACCCAGGTCAACGCCGGCCATGCCGACAACGCCTTGCCGCAGCGGGCGCGCGCCACCGTCAACTGCCGCATCCTGCCGGGCGAGCCGATCGAGGAAGTGCAGGCGACCTTGCAGCGCGTGGTGGCCGACGACCAGATCAAGATCACCCGCATCGGCGAAGGCGTGGCCAGCCCGATGCCGCCGCTGACGCCGGCGCTGATGAAGGCGGTCGAGGAAATCAGCAACGACATGTGGCCGGGCGTGCCGGTGATTCCGACGATGTCGACCGGTGGCACCGACGGCCGCTTCCTGAACAGCGCCGGCATCTGGACCTACGGCATCAGCGGCATGTTCCACGGCCCGGAAGGCAGCGGCGCGCACGGCCTGAATGAACACATCCGCGTCAAGTCGCTGTACGACGGCCAGGAGTACCTGTACCGCCTCGGCAAGCGCCTGGCCACGGAATAACCCCGGGGTTATTCAGGCACGATGATGCGCCAGCGCCAGGGTTTCAGCACGGCCGGACCTTCGTCGCCGGCCAGCTTGTACTTCTGCAGCGTGCCGGTCGGGTTGACGATCACGCGCACGTTGTTGTTGCCCTGCTGGCGCTTGAAGGCGAACAGCTGGTCGTTGCCGACGTCGAGCACCTGCACCGGCGCGCCGCTGGCGCCGTTCCACAACGCGGCGTTTTCCTTCTTCAGCTGATTCAGGCCGGCGTAGAAGCCTTCCAGCTCATAGGTCTTCCAGTCGATGGGATCTTTTTCGAAGAACTCCAGCTTTTTCTCCAGCCGCGATTCCTGGCCGTTGTAGATCAGCGGCATGCCGGGCAGCGTGTAGCTCAGCACCGCCATCGCGCCGTAGGCCGGGCCGTACAGGTCCTTGTCGGAACCCTGCCACGAATTGATGTCGTGGTTGTTGGTGAACTGCAGGCGGTAGGCGTCGCGCGGGTAGGCCTTGGGCGGATTGGCCACGAAGGCTTTCAGTTCGGCCGCGCCGGCCTGGCCCTTGCCGATCTTTTTCATGATCTCGTTCAGCGGCCAGTCGTAGCTGGCGTCGAAGGCCTTCTCGTGCAGCGCCGGTTCGTTCCATTCGGCCAGCATGAACACCGGCTTGATCTTGTCCAGCTGCGCGCGCGCCTGGTTCCAGAACTCGGTCGGCACCAGGCCGGCGGCGTCGCAGCGGAAGCCGTCGATGCCGACTTCGCGCACCCAGTAGGCCATGGCGTCGGTCATGCCCTTCCACAGCGCCTTGTTGCCGTAGTCGAGGCCGATGACGTCGGTCCATTCCTCGGTTCCACCCGCTTCGTTCTTGAAGGTGACGGAATAGATTTCGCCCTTGTCGTTTTTCTTGTACCAGTCCGGATGCTGGGTGGCCCACGGGTTGTCCCAGGCGGTGTGGTTGCCGACCCAGTCCAGTATCACGTGCATGCCCAGCGCGTGCGCCTGCTTGACCATCTTGCGCAGGTCGTCCATGGTGCCGTAGTCCGGGTTGACGGCGGTGTAGTCCTTGACCGCGTAGTAGCTGCCCAGCGTGCCCTTGTGGTTCTGCTGGCCGATCGGGTGGATCGGCATCAGCCAGATGATGTCCACGCCCATCGCCTTCAGGCGCGGCAGCGCGGCGCTGAAGGCGTTCAGCGTGCCTTCCTTGCTGTACTGGCGAAGATTGACTTCGTAGATGTTGGAGCTGCGGCTCCAGGCCGGGTGCTTCACGGTACTGTTCTCGGCGTGGACCGCGAGCGGCCCGCACAACAGGGCTGCCAACGGCAGCAAGGCGGCAAGCTTTTTCATGCGTCTCCTTTTTATTGTTTCAACGTGCGTTCGAACAGTTGGTAGATGCGGCGGTATTCATCGTACCAGCTCTCCGGGTGGACGAAGCCGTGACGCTCCATCGGATACGGCGCCAGTTCCCAGTTGTCCTTCTTCAGTTCGATGAAGCGCTGGGCCATGCGCACGGAATCCTGGAAGAACACGTTGTCGTCGATCATGCCGTGGGCGATCAGCAGGTTACCCTGCAGCTTGTCGGCGTATTCGATCGGCGACGACACCTTGTACGCGTCCGGGTCCAGGTCCGGCGTGTTCAGGATGTTGGCGGTGTACTCGTGGTTGTAGGTGGTCCAGTCGGTGACGGGACGCAGCGCGGCGCCGGACTTGAACTGTTCCGGCGCGCGCAGCATCGCCATGAAGGTCATGAAGCCGCCGTAGCTGCCGCCGTAGATGCCGACGTTTTTGGCGTCGCCCTGGTGGTTGGCGATCAGCCAGTTCAAGCCGTCGATGTAGTCTTCCAGTTCCGGATGGCCCATCTGGCGGTAGATCGCCGTGCGCCAGTCGCGGCCATAGCCGAGCGAGGCGCGGTAGTCCATGTCCAGCACGATGTAGCCTTTTTCCACCAGCAGGTTGTGGAACATCTGCTCGCGGAAGTAGACCGGATAACGCTTGGTGGTGTTCTGCAGGTAGCCTGCGCCGTGCACGAACATCACCACCGGATATTTTTTCCCCGCTTCCAGCGTGGCAGGGCGATACAGCTTGGCCCACACCGGATCGGCGCCGTGCGTCGACGGTACGGCGACGATTTGCGGCGCGACCCATTCGCGCGCCTTGTAGTCGGCGCTGCGGGTGTCGGTCAGCTGGGTGGCGGCGCCGCCGCCGCTGGCGACGATGGCTATCTGCGTCGGCATGTAGGCGGCCGAGTAGCGCACCAGCAGCTTGCGGCTGTCCGGCGACAGCGCGAAGCTTTCGACGCCGCCCAGCGAGGTCAGCTCGCGCAGCGCGCCGTCCCTGGCCGAGGCCGAGCAGACTTCATAGGTGCCCGGCAGCTTGGGGTTGCACAGGAAGTAGGCGGTGCTGCCGTCGGCGTTCCACTCGATGGCGCTGGTTTCCCATTTGCCGGAGGTCAGCGCGCGCGACTTGCCGTCGGCCGTCATCGCGTACAGATGGGCGTAGCCGCTTTCTTCCGACTGGTACCACAGCGTGCTGTTGTCCGGCTGCCAGCCGAAATCGTTGCCGCGGTTATTGACCCACGCGGCGTCGCTCAGGCGGTGCACCGGTTTCAGCCTGGCCGCCGCCAGGTCGACGGTGGCGATCCAGCGGTCCTTGTTGTCGATCGCCTGCGCCATCACCGCCACCTGGGCGCCGTTGGCGCTCCAGTGGATCGACTCCTCGCGGGACTCGAAGCGGATGCCGCGGTTGCCTTTGAGCGGATCGAGCTTGTGCGCGGCGCGCAGCTCGGCCAGCGGATCGACGTTGATGCCGGGCAGGGCGTCGAACGGCAGGTCGGTCACCTTGCGGGTCGCCAGTTCAACCAGTTTCAGTTGCTGCGCCTGCGGCCCGGCGTCGCTGACGCGCTTGCGCTGGTCGTCGGTTTCCTCGTAGCCCGATTCGGTGACGTACTTGGCCAGCTTGCCGATGCGGCGCTTGTCGCCGTCCTTGGCGCTGGTGACCACCAGCAGGTAGCGGCCGTCCGGCGACAGCGAGCTGGCGTCGATGGTGACTTTGTCGCCCAGGTAGACCGGCAGCGGCGCGCGGGTGGCGTCGGCGCCGCGCTCTTCGTTGCGGCGGTCGCGCGTGGCGTCCTTCTCTTCCTTCAACCGCGCCAGCGTGGACATCAGGCGCAGTTGCAGGTCGCGGCGGGTGTCGGCGTCCGGCGCGGCGTCGGGATCCTTGGCGGTGCGCAGCAGCGCGACCGGCGACACCAGGCGCTCGCCGCGGCTCCAGCTGAACCAGTCGCTGGCGACGCGGAACTGCACGTGGGCGCCGTCGGCGGCATATTGCGGATCGGCCGCCGGCGTGGTGCCGCGCAGGATCTGCGTCAGCGCGCCGGTCTTCAGGTCGCGCTCGAACAGGTCGCCGTTGCGCAGCAGGATGGCGCGCGTGCGGTCGCGGTTGTAGACCGGATCGGCGCTGTCCAGGTTGGCCAGCTGCTTGTCGTCCACCTTCTTCGCTGCGTACGGTGTGGCGATCTGGAAGGTGTCGCGCAGCGGCGAGCCTGCGCGCTTTTGCTTGAAGTAGACCTGGCGGCTGTCCCAGCCCCACCATGCCGCTTCGACCGGGTTGCCGATCCAGTCGGGATTGGCCATGGCCTGGTCCAGCGTGATCGGAGTGGGAGTGGCGCCGGCGCTGGCGGCAAGGGAGCCGGCCAGTGTGGCGGCTAACAGGGGCAGGACAAAACGCATTGGTAGGTTCGCTTTGAGGTTGGGTGAACGGGAGCGTCGGATCGCGGCGCGTCCGAGATTCTAGCCCAAGCCTCAGTTGCGGGCCATCTTGTCGGAAGTGCCATGCTTGGCGTCCGGGCCGCTGCGGTGCGGCGACAGGCGCAGCGCCAGCAGCAGCATCACGCCGGCCGTCAGGCAGACGCCGATCAGCGCCGCCAGCATGACGGCGCTGCCGCCCCAGTTCAGCAGGCGCGCGCCGAGCGCGGGACCGAAGGCGCCACCGGCGCCGCCGGCGGTGCCGATCAGCGCGATGCCGATCGCCGCGTGGCGGCGCGGCAGCAGGCCGGCCAGTATCGCCAGCAGCAGCGGCGCGGCCGAGGTGACGCCCAGCACCGCCAGCGACAGCCCGGCCAGCGACCATGCCAGGCCGTCGTTGGCGGCGATCGCCAGTCCCAGCCCGCCGGCGGCCAGCACCATGCAGGCGACGAAATGGCCGCGCCGCTCGTGGCGGTGGTCCGAGTCGTGGCCGATGGCGACCATGCCGACCACGCCTGCCGCATACGGCAGCACGGCCAGCCAGGCCGGCTGGATGTCGGCGCCATCGGCGCCCCAGCGCCGCAGCAGGTCCGGCGCCAGCGCGGCCAGCGCGTAGCCTGCGCCGATCAGCAACAGATTGGATAGGGCCAGCAGGGCGATGGCCGGATCGCGCGCCAATGTCCAGCCGATGGCGGCGGCGCCGGCGTCGGCATCGCGGGCCGCGGCGCCATGCTGCGCCTCGTCGCGTTCGAGGTCCTGTTCCACCATCTGCTGTTCGAACGGCGACAGCCAGTCCGCGTCGTCCGGCTGCTCGTCGAGACACAGCCAGGCCGCCACGCCCGTCAGCGCGGCCGGCAGGCCTTGCGTCAGCAGCAGCCATTGCCAGCCCTGCAGGCCGCCCTGGCCGTGCAGCGCCTGCAGCGTGTAGCCCGACAGCGGCGCGGCTGCGGCCGCGGCGATCAGCGCGGCGGTGGCGAAGATGGCGTACACGCGGGCGCGCCGCGCGGCCGGGTACCAGCAGCTCAGATAGTAGATCACGCCGGGGAGGAAGCCGGCTTCGAACACGCCGAGCACAAAGCGCAGCGCGTAGAACTGGAAGGGCGTGCGGACGAAGGCGGCGGCGGCGGAAGCCAGGCCCCAGCACAGCAACAGGCGCGGCAGCATTTTGCGCGCACCGATTTTTTGCAGCAGCAGATTGCAGGGCAGCTGGAACAGGCAGTAGCCGAGGAAGAACAGGCCGGCGCCCCAGGCGGCGGCCTGGTCGCCGAAGCCGAGGCTGTGCCGCATTTGCGATTGCGCATAGCCGATGTTGACGCGGTCCAGCCATGCCAGCGCATAGCCCAGCATCAGCAAGGGCAGCAGGCGCCAGCTGATCTTGCGATAGATGGCATCCATGCCGGCGGCGCCGCGCAGATGCAGCAGCTTGGCGCCCGCGCTCATGGTGCGGCTGCCGGCGCGGTGGATGCGATAGCGGAATCGGTCTGCATGCTGCCGATATTAGCCGCACCTAAAAGCTTAGGCAAGCTCCCGGCGCTTGGCGCCGCTCAATACAACAGGGGACTTCAGGCGGCGGCGCCGCTGGAATAGATGCGGGTGCGGCGCGGACGCAGTTCCGGCTGGCTGGCGGCATCGTCTTCTTCCTGCGCCAGGAACATGCTGCCGATCTCGAACCACTCCTCGCTGGAGATGACCTTTTGCGCCAGCGGCAGCAGTTCCTGCTCTTCCTTGTCCAGCCGCTTGAGCAGGTTCTGGCAATACAGGTCGACGGTCCGGCACAGGAACTTGCCCTGCGAGGCGCTGCGGCGCATCGCGCGGCGCAGGCATTTGTGCACCGCGTTGAGCATCGCGCCGCCCAGCTTGCTCAGCGATTCCATATCGTTCATCAGCGCGGCGCAATTGCTGTCGGCCGCGCGCACGGCCGGCATCAGGCAGGCCTCGACCTTGCGCTGGTGGCGTGCCTCGGCAAAGCTGGTCAATTCCCTGAGCTGGGATTCGATGAACACAGGATCGATTTCCTGCGGACGGCGGGCGATCGACTGCACGTACTGCAGCAGCCGCGAGATGAAGTGGCGTTCCTTCTTCTGTTCGATAGATAGTGTCAACAAGACATAGGTGGCAGTAAGCATAACGTTTCCCGTATTTCGTCTGACTTCGGCTGCGCGGCAACGTCGGATGGTGGACACGCCCGAGGTGAGGAGTGTTACCTTAGCCCCGAGGCGGGCTCATTCCACGTCGATTTACAATTGTTCACATCTGCTGGTGTGTCAATAACATAGCGAAGATTACCGGCGGGGAAAACGAGTTGTATGCACGTCAAGCCGGTCGTGATCGTGCGTACTCTTCCTGTCTGAGTAGGAAATTATGCACCTTTTTTGCGCGCGAAAATACGTGATTTATTACGGCGATCAAAAATAATTTGTATCAGCCGCGGCGATTTTTCGCCGCGGCTCTATGCTGCATTGCGGCGAAATCAGGCGCCCAGCGGCGCGCCCAGATAGGCGCCGCGGGGCAAGCCGAAGCCCGCCTTGACTTGACGCGCCGTGTCATCGGCCAGCACTTCGGACTCGCCCGCCTCCAGCGCGGTGACGATGGCCTGCGCGACGTCGGCCGGCGCCACTTTCGGCGCATCGATGCCGGCGGTCATGTCGGTGTCCATATAGCCCATGTGCGCGCCCAGCACTTGCGTGTTTTGCGCGAACAGCTCGCCGCGCAGGCCGTTGGTCAGCGCCCAGGCGGCCGCTTTCGACACGCTGTAGGTGCCGGTGCTCGGCAGGCTGATCCAGCTCAGCGCGGACAGGATGTTGACGATGGCGCCGCCGCCGTTGCGCTTGAGCGTCGGGGCGAAGGCGTTGCTCAGGGCCAGCGGGCCGAAGAAGTTGGCTTCCAGCTCCAGGCGGGCGGTCGCGATGGCCTCCGGCGACGTCACGCCGCCGCCGGAGGAGATGCCGGCGTTGTTGATCAGGATGGTCAGGTCGGGGATGGCTTGCACGGCGGCCTTGATGTCGGCCTCGCTGGTGACGTCCAGCTTGATCGGCGTCACGCCCGGCAGGGTGACGGCGGCGGGATTGCGGGCGCCGGCATAGACCTTGCGGGCGCCGGCGTTGAGGGCGGCTTGCGCCAGGGCTTTGCCCAGGCCGCGGTTGGCACCGGTGACGAGTACGACGGCATCTTTGAAGTTCATGATAGTTCCTTTGTTGTGGTTAAAAATATAAATATGACCGGTCATCTTAAAAAACAGCGAAAAAAAACGCTACTGCATGAGTTACCTCAAACTACATCAAAATCCGGTCCAGCGTCATGACCAGGAAACGCTCCAGCGGCGCCCGGCTCTTGGCCGCCTTCGCATGCAGCACGGCGCCCTGCCATGCGTCGATGATGAAGTTGGCCAGTTCCAGCGCCGGCTGTGCCGTGCTGACGCTGCCGCCGCGCTGCGCCTCGGCGATCAGCACCGCCAACCTGGCGCTCCATTCGTCGTAGGAATCCCTGAGCGCCGTGCGGATCGCCGGGATCTGGTTCGACAATTCCGAACTGAAGTTGCCCAGCAGGCAGCCGCAGTTGTAGTCGTTGACGGCGTTGGCTTCGATCAGCAAGCCGAAATACCGTGCCAGCCTGGCCTTGGGTTCCAGCGCCGTCTCGTCCAGCACCGCGAGGTGCTCCCCGGCCACGCTGGCATAACGCTGCAACACTTCGATCCCCAGCGCTTCCTTGCTGGCGAAGTGGTTGTAGAACGAGCCTTTCGGTACACCGGCCGCTTCCGTGATGTCTTGCACACTGGTCGCATTGAACCCTTTGCTGTGCAGCAGGTTCAGGCTGGTGGTAACGATTTGCTCTTTGACGTTAGGTTTAGGCATGTGCGTAATATGACTGGTCGTCTTAAAAAAGTCAAAGGCTTTTTTCCTATGGAGGTGATAGCATACCGATAGTTTTTTACTTATGGTTAAGAGGATTGTGTAATGAAGGCAATGGCATCAACCGGTATCTGGATTTCCCTGGCGCTGCTGGCGGGCTGCGCGTCGACCCCTGAGGCGGCGCCGGAGGCTGCGGCCACGGCGAAAACGGCCAAGTGCAACCGCAACGCCGACGCGCCGACCGGCAGCTCGATCACGCGCCGCGATTGCTCGGCCAATCCGGACGTGCAGACGGTCGATGCCAAGGAGTTGCTGGACCAGAAGCGTTTCACGATGCCGACTGATCCAGGCAGCCGGCGCTAGTTACAGTTGCAGTTGGGCTAGAATAGGAACTCCGCAGTCGATCCGGAGTCCGCTTGTTTCCCCGTTTGTTCATTCTTGCCGGTTTAGCTATGCTGCTGTCCGCTGCGCCGGCGTGGGCGGGCTGTTCCCGGACCATAGTGGTGCCGGTGGCGCCGACCGGCTTCAGCGTCATCATCGACGGCGGCAAGGTGTCTGGCGTGTTTCCGGACGCGTTGCGGGAACTGGGCAAGAAAGCCGGTTGCGAGTTTGCCTTCCCGGTGATTCCGCGGGCGCGCATTTCGTATATGTTTTTGCAGTCCGGCGAGGCCGACCTGCTGTTGCCGGCCTCGCGCAGCGACGAGCGCGACAGCCAGGCCGACTTCGTGCCGATGATGAAGCTGAAGATGGCGCTGATCAGCAACAAGAACGGCCCGGTGCGCGCGGCCAGCGTGGCCGAACTGCTGGCGCACCCGGACTGGCGCGGCGTGGTGGTGCGCAGCTATGTGTTCGGCAACGAGTACAACGCGCTGATGGAGCAGCTGGAGGCGCAGCGCCGCGTGTCGTATGCGGCGGCACCGCTGATGGTGGCGCGCATGATGAAGGCGGGGCGGGCCGACTTTACCGTTGTCGCGCCGACGATATTTCTGACCTCGCTGAACGAGGATCCGGAGATGGCGGGTTTTGCCGGCCAGGTGCGGTTCTCGGCGCTGGACGGCTTGCCGCCGACCGACAGCGGCATTTATGTGTCGCGCCGCTCGTTGAGCAAGGCCGACCAGGCGCAGCTGCACCAGCTGCTGCGGCAGGCGGCGCAGGGCACGTTGTGGAAATGGTTTCAGCATTACTACCCGGCGCATATCGCGGCCTTCGCGATCCGCCACCATGAACCGGTCACCAAGTGAGGGAATCCATGCGCCGCCTGCTGCTGTCATTGTTGCTGGGGTTGTCGTTGTCCGCGCCCGCTCTCGGCGCGCCGCTGACGCTGAAGATGTGCATCTTCGATCATCCATTCCCGCCGATGACCTTGCCGGACGGCAGCGGCCAGGCGCAGGAGCTGTTGCGCCGCGCCTCCAGGCTGCAGCCGGTGCTGATACAAAACGTGGTCAAGCCGCGCTTCGACTGCATGGAGCAGCTGCGCACCGGCCAGGTGGACGCCATGCTGGCCGCCTTCATCGAAGACCGGACCTCGTACGGTGCCTTCCCGATGGCCGGCTCGCAGCCGGACACCAGCCGCGCCGTCGGCGAGCTGAACTTCTCGGTGTCGCGCCGCCAGGGCGGCACGGTGGAGTGGGACGGCCGCCGCTTCCACGGCCTGGGACGGCAGCCGGTCGGCACCCAGCCGGGCTTGCTGCACGTGGCGCTGCTGCGCCAGCTTAACGTGGTCATCGACGACAGCGGCGGCAGTCCGGAACAGGTGTTTGCCATGCTGGCGCAAAACCGCGTGGCGGCCGTCGTGACCCAGCAGGGCGAGGGCGAGACGCTGATCGCCGACAAGTACCGGGGCCAGATCGAGATGCTGCCGCGCCCCTTCATCGTCACGCCGATGTATCTGATCGTCAACAAGGCGTTTTATCAAAAGAACCAGGCGCAGGTCGAGGCGTACTGGGATGCGATCAGGCAGGCACGCGGCGGCAAGTAGCCCAAGTAGCATAAAGTAACAGTTTTGCTTGCTGCACTGCACTCTTGGTATGATGTCCGACAGCCGGCCACGAGCCGGCCATTTCTTATAAACGTCGGAGATCACCGAATGAGATTACCTCTGCTGCTGCTCGGCACCGCCGTCGCGGCGTCCAGCGCAATTGCCGCGCCGCGCGGCTTCACTGTAGAAGACATGGTCAGGATGGAGCGCGTCGGCAGCCCGGTGCTGTCGCCGGACGCCACCCGAGTGGTGTACACCGTGCGCTCGACCAATATGGACAAGAACCGGGGCAACACCCAGCTGTGGATGCTGGACTTGCGCGCGCCCAAGGCGGCGCCGGTGCGCCTGACCCAGGCCGACGCCAGCAGCAGCGATCCGGAATGGTCGCCGGCCGGCGACGCCGTCTACTTCCTGTCGGCCCGCTCGGGCTCGCAGCAGGTGTGGCGCCTGCCGCTGGCCGGCGGCGAAGCGGCCAAGGTCACCGACCTGGCGTTGGACGTCGAGAACTTCCGCCTGTCGCCGCAGGGCGACCGGCTGGCGCTGAGCGTGGCCGTGTTCCGCGACTGCGCCGACCTGGCCTGCAGCAAGGCCCGCCTCGATGCGCAGGGCAAGAACAAGGCCAGCGGCAAGATCTACGACAAGCTGTTCGTGCGCCACTGGGATACCTGGGCCGATGGCCGCACCAACGTGCTGTACTCGGCGCCTATTGACGCCACCGGCAAGGTCAGCGCGCAGCCGGTCAGCCTGTCCGGCATGCTTGACGGCGACGTGCCGTCCAAGCCGTTCGGCGACCACGACGAATACCACTTCAGCCCGGACGGCAAGACCGTCGCGTTCTCGGCCCGCATCGCCGGCAAGACCGAGGCGTGGTCGACCAACTTCGACGTCTATACCGTGCCGGCCGACGGCGGCGCGCCCAAGAACCTGACCGCCGACAACCAGGCCTGGGACACGAAAGCGATCTACTCGCCGGATGGCAAGACGCTGGCCTACCTGGCCATGGACAAGCCGACCTTCGAGGCCGACCGCTTCCACCTGGTGCTGATCGACGTCGCCAGCGGCAAGAAGCGCACCGTCGCCGACGGCTGGGACCGCTCGATCGCCGACTACCGCTGGACGCCCGACAGCAAGACCTTGCTGGCCACGGCCGACGACGTCGGCCAGCACCGCCTGTTCGCCATCGACGCCGCCAGCGGCAAAGTGGCGCCGCTGACCGGCAACGGCTATGTCAGCGCCTTCGACGTCGCGCGCGACACGGTCGTCATGGCGCAGGCCAACCTGTCGTCCGGCGCGCAGCTGTACAAGTTCAAGCTCGGCGGCACGGCTGACAAGGCGGCGCAGCTGACCACGCTGAACGCGGCCGCGCTGGCCGACGTCAAGTTCGGCGAGTACGAGCAGTTCTCCTTCACCGGCGCCAACGGCGAGACCGTCTACGGCCACGTGATGAAGCCGTGGAACGCGCAGCCCGGCGTCAAGTATCCGATCGCCTTCCTGGTGCACGGCGGCCCGCAGGGCAGCTTCGGCAACTCGTGGAGCTACCGCTGGAATCCGCAGGTGTATGCCGGCGCCGGCTATGCCACCGTGTTCATCGACTTCCACGGTTCGACCGGCTACGGCCAGAAGTTCACCGACTCGATCAGCGGCGACTGGGGCGGCAAGCCGCTGGAAGACTTGCAAAAAGGCCTGGCGGCCGCGGTGCAGAAATTCCCGTGGCTGGACCGCGAGCGCAGCTGCGCGCTGGGCGCGTCGTACGGCGGCTTCATGATGAACTGGATCGAGGGCAACTGGTCCGACGGCTTCAAGTGCATCGTCAACCACGACGGCGTGTTCGACACGCGCGGCATGGCCTACGCCACCGAGGAAATCTGGTTCACCGAATGGGAAAACGGCGGCGCCTACTACGACGTGCCGGAACTGCACGAGAAGTTCAATCCGGCGCTGAAGGTGAAGAACTGGAAAACGCCGATGCTGGTGGTGCAGGGCGACATGGACTTCCGGATCCCGACCGCGCAAGGCCTGGGCACCTTCACCGCGCTGCAGCGCCGTGGCGTGCCGAGCAAGCTGATGGTGTTCCCGGACGAGAACCACTGGGTGCTGAAGCCGGCCAACTCGGTGCTGTGGCACCACACGGTGATTGACTGGCTCGATACCTACCTGAAAAAATAAAACCAGTTTAACGATACAACGCCCGCGACGACGCGGGCGTTGCCGCATTCAAGGACAGAACATGAAAAAAACATTGATCGTTGCCGCCGTCGCGCTGGCCTACAGCACCGCCCAGGCCGCGCCGGCCGCCGCTACAGCCGCCGCTGGCACCGCCACGCGCGCCGAAAACGCCTTCCTGTCGCAAGCCGACGCCGCCGCCCGCTCGGCGCGCGTGGCCAATGTCGACTACACGCTGGAGTTTGTACTGACCGGCAAGGAGACCTTCTCCGGCACCACCACACTGGACTTCGACCTGAGCGACGCCAGCCAGCCGCTGACCATCGACCTCGACAAGGCGACCATCGCCAGCATGACGGTCAACGGCAAGGCCGTCGCGCCGCAATACAACCAGTGGTTCATCACCATCGCCCCGGCCGACCTGAAGGCCGGCCGCAACCGCGTCACCATCGCCTACCAGCGCCCGCACAGCACCAACGGCGAAGGCTTGCACCGCATGGTCGACCCGGTCGACGGCCGCGTCTACACCTATTCGCACTTCGAGCCGGCCGCGGCGCACCAGATGTTCCCGCTGTTCGACCAGCCGGACCTGAAGGGCACGTACGAAGTCACCGTCACCACGCCGGGCGACTGGGTGGTGTCGTCGACCAAGCGCGAGACCGGCATCCAGGAGATCGGCGCTACCCGTCGCTGGACCTTCCCGCGCACCAAGAAGCTGAGCACCTATAACTTCTCGATGCACGCCGGTCCGTACAAGGTGTGGGAAGACAACAGCGGCAAGTACCCGATGCGCCTGTTCGCGCGCCAGTCGGTGGCGGCGCAGGTGTCGCCGCAGGACTGGTTCAAGTACACCAAGCAGGGCCTGGCCTTCTTCGACAACTACTTCGGCGTGCCTTACCAGTTCGAGAAATACGACCAGCTGCTGGTGCCGGACTTCCTGTACGGCGCGATGGAAAATGCCGGCGCCATCACCTTCGCCGAGCGCGGCTTCCTGTACAAGGAAGAAATGACGGCGGCGCAGAAGCAGAGCCTGGCCGGCGTCATCATGCACGAGATGGCCCACCAGTGGTTCGGCGACCTGGTGACGATGAAATGGTGGAACGGCCTGTGGCTCAACGAATCCTTCGCCTCCTTCATGGGCACCCTGGCGACCGCCGAATCGACCGAGTTCAGCAACGCCTGGCAGGGCTTCTATTCGGGCGCCAAGCAGGGCGCCTACGTGCAGGACCAGCGCGTGACCACGCACGCGATCGAGACGCCGGTGCCGTCGACCGCCAACGCCTTCGACAACATCGACGCCATCACCTATTCCAAGGGCGCGTCGACCCTGAAGCAGCTGCGCCACCTGCTGGGCGAGGAAGTGTTCCGCCAGGGCGTGCACAACTACCTGGTCAAGTACTCGTACCAGAACGCCAGGCTGGACGACTTCATCGGCAGCCTGGGGGAGGCCGCGCACCGCGACCTGAGCGGCTGGACCAAGCAGTGGCTGTACGAGCCTGGCGTCAACACCATCGCGGCCGAGTTCAGCTGCGCCGGCGGCAAGATCAGCGCCTTCAAGCTGCGCCAGGCGGCGCCGACCAAGGCCATGCCGACCTTGCGCGAGCAGCGCGTGCAGATCGGCCTGTTCAACCTGGGCGCGCAGGGTCTTGCGCTGAGCAAGAACGTGGCCGTCACCTACCAGGGCGCCAGCACCGCCGTGCCGGAACTGAAGGGCGCCGCCTGTCCGGACCTGGTGTATCCGAACTACCAGGACTGGGGCTATGCCCAGGTGCAGTTGGACAAGAAGTCGTTCGCCACCGCGCAGGCCAGCCTGAGCAAGGTGGACGATCCGCTGCTGCGCTCGATGCTCTGGCAAAGCCTGTGGGACAGCGTGCGCGATGCCAAACTGCCGCTCAACGACTTCCTCAAGACCGCGCTGGCCAATGCGCCGGCCGAGAAGGACTACACCTTGCTGGGCGACATCGTCGGCAAGATCCGCGCGTCCAAGCATTACCTGGACCTGATGGGACCGTCCGCCGCGGCCTACAACGCGCAGGTCGGCGCGCAGCTGGAGCAGATGGCGTTTGCCGCCATGCAGGCGTCCAGCGGCGACAAGAACTTCCAGCGCCGCTGGTTCTCGCTGTTCATGGGCGTGGGCAGCAGCCCGGCCGCGTTGCAGCAGATGGCCGACATCCTCAGCGGCAAGCTGGTGGTGGAGGGACTGAACGTCAGCCAGGACGTGCGCTGGGAAATCGTCGGCCACCTGAACCGCTACGCCTATCCGGGCGCGGCGGCCTTGCTGGCGGCAGAGCAGGAGCGCGACAAGTCCGACAGCGGCCAGTCAGCCGCGCTGGCCGCCACCGTGGCCCAGCCGGACGCCAAGGTCAAGGCCGAATGGCTGGCGACGATCGCCGACCTGAAGACCAAGCTGCCGTTCTCCAAGATCCGCACGGCCATGAGCAGCATGTATCCGGCCGAGCAGGGCGCCTTGAACGAGCTGAGCGCCAACCAGCGCCTGGCCACGCTGGGCCAGGTCGACAAGGATGCCGGCCCGGTCTTTATGCGCAGCTACGCCACCTCGATGATACCGGCCACGTGCACGCCGGCCAGCGTCCAGCGTTTGCAAGCGACAATTGTTAAATTGAAAGATTTGTCTGCTGGCACAAAACGTTCCCTTTTGGTGACTCATCAGGAAGATGAACGCTGTGTTGCCATTAAGAAAGCGATGACAGTATTTTAATTGCCGGTCGTTAGACCTCGAAAGCCAGCCGTCCGGCTGGCTTTTTTTTTACCCCGCCGGTTGTCGTTCGATGACCGCATAAAATCATCTTTATATACGCATTTAGCGGACGATGACTATTTTTTACTGGTTATTTCAATGCGATACGAATTTTCAGTATCTTTGCTGTTTTTTGTGAAATAACAACACAAATATACCAAAATTAACATGATTTTGTGACTAGTGGATGACCTCGCTTACATAGCGCCAGCCGTATTTTGTTTGGTTTTATTGAAACATAAGAAAACAATTAAGCTTAGCATTTCAGCATTGCTGCGGTGCTCGTTTGATATATTAATTGTTACTTTTTAAAAAGTAGAAACGGGTACCAGCTGGCGCACAGACCGGGCGGGCCATGGCTTAACCAAACCACAAGGCAAGAGAATGAACCATTTCACGCAACTGAAAACGATCGGCGCCGCTACGTTCGGCGCGTTGGCGCTGATGGGCGCCGCACCGGCCATGGCGGACACCATCAACTTTGAAACGATAGGCTCTGCCATCTACAACGGCACCGAGACCTTCAGCGAAGCCGGCTACAACATGACGGTCATCGATACCCCGGCCAGCGAGACCGGCACCGGTTTCGCCGGCGGCGTCGGCAACGGCAGCGATCCCTACCTGTGCGAAATTGCCGCGTGCCCGACCGGCAACGGCAGCTACTTCTACATGGGTCTCAACGACGGCACCCTGAAGGTCAGCCGCGCCGACAACCAGGCATTCCGCCTTTACAGCGTGGACTACGCCTTCCTGCCGCCGGTCGGCGGCCTGGCCGGCTATTCCTACGGCCAGATGACGGTGGTGGGACAAAAGGTAGGTGGCGGCACGGTCTCCTTCAACTACGATTTCCCGGCGCTGATCGGCGGCCAGTCGCCCTTCCTCGGCGCCGCGTTGAGCCATGACTTCGGCAGCACCGCCTTCAGCAGCGTGACCATCGGCGCCTGCCTGTTCGACGGCGCCAGCTGCGTCCACCCGGCCGGCAACCAGGCGCAGTTCAGCATCGACAACCTGAACCTGGCCGCCGTGCCGGAGCCGGAAACCTACGCCATGATGGGCCTGGGCCTGGCCGTCATCAGCCTGCTGTCGCGCCGCCGCGCAAAAAAAGCCGCTTCGATCAACGCCTGAGCACGAGACCATACATGAAACTTCGTCCTATTTCCTCCGCAGTCCTGATGCTGCTGGCGACGGTTGCCAGTTCGGCCTTCGCCGACGCCGAGCGCCATTCGTACATCGTGCAGCTGACCGACAAGCCGGTCGCCACCTACACCGGCCAGGTGGCCGGGCTGGCCGCCACCATGCCGCCGCAAGGCCAGCGCCTCGATGTCGACGCCGCCGACGTGCAGGCCTACCTCACCTACCTGGACGCCAAGCAGAACGACGTCATCAACACCATCAGCGCCGCCGAGATCACCCACAAGTACGACGTGGTGTTCAACGGCTTTGCCGCGATGCTGACCGACGATGAAGTGCGTGCGCTGAAAAAGAACAGCGGCGTGGCCGCCATCACCGCCGACTCGATGATGGAGCTCGACACCAGCTACACCCCGAGCTTCCTCGGCCTCGACAAGGCCGGCGGCCTGTGGGAACAGCTGGGCGGCAAGGGCGCGTCCGGCGAGAACATGATCATCGGCGTCGTCGACGGCGGCATCTGGCCTGAGCAGCCGAGCTTTGCCGACCGCGTCGACGACAACGGCAACCCCAGCCACAGCGGGGCGACCCGCGTCTACGATGCGCCGCCGGCCAGCTGGAAGGGCAGCTGCGACATCGGCGAAGGCTTCGGCGCCAACAACTGCAACAACAAGCTGATCGGCGCGCGCTACTACAAGGCGCCGTCGCAGACGCTGCACTGGACCGAGTTCCTGTCGGCGCGCGATTCGGTGGCCGGCACCGAAGGGTCGGGCGGCCACGGCGACCATACCGCCAGCACCGCCGGCGGCAACAACGGCGTGACGGTGACCACCGGCGGCGTCAACCTGGGCAAGATCACCGGCATGGCGCCACGCGCGCGCATCGCCGCCTACAAGGTGTGCTGGACCGACGGCGCCACCGCCAAGAACGGCTGCGCCACGTCCAACAGCGTCTCGGCGATCAACCAGGCGGTCAAGGATGGCGTCAATGTCATCAACTTCTCGATCGGCCCGAGCTCCGGCGGCGGCACCTTCAACGAAGCGACCGAGCAAGCCTTCCTGGGCGCGGCGGCGGCCGGCGTGTTCGTCGCCGCTTCGGCCGGCAACTCCGGTCCGACCTCGACCGCGCCGGCGCCGGCCTCCCACATCAGCCCGTGGCTGACCACGGTCGGCAACTCGACCCACAACCGTATCTACCTGGCCGACGCCGTGCTGGGCAGCGGCGCCACCGTCAGCGGCGCCTCGGGCAACGCCAACACCCCGTCGGCGCCGCTGATCCTGGCCAAGGACGCCGGCCTGGCCGGCGTCGATCCGGCCGACATCAATCTGAGCCGCTGCTTCGGCGCGGCCGACGGCCAGCCCGCCCTGCTCGATCCGGCCAAGGTGTCGGGCAAGATCCTGGTCTGCGACCGCGGCAACAACGTGCTGGTCAACAAGAGCGCGAACGGCAAGACCGCCGGCGCGGTCGGCGTGATCATCGCCAACGTGGAGGGCGGCGCCACCACCATCCTGAACCAGGCGCACTCGATCTCGACGATCCACATCACCAAGGAAGACGGCGCGGTGGTCAAGAACTACATCGCCGCCAATCCGGCCGGCGCCACCGGCTCGCTGGGCAACCTGCACGCCGCGCTGGACGCCACCGTCAAGGCGCCGATCATGAACGGCTCGTCGTCGCGCGGCCCGAACGTGGCCAACGCCAACATCCTCAAGCCCGACCTGACCGCGCCCGGCACCGACATCCTGGCCGCCGTGTCCGCCGACCTGACCCGCGACCAGCGCAATGCCGTAGCCGCCGGCGGCGTGGCGCCATCGGTCAACTGGGCGTTCTACACCGGCACCTCGATGGCGTCGCCACACGTGGCGGGCATCGCCGCGTTGCTGAAGCAGCGTCATCCGGACTGGACCCCGGCCGCCATCAAATCGGCGCTGATGACCACCGCGACCGACACCTTCGCCGACGGCCAGAACGGCGCCATGGCCTGGGACGCCACCGCCCGCACCACCGGCACCCTGCCGTGGGGCCAGGGCGCCGGCCATATCGCGCCGACCTCGGCGGCCGATCCCGGCCTGGTGTACGACATCGCGCCGGTCGACTACGTGCGCTTCCTGTGCGGCCAGAACCTGGTCTACACGGCGGCGCAATGCTCGGCGGCCGGCGGACCGATCACCGCGCAGAACCTGAACCTGGCTTCGCTGACGGCCGGCAACGTCCTCGGCTCGATGACGCTGACCCGCACCGTCACCAACGTCGGCGCCACCAGCGCGACCTACAACGCCGCCGCTTCGGTACCGGGCTACACGGTCGACGTGCAGCCGGCAACGCTGGTGCTGGGCGCGGGCGCCAAGGGCACCTTCACGGTCAAGATCACGCGCACCAACGCGCCGATCGACACCTGGGTCTACGGCAAGCTGGTATGGACCGACGGCGTGCACACGGTGCGCAGCCCGCTGACCGTGCGCGGCAGCGCGCTGGCGGCGGCAGCGTCGGTGTATAGCGAAGCGACCACCGGCAGCAAGATCCTGACCGTGGGCACCGGTTTCGCCGGCAGCATGAGCAGCGTCAAGGGCGGCCTGATTCCAGCGGTCCAGGAATCGCGTGTCGTCGGCCAGGCCAACACGGCGGCCAACACCACCAGCCAGTGCGCGGCGGGCGGCGCAACCGGCGTCAACGTGCATACGGTGACCATCCCGGCCGGCACGCTGATGGCGCGCTTCGCGCTGTTCGACGCCGACACGACCGGCAACGGCCACTCCGACCTCGACCTGGTCGTGGTCAAGGGCACGACCGCGGTCGGCAGCAGCGGCGGCTCGACCGCCAACGAGGCGTTGCAGCTGCTGGCGCCGGCGGCGGGCGACTACAAGGTGTGCGTGATCGGCTATGCGCCGGTGGGCGGCCAGGCGACTTATGCACTGTCGAGCTGGGTGGTGCAGCCTACTTCGACCGGCGGCAACTTCAAGGTGCTGATGCCTGGCGCGGCCACCATCGGCGGCACCGCTTCGGTGGGCATGAGCTGGTCCGGCCTGCCGGTGGGCAAGCGTCACGTGGGCGTGGTGAACTACCTGATCGGCGGCGTCAAGCAGGGAACGACGGTGATCGATGTCGACACCACCGATCCGCTGCCGCTGTTCCAGAGCGCACGCAGCAAGCCAGTGCTGGCCGACTGATTGTTCCGGCTGTAGGAAGAAGGGCCCCGCAGGCTGTTTGCTGCGGGGCTTTTTCTATTGCTGGCTGCCGCCGCCAGGCTGGCCGGGCTGCAGCGTCCTGAGTTCGCAGCGGCCGGCGTGGCAGGTGGCGCCGGGATCCGGCGTCACCTGGCAGGTGGACATCAGGCCGGCGCGCGCGTCTTCGTCGCGGCGGGCTGCCGCGTGTTGTTCGACCAGTTGTTTCAGCTTGGCGGCGTCGGCGTTCTTGTCCGACCAGGCCAGGTAGCTTTCCGGCCCGCCGCAGGCCTTGGCGCCGACACCCATGCTGTGGCACTGGCTGTCGCGCTCGCAGCTGTTGGCTGCATTGGTGGACTGGATGCGCTGCCATAGCGCGGCGCTGCCTTCGCTGCCTTGGACGGCCGGCGGCGCGCTGTTGCAGGCGGCTGCAACCAGCAGCATCAGGCCGGCGCCCGCCAGACGGAGAAAGTGGGGATAGGTTTTCATCAAGCCATGATGATCCTATGCGGCCGGCTTTACAAGCGTTCGCTCAAACGGGCCTTGCGGGCGACGCCGTCCGGTCCGAACAGGATGACGAAGTCGGCATACGCCGGCGGATCGCGCCGGACGGCCGACGGGTAGCGGTAGCGCCACACCTGGTAGCCGCTGTCGAAGCGCTGCACGGTGGCCGGACCCAGCGCCGCGCGCATCTGTTCCATGCCGCGCAGCCCGGGGGCGACGGCGGTGTCGGCGGCGCCGGGCGGATCGTCCATGTAGTCGAATTCGAGCAGCGTATCGTCGGACCAGCCGCGGTCCCACACCGGCGCATAGTAGCTGCGGTCCAGCAATACCTGGCAGTCGCAGTAGGGCAGGGTGTCCGGCGTTTGCGTGCCGCCCGCATACAGCCGGTCGAACGGCAGCATCTCGCTGCGCGCGCCGTCATGCAGCGTGACGCCGAACAGCGGCCGTTCGCTGAAGAACAGGTAGTTGCCGTCTGGCGCGTTGCAGACGCGGTCGGCATCGGTGAACAGTTCGCCCAGCCAGGCAAACAGTTTGGCGTTGTTCGACAGCAGGCCGGCTTCGACGCCGACGCGGCATTCCAGCCGCAGGTCGCCCAGCCGCCGCATGCCGGCCGGCACGTTCGGGCTGCGCACCTGCGCACGCCAGGTCAGCGTGCTGGTCTTGCTGCTGGCCACCAGTGCCGCGTCCTGCTCCAGCGCCTGGGCGTTGCGTTCCAGCGTGAAAGTGTGATCGGCCGCCACTGTCACCGGCAACGACAGCGTGTCGCCGACCACGCGCAGGGTGATGCCGTCGAGCCGCGTGGTGGGCAGGCGCGGCAGCAGCTCGAAGCGCAGCGTGGACTGCGGCGCCAGCGCGCGTTCGCGCTGGTAGCGGTCCATGCCGGCGATCATCTTGCGGTAGGATTTATCGACCGGATCGCGGGTGGCCGTCACCGTCACCCGCTGGGGCGGGGGCTCCTGGCCGAACGCCGCGCCGCCGCACAGCGCGGCGGCCAGCAGTCCGGTGCACAACAACGCGCGCATCGTCGCTCTCCCTGTCCGAAAAGCACATGGTAGAGCCGGCGCCGTTTTAATGGCGCACTGTTTTACAGGTGGTTCAAGGTCCAGTTGCCGGAGACGCCGGCGCCGGCGCTCCACGTGCCGTTGATGGTCAGCGGCGATTCGAAACTGCCGCTGAAGACGGGGCCGGACACGCCGCCAGAGCTCAGCGAGAATGTTACCTGGCCGCGCGCGTCGACGCTGCCGTGGATGCTGAACTGGCCGCCGCCGCAGGCCGCATCCAGCACGCCGTCAGTGGAGATCTGCCCGGAGCAGCTGCCGCTGTACGAGCCGGAGTACGAGCCGGACCACGGACCGGCGAAGCGCTCGACATTCAGGCTCTGGCGTCCGCGCTTGGCGTCCGCATAGCCTTGCAGTTCTATCGCGGCGGTGTAGGAGCTGACTTTGCCCTGCGCCGTCGTCGACGTGCTGCTGTAATTTTCCTTGACGACGCGGCGTGTGACGCTGTCCCGCCAAATGGTGGACTCAGTCGCCGTCTTGTTTCCGCTCGCATAGCTGGTGCTCGCGCTGGAGACAACCTTGAGCGTCTTGAAGGTGCCTGCGGCAACCGTCAGCGTTTCCTCGGCGACGACTTCGCCGTGTCGCGTGCCTGCGGTGGGATAGGTGCTGGGCGTGCATCCCGCCGAGTAGGTCGGAGCGGGCGCCAGCGCCGTGGTCCAGCTGACGCCCACGGCGAGGTCTTTCAGGCTGGTGCCGGTGGGGGATGCGTACGTCGTGGTGCAGGCGCCGTTGATGAAGCTGCTTGTGCTGCCGTCGGCCCTGAGTATGCTCGTGGCGCGCCGTATATAGGCATCGTCGTTGGTGCTGGTCTCCGACCATGTGCCGTCGCCGTTGACGGACGTCGGGATGTCGACATACCACAGCAGCGGCGCCGGCGGCGCGGTGTTGCCCGGCGAGGTGTTCACATAGACTTCCTTGTAGGAATAGAAGTCGCCCATGGCGGGCTGAAGATCGACCTTGGGCGTGGCGTCCGGCGCTGGCATGGACGGGGCGGCGGTTCCGGCGGAGCCGCCGCCGCAAGCGGACAGCAACACGGCAAGGCCGGCGATCAGTAGGGGAGTGCGGATAGGTAGCATGGCGTCCTTTTTCAAGAGGGCGCCATAGTATAGGGATTGCAGCCAGTTGTCTAGTTTGCAACCTGGCCGTCGATCCAGCGTATCAGGTCGCGGCCGAGCACGCGGGTGCGCGCGGTGTCGACCTGGCGTTTCTTGTAGGCGTCGTGGCTGGCCGGGCCGGTCAGGCTGCGCTGGTAGCTGGCCTCGTCCATCAGCTGGATCTCATACTCGAAGAAAAAGCCGACGTCGTAGTCCTGCTCCGGGCCGGCATCGAGCTGCTGCACGTGGATCATCTTGCGCACCGTGACCTGGATGCTGTTGAAGCCGCTGCCGCTGTGCGGGTTGTCGCACCGGGTTTGCGGCTGCGCCAGCTCGGCCAGTTCGGCGTCCATGGTGCGCAGCAGCTCCACCGGATAGTCTTCGCCGCTGTGCTCGAGCTGGGCGCGGTATTTGTTGAACACCTGCTTGGCCGCTTCCAGGTCCAGCAGCGTGTTGCGGGTGCGCTCGGCATCGACGTTGGTGACCGACAGCAGGTGGGCGCGCTGCAGCGTGCGCAAGGCCAGCAGGCATTCGAAGCGGGTGGCGAACACCAGCCGCACGCCGAGATGGTCGAAGATGTCGGCGGCCAGGTAGGCGGCTTTTTGCAGCAGCTTGAGCAGGATGCTGTTGCGGCCCTTGTTGTCCTTGCGGTCGTAGTGCAGCATCGGCAGGCACATTTCGCCGTCGGTCAGGTAGTGGCGCTCGCCGTCGTGCCGTATCACTTCGTCGAGCGTGCCGAACACCTGGGCGCGGATGGCGTGGAAGTGGCGCAGCTTGAGGTTGTTGTCGATGTAGAAGATGCCGTGCATGACCTTCAGCACCGCGCACGACCACATGCGCCGCGCGTCGACGTGCTGCACGCGCAGCGAGGCGTACACCAGCAAGTGCAGCGGGTCGTCGGGATGGCTGACCTCGGCCGGGATCAGCTCCGCCTGCTCGGGCGTGAGGAAGGTGCACAAGATGAAATCGACCGCCTCGCGATGGGCGCGTCGTATCAGCACCGGCGCGGCCGGCTGGTCGAGGTCGAAGCCGTATTCGCGCACGAACTGGCGGGCGTCGTGCAGATTGCGCAAGGCCAGCGCCCCCAGGTCGATCGCCGACACGCCGTTGGCGATTGCGTTGAGATAGTTCCAGTTCAGCGAGAACTTGCCGCCGCATTTGAGCGAGGCTTTGAGTTCGGACATGGCATCAGGCGGAGGCTGCGATAATTCAGTATCGCAGCCTCGTCAGGCCAGGTCAATGCTGCACCGCCGCAGGCGCAACACCGGCCGGCGGCGTCAGCGCACCACGTCGAGCTTGGTCTTGCGGCCGCCGCGATAGGTGTAGATGGTCATGGCCGCGTCGGCCAGGTCGCCGTTGGCGTCGAAGGCGATATCGCCGGTCACGCCCCGGTAGCGTACCTTGGCCAGTTCCGGCAGGTAGCGCCGCGGGTCGGCCGAACCGGCGTTGCGCATCGCCGTCGCCAGCACCATCACGGCGTCGTAGGCGTAGGGCGCGTAGGTTTGCAAGGTCAGCTTGTAGCGCTGCTGGTAGCGGGCGACGAAGTCGGCATAGCCTTTTTCCTGCGCCCCCGTGACGCCGCCGGCCACGGCGCAGGTGACGAGGTTGTCGCCCGAGGCGCCGGCCGACAGCTCGCCCAGCCGCTCCGAGCAAATGCCGTCGCCGCCCATGAAGCGGGCGTTGATGCCGAGCGACTTCATCTGCTTGAGCAGCGGCCCGGCCACCGCGTCCATGCCGCCGTAGAACACCACGTCCGGCTGGCGGCCCTTGATCTGGGTAAGGATGGCGTTGAAGTCGGTGGCGCGGTCGTTGGTGTACTGGCGGCTGACCACGTCGGCGCCGCCCGCCGCCTTGACGCCGCGGATGAACTCGTCCGCCAGGCCCTGGCCGAAGGCGGTGCGGTCGTCGATGACGGCGATGCGCTGGGCCTTGAGCGTGGTGACCGCGTAGCGGCCCAGCGCGGCGCCGACCTTGCTGTCGCTGGCCACCAGCCGGAACGCGCCCTTGAAACCCTGGTGCGTGTACTGCGGTGTGGTGGCCGACGGCGTAATCTGTGGAATGCCGGCGGCGTTGTAGATGCGCGAGGCGGGCACCGTGGTGCCGGAATTGAGGTGGCCGACCACGCCGGCCACGCCGGCGTCGACCAGCTTTTGCGCCACCGCCGTGCCCTGCTTGGGATCGCCGCCGTCGTCCTCCGCCACCAGCACCAGCTGCACCTTCTTGCCGGCGATGGTGAAGCCGGCGGCGTTCAGGTCTTCCACCGCCATGCGGGCGCCGTTCTCGGTATCCTTGCCGAGGTGAGCGCTGGGACCGGAGACCGGCGAGGCGCTGCCGATGCGGACGACCTCCTGCGCTTGGGCGCCGAGGCAGGCCAGACTGACGGGCAGCAGGATCAACAGCGGAGTGGTCAGGCGCATGCGTGGTCCTTCTCAAAAGTGATAGGTTGCAACCATTCTAATGGCATATCGCAGCCGTGCAGCGAGCGCCGGCGTTTGACTCTACAATATGCGCCAACCAAAACAACGCCGCCCGGAGCCCGCATGTCCTTCCTGATCGTGCTTGCCGCACTGATATTCCTGATGCTGGCCGCGTATCGCGGCTACAGCGTGATCCTGTTCGCTCCCGTGGCCGCGCTGGGCGCCGTGCTGCTGACCGATCCGGGCGCCGTGGCGCCGGTGTTCAGCGGCATCTTCATGGACAAGATGGTCGGCTTCATCAAGCTGTATTTCCCGGTGTTCCTGCTGGGCGCGGTGTTCGGCAAGCTGATCGAATTGTCCGGCTTCTCGGAATCCATCGTGGTCGCGGCGATCAAGTACATCGGCCGCTCGCGCGCCAACGCGGTGATCGTCACTGTCTGCGCCTTGCTGACCTACGGCGGCGTGTCGCTGTTCGTGGTGGTGTTTGCCGTGTATCCGTTCGCGGCCGAGCTTTACCGCCAGAGCAATATCCCCAAGCGCCTGATGCCGGGCGCGATCGCGCTGGGGGCGTTTTCGTTCACCATGGATTCGCTGCCGGGCACGCCGCAGATCCAGAACATCATCCCGACCACCTTCTTCAAGACCACCGGCTGGGCTGCGCCGTGGCTGGGCACCATCGGCTCGCTGTTCATTATCGTGGTCGGCCTGTCGTTCCTGGAGTGGCGCCGCCGCGCGGCGATGGCCACCGGCGAAGGCTACGGCGCCAGCGTGGACAAGGACCAGCCGCGCGCCGACACCGCCGGCCTGCCGCATCCGCTGCTGTCGCTGGCGCCGCTGGTGCTGGTCGGAGTGGCCAACTTCACGCTGACCAAGCTGATCCCCGGCTGGTACGGCGAATCGTACGCGCTGACGGCGGACGCCTTGCCCGGCCTGCACGCGCCGGTCACCTTGCCGATCAAGGCGGTGGTCGGCATCTGGGCGGTGGAGGGCGCGCTGCTGCTGGGCATCCTGCTGGTGGTGGCGACCGCGTTTGGCCGCGTCCGCAGCAGGTTCGCCGAGGGCACCAAGGCCGCCGTCGGCGGCGCCCTGCTGGCGGCGATGAACACCGCTTCGGAATACGGCTTCGGCGGCGTCATCGCCTCGCTGCCGGGCTTCCTGATGGTCAGCGACGCGCTGCGCAGCGTGCCCAATCCGCTGGTCAACGCGGCGGTGTCGGTCAGCTCGCTGGCCGGCATCACCGGCTCGGCCTCGGGCGGCATGAGCATCGCGCTGGCGGCGATGTCGGACGCCTTCATCAAGGGCGCGCAGGCGGCCAACATCCCGCTGGACGTGCTGCACCGCGTGGTGGCGATGGCCAGCGGCGGCATGGACACCTTGCCGCACAACGGCGCCGTGATCACGCTGCTGGCCGTCACCGGCCTGACGCACCGCGAATCCTACAAGGAGATTTTCGCCATCACGCTGATCAAGACAACGGCGGTGTTCTTTGTGATCGCGGTCTACTATCTGACCGGGCTGGTGTAAGCGGCTGCGGATATTGCCGCTGGCAGCTGGCGCAGAAAAAGCTGCGGCGGTGGGTCTTGCCCAAGTGTCCCTTGTGAAAGGGGATGTCGCAGCGTGGACAGATTTTCCTGGTGTGCGCCAGCCAGTGCTGCTTCAGCACATAGGCTTTCTTCCATGTGAGGAAATCGAAACTGTATGCGCGCGCCTGCGCCACCAGTTCGCGCAGCTTGGCTGCGGGCAGCGCGCCCACCGTCGACAGCGGATGTACGCGGATGCGGAACAGCACCTCGTTCTTGATGATGTTGCCGACGCCGGCGAAGATGGCCTGGTCCAGCAGCGCGTCGCACGCCAGCGTGTCCGGCGCCGCGCGCAGCTTGGCCAGCGCCAGCTTCGGATCCCAGGCATCGTTCATCACGTCGCCGCGCCAGTCGTACTCGCTGTCCAGGTCCTGCGCCACCGGCTTGACCGAGCAGGCGTAGAAATTCAACTCCCCGCCGTCGTCGAAGCCCAGGCTCAGGCGCGGCGCCGTCTCCTTGCGCTCGTTGATGCGGTAGCTGCCGAACATCATCAGATGGATGCGCAGTGCCAGATCAGGCAACTGGATCAGGAAATGCTTGCCCCAGGTACGCAGCGCGAGCACCGGCTGGCCTTCCAGCGCGGCGTAATCGACCGCCTTGCTGTTGCCGCTGGCGCGCACGATGGTGCGGCCCTCGAAGCCGGCGGCCTGTTCGCGCAGTATCACTATTGATGGACCTTCTGGCATGACGGCCTCCGGCGTATTGTGTGGATTTCATTGTGCGCTGCGGCAGCGGTGTCTACCGTGCGCTGCACCACCATGGGGCGAGTACGGTTGTCGCTTTATGTTGATTGCCGGTTAGTTGATTTCATGTCAGTATTGCCGGGCAGTTTAAAAATAATTATGGAGACTTGATTTGAAAAACACCATGCTCATTTGTTCGCTGATAGCAGCCGCCACCGCGCAGGCAGCCAGCGGGCCGGAGTTCGATGCCAAGCGTTTGTCGCAAGATGTCAAAGTGCTGTCGTCGGATGAATACGAGGGCCGCGGCCCGAATACGGCCGGCGAAACCAAAACCGTCAACTACCTCATCGAGCAGTTCAAGGCCGCCGGCCTGCAACCGGGCGGCGATTTGCTCAAAGGCCAGAAGACCCAGCGCAGCTGGACCCAGGATGTACCGCTGGGCCGCTTCGAGATCAAGGGCCCGGTCAAGCTGACCGTCAGCGACGGCAACACCAGCCAGGAATTGAAGCAGGGCGACGACATGGCCGTGCGCGCCGCGATGAACGGCAGCAGGCACGTCGACTTCCGCAACGCGCCGCTGGTGTTCGTCGGCTACGGCGTCAACGCGCCCGAGCGCAAGTGGGACGACTTCAAGGGCTTCGACCTGAAGGGCAAGCTGGCGGTGGTGCTGATCAACGATCCCGACTTCGAGACCGGCGTCGGCGACTTCGGCGGCAAGGCCATGACCTACTACGGCCGCTGGACCTACAAGTACGAGGAGATGGCGCGCCGCGGCGCGCTGGGCACCATCATCGTCCACGAGACCGCGCCGGCTTCCTACGGCTGGCCGACGGTCAAGAATTCCAACACCAACGTCATGTACGACATCGTCCGCAAGCAGCCGGGCATGGCGCACGCGCCGATGGAAGCGTGGATACAGCGCGACCTCGCGGTCGACCTGTTCAAGCGCGGCGGCCAGGATTTCGAGGCGCTGAAGAAGCTGGCGCAAACCCGCAACTTCAAGCCGGTGCAGCTGAAGGCCGTGACCCTGTCGGCCAGCTATGCGGTCGACGCGCAGACCATCGTGTCGAAGAACGTCGCCGGCCGCATCGTCGGCGCCAGCCAGCCCGGCCAGACCGTGATGTACAGCGCGCACTGGGACCACCTGGGCATCGGCCAGCCGGACGCCAAGGGCGACAAGATCTACAACGGCGCGGTCGACAACGCCACCGGCATCGCCGCGCTGCTGGAACTGGCGCGCGCCTACGGCAAGGCGCCGGCACCGGCACGCAGCGTGCTGTTCCTGGCGGTCACCGCAGAAGAGAAGGGCTTGCTCGGCTCCGAGTACTACGCCGCCAATCCACTGTATCCGCTGGCCGAAACGGCCGGCATGATCAATATGGATGCGCTGAGCCCGTACGGCCCGGCGCGCAACTTCACCATCTCCGGCAGCGCCAAGCTCGATCTGCTGGACCAGCTGGTGGCCAAGGCCAAACAGTTCGACCTGGCCTACGCGCCCGATCCGAAACCGGAAGCGGGCCACTTCTTCCGTTCCGACCACTTCCCGCTGGCCAAGCGCGGCGTGCCGGCGATCTCCTTCGGCTCCGGCGACGACTGGGTCGACGGCGGCCTGGCGGCCGGCCGCAAGGCGGAAGAGGACTACAACAGCAACAACTACCACCAGCCGTCCGACGAGTGGAGCGCGCAATGGCCGTTCACCGGCATGGCGCACGACCTCGGCATGCTGTACTCGCTGGGCCGCGACCTGGCTGAATCGAAGGACTGGCCGAACTGGGCGGCGGACGCCGAGTTCCGCGCCGTGCGTGACGCAAGCTCGTCGCGCCGCACCAGGTAAAAGCTTTTGCTATTTGCTTAAAAAGCAATAGAATGAGACGCGCCCGCTGTAAAGCCGGCGCGTCTTTTTTTTGCAGGTTCACTATCAAGGAGCTACGCGCATGACTATGTCTCTTCGCCGCACCATCCTGGCGGCATCCATTGCACTGTTATCAGCCGGCGCCCTGCATGCCGCCGACATCGCCATCCCCGACATCCCGTACACCAAGTTCGTGCTGAAGAACGGCCTGACGGTGCTGGTGCACGAGGACCACAAGACGCCGGTGGTCGCGATCAACACCTGGTACCACGTCGGTTCCAAGAACGAGAAGGCCGGCAAGACCGGCTTCGCCCACCTGTTCGAACACCTGATGTTCAGCGGCAGCGAAAACTTCGACAAGGTCTACCTGCCGGCGATGGAGCGCATCGGCGCCAACAACCTGAACGGCACCACCAACCAGGACCGCACCAACTATTTCGAGAACGTGCCGACCTCGATGCTGGACTACGCGCTGTTTGCCGAGAGCGACCGCATGGGCCACCTGCTCGGCGTGCTGGACCAGAAGAAGCTGGACCTGCAGCGCGGCGTGGTGCAGAACGAGAAACGCCAGGGCGAAAACCAGCCGTACGGCGTGGCGTATCAGCTGCTGACGGAAAACACCTGGCCGGCCGGCCACCCGTATTCGTGGACCGTGATCGGTTCGATGAAGGACCTGGACGCGGCCTCGATGAGCGACGTGCAGGAATGGTTCAAGACCAACTACGGCCCGAACAACACGACGCTGGTGATCGCCGGCGACATCACGCCCGAGCAGGCGCGCGAGAAGGTCGAGAAATACTACGGCGAGATTCCGCCCGGCCCGCCGCTGGCTAAGCATGAGGCGTGGATCGCCAAGCGCACCGGCACCCATCGCGGCACCGTGCAGGACCGCGTACCGCAGGCGCGCGTCTACCGCGTGTGGAACGTGCCCGGTTCGAGCACCGCCACCGAACCGCTGCTGGACCTGGGCGCCTACGTGCTGGGCGGCGGCAAGACTTCGCGCCTGTACAAGCGCCTGGTCTACAAGGACCAGCTGGCCACCACCGCGACCGCCAGCAACGACTCGTCGGAGATCGCCGGCCAGTTCGACCTGACCTTGACCGCGCGCCCAGGCGCCGACGTGGCGAAGATGGAGCGCGGCGCCGACGAGGAATTGCGCGCTCTGATGAAGTCCGGCCCCAGCGCGGCCGAGCTGGAGATCGCCAAGACCGCGATCCTGGCGCGCTTCACCCGCATCGTCGAGCGCGTGGGCGGCTTCGGCGGCAAGAGCGACCTGCTGGCGTCCTGCACCACCTACACCGGCAATCCCGATTGCTACAAGGATTACCTGAAGGCGATCAAGGCGGCCACGCCGGCGCAGATCAAGCAGGCCATGAACGAGTGGCTGGCCGACGGCGACTACGTGCTGGAAGTGCAGCCGTTCCCGGCCAGCCTGGCCGCCAACGGCAAGCTGGACCGCAGCAAGGAACCGGCGCTGGGCAAGCCGGAATCGCTGAACCTGCCACCGATGCAAAAGGCCACGCTGTCGAACGGCCTGAAGGTGGTGCTGGCCGAGCGCCATGCCGCGCCCATCGTCAACCTGTCGATGATGGTCGATGCCGGCTATGCCTCCGATTCGCAGGACCTGCCCGGTCTGGCCGGCCTGTCGCTGCGCATGCTGGAGGAGGGCACGCCGACCCGCGGCGCGCTGAAGATCAGCGAGGAGTTCGAATCGCTGGGCGCCAACTTCAGCAGCTACAGCAACCTGGACGGCGCCTTTGTCCAGCTCAACGCGCTCAAGGCCACGCTGCCGAAGGCGCTGGACGTGTATGCCGACGTGCTGCTGCATCCGGCCTACGCGCAGACCGAGCTGGACCGCCTGAAGAAGGACCAGCTGGCGGCGATCCAGCGCGAGAAATCCAACCCGCAATCGATGGCGCTGCGCGTGATGCCGGCGCTGATCTACGGCAAGGGCCACGCCTACGCGCTGCCGCTGACCGGCTCCGGCACCGAGGCGGCCGTGGCCCGCATCGGCCGCGGCGACCTGGTCAAGTATCACCAGACCTGGTTCAAGCCGAACAACGCCACGCTGCTGGTGGTGGGCGACACCACGCTGGCGGAGATCACGCCTTTGCTGGAGAAGGCTTTCGGCGGCTGGAAGGCCGGCGACGTGCCGAAGAAAAACGTGGCGCAGGTGGCGCCGCCGGACAAGCCGGTGGTCTACCTGATGGACAAGCCGGGCGCGCTGCAAAGCGTGATCTACGGCGTCCAGCTGGCGCCGCCGCGCAACGCGCCGGACGCGGTGCAGCTGCAGGTGGTCAATAACATCTTCGGCGGCGTGTTCAGCTCGCGCATCAATATGAACCTGCGCGAAGACAAGCACTGGTCGTACGGCGTGCGCAGCAGCCTGCCGGCGGCGGTGGGCCAGCGCCTGTACATCAGCAGCTCGCCGGTGCAGACCGACAAGACGCGCGAAGCGCTGCAGGAGCTGGTGAAGGAATATGGCGGCATCGCCGGCGCCCGGCCGATCACGGCCGACGAGCTGGTCAACGCGCAGACCAACGAAACGCTGAACCTGCCGGGCTCGTTTGAAACGGCGGGCCAGCTGGCCGGCGCCTACAGCGCGATCGTGCAGTACAAGCTGCCGGAGAACTACTACAACACCTTCACCCAGACGGTGTTGTCGATGACGCCCGAGCAGGCCAACGCGCTGGCCGCGCGCACCATCGTGCCGGGCAAGCTGACCTGGATGGTGGTGGGCGACCTGAGCAAGGTGGAAGCCGGCGTGCGCGAACTCAACCTCGGCGAAGTGCGCAAGATCGACGCCGACGGCAATCCGGTGCCGTAAGCGCGGATCGCGGCGCCTGTCGCCGCCCTGGCCTACAGGGCGGTGATGAAACGGCTGAAGACGCCTTGTTTGACCACCACGCCGTCGCGGATGCTGAGCCGGGAATTGCCGTCCAGGATGGCCCGGTAGGCTTGTTCGGCCCGGGCCACCCGTTCCGGCGCGGGCATGGCCAGCATCGCGGTGTAACCGACGACTTTGCCGTCCTTTAACAACGGCGCGGCGCTCGCTTCGACCCAGTAGTAGTCGCCGTTCTTGCGGCGGTTCTTGAGCATGCCGGTCCAGGTGCGGTCGTGCCTGATGGCGCGCCACAGATCCGCAAACGCGACGGCCGGCATGTCCGGATGGCGCACGATGTTGTGCGGCGCGCCCAGCAGTTCTTCCTCGGAAAAACCGCTGACGCGGACGAAGTCGCTGTTGACAAAGGTGATATATCCCCGCAGGTCGGTTCTCGACACCAGGTTTTCCGTCTCCCGCAGCAGGTATTGGGCGCCGGTGACGGGCAGGTTGCTACGCATGACTTTTCTCCAACCGCCTACAGGGACTTCGCGGTACGGCCCGGGGCGGCGACCAGCTGCCGCTGTCCGGCGTCGCCGGCCTCGAAGCGCGCCACCACCCGCGCCAGCCCGGCCGACTGCAGGCGCAGGGTGGCGGCGGCGTCGCTGGCCTGTTCGACCATCGCGGCGTTTTTGCGCGTCATCGCGTCCATCGCCGCGATCGCGTGGTTGAGCTCCTCGATGCCGGCGCTCTGTTCGCGGCCGGCCGCCGTGATCTCGCCCACCAGCAGCGCCACCTTGCGCACCGACGCCACCATGTCGGCGATGGTGGCGCCGGCGGCGTCGACCAGGGTGCCGCCGGCGTCGATCTGCGCCACCGACGCGGTGATCAGCGCGCGGATTTCCGTGGCGGCGCCGGCCGAGCGCTGGGCCAGGTTGCGCATCTCGGCCGCGACCACCGCGAAACCGCGCCCACCCTCGCCGGCGCGGGCCGCCTCGACCGCCGCGTTCAGCGCCAGGATGTTGGTCTGGAACGCGATGCTGTTGATCACGCCGATGATGTCGACGATCTTGTTCGAGCCGCTGCGGATCGCCCCCATCGTCGCCACCACCTGGCCGACCACCTGGCCGCCGCGCTGCGCGGCGTCGGCGGCGGCCGCGCCCAGGGTGTTGGCCAGCGCGGCGTTGTGGGCGTTCTGGCGCACGGTCTCGGTCAGCACCTGCATCGACGCCGCCGTCTGCCTCAGCGAACCGGCCTGCGATTCGGTGCGCGTCGACAGCTCGGCGTTGCCGTCGGCGATGTCGTCGACGGCCAGCGAGATGGCCGCGCTGCCGCGCTTGATCTGTCCGAGCGCGTCGGCCAGGTTGGCCTGCATGATCTTGAGCGCGGCGATCAGTTTGCCGGCCTCGTCGTTGCCGCCGGCGGCGATGACGGCGGTCAGGTCGCCGCTGGCGATGGTGTCGGCGATGCGGTTGGCGTGGCGCAGCGGCACGGTGATGGTGCGCGTGATGTGGAGCGCCAGGCAGGCGCCGGCGGCGATGGTCAGCAGGCCGGTCACCAGCATGGCGGCGCGCGTGAGCCGGTAGCTGTCGCGGAACGCGGTATGGGTGTCGTGCATGGCGTCCTGCTCGGCGGTGGTCAGGCTTTCCAGCGCGGCCATCCAGCGCAGATGCAGCGGCGCGTAGCCGCCCTTGAGGCGGGCCGCGGCGTCGAAGTAGTTGCCGTCGGCGACCAGCCGGCGGATCTCGGCGATGGCCGGCGTCACGGCGGCGCGGCTGGCGGTGACGGCGCGGATGACGGCGGCGTCGCCGCCGCCGTGGCGCAGCGCGGTTTCGGAGCTGGCGTAGCGGGCCAGGGCGGCGTCGAGCTGGACGGTGGCGCGCTCGCCCTCGGAGGCGTCGGTGGGGGCGGCCACCTGGCGCAGCGCCAGCGCGATGGCGGCGCCGGCCTCGCGCATCTCCAGCGCCTGACGCAGGCCGCCGACGCGCTCGGTGACGATGTGCTCGGCGTCGGCGTTGAGCGCGCTGATGCGCCACAGGCCGAGCGCCAGCAGCGCGCTGGCCAGCAGCAGCACCAGGCCGAAGCCGAGCGCCAGCCGGGCGCCGATGCTGCCTTTGGACAGGGAAAGAGAGACCATGGAATGCTCCTCAGCCGCCGCGCGGCGTTATGCGATCAGAACCGACACACCGGTCTCGTGCAACGACAGGCTGATGGTCTCGGCCGGGGCGCGCGGCCGCGCCATGCGCGGACAGACCACGAACAGTTCGCCGATCTCGGTGTCGATGGTGTATTCGTAGATGCCGCCCAGGTAGGTCGACTTGACGACGGTGCCGGCCAGCGGGTGCTCGCCGCGGTCGCCGACCTGCCAGGCCTCCGGCCGCACCGCCACCTTCACCGGGCCCGGCGCGCCGGGCGCAGGCTGCCGCCGCGCCGGCAGCGCCAGCGGACCGAGCCAGACGCTGCCGTCGGCGCGCGCCTGCGCCGGCAGCAGCAGCGCCTCGCCCATGAAGCCGGCCACGAATTCGCTGTTGGGCCGCTCATACAGGTCGGCCGGCGTGCCGGCCTGGGCGATCATGCCGTCGCGCATGACGATGATCTGGTCCGACACCGCCAGCGCCTCGCTCTGGTCGTGGGTCACGTACGCCACCGTCAGCTTGAGGCGTTGCTGCAGCGCGCGGATCTCGTCGCGCATCTGGCGCCGCAGGCGGGCGTCGAGGTTGGACAGCGGTTCGTCGAACAGCAGCACGGCCGGCTCGAGCACCAGCGCCCGCGCCAGCGCCACGCGCTGCTGCTGGCCGCCGGACAGCTCGCCCGGCCAGCGGGCGCCGAAGCCGCCCAGGCCCACCGTGGCCAGCGCGGCCTCGGCGCGCCGCGCCGCCTCGTCGCGGCCGACGCCGGCCACCGTCAGTCCGTAGCGCACGTTGTCGAGGATGGTCATGTGCGGAAACAGCGCATAGCTCTGGAACACCAGGCTGACGTTGCGCTGCGCCGCCGACAGCGTGGTGACGTCGACGCCGTCGATGAGGATGGCGCCGCTGCTGGGGCTTTCCAGCCCGGCGATCATGCGCAGCGTGGTGGTCTTGCCGCAGCCGGAAGGGCCCAGCAGCGTGGTCAGCGTGCCCTGCGGCACGCAGAAGTCGATGCCCTTGACGGCCAACTGGCCCTGGTCGGTGTAGCGCTTGGTGATGCCTTTGAATTCGATGCCGTTTTTCATGGTGTACTCCGTAAGGGTGGGGCGGGGGCGGCGCTCAGGCGCGCGCCGCCTGCGGGGCGATGGCGCGGCGGCCCAGCTTGCGCTCGCCCACCAGCAGCTGGATCAGGCCGATGGCGGCCAGCATCAGCAGCGTCAGCACGGTGCAGTAGGCCAGCGCGACGCCGTAGTCGCCGTTGCCGACGCGGCCGATGATGAAGGTGGTGGCCAGCTCGTGTTCCGCGCTGACCAGGAAGATCACCGACGACACGGTGGTCATGGCGCGCACGAAGGAATACACCAGCGAGGCCACCAGCGCCGGCCGCAGCAGCGGCAGGATCACCCGCCGCAGCGACGTCAGCGTCGAGGCGCCCAGCATCGAGGAGGCTTCGTCGAGGCTGGCGTCGATCTGCTTGAAGGCGGCCGCGCCGGCGCGTATGCTGACCGGCAGGTTGCGGAAGATGAAGCACAGCATGATGATCAGGCCGCTGCCGGTCAGCTCGAACGGCGGCACGTTGAAGCGCATCACGTAGGCCACGCCCAGCACCGTGCCGGGGATGGCGAAGGCCAGCATGGCCGAGAATTCGAACGTGTCGCGGCCGCGGAACTTGACGCGGGCGATCAGGTAGGCGATCAGCAGGCCGACCATCGCGGTCAGCGGCGCGGCGCCGCCGGCCAGCCGCAGCGTGGTCCACAGCGAGTCCCAGGCGGCGCCGGTCAGCACCGGGCCGTGTTCCCAGGCCAGGCCGAAGGCGGTGCCGAAATGCTGCAGCGTCAGGCTGTAGTCGCGGCCCCAGGTGCGGATGAAGCCGCCGGCGAAGGCAAACAGGTAGATCACGATGGTCAGCGCCAGCCACGGCAGCGCCAGGCCCATGGCCAGCCTGCGCACGGGGGCGGGCAGCCGCGGCGGGATGCCGTTGTCGCCCTTGCCCGACATGCTGGTGTAGCTGCCCTTGCCCAGCACGCGGCGCTGCAGCGCGAACACGCCCAGCGCGAAGCCGGTCAGGATCAGCGCCAGCGCGGCCGCCTTGCCCTGGTCCAGCTGGGCGCCGACGATGGCGAAGAAGATCTCGGTCGACAGCACGGCGAAGTTGCCGCCGACGACGATAGGGTTGCCGAAGTCGGCCATCGATTCGATGAAGCCGACCAGGAAGGCGTTGGTCAGGCCCGGCAGCAGCAGCGGCAGCGTGATGCTGAGGAAGGCCTTCATCGGCGCCGCGCGCAGGGTCTGCGCCGCCTCTTCCAGCGTCGGCGCGACCGCCTGCACCACGCTGCGCATCATCAGATAGGCGATCGGCGTGAAGGCCACCATCTGCGCCAGCCACACCCCCTTGGCGCTGTAGAACCAGCGCGACGGCTCGATGCCGAACAGCTGCTGCAAGGCCTCGTTGACCAGGCCGGCGCGGCCGAACAGCAGGATCAGGCCCAGGCCGACCACGAACGGCGGCGTGACGATGGGCAGCGTGGCCAGCATCTGCGCCAGCGGCCGGGCGCGCACCAGCGCGCGCTCGGTCAGCAAGGCCAGCAGCGCGCCCAGCACGGTGGTGCCGGCCGCGGTGGCCAGCGCCAGGAACAGCGTGTTCCACGCCACGCCGCAGGCGCGGCCGGCGCCCAGGCAGCCCAGGCCCCAGATGCGGGTGTTGAAGATGCGCTCGGCCGCCATCGGCAGGTTCAGCGCGCCGTCCTCGCCGAACAGCGCGCCCGCCAGCATGGTCAGCACCGGCAGCGCGATGAACAGCATCAGCAGCGCGGCGCAGAACAGCACGGCGCAGGCGACGAAGACGTCGCCGCGGAAGTAGCCCAGCCGCGCCACGCCGTTGGCCAGCAGCATGACCAGCGCCACCAGCAGCACCAGCGCGCCCCAGCCGAAACCGGCCTGTCCGGCCGCCGGCGGCAGCGCGGCGCTGACGGCGGCCGGCAGGGTCCAGCCGCCGGCGCCGACCAGGAAGCCGCCGGCCAGCAGCACCAGCAGGCCGAGCGTGGCGGCGGCGGCCAGGCCCATGCCCTGGCGCCGGCGGTTGTTGCCGCGCAGGGCCAGCGCGCACAACGCCAGCGCCGCCAGCGGCGCCCACAGCCAGGCGCGCTGGTAGCGCGCGGCCTGGTACCAGGCGCTGGCGGTGTCGGCCTGCCCGGCCATGTGGCCGGCGTCGCGCAGCCAGTCGAAGCCGTCGGGCAGCGCGTACCACGGCAGCAGCAGCGCCGCGCACAGCGCCAGCCAGATCCAGGCGCCGGCGCCGGCGCCGGCGCGTAAGAGTGTTTTCTTGTTCATGTCTATCTTCCGGGCGTGTCGCAGCGCGCGCCGGCTGTCGAGGCCGGCGCGGGACACGCAAAGGGTGGAACCAGGCGGGCCGCCGGCGGCGGCCGCTCGCTAGTTGGCGTTGACTTCCTTTTCCCAGCGTTCAAGCAGACGCTTGCGCTCGGAAGCCTTGCCGTATTTCTCGAAGTCGTAGTTGATCAGCTTGATGCGCTTGATGTCCGGCACGCGTGGATCGACCTTGGCGTCCTTGTTGGACGGCAGCTGGAACTGCTTGGCCGCCGCGCCCAGCTCCTGCGCCGGGGCGGTCAGCGCCCAGTCGTAGAACTTCTTGGCGTTGGCCAGGTTGCGCGCGCCCTTGACGATCGACATCGAACCGATCTCGTAGCCGGTGCCCTCGCACGGCGTGACCGACTTGACCGGGAAGCTCTGCAACACCTCGCCCGGCACGTCGTGCACAAAGCTGATCGAGATGGTGTTTTCGCCGTGCGACACATTCTTCAGCGGCCCGGTGCCCGAGCGCGGATACTGGCTGATGTTCTTGTGCAGGCCCTTCAGGTATTCAAACGCCTTTTCCTCGCCGGTCAGCTGCACCAGCGTGGCGATGACCAGGTAGGCGGTCCCGGACGAGTTCGGGTTGGCCATCTGGATCTCGCCCTTGTAGCGCGGATCGACCAGGTCGGCCCAGCACAGCGGCGCCTTGAGTTTCTTCTTGGCCAGCAGCTCGGTGTTGTAGGCGAAGCCGAGCGGACCGGAATAGATGCCGACCGTCTTGTAGCCGGCCTGCTTGGCCTGCGCCGCCGCCCACTCGCGCAGCAGGTTGATGTTGGGCGACTGGTAGCCCAGCGTCAGGTCCTTCTCGGCCGCCTGCAGGTGCGGGTCGCCGGTGCCGCCGAACCAGAGGTCGGTCTTCGGGTTGGCCGCCTCGGCGGTCAGCTGGGCCAGCGCCTCGCCGGCGCCTTTTTGCACCATGTTGACCTTGATGCCGGTGGTACGGGAAAAGGTGGTCTGCACCAGGTTGCACCATTCGGCCTGGACGCCGCAAATCACGTTGATCGTGCCCTGGTCGGCCGCCATGGCGGGCGCGGCCAGGAAGGCCAGCGCGCAGGCGGCCGGCCATCGATGGATAGTCATGTTGTCTCCTGTGGCGGGGTTAGAAGGCGTAGCGCAGGCCGATGCCCGAGCCGGTGGCCTTGGCGCCGGCGGCCGGGCCGACGCCGCCCGAGTCGAAGTCGTACTTGCCGCGCGCCTTGTTGCGCACCTGGGTGACGAAGGCCTCGAGCATCATCTGCTTGTTGAAGTTGTAGTTGTAGGTCAGCACCCAGTTGCTGGCGCCGGTGTCGGCGCCGTTGCAGGCCGCGCCGCTGGCCAGGCTGCAGCGGATGTCGCTGCCCTGGCCGTAGCCGCCGTACACGGCGTGCTTGCCGAAGTTGTGCTTGGCGCCCAGCACCCAGCCGGTTTTCTTCAGGCTGGTCTTGGCGGCGCCGGTGGCGTTGGCGTCGGTGAATTCCATGCGGTCGTAGCCGAGCGCGAGGGTGGTGTCGGCGCTCAGCGCGTAGCGCAGGCCGAAGCGGAAGTCGCGGTCGCGGGTGCTGTGGTCGGTCGAGGCGTTCAGCGTGCCCTTGTCGTTGCGCTGCTCCTGCGACAGGCGCAGGTCGAACGGGCCGTTGACGTACTGCAGGCCCAGGCTGTAGCTCTTGTCGTCGAGGGCGACGCCGTTGGCGGTGCTGGCCGCGCTCTTGTTCTCGTTGGCGCTGAAGTAGGCGCGCGCCGACAGGCCGGCAAATCGCGCCGATTCAAACGCCAGCACATTGTCCAGGCGGATGTTGAACGGCGTGGCCAGGCCGGTCTGGCCGCTGGCGCCCGACAGCATGCCCTGGTCGTCCTGCAGGCCGGCGCCCATCGGCGAGAAGTCGGCGGTGCCGCTGTTCCAGCGCGCGGCCGCCGTCATGCGGCCCAGCTTGAAGGTGCCGACGTTGTCGATCGCCAGGCCGACAAAGCTGTCCTTGGCGTTGCCGAACATGCCGGCGCTGGTGTTGCCGCTGGCGTTGTCGACGTTGATGCCGGTGGTGTACTGGGCCAGGCCGGTCATGCCGTCGCCCAGCGCCATCGAGGCCTTGACGCCCAGTTCCGAGCTGACGTTGCTGAGGCGGTACCTGGCCGGCTTGTCCTGGGTCGGAGTGGTGCTGCCGCTGGTTTCGACCCGCTCGAACTGGGCGTCGGCGATGCCGTACACGGTGGTGGTGGACTGGGCCTGGGCGTCGGCGCTGACGGCCAGTGCGGCGATGGCCGCGCACACGGCGGCCTTGGTGTTCTGGTGCATGGTGTCTCCTTCGTGCGACGCTTGCAGCGCCGCGTTTTTTTATGTGCCGGTCGCTCGCCAGGGCTGGAATGCGGCTGCCGGATGAACATCGGGGGACCGGTTTGGGATCCCGATGTGGCGCAGTCTAGTTCGCTTTTTTCGGAAATCCTAATCGCCGGACCCCGAAAATCCCCGCTTTCTTGCACCCGCCTTTCACGTCCCTTTCAGTTTGCTTTCAAGCGGGCGGCCGCCGCGCCATTTTGTGGCGCACCCGGGCATTCGCCTGTATAAAGGGATATCCCCGAAACTCAGCGCTACCGACCATGCATTTACTTCTCGTAGAAGACGACGCCGACATGTCCGCCGCGCTGCTGCGCGCGCTGGAGCGGCGCGGCTTCGCCGTCACGCCCTGCTATGACGGCACCACCGCGCTGCGCCTGATCCGCGACGGCAACAACGACCTGGTGATCCTCGACCTGAGCCTGCCCGGCCTCGACGGCCTGCACATCCTGCAGCGCATCCGCGACCAGGGCATCGCCACGCCGGTCATCGTGCTGACGGCGCGCGGCGCGGTGGGCGACCGGGTCGCCGGGCTGAACGCCGGCGCCGACGATTACCTGGCCAAGCCGTTCGACCTGGAGGAGCTGGACGCCCGCATCCGCGCGCTGCTGCGGCGCAAAAGCGGCGCCGACGAAAGCCTGCAGAAATGCGGCCACCTGCGCTACGAGCGCAGCACCGGCGCGTTCTATGTCCACGACGAGGCGCTGGAACTGTCGCCGCGCGAGCAGCTGCTGCTGCGCGCGCTGATGGCGCGGCCGGGCCACGCGGTGACCAAGGAACGGCTGGGGCAGCTGGTGTTCCCCGGCCAGGAGGACGCCAAGCTGGAGGTGATCGAGGTGATCATCCACCGGCTGCGCAAGAAGCTCACCGCCACCAATACCGAGATCATGACCTTGCGCGGCCTCGGTTATCTGCTGCGCCCGCAGGGCGGCGCGGCCAAGCCATGAGGCAGGCGCTGCGGCGCCTGCTGCCGGCCCATTCGCTGCGCCGCTATCTGCTGCTGGGCATCCTCGGCCCGCTGGCGCTGTACATCGTGTTCGGCTCGATCAGCCTGTACTACAACGCGCTCAACGCCGTCAATTCCGCCTATGACCGCATGCTGGTGACCACCGCGTACTCGGTCGGCGACCAGATCCGGGTGGAGCAGCAGCAGATGCATGTGAGCGTGTCCTTCGCCACGCTGGAAGTGTACGAGGCCGGCTTTTCGACCCGCATGATGTACAAGGTCAGCGACCTGCGCGGCCGCGTCATCGCCGGCGATCTCGACCTGCCGTCGTACGCGCCGGGCGCGCAGGGACGGCCGGGGCCGCATCCGGCGCCGACGCTGCTGAAGGTGTACGAGGGCATGTACGGCACGGCGCCGGTGCGCATCGCGGCGATTTTCCAGCCCGTCAATTCCGGCCTGCCCAACGACGGCGCCGTGATCCAGATCGCCGAGCCGCTGTCGTTCCGCGAATCGGCGGTGCAGGCCATCCTGTGGGGCACCGTCTGGCGCCAGCTGCTGCTGCTGGCGTTCGTGGCGGGCTTGACGATGCTGGTGGTGATGCGCGCGCTGCGTCCGCTCGAGTCGCTGCGGCTGCAGCTCGAGCAGCGCCGGGAAGAGGACTTGTCGCCGCTGAGCGCCCCGCGCGCGCCGTTCGAGCTGCAGTCGGTGGTGGCCGCGCTGAATCAGCTGATGGGCCGGCTGCGCAACCTGCTCGAGGTGCAGCAGAAGTTCGTCGCCAACGCCTCGCATCAGCTGCGCACGCCGCTGGCGGTGCTCAAGGTGCAGCTGCAGTCCGGACTGCGCGGCGATGCGCCGGCCGAAGTCATCATCCGTGAAATGGCGGGCACCGTCGAGCGCGCCACCAACCTGGCCAACCAGTTGCTGTCGCTGGCCAAGGTGGGGCAGATGCGCGGCCGGGGCGGACACGAGTCCTGCAACCTGGCGGCCGTTGCGCGCGAGGTGACGGTGGCGCTGTCGCCGCTGATCTCGGACAAGGGACTGAACTTCGAACTGGACGCCGCCGAGGAGCTGCGCGTCGACGCCAACCGCTGGATGCTGGGCGAGCTGCTGTCCAACCTGCTCGACAACGCCATCCGCCACACCCCGAGCGGCGGCGCGCTGGGCATCCGCATCGGCACCGACGCCGGCCGCACCATGGTCTGCGTGTGGGACAGCGGTCCCGGCCTGGCGGAAGGCGCCGACGTCCACCGCTTCGAGCCGTTCGGCTCGTCGCAGGCCAGCAGCGGTTTCGGCCTGGGCCTGGCGATCTGCGCCGAGATCGCCGAGGTGTTCGGCGCCGCCCTGACCTTGAGCAACCGCATGGCCGGGGGCGGGACGGTGGGATTGAACGCAAATGTGGTTTTTACATCGGATGCCGGTTCGGCGCCGCCTTGATCACCCCAAAATAAGAATTTCCCTACTGTTGCTGACAGGCCACATAATCTACAATACTTGGGCAATACCTGGGCAATACTCAGGCTTGGCCAAACCCTCTCCCATCCCCCGAGAGTCCCGCATGGCTCCGCCCGGCAATGCTGCCGGCACTCGTCGCCCACAACCAGCGACCATCGATATTGAACTTCAAAAAAATCAGGAGAGATAATGAAAGCAACGATTATGCTGGCCATGCTGATATCGGCCATGGGCATCGCCCGCGCGCAGGACCACGCCGCGGCGCCGCATTGGGCCTACGAAGGCCACGGCGATCCGGCGCACTGGGCCGATCTCGATCAAGCCAACTCCGCGTGCAAGCTGAGCAAGGAGCAGTCGCCGATCGATATCGAGGAGCGCAACGCCAGGAAGGCGTCGTTGAGCGCGCTGGAGTTCAACTACGCCGCCGCCGGCGCCGAGGTGATCAACAACGGCCACACGGTGCAGGTGAATCTGCCAGCCGGCAATGCGCTGAAGGCCGGCGACGACGTCGCGCAGCTGCTGCAGTTCCACTTCCACACGCCGAGCGAAGAGAAGATCAACGGCGTCAATTATCCGATGGTGGCCCATTTCGTCCACAAGAGCGCCGATGGCAAGCTGTCGGTGGTTGCCGTACTGTTCAAGGAGGGCCACGAGAACAAGACCCTGGCGCCGGTGTTTGCCGCCTTGCCGGCAGAGGGACATCCGACCCGGCTGGCCAGCTTCAACCCGGCCGACGTGTTGCCCGCCAACCATGCCTACTTCAAGTTCATGGGTTCGCTGACGACGCCGCCGTGCAGCGACGGCGTGCGCTGGCAAGTACTGAAGCAGCCGGTCGAGCTGTCGCCGCAGCAGATCGCCGCTTTCCACCAGCTCTACAAGATGAACGCGCGTCCAGTGCAGCCGTTGAACGGCAGAACCGTGGAAGTCAGCGAATAAGGCGCTCCGGCAGGTCGGCGCAGGTCGCCCGATTATTTGGCGCCGATCTGCCTGCCCAGGAAGTCTTCAATCCGCCGCCACAGGTCGATGCGGTTTTTCTGCGTCTTCCAGTCGTCGACGGTGGACGTGTATTCCAGCCATTCGGCCTGCGGGTTGCCGGCCTTGAGCGCCTTGTAGAAGGCCAGACCGGTATCGTACTTGACCGCCTCGTCGTCGGTGCCGTAGGCCAGCAGCAACGGCCGCTTGATGTCCTTCAGCCTGGCGTCGTCCGGATTGTCCTGGTAAGTGGTCAGGCCGGACCAGCTGATGCCGCACCGGAAGATGTCCGGATCCCTCAACAAGCCCATCATGGCGGCATAGCCGCCGTAGCCGGTGCCGGCGATGCACACCCGCGCCGGATCCGTGTGGCCCTCGGCCACCGCCCATTTGACGGCGTCGGCGATGTCGTCCTGCACCGCGCGGCCGGCCTGCTTGACGCCCGCCAGGATGTGCGCGCGGCCGAAGCCGTCGACGCCGCGCGGTTCCGGCTGCAGCACCGCGTAGCCGCGCGAGGCCAGGAACTGCACCTCGGCGTTCCACTGCCAGATGCCGCTGCGGTGGCCCGGCCGGGCGCCGACCAGCACCACGGTCGGCAGGTTTTTCTGCGCACCGGCGTTCGGCAAGGTCAGGAAAACCGGAATCCGCAGGCCGTCGCGCGCCTTGTAACGCACCATCGACATGTGGGCCATCTTGTCGGTGTCGATGTCGGGCGTGGTTTCGCCGAGCAAGGTCTGGTGTTTGGTTTCGGTGTTGTAGAGGATGTAGGCGTGGTTCTGGATGTCCGAATAGGTGTCGATCACCACATACGGCGTTTCGCTGCTGCGGCCGCGCGAGATGTTGTTGACCATGCCGGGCAGCAGCTGGTCGACCTCCTGCTGGACCGCCTTCATCCACGGGTCGAACCAGACGGTGGCATCGGCATCGGTGGTGAAGCGAAAGCCCAGCATTTTCTTGTCGCTGACGATGAAGTAGCCGTCGGTGTCGAAGCCGGGCGCGCTGATCAGCGGCTGGGGCACGATGGCGTTCGTGGCCAGATCGTAACGGTAGACGGCGGCCTCGTCCAGGCCGTTGCGGGAGCGGACGTAGACGGCGCCATCGAGGTACAGCAGCGGATTGAAGCTGGACTCGGCCTTCTGTTCCCGGCTGTCGATCTGGCGCCAGTCGTCCCGGTCCAGGTAGTAGGTGTTGACGCGGTCGCCGCGCAGGGCGGTGGCGATGCGGGTGTTGCCGTCGACATCGAGCAGCCAGCCGTAGGTGCCGCGCGGGGCCCGCATCGGGAAGGTGCGGCCGTTGACGGTGCTGAGGCGCTTCAGCGTATGCTCGCCGTCCCGGACTTCGACCACCACCATTTCATCGCCTTTCGTTGGCGGGAAGCCGTGGACGGTGATTTCCGATTGGTAGCGGTGGTCGACCAGGTCGCTTTCGGAGAACGAGCGCTTGCGCACGATGGTCTGCGACAGGAAGCTGCGGTTCTTACCGTCGCGGTCGACCGAATACAGGCCGGGCTTGCCGTCGTCGCCGCCGTGGTCGACGTTGACCAGCGAGAACGCCAGGCGCTGGTCGCTGAGCCAGTAAAACATGTCGATGTCGGCGTTGGTGAAGTTGGCGATCGCCTTGGATTTGCTGGCCGCCACGTCGACCACCGTCAGCATCGTGCGGCCTTGCGGCGACAGCTTGCGCACGGCGACAAAGCGGCCGTTGGGCGAGAGTGCCGCACCGGTGGTGGCGGACTTCTTGAAGAAGGTGGCGATCGGGACCGGCGTCGGAGCCTCGGCCGCCGCGGCGGCCAGCGGCAGGGTGGCGCACGCGATCAGCGCCAGGGTTCGCAGGAGGGCTTTCATGTGCACCATGGTTGTCTTTTTGAAAAGATCCACGATAGCGCAGATCGATGCGCTTGCCTATGTTTTTTCGGAGATGGGGTATCCTTGGGCGATGCGCGATCCCAACCACCCTTCCGGCCCCCGCTTCTGGCGGGACGCCAGCCTGCCCTTCATCGAGGCGCGGGCCATAGCCGATGGGCGCAAGGTTTGCTACGCCCGGCATGCGCACGAGACGTTTTCGATCGGCGCGATCAGCGGCGGACGCACCGACTACATCAACCGGGCTTCGCGCCAGCGGGTCGGCGCCCGCACCGTGGTCCTGATGAATCCGGGCGACGTCCACGCCTGCAATCCGCTTGCCGACGAGCCATGGTCGTACCGCATGCTGCACGTCGATCGCGCCTGGTTCGGCCGTCTGCAGCACGGGTGGGGATTCAGCGCCAGCCGCGATTTCCATCCCTTTGCCGCCACCCTGAGCACGTCGCCGGCGCTGTATATGGGACTCAACCGGCTCTATGACGTGCTGACCAGCGGCGGGCCGGAGCCGCTGCCGCGGCAGTGCGCGGCGGTGGAGTTCTTCGGGCAGGTGCAGTCCTGCCTTGATCCGGCCGCCATCGTCGAGCGCGAAGCGAACCGCAAGCTCGAGCGCGCGGCCGACTACATCAGCGACAACTGCGGCGGCGCGCTGAGGCTGGAGGACATCTGCGCCGCCGCCGATTTGTCGCCGTCCTACCTGATCCGCGCCTTCAAGCAGCGCTACGGCATGACGCCGCACGCCTATCTGTTGAACCGCCGCATCCAGCTGGCGCGCGGCTTGCTCAGGAACGGCGCCGCCATCGCCGATGTGGCGCTGGAAACCGGGTTTTCCGACCAGGCGCATTTCCAGCGCATCTTCAAGCAGTTGCTGGCGGCGACGCCTGGCCAGTATCGCCGCTGAGCAAAAGGTAGACGGCGCTGACGGCCAGCAGGAACGCCATCGAGCGGTTAAACAGCCGCATCCCCGAAGCATCGCTCAAGCGGCTGCGCAGGAACGTGCCGGCATAGGCCCAGCTGGCGATCGACACATAGCAGACCACGAAATACAGCGCGGCGAACTGCCAGACCAGCACGGCGTCGCCGTCCGCGGCAAACGCGCCCATGCCGGCCACCGACGCCACCCAGGCCTTGGGATTGAGCCATTGCATGGCGGCCCCGGCCATCAGGGACGGCCCCCTGCCGCCGGCGGCAAGGTCGAGCCTGCCGTCGTCGCGCGCCAGCTTCCACGCCATGAACAGCAGGAAGGCCACGCCGGCCAGCTGTATGGTCCGCGTCAGGACCGGCAGCCGCGCCAGCAATTCATGCAGGCCGAGGCCGGTCAACAGCAACAGCAGCGTGAAGCCGACGGTGGCGCCGGTGACATGGCGCATGCTGGCGCGAAAGCCGTGCTGCGCGCCGCTGCCGAGGGCGACGATGTTGACAGGACCGGGGGAAATCGATGAAGCCAGGGCGAAGGCCGCCATGGAAAACAGGATGCTCATAAGTGCGCGTCTCCGATAAGTATGGACCGGAGCTGACGATACGCGGCGCGGCGGGCGCTGTATTGGAGAAAATCGCCCTCATAAAAAAAGCTCGCCGCAGCGAGCTTTTTACCGAGGCACCAGCGATCAGAACTGGTTCATGGTGTTGTCTTTACCGGCCGCCTTCAGCGCCGCTTCGCCGCTGAAGTAGTCCTTGTGGTCGTCGCCGATGTCCGAGCCGGACATGTTCTGGTGCTTGACGCAGGCGATGCCCTGGCGGATTTCCTTGCGCTGCACGCCGGCCACGTAGCCCAGCATGCCCTGGTCGCCGAAGTATTCCTTGGCCAGGTTGTCGGTCGACAGCGCGGCGGTGTGGTAGGTCGGCAGCGTGATCAGGTGATGGAAGATGCCGGCTTCGCGGGCCGCGTCGGCCTGGAAGGTGCGGATCTTCTCGTCGGCGGTGATCGCCAGTTCGCTCTGGTCGTATTCCACGCTCATCAGCTGGCTGCGCTCGTAGGACGACACATCCTTGCCCTCGGCCTTCATCGCGTCGTACACCTGCTGGCGGAAGTTCAGCGTCCAGTTGAACGACGGGCTGTTGTTGTACACCAGCTTGGCGTTCGGGATCACCTTGCGGATTTCGCTGACCATGCCGCCGATCTGGGCGATATGCGGTTTTTCGGTTTCGATCCACAGCAGGTCGGCGCCGTTCTGCAGCGAGGTGATGGAGTCGAGCACGCAGCGCGCTTCGCCGGTGCCGGCGCGGAACTGGAACAGGTTGCTCGGCAGGCGCTTGGGACGCAGCAGCTTGCCTTCGCGCTTGATGACGACGTCGCCGTTGCCCAGCGCGTCGGCCGACACTTCTTCGCAATCGAGGAAGGAGTTGTACTGGTCGCCCAGGTCGCCCGGCTCGTTGGTCACGGCGATCTGCTTGGTCAGGCCGGCGCCCAGCGAGTCGGTGCGGGCGACGATGATGCCGTCGTCCACGCCCAGTTCCAGGAAGGCGTAGCGGATGGCGCGGATCTTGGCCAGGAAGTCTTCATGCGGCACGGTGACCTTGCCGTCCTGGTGACCGCATTGCTTCTCGTCGGACACCTGGTTCTCGACCTGGATGCAGCAGGCGCCCGCTTCGATGAACTGCTTGGCCAGCAGGTAGGTCGCTTCGGCGTTGCCGAAGCCGGCGTCGATGTCGGCGATGATGGGCACGACGTGGGTCACGTGGTTGTCGATCTGCGCCTGGATGGCTGCCTTGGCCGGGCCTTCGGCGGCATCCAGCTGGCGGAACAGGCCGCCCAGTTCGCGCGCGTCGGCCTGGCGCAGGAAGGTGTAGAGCTCCTTGATCAGCGCCGAGACGGCGGTTTTTTCATGCATCGACTGGTCGGGCAGCGGGCCGAACTCGGAACGCAGCGCGGCGACCATCCAGCCCGACAGGTAGAGGTAGCGGCGGTCGGTGCTGTTGAAGTGCTTCTTAATCGAGATCATCTTCTGCTGGCCGATGAAACCGTGCCAGCAACCCAGCGACTGGGTGTACTTGGACGGGTCGGCGTCGTAGGCGGCCATGTCGGCGCGCATGATCTTGGCGGTGTACTTGGCGATGTCCAGGCCGGTCTTGAACTTGTTCTGGGCGCGCATGCGGGCGGCAGACTCGGGATTGATGGCGTTCCAGGCGGCGCCTTGTTGCTCTTTCAAACCGGCAACTGCCTTGATGTCGTCTTGATATTGGGACATGTGTATCTCCTAAAGAATAAAACAAGTTTGGAAAAATCGTCGAGTGCGCGGCCCCGTCCGGCCGCAACCGCATGACTAAATAGTAGGCCATTCTGGTGCACTGCATCAAGGTCTTATATAAGACATATAACTTAAATTTATTCTTTAATTTTCAAAGGCTTAGTTATTAAATCTTGCAATATGAAACGAATTTTCAAAAAATGAGATGGCCGGGCCGGGAGTTTTTCAGGCCCGATTGCGCGATGTGAAACGGAGTTTCAGTTTCTGAGGTGGCGGCGTAAAAACCGCGCGAGGGCGGGGGGGGCATTGAGGCGGAGCCGGACTGCTTGCCTGCCCGGCACCACCATTGCTGGCCTATGCGGCAGGATGGATGTTCTGGTTATTGCGGAACACATTGTCCGGGTCGTATTTCATCTTGATCTGCGCCAGCCGCTGATAGTTCGCGCCATAGGCGTCGGCGGTGCGATCGCTCTCGTCCTGGGTCAGGAAATTGACGTACACGCTGCCGGTCGCGTGCGGCGCCGAGGCGCTGAAGAAGTCGCGTGCCCAGGCAATGCAGCGGGCATCTTCCGCCGGGCTGTCCCAGCGCGTGTGCACGTTCATCACGTAGAGCGCGTCCCGGTGCGGATATGCCGTGTCCTGCGGCGACGGCGCCGCCGCCCGCGCGCCCAGCAGTCCGAGGAAGATCTCGCACTGCGGCGTCGGCAAGTTGCCGGCGTAGCGGATGACGGTGTCGATGGCCTCGTCGCTGAGCTGGGTGAAATTATGCGATTTCCAGTAGTTGCGCGCTCCCGGCGTCAGCATCGGATCGAAGGTCTGCTGCCAGGCGGCGTAGGGCGCGGCGCCGACATGCATGCCCAGCGGCTGGCCGAAGCTGCGGATGCGGTCGACCGCTTGCTGCACGGCGTCGAGCTTCAGCGGCGAGAAGACGGGCAGTGCCAGCACGTCCTGTCCGTGCACTGCCGGCGGCAGGAAGGGCAGCGGCGGCGCCTTGCGCAACACCGCCCACACCGTCAGGTCGTCGGGCATGACGTTGACGAAATCGCGGTACTGCGTCAGCACCTGTTTGGCTTCGGCGAACGGGAAAACGATCAGCCCGGCGGTGATTTCCGGCCCTACCGGGTGCAGCTGGAATTCGAAGCGCGTGACCACGCCGAAGTTGCCGCCGCCGCCCCGTATGGCCCAGAACAGGTCGGGGTTTTCCGTTGCGCTGGCATGCAGGCGGCGGCCGTCGGCTGCGATCAGGTCGGCCGACAACAGGTTGTCGGCCGCCAGGCCCAGTGTCCGGCTGAGCCAGCCGAAGCCGCCGCCGAGCGTCAGCCCCGCCACGCCGGTGGTGGAGTTGATGCCCAGCGGCGTGGCCAGGCCGTATGCCTGCGCCTCGTGGTCGAAGTCGTGCAGCGTGGCCCCGCCTTCGACATAGGCGCGGCGCTGGTCCGGATCGACCTGGACCGATTTCATGTCCGACAGGTCGATCACCAGGCCGTCGTCGCACAGGGCGCTGCCGGCGATATTGTGTCCACCGCCGCGCACGGCAAGGGTTAGTCCATGGTCGCGCGCGAAGGCCACTGAAGCGCGTACGTCCGCCGTGCCGGCGCAGCGCACGATGATGGCCGGGCGCCGGTCGATCATCGCGTTCCAGACCGCGCGGGCTTGGTCATAGCCCGCATCGTTGGGCTGGAATAGTTTGCCTCTGAGCGAGGCTTGCAGTTCGTTGAATTTCCCATCCGTCAAAGTATTCATCGCGCATCTCCACGTGGGTGCATACCCCTCCATGATAGGGAGGCGACGCGCACTCACGCAAGCACAGGCACTTCGAAAAATGGCGGATGGGCGCCGATGCCTATTGCGGCTTGGCCGCGGCCTCGATCATCTTCCATCCGTTGCCGGAAGGATCCCGAAAACCGGCATCCACAGTGCCGTAGCGATCCGTGGGTTCCTGCGTGAACTCAACCCCGCGCTTGCTCAGGCGCTCGTGGGCGGCACGGCAGTTGTCCACGACCAGCACCAGTGGCGGCATGGCGCCTTTCGCTACGAGCTCGTTCAGGGTCTGGGCGGTTGCCGCGTCATGTACCGGCGGGCCGGGCCGGAACAGGCCGAGCTGGAACGAGGGCTGGTCAGCGTGCTGCACCGTCAGCCAGCGATAGTCGCCGTTGCGAACGTCGGTGTGGACGACGAACCCCAGCTTGTCGACGTAAAACGCAAGCGCCTCGTCCTGATCACGCACATACAGACCGACCATATTGATACCTTGAGTCATATATCCTCCTTAGATTGGAGTTCCAGTGTGCCAGCAGCCTGGATGCGCCGCTTCTCCAAAACTGCGATCTTGAGATCGGGCCGTTGGGCGTCGCGCATGACGCACTCGGGAATCTGCTGTCCCGGATGCGGAGCCGACCGATCGCGCTCGCGGAGCTCACCCGGACTGCAGCCGGTGATGTCGCGGAAAATGCGGCCGAAGGTGCCGAGACTGGTCCAGCCGGTTTGGAGCGCGATTTGTGTAACAGGCAGGTCGGTGTCGCGCAGCAGCGCCGCGGCGCGCTCGATGCGGCGGGTAAGCAGGTAGCGATGTGGGGGCAGGCCGAACGCCTTCTTGAACTCGCGCGCGAAGTACGCCGGCGAGACCGCGCTCACCTGCGCCAGCCGGTGGACGGGCCACTCCTCGTGGGGCGCACCGTCCATTCTATCTTTCGCGCGCAACAATCGCCGCAGTAGCAGGGGACTCTGGGTCATCCTATCCTCACGCTGAAAATAAGGGCATATTATCCGTCAAAACAAACCGCCAACCTTCACCGTTCGACTGCGGATAGCGGCGCCGTTGCCGGCTTACTGACATAGCGCATTCGTTGCTAGAATGCGTGGATTACCCATCATCTGGAGCAGCAATGACGCGCATTCTTCCTCTTCTGGTTTGTGGACTATGGAACTGCGCCGTGATGGCGCAGGAAGTGGTGAAGATCGGCGTGGCGGGGCCGCTGTCAGGCGAGATTGCGCATCTGGGCAAGGCGATGGAGAATGGCGTGACGCTGGCGCTGGAGGACTTGAATGCGCGCGGCGCCACCATCGGCGGCGCAAAAGTGGTCTTCAGAATGCAGAGCGAGGATGATGCGGCTGATCCGAAACAGGGCACCGCCGTGGCGCAGAAACTGGTCGATTCGGGCGTGAAGGCGGTCATCGGTCACGCCAATTCCGGCACCACGGTGCCCGCTTCGCGTATCTACGACGCCGCAGGCATTCCGCAGATTACGCCTTCCGCCACCGCCCCTGCGTACACCCGGCAGAAATTCGCCGGCGCGTTGCGCGTGGTGGCCAACGACAATATGCTGGGCAGCTCGCTGGGCCGCTACGCGGTGGAGCAACTGGGCGCGCGCAGGATCGCCGTAATCGACGACCGCTCGGCCTATGGGCAGGGCGTGGCCGATGAATTCATCAAGAGCGCCCAGGCGCGCGTACCCGGCCTGAAAATCGTCGGCCGCGAATTCACCACGGCCAAGGCCAGCGACTTCACCGCCATCCTGACCGGCATCCGCGCGAAGAAGCCGGATCTAGTGTTCTTTGGCGGTATGGATGCCACCGCCGGCGGCATCCTGCGTCAGATGAAGGCATTAGGCATGGAGGCGCGTTTCATGGGCGGCGACGGCATCTGCACCGAAGCGCTGCCCGCGCTGGCGGGCGGCGGCATGCGTGACGACGCGGTCTATTGCGCCGAAGCCGGCGGCATCGACGCTGCTCACAAAAAAGACGTCGGCGATTTCGTGGCCCGCTTCCACGCGCGCTTCCACAGCGACATCCAGACCTACGCCCCGTACGCCTACGACGCCACGATGACGGTGGCGGCAGCCATGCAACAAGCCGGCTCCACGGATCCGGCCAAATACCTGCCGGTGCTGCGCCAAATCCAGTATCACGGCCTGACCGGGACCATCCGCTTCGACGCCAACGGCGATATCCGTGACGGTGCCCTGACCGTTTCGACCTATCGGGCCGGCAAAAAAATCAAGCTGGTAGTGCTGCGGTAGGAGGGGGAACGCGTCGGACAAGGAAAACAAAAAAGCCACCGAGTGAACTGACCCCAAATAGTTGGACGGTTTAGTTTGCTAGGCAGCCAAGGGCTGAGTTCTGTATTGCACAGGACTCAGCCCTTTTAGTTTCATCTTGATGCGATCGTGATTGTAGTACCTGATGTATTCCTTCAGGCCAGTTTGTAAGGCGTCCACACTGCTGAACTTGTTCATGTAGAAGAATTCTGACTTCAATACAGCAAAGAAACTCTCCATGGCCGCGTTGTCGAGACAGTTACCTTGCGCGACATGCTTTGTACGATTTGGTTCTCCCGCAATGTGCGTTGATAGGCTGGCATTCGGTATTGCCATCCCTGGTCTGAATGCAGCATTGGTCGATCATGCGCCCCCAGCCTAGGCAGCGCCTTCACAAGCATTGTGCTCACCAGCTCAAACGCAGGCCGTCTGGCGGTCTCAAATGCAATGATTTCGCCGTTGTACAGATCCATCAATGGAGACAGGTAGAGTTTTTCACCTGCCACGTTGAACTCAGTGACGTCGGTTACTTGAGCGAGAAGGCCAGGTCAAGGCCGCACGGCAACAAGGTTTGTTTGACAACTATTGCGCCTGCGTTGTTGGTTCGTGCTGGCCGAACGAGTGTTGGCGTTCTTGCTTGACCATTGCCAAGGCGGTTTGGCCGTGATGTCTATCATTGGTGGGATTTCCTTTTTCTTTGTGTCGAAATGAAAAAGCCCGATGCTCCAGGGGGGGGCATCGGGCTCTTGGCTGAGACAGCCTACGAAATAATATATGAATAAATATTGTGTAAATATCAATTATGTAAGTGCATCCTTGTTCGTGATGATGATGTTTCATGCCAAATATGGATAAATCAGCTCTATCCCTCTCTAATCATGTAAAAACCGCATTTACACGTAATGTAAGCTATGTGATCATCGAGGGGATGCGGACTATTTGACAATTTTATGAGGCGACGTCATGGACGATCGGTGGTTCTCGGTAGAAGAGATCGGTGAGTACTTAGGTGTCAGCAAGGACACGATTTACGCGTGGATTAGTAAGCGGAACATGCCTGCGCATCGAATCGGTCGGCTTTGGAAGTTCAAGCCTGATGAGGTTGATGAATGGGTGCGGTCAGGCGGCGCGGCGGAGAGCGGCAGCCGAACTTAAACTTGAAGGAAGCGTCAATGGACAAGCGCCAGCTAAGTGAACGCGATATCTGTACAAAATTCATCACGCCAGCCCTTGAGCAGGCGGGGTGGGATATCTCCACTCAGGTCCGGGAGGAGTTTCCGTTAACTAAGGGGCGAATCATTGTTCGCGGAAAGTTGCATACTCGCGCCCAAAATAAACGTGCTGACTACGTCCTGTTTCATAGGCCTAACATGCCTATCGCGGTAATCGAGGCAAAAGACAATAGTCACTCCCTCGGTGACGGCATGCAACAAGGGCTGGGCTATGCCGAAATGTTGCAGGTGCCCTTTGTATTCAGCAGCAATGGCGATGGATTCCTGTTTCACAACAAGATCGCTAAAGATGGCGTTATCGAGCGCGAATTGGCGCTTCACGAATTGCCGAGTCCGGATGTGCTGTGGCAGTGGTGGGCTGAACATCTTGGCTTGGACAACGCGCAAAGTGAACTTGTCTCACAGGATTATTACAGTGATGGCAGCAATAAAACGCCACGGTACTATCAGCTGCTGGCCATTAACAAAACCATCGGAGCCATAGCCAAAGGTCAGAACCGTCTACTCCTGGTTATGGCAACTGGTACTGGAAAGACCTATACCGCCTTCCAGATCATCTGGCGTCTTTGGAAGTCAAAAACCAAGAAGCGGATATTGTTTTTAGCCGACCGCAACATCTTGGTTGACCAGACCATGACCAATGATTTTAAGCCCTTCGGTTCGGCGATGACCAAGATACAGAAACGGCAGGCTAACAAGTCGTATGAAATTTACCTGTCCTTGTATCAAGCAGTTACAGGCACAGAAGAAGAACGCAATATCTACAAGCAATTCAGCCGCGAATTCTTTGACCTGATTGTGATCGACGAATGCCATCGTGGCAGCGCGGCGGCGGACTCTGCTTGGCGCGAGATTCTCGAATATTTTTCGGCGGCCACACAGATCGGCCTTACCGCCACCCCCAAAGAGACCAAAGACGTTTCCAATATAGATTACTTTGGCGAGCCGATTTATACTTATTCACTGAGGCAAGGCATCGACGACGGCTTCCTGGCGCCGTATAAGGTCGTGCGCGTCGATCTGGATAAAGACCTTACCGGCTGGCGTCCCGACAAAGGTATGGTCGATAAACACGGTAACGAAATTGAAGATCGCATCTACAACCAGCGTGATTTTGACAAGAACCTCGTGTTGGAAAAACGTACAGAGTTAGTTGCCAAGAAAATCAGCGACTTCCTCAAGCAAACCGGTCGCTTCGATAAGACCATTGTTTTTTGCGACAACATTGACCATGCCGAGCGTATGCGTCAGGCCTTGGTTAACGAAAACTCTGATCTGGCCGCACAGAACAGCAAGTACGTGATGCGTATCACGGGCGACAACGAAGAAGGTAAAGCAGAACTCGACAACTTCATTTTTCCCGAATCCAGGTACCCAGTCATTGCCACTACCTCGAAGTTGATGACTACGGGTGTGGATGCGCAGACTTGCAAGCTAATCGTTCTTGATCAGCGCATACAGTCCATGACCGAGTTCAAACAAATTATCGGTCGTGGCACGCGCATTAACGAGGATTACGACAAATACTATTTCACCATCATAGACTTCAAGAAGGCAACCGAATTGTTTGCCGATCCTGAGTTTGATGGCGATCCGGTGCAGATATATGAACCGACTGGTGATGAATCACCGGTGCCGCCGGATGATAGTGAGAACTCACAAACCGATGAAGGTTTCACGTACTCCCCAGCAGAAGAATCGCCGTGGATGGGCGTAGCCGAGCCACGCGCAGGTGAGGAGCGTAGTAGCATTCGTCGCTATGTAGTCTCCAACGTTGAAGTCAAAGTAGCATCCGAGCGGGTGCAGTACTTCGATGCCAACGGAAAACTGATCACCGAATCACTCAAGGATTACACACGAAAAGCTCTTGCCAAAGAATTTAGTTCCATGGATGATTTTTTGCGACGCTGGAACAATGCTGACAAAAAGCAGGTCATCATCGACGAATTGGCACATGAAGGGATTTTCTTTGAGGCTCTGGCAGAAGAGATAGGTCGCCAGTCTGGCAAAGAATTCGACCCCTTCGATCTGGTTTGCCACGTAGCTTGGGATCAACCGCCGCTTACTCGTAAGGAGCGCGCCGAGCAGGTAAAGAAGCGCGATTACTTCACACGCTATGGCGAACAGGTACAGCGCGTGTTGCAGGCTTTGCTCGAAAAATATGCCGACGAAGGCGTTGGCCCGATTGAGGAAACACAAATCCTTACCATCGCACCCTTCACCAGCTTTGGCACTCCCATGGAAATTATTCGAGCCTTTGGCGGGCTGGATCAGTACCAGCATGCCGTGCACGAACTCGAACTAGCGCTCTATCGCGCGTAACAATCACCTATTGGAATCTCGTTCATGTCTATCGGCACCCTGATAAAAACAATTCAAGACATCATGCGCAAAGACGTTGGCGTTGATGGCGACGCCCAGCGCATCAGCCAGATCGTCTGGCTGCTATTTCTGAAAATCTTTGACGACAAAGAGCAAGAATGGCAACTCACCATGTCGGGCTACAAGTCTCCATTGCAGAGCCGTTTTCGCTGGTGCAATTGGGCTAAGGATGCGGAAGGAATCACCGGCGAAGAACTAATCGACTTCGTAAACAACGAGCTTTTCCCCTCACTCAAGAAACTGGCGACCGTCGCCGGTGTGTCTGCAAGAGGAAAAGTAGTTGGCTCTGTATTTGAGGATGCTTACAACTACATGAAATCCGGGACCCTGCTGCGGCAGGTGATCAACGCCATTGAAAGCGATGTTGATTTCAACTCATCCTCAGATCGACATTTGTTCAACGACATTTACGAAAAAATACTGGCGGATCTGCAATCGGCAGGTAACGCTGGCGAATATTACACTCCGCGTGCTGTCACCCAGTTCATGGTGGACATTCTTAACCCGCAACTTGGAGAGAGCGTACTTGATCCCGCCTGTGGAACGGGTGGTTTTCTCACATGTTCTATTGAGCATATGAAAGCACAGGTCAAAACAGCCACTGACCGCACCACGTTGCAAGACTGCATACACGGTGTGGAGAAGAAACCGTTACCGCATATGCTTGCGATGACCAACCTCATGCTGCACGGCATTGACGTACCCAGCAACATCCGTCACGACAACACTTTGAGTCGCCCCCTCAAGGATTATGGGCCTAAAGACCGCGTTGACATCATTCTCACTAACCCGCCATTTGGAGGTATGGAAGAGGATGGCATCGAGAACAACTTCCCGCGCAAGTACCAGACTCGCGAAACTGCCGATCTGTTCATGGCACTGATTATGCACTTGCTCAAACACGACACCGGGCGCGCCGCTGTAGTGTTGCCCGATGGTTTCCTTTTCGGTGAAGGCTCCAAAACTACGTTGAAACGTGAGTTGCTGGAAGAGTTCAACCTGCACACGATCGTCCGCTTGCCTAAGGGTGTCTTTGCCCCCTATACCAGCATTGCAACCAATGTGTTGTTCTTCGAAAAGGGTGAACCTACTAAAGACGTGTGGTTTTTCGAGCATCCCTATCCGGACGGCTACAAGAGTTACTCTCGGTCGAAGCCATTGGATATTAAAGAATTCGATCTCGCAAAAGCCTGGTGGGGTGGTCCCAAGCGCAAAGGTCGCAAGACCACTGAAAATGCCTGGAGGATTTCTGCTACAGACATCAGTGCGCGCAACTACAACTTAGATTGTAAAAATCCACACGCTGTGGAGGTGAACCATCGCAATCCAGCCGAATTAATGGAGGAGTACGAGGAAATTTCTCGGCAACTTGCCGAGGCCTTGAACACATTGAAAGCTGAATTGATGCTGTCGCTCGGGGGGCGGTAATGGAGTTGCTGGAACAACATTTCGATACTATTTTTTCTACACCCGAGGGCATTCAAAAGCTGAGGGATCTTATTTTGACTCTTGCGATGCATGGTAAGTTGGTACCGCAAGATCCGAGCGACTTGTCGGCCGGCGAACTGCTTAAAGATATAAACGTCGAAAAGAAGCGGTTAGTGAAGGAAGGAAAGATTAAGACCCCCAAGCCGCTGCCGGAGATCGCCTTGGACGATGTGCCATTTACGTTGCCGAAGGGCTGGAGGTGGGTTCGTTTGGGCACGGTCGGCAATATATTCAACGGAAATAGTATCAACGCAGCTGAGAAGGAATCAAAATACGCCGGAGTGAAGGGGCTACCATACATCGCAACTAAGGATGTCGGCTACGGCTTTGACCCGATTGACTATGAGAATGGTATTTGCATTCCTCCCGATGAAGCGAAATTCAGGGTGGCGCACGAAGGTGCGGTGCTGATCTGTGCTGAAGGGGGCAGTGCCGGGAAAAAATGTGGGCTGACCGACCGTGATATTTGTTTTGGCAACAAATTATTTGCCAATGAACTTTATGGCCAAATCTCGTCCCGTTTCATTCTCTATGCGTATCTATCGCCGGTCTTTCGCGCTGCTTTTGCAGCCAAAATGACTGGGATTATTGGAGGTGTCTCAATTGCTAAATTTGTTGAAATACCTCTGCCGCTTCCGCCGCTTGATGAGCAACGTCGCATCGTCGCTAGAATTGACCAGCTGATGGCGCGGTGCGATACATTAGAAAATCTTCGACATAGTCGCGAAGAAAAGCGCTTGGTCATGCATGCAGCTGCGCTTTCACAGCTTCTTGATAACAATAATAGTGGTAGCCCTGATGAGGCGTGGACATTTATTACCAGGCACTTTAGTGATCTTTACACAGTGAAGGAAAACGTCACTGAGCTGAGGAAGGCAATTCTGTGCCTTGCGGTTACGGGAAAACTCACCGAGCAACGTAAGGAAGACCGACCGGTAAAAGAACTCCTGGAAAGTATTAAAACCGACAGGTCCCGATTGCTCATTCGTGGCGCCTCAAGCGAGCAAATCGATTCGAAGAAAATAAGTTACCGAATTCCAGAAAGTTGGGCGATTTTACCACTTGATGCCATTTTGATTTCTGGCCCCACCAATGGTTATTCTCCTAAAGCTGTGGGTTACGAAACCAAGGTTAAGTCCTTGACATTGAGTGCGACAACATCTGGTGTATTTAAGGGGGAGCACTCTAAGTTCATTGCGGATGATATACCAATGAGCTCCGACCTTTGGTTGCGAGATGGCGATATTTTGGTGCAGCGCGGAAATACGATTGAGTACGTTGGAGTTCCCGCAATTTATAAGGGTGAACGTCACAGTTATATCTATCCGGATTTAATGATGAAACTGCGTGTTTCGGTAGAGCTTGACAACGATTATGTCTGCTTTGCGATGAGTGCGCCGCCGAGCCGTGATTTTTTGCGTGAACGCGCTTCTGGAACGTCAGGGACGATGCCAAAAATAAATCAAAAGACATTAACCAGTCTTCCGATTCCAATACCCCCATTTGCTGAACAGCAAAGAATAGTTACGAAGATATATAAGTTGATGGCCTTGTGTGATCAACTCGAACGAAAAATTGACTCGGAAAACCTAAAGGCTTCCGAATTATTAGCTTCCGTAATTGCACAAGTGTGACTGGATTGCCATGCATCTGAAATCTGTATTCATCAGCCAATACAAAAATCTTAAGAGCTTCACGCTCAGTTTCGATGGCGCGAGCTTCATCGATGTTTTCGTTGGAAAGAATGGCAGCGGGAAGTCGAATCTATTCGAAGCACTGATCGAGATTTTTCGCCATCTTGATCAGCTTGGGCATCCCGATAACGACATCGCATTTGAGTACAGCCTGAGTTATGAAATTAACGGACAAGATACCGAGATCGAATGGAAGGCTGGCAAGTTACGCATAAACAAGGACGAAGACCGTAAGACACTGGGGCAGACGCCGTTCCCCGACAACGTGCTGATCTACTATTCCGGCCACAACCGCACAGTGTCTGAGCTGGTTGCTGAGTATGAGGCAAAATTTCGCAGCCGCATTAAGGGGGCCGACTTGGAAGACTCCCGCCGCTTCATCGGCATCGGACAGGACTACAAGGCACTGCTATTGGCGATATTGCTGGTGCAGCCAGAAGATGGAAGGGCACATACGTTCATTCGCCAAAAGCTCGGTATCGACAGACTTGGCATTACCAAGCCCGGCACTGACGAAGTATCAGAGTCGGTACTTAGAATCGATTTCAAGCGCCCAGATTATGCACGAGGTAGCGAAAAGGAAAAATATGATATCGACCCCGTGGAAACAGCGACTCGGTATTGGCGTCCAGTTGGTATAACAAAAGACTTTCTCGATAACTTGAGTGTTTGCACTTGGGGCAACACAAAGAAACTGACGGTTACCGAGGGGTATTTTCCGAATGAGGATCGTTACGTTCTGTATTTATCAATTGGCAGACTGCAAGAGGAATTCGCCGGAAAATGGCAGGAACTATTTCGCCAGTTCGACAATTTGAAAACACTGGGAATGTTGGACTCCATTTCTGTACCGCTCCGACTTACATCTGGTTTGGAAGGAAACGTCGGTCACTTCAGCGATGGTCAGTTTCAGTCGGTTTACATTTACTCCATAGTCGAACTTTTCAAAGATCGTAATTGTTTAATGCTGTTGGATGAGCCGGACGCCTTTCTTCACCCAGAATGGCAGTTTGATTTCTTACGGCAAGTTTTTGAGATCACTGACACTACAGCTAAGAACAATCATGTTCTGATGAGTAGCCACAGTGCTGCGACTTTGCTTCCACTAGCGGAACAGAGAATCAGTTTTTTTAAAATTGAAAATTCGGTCGTCTCATGTTCCAAACGAACAAAAAAAGAAATGATACATGAGCTTTCAGATAGTTTTATTCAATATTCTGAAGATGAAAGCAAGCTACTTATCGATAATGTCATACGTTCATCATCACGGCCAATCTTGTTTGTTGAGGGTCCGTCTGACGTTAGCATTTTGAATGTGGCTTTTGGTAAGCTTTATGCCGGAGAGGACAATCCAATTCTGATTCAAGACGCATTTGATCGAGGTTTCATTAGAATACTTCTGTCCAGAAACGAAATATTTAAAGCTTACCCTGACAAGCAGTTCTTTGCGTTGTTTGACTTTGATGATGCTTACGACGATTGGCGAGGTTTGGGCGGTGATCATCAAGTCACAGATATCGGTCAAGGGCTTTGTAGGAAGCTGCAGGATAAGAATGCTCACGCATTTCTATTACCCGTACCAAACAACGAACTTAAAGCTCAGGTTTGGGATGATACGAACCCCAATGAGAAAATTCGACCCAATCCCTATTTGGGAATTGAGCATCTCTTTTGGGGTGTAGATGGACTTGCTGACTGGTTTCGTACGGATGAGAGAACTGGGAAAATCAGCTTTAAGGGGGACAAACACAAGGTAAAGTTCGCTAAAGATATTGTCCCTAACTTAGATGCCGCTTGTTTTGAAGTGTTTCGCCCAATGTTCGAGTTCATTAAATCGAAATGTAACACTGCGACGGTATCCAATTTGGCGAGCCACACGACGTAGGCCGACGTAGGCCGTGAGGGGCCGGAAATAGACCGGACACGAGGACTCCTGTTCCGGAAACAAAAACGCCAACCTGCATGGGTTGGCGTTTGGTGAGGTATGTTCTTGGTGGCCCGGGGCGGAATCGAACCACCGACACAAGGATTTTCAATCCTCTGCTCTACCAACTGAGCTACCAGGCCAAGGAGCAGAATTATAGCAGGCCCGAGCGAAATTGCAAGGGCCGATTTCTATTTCTCACAACCGTTATAATGGCCGGATGAATAAGCCATCCTCCCCCGCTGCGCTGCGCGTCATAGAGAGTGATATTTGTATTGTTGGCAATGGCGCTATTGCCAAGACCGCCGCGCTGGGCCTGGCCCAGGCCGGCCTGAGCGTGACTTTGCTGGGGCCGCCGTCCCGTCCGGCGGCGCCGGCGGCCGATCCCGGCTGGGATGCGCGGGTCTACGCGCTGAACCATACCGCCCATCACCTGCTGTCGTCGCTGAAGGTGTGGAATGCGCTGGATCAAGCGCGCGTGGCGCCGGTCGACGCGATGATCGTCCACGGCGACGGCGAGCATGCCGGCGGCCTGGCCTTCGACGCCTACGGCGCCCACACCGGCACGCTGGCCTGGATCATGGAAGACCGCAACCTGGGGCAGGCGCTCGACGCCGCCCTCAAGTTCGCGCAGAACGTGCGCGTGGTCGAGGGCCGCGCCACCGGCCTGCTGCGGAGCGACGACAGCGCCGCCGTGCACCTGGACGACGGCTCCAGCATCAAGGCCGCGCTGGTGGTCGGCGCCGACGGCGCCCAGTCCTGGGTGCGCGGCCAGTGCGACATCGGCCTCGATTACCGCAGCTACAACCAGCGCGCCGTGGTCTCCAACTTCGCCTGCGAACTGCCGCACCATGGCGCCGCCTATCAATGGTTCACCGGCGCCCAGGGCATCGTCGCGCTGCTGCCGCTGCCGGGCAACCAGGTATCGCTGGTGTGGTCGGCGCCGGAAGCGCTGGCCGACACGCTGCGCGCCGAGTCGGCGCAGCAGATCGCCCACCGGCTGGCCGTCTACGCATCGGCCAAACTGGGCGCGCTGACGCCGCTGCAGCCGGAGCTGGTACGCGACTTCCCCCTGCGGCTGATACGCCCGCACGCGATGAGCGCGCCGCGCGTGGCGCTGATCGGCGACGCCGCCCATGTGGTCCATCCGCTGGCCGGCCACGGCATGAACCTGGGCTTCGCCGACGTGGCGCAACTGGTCAAGACATTGAGCGAACGCGAACCCCAGCGCGGCATCGGCGACAGCCGCGTGCTGGCCCGCTACGAGCGCGCGCGCAAGGAAGACGTGCTGCTGATGCAGCTGACCACCGACGGCCTGGCGCGCCTGTTCGGGGCGGACATGGAGCCGCTGCGCGTGGTTCGTAATTTCGGATTAAACTTGCTGGATAAATTACCTGTGCTGAAGCGCCGTTTGATTTCCCACGCCATGGGCAAATGAGAGCACTGTCAGTCGTCACCGGAGATGTCATGAGAAAGAGTAAGATCGTTTTGCTGTTGTTGTCGGCGCTGATGGCGTCCTGCGTGGGCGCCGAAACGCCGCCGACCACGGAGTCGATCAAGAAGCTGGTCGAGCCGCGACTGGGATCGAACGTCAAGGTCGAATCGGTGCGGGAGACGCCATACAGCGGCTTGTATGAAGTCCGTATCGGCAATGAGATCCTGTACACCGACAAGACCGCGACCTATTTGTTCTCCGGCCACATCTTCAACCTGACCACCAGCACCGACCTGACCAAGGAACGCGTCGACGAGATCAGCAAGATCAAGTTCTCCGACCTGCCGCTGGACAAGGCCATCAAGACCGTCAAGGGCGACGGCAAGCGCGTGATCGCGGTGTTCGAGGATCCGAACTGCGGCTACTGCAAGCGCTTCCGCCAGACCACGCTGAAGGAAACCGACAACATCACGGTCTACACCTTCATGTACAACATCCTGGCCGAAGACTCGTTCACCAAATCGAAAAACATCTGGTGCGCACCGGACCGCAGCAAGGCGTGGGAAGACTGGATGGTCAGCGGCAAGGCCGCGCCGGTGGCCAAGGCCTCCTGCGACGCGCCGAACGACGTGGTGCTGGAACTGGGCCACAAGCTGGGCGTGTCCGGCACGCCGGCTATCTTCTTCGCCGATGGCAGCCGCGTTCCCGGCGCGATCGACACCAAGTCGCTGGAAGAGAAGCTGACCAAGATCAAGCAGTAAATCAAGCAGCAACGTCAAAAACGCAGGGACTACAGGAGGATTGAATGATCACTTTGAACATCAACGGTAAAGACACGCAGGTTGACGCCGATCCATCGACGCCCATCCTGTGGGCCTTGCGCGATAACCTGAACATGACCGGCACCAAGTTCGGTTGCGGCGCGGCGCTGTGTGGCGCCTGCACCGTGCACCTTGGCGGCCAGCCTATCCGTTCGTGCATCACGCCGATTTCGGCGGCCGTTGGGCAGAAGATCACCACCATCGAAGCAATGGAAACCGACAAGGTCGGCCAGGCGGTGCAGGCCGCATGGGTCAAGATGGACGTGCCGCAGTGCGGCTACTGCCAGAGCGGCCAGATCATGAGCGCGACCGCGCTGCTGCGCACGAACAAGGCGCCGTCCGATGCCGACATCGACAACGCCATGAGCGGGAACATCTGTCGATGTGGCACGTACCAGCGCATACGCGCCGCCATCAAAGACGCCGCCAAAACCATCGCTTAAGGGAGACCGCCATGCGTATCGAATGGATCAACCAGGAATCGATGGCGACGCTGGGCGCCGCAGCTGCAGGCGGCATGTCGCGCCGCGGCTTCATGAAGGCCGGCGCGGTTGCCGGCGGCGGTCTGGTGCTGGGCTTCTTCATGCCGGGCGCTGGCCGCTTCGCCAATGCGCAGCAGCCTCCGGCCAAGGTCTACGAGCCGAACGCCTTCCTGCATATCGCGCCGGACAACACCGTCACCGTGCAGGTCAACCGGCTGGAATTCGGCCAGGGCGTGCAAACCTCGCTGCCGATGCTGATCGCCGAGGAGCTGGACGCCGACTGGTCGAAGGTGAACGGTGCTTTGGCGCCGGCTGGCGATCAATATAAAGACCCGGCGTTCGGCATTCAGATCACCGGCGGTTCGGGCAGCATCGCCCACTCGTATATCCAGTACCGCGAGATTGGCGCCAAGGCGCGCGCGATGCTGATCGCGGCGGCGGCCGAGCAGTGGAAGGTGGCGCCGGACCAGGTCAAGACGTCCAAGGGCACGCTGATCGGCCCCGCCGGCCAGAAGGCCACGTATGGCGCGATGGCCGATGCGGCCATGAAGCAGCAGGTTCCGGCCACCGTGAAGCTGAAGGATCCGAAGGATTTCAACTTCATCGGCAAGCCGATGAAGCGCCTCGACGCGAAATTGAAATCGACCGGCAAGCAGCAGTTCGGCATGGACTTCAAGGCGCCAAACAGCAAGGTCGCCGTGGTGGCGCGGCCGCCGGTGTTCGGCGCCAAGGTCGCCAAGTTCGATGCGTCGAAGGCCAAGGCCATCAAGGGCGTGATCGACGTGCTGGAGGTGAAGACCGACCGCGGCGGCAGCGGCGTGGTGGTGGTGGCCGACGGCTACTGGCCGGCCAAGATGGGCCGCGAAGCGCTGCTCATCGACTGGGATACCAGCGGCGTTGAAAAGGTCAGCAGCGACAAGCAGCTGGCCGAGTACAAGGCGCTGGCTGCCAAACCGGGGCTGCCGGTGCGCAAAGCCGATACCTCGAAGCTGGCCGGCGCAGCGAAGAAAATCTCCGCCGTGTATGAATTCCCGTACCTGGCGCACGCGCCGATGGAGCCGCTGAACTGCGTGGTCGATCTGCGCGCGGACAGTTGCACCGTATGGGCCGGTTCGCAGTTCCAGACGATGGACCAGGGCGCCATCGCCGCCACCGCCGGCCTGAAGCCGGAACAGGTGGTGCTGAATACGATGATGGCCGGCGGTGGCTTCGGCCGCCGCGCCGTGCCGACTTCCGACTATCTGGTCGAAGCGGTCAACATCGCCAAGGTGTGGCAGGCCACCGGCAAGAAGGATCCGATCAAGGTGATCTGGAGCCGCGAGGACGACATCAAGGGCGGCTACTACCGTCCGTCGCACGTGCACCGCGCCGAGATCGGCTTTGACGCCAAGGGCGAGATGGTGGCGTGGGATCACGTCATCGTCGGCCAGTCCATCATCACCGGCACGCCGTTCGAGCCGATGATGATCAAGGATGGCATTGACTCGACGATGGTAGAAGGCATGGGCGAGCCTTACGCAGTGCCGATGAACCTGACGGCGCATAGCGTCAAGGCCAACGTGCCGGTGCTGTGGTGGCGTTCCGTGGGCTCCACCCATACCGCGTTCGTGATGGAGACGCTGATCGACGAAGCCGCCCATGTGGCCAAGATGGATCCGGTGGCCTACCGCAAGAAGCTGATGGGCGAGAAGGGCAAACGTCACGCCGCCGCGCTGGATCTGGCGGTCGCCAAGTCCGGTTACGGCAAGAAGGCTTTGCCTAAAGGCCAGGCTTACGGCGTGGCGGTGCACGAAGCGTTCAACACGGTGATCGCCTATGTGGTGGTGGCGTCGGTGGACAAGGGCGTTCCAAAGCTGCACAAGGTGACGGCGGGCGTGCATTGCAACCAGCCGGTCAATCCGCTGACGATCGAGGCGCAGATCCAGGGCGCGGCGCTGATGGGCCTGGGCATGACCCTGCCGGGCGCCGCCATCACGCTGAAGGACGGCGTGGTCGAGCAGCAGAACTTCAGCGACTACACGGTGACGCGCATGACCGACATGCCGGTCATCGATGTGCACATCGTGCCGTCGAACGACGCGCCGACCGGCATGGGCGAACCCGGCTTGCCGCCGCTGGCGCCGGCCTTCGCCAACGCGTTGTTCAAATTGACCGGCAAGCGTTTGCGCAAGCTGCCGTTCGATCTGGCCAGCGCCTGAGCCGGATGGCATTAGTAGGTATATTGCTGGCAGCCGGGCGGGGCAAGCGGTTCGACCCGTCCGGCGTACAAAACAAATTGCTGCAGGCGCTGGAGAGCGGTGACGCCGTCGTCGCCGCCAGCGCGAGGAATATGCTGGCCGCGCTGCCGCGCGTGCTGGCCGTGGTCCGCCCCGGCGACGACAAGGTGGCCGCGCTATTGGGCGCGTTGGGATGCGAAGTGCGCGTCTGCGCCGACGCCGACCTGGGCATGGCCGAATCGCTGGTGACGGCGGTCGACTGCACCAAGGGGGCGGAAGGCTGGGTGATCGCCCTGGGCGACATGCCCCATGTGCAGCCGGAGACCATCCGCGCGCTGGCCGCGACGATCGAGCAGGGCGCGCACATCGCGGCGCCCGTATATGAAGGACGACGCGGCAATCCGGTCGCCTTCAGTAGTTATCACCTGCCGCTGCTGCTGGCGCTGGGAGGCGACCAGGGCGCACGCGCTATACTTAAGACCCACGCGGTGAGCGAACTGGACGTCGACGATATCGGCGTGGTGCGCGATATCGATACGCCGGGCGATCTGTAAACAGGACATTTGATGAAGAAATCGAACAAGAGCACTCCGGCGATCGCGTACAGCATCGTCGGCCACGATCTGGCTGCCCACCTGTTCCACGTCACGCTGACGGTGGACGCGCCGGCCGCAGGCGGCCAGGTTTTCGCGCTGCCGGCCTGGATCCCGGGCAGCTACATGATTCGCGAATTTTCGCGCAACATCGTGCGCATCCGCGCCGAATCCAACGGCGAGCCGGTGGCGCTGGCCAAGCTGGACAAGCATTCCTGGCAGGCAGCGCCGCTGAAGGATCACGCGGCATCGCTGACGTTGCACTATGAAGTCTACGCCTGGGATTTGTCGGTGCGCGCCGCACACCTGGACCAGAACCATGCGTTTTACAATGGCACCAGCGTGTTCCTGCGCGTGCTGGGGCAGGAAGACCAGCCGCACGTGGTGGACATCCAGCGTCCGGACGACGAGGCGGCCAAGACCTGGCGCGTGGCGACGTCGCTGCCGGAACTGAAGGCGAAACGTTATGGTTTTGGCACCTATGTCGCCGCCAACTACGACGAATTGATCGACCACCCGGTGGAGCAGGGCGATTTCGCGCTGGCCACGTTCAAGGCGCATGGCGTGCCGCACGACATCGTTATCAGCGGCCGGGTGCCGAATCTGGATCTGGCGCGCCTGAGCGCCGACCTGAAAAAGATCTGCGAAACCCAGATCGCCTTCTTCGAACCGAAGGCCAGGAAAGCGCCGATGGACCGCTATGTGTTCATGACGCTGGCCGTCGGCGATGGATATGGCGGCCTCGAGCATCGCGCCTCGACCGCGCTGATCTGCGCCCGCGCCGACTTGCCGAGCACGGCATCCAATAGCAAAGAGATAACAGACGGCTACCTGCAATACTTGGGCTTATGCAGCCACGAATACTTCCACACGTGGAATGTTAAGCGCATCAAGCCGGCGGCGTTCGCGCCTTACAATCTGCAAGTCGAGAATTACTCGCCGCTGCTGTGGCTGTTTGAAGGCTTCACCAGTTATTACGACGATTTGATGCTGGTCCGTGCCGGGGTGATCGCGGAGCCGGCGTATTTCAAACTTCTGGGTAAAACCATAGGCAGCGTGTTGCGCGGCAGCGGGAGGACCAAGCAAAGCGTGGCGGATTCGAGTTTCGACGCCTGGGGAAAATATTATCGCCAGGATGAAAATGCGCCGAATGCCATCATCAGTTATTACACCAAGGGTTCGCTGATCGGTTTGGCGCTGGATTTGAGCATACGCGCCAAAACCGGTGGCAAGAAATCGCTGGATGATGTGATGCGTACTTTGTGGCAGCGTTACGGCCGCGATTTTTATAATGGCGCAGGCCGGGGAGTTACTCCAGCGGAAGTTGAAGCTATATTTGATGAAATAAGCGGCGGCCGTTTCAAGCCATTCTTCGATAAATATATTCGTGGAACCGAGGATCTGCCCCTGGCTAAAATGCTGGCTCCATTCGGCATTAAATACAGCGATGAGCGAAAATCTTCAAAACCCAGCCTGGATGCAAATCTCGGTAAAGATGGCAATGATTGCAAATTATCGGCCGTGCACGAAAATGGCGCCGCCCATCAAGCCGGCTTATCAGCTGGCGATATATTAGTCGCCATAGACGGCTTGCGCGTCAATGCCACCAATCTGGAAACGCTGCTTTCCCGTTACGGCATTGGATCGACCGTTGAAGTACACGCATTCCGCCGTGACGAATTAATGACCTTCAATATGACCTTGCAAGGCGAGCGCGTGCCTGGGATTACGCTGTCATTAGACCCCGCCGGCAAGAAATCCACCGGCCCAATACGTCCCAGCGCCGCCTGATAAGCAATTCCAATCCGGGGTCAGATCTGACATTCGGACACAAGCTGAACCGTAGATAGCTGTACGGTTGAGCTCCTGTCCGAATGTCAGATCTGACCCCGGATTTTTTTGCCTCAAGCATGCCAAATTTTGGCATGTAAATGCCGGGTTCTGGCATGTCTAGCTGGTTTTTGCGTTGTCGTGGGGATAATTTTCCGCCTGGGCGTAGTTCTGGTTTAGAATTTGGCCTGACGCTTTAGCCTAAGAGGATAGTTCCGCACGTGATACTGCTTGATCCCACTACTATTATCCTGATGGCGACGCTGATGGCCGGTGCAATGAGCGTTGTGCTTTATTCCGCCCATTTAAGTTTTCCTAAAGAGATTAAAGGCCTGAAACAGTGGGCTGGTGGATTGCTGTTATTGGCGGTCGGCTCGGTATGCTTTAGCCTGCGTGGCGGTATATTAGGAAATACATTGCCTTTGATTTGTGCGAATTCAGTGTTGATGTGGGCACTGGGTTTAACGCTGATCGGTACGCAGAAACTATATGGGCAGCGTCCGTCGTGGTGGTTGTTTCATCTGATCTGGGCGCTGGCGATGCTGGGTGTCGGCTATTGGTTGATTGTTGAACCGAACTTTGCAGCCCGGGTTGCGGTCTTTTCTTTCCTCTGCTTTATATTCTATGCCTGTCAGGTTGTATTGATATACCGCTTTGGCGAGCCACATTTTTCCAGTAAATTCTTTGGCGCGCTGATGTTTCTGCAATCGGTGGTCGTGCTGACGCGCGGTATATTGGCGCTCTATATGGGTAGTGAGCATGCCACTCTACTGACAGTCGGTCCATTCCAGAGTATTTATCTCGCCACCGCGCATTTCATGATATTGCTGCTGGCCGTAGGCTTTATGGCGGTCGCTACCCGCCGTTTGCAAACCATCCTGGAACGCCGCTCGACTTTGGATCCATTGACGCAGGTATTAAATCGTCGCGGTTTCGCCGATATTTACGCCAAGGAACATGCGCTGATGCTGCGCGAATCCACTGCGATGACGATGCTGAGCATCGATCTGGATTATTTTAAGAAGATTAACGACCGTTATGGCCACGCGACCGGCGACCGCGTACTGATCGATGTCGCCGAGGTTATCGGCAAAGCCTTGCGCGTGTCGGACCATGTGGCCCGTTTTGGCGGCGAAGAGTTTATCGTATTGTTGCCGAATACAGGTTTGGACCGGGCGCGCCATATCGCGGAACGGATCCAGACGGCCTTGCGCGAGCCGCACGGGCAGGGGCTGCCTGCCTACACAGTCAGCATAGGTATTGCTTGCCAGGCAAGTGCCGACGAGAACCTGGATGGGATTTTGATGCGGGCGGACAAGGCGCTGTATAGCGCCAAGGAGTTGGGCCGCGACCGTATCGAGATCGCGGCCGAGGCCCCGTCGCCCAAGCAGGCAGTAAGGGCCTAGTGGACTGTAACGCTTAAATCGGTAGCGCCTGCCGCGCAGGCAACGCGCATGGCTGCGTTGCAAATGCTCGCGATAGCTCGCTATCGCTGCGCTTTGTGCCTTGCCCTGCACGCCGCCTGCGCGTCCTTCGCTCCCAATTTAAACGTTACAGTCCACTAGTTAAACAAACGAGCCAGCTCGGCGCCCGGATCCGGCGCCCGCATGAACGCTTCGCCGACCAGGAAGGCATGCACATTTGCCTCGCGCATGCGTTTGACGTCTTCCGGCACCATGATGCCGGACTCGGTAATGACCAGTTTGCCGGCCGGAATCCGGTCCAACAGGCCCAGGGTATTCTCCAGCGACACCTCGAACGTGCGCAAATTGCGGTTATTGATGCCGAGCAAGTCGGTTTTCAGGCGCAGCGCGGCGGTCAGTTCGTCGCCGTCGTGGGTTTCCACCAGCACGCCCATGCCCAGTTCGTGGGCGCAGGCTTCCATTTCCGCCATCAATCCGTGGTCCAGCGCCGAGACGATCAGCAGGATCGCGTCCGCGCCCATGGCGCGGGCTTCGTAGATCTGGTAGACGTCGATCATGAAGTCCTTGCGCAGCACCGGAATCGCGCAGGCGGCGCGCGCCTGCTGCAGGTAAGCGGTCGAGCCTTGGAAGAACTGCTCGTCCGTCAGCACCGACAGGCACGCGGCGCCGTTGGCCTGATAGCTGGCGGCTATGTCGGCCGGGCGGAAGTCGGCGCGCAGCACGCCTTTCGACGGTGAGGCCTTTTTCACTTCGGTGATCACGCCGGCATGGCCGGCGGTGATCTTGGCCCGCAGGCTGGCTTCGAAGCCGCGCAGGCCGGCGCGCAGCTCGGCGTTGCCTTCGACGTCGGCGCGCAGGCTGGCGAAGCTGCGGTATTTTTTAGCGGCGGCGACTTCGTCGGCTTTGACTGCGAGGATTTTGTTCAGGATGTCGGACATGATAAACCTAAGATTAATGTTGTTCCGCCAGCGCCAAACGCAGGCCGAGTGCCAGGAACAGGCCGCCCGTCACGCGGTTCAGCCATAGCGCCACCAGCGGTTTGACCTTCAGGCGCGCGCTGGCAAAGGCGGTGAAAACGGCCAGGCCATTACACCACAACATACCGTTGAAATTGAAAATGCAGCCCAGGACGATGAACGCCAGCGGCTTGCTGGTGGATTCAGCCGAAATAAACTGCGGCACGAACGCCAGGAAGAACAAAGCCACTTTCGGGTTCAGCACGTTGGTGAGGAAGCCCTGGAAGAAGATTTTACGATACGCCAGCGGCTGCGCGGCGCGCGCCGCCACGGCCTGAGCCGCCGCATCATCCATATCGTCCGCATCGCTGCGTAGTCTGGCGCGCAGCATGCCGATGCCGACGTACACGATATACGCCGCGCCTATCCATTTGACGGCGGTGAATGCGGCAGCCGACGTCGCCAGCAGCGCCGACAAACCCAGCGCCGCGGCGAAGATATGGATCATGGTGCCGGCGCCTATGCCCAGCGCCGCCGCCGAGCCGGCGCGCCAGCCCTGCGTGGCGCTGCGCGTCATGATCAGCAGCGAATCCGGACCCGGCATGATATTCAGCAGCAGCCCGGAGATAATGAATAGTGAGAGGTCGTGGATACCCAACATGTCGTTTCCTTTGCGGCGTCATCCTCGCGAAAGCGGGGATCCATACACAGCGTGCGGTCTATGGATTCCCGCCTTCGCGGGAATGACGTGGATTAGTTAGTCCCGCCGAGGCTTTGCGTGACCTGCACGAACTGCTCGACCTTGCGCAGCGCGTCGCCGGATGCGATGGCCTTGCGCGCACGCGCCAGGCCGTCCTCGATCGAACTGGCCACGCCTGCCGCATACAGCGCGGTGCCGGCGTTGAGCGCGACGATATCGAAAGCCGCGCCGGGTTCGCCGCGCAGCGCTTCCATCATCTTGGCTTTCGATTCGGTCGAATCGGCCACCTTCAGGTTGCGGCTGGCGATCATCTGCAGGCCGAAGTCTTCCGGATGGATTTCGTATTCGCGGATTTCACCGTTAATCAGTTCGCCGACCATGGTGCCCGCGCCCAGCGACACTTCGTCCATATTGTCGCGGCCATAGACCACGATGGCATGCTGCGCGCCGAGGCGCTGCAGCACGCGCACCTGGATGCCCACCAGGTCGGCGTGGAATACGCCCATCAGGATATTCGGCGCGCCGGCCGGATTGGTCAGCGGTCCCAGGATGTTGAAGATGGTGCGCACGCCCAGTTCGCGGCGCACCGGCGCCGCATGCTTCATCGCAGCGTGGTGGTTGGGCGCGAACATGAAGCCGATGCCGGTCTGCGCGATCGATTGCGCGATCTGCTCGGGTTTCAGGTTGATGTTGGCGCCCAGCGATTCGATCACGTCGGCCGAGCCGGACGAGGACGACACGCTGCGCCCGCCGTGCTTGGCCACGCGCGCGCCGGCGGCGGCGGCGACAAACATCGACGCGGTGGAGATGTTGAACGTATGCGCGCCGTCGCCGCCGGTGCCGACGATGTCGAGCAGGCCGGTGGTGTCGGCCATCGGCACCTTGGTGGAGAACTCGCGCATCACCTGCGCGGCGGCGGCGATCTCGCCGATGGTTTCTTTTTTCACGCGCAGGCCCATGGTCAGGGCCGCGATCATGGTCGGCGACATTTCGCCGGACATAATCTGGCGGAACAGGTGCAGCATCTCGTCGTGGAAAATCTCGCGGTGCTCGATGCAGCGCAGCAGTGCTTCTTGATGGGTGATAGGCATGGCAATTCCTTCTTCAATTTGGACGCGGATCGCGGCTAAAGGAGGCGCGCGGCAAGCACGCCGGCGTCTTTAGCGGACCAGGAAGTTCTTCAACAGTGCGTGACCGTGTTCCGACAGGATGGACTCGGGGTGGAACTGCACGCCCTCGATGTCGTAATCCTTATGGCGCACGCCCATGATTTCACCGTCGTCGGTCCATGCCGTCACTTCGAGGCAGGATGGCAGCGAGCTGCGCTCGATGGCCAGAGAGTGATAACGGATCACCGTGAAGGGGGAGGGCAGGTCCTTGAAGACGCCCACGCCCGTATGCGCGATTAAAGAAGTTTTGCCGTGCATGACCTGCTTGGCGCGGATCACTTTGCCGCCGAACGCTTCGCCGATGGCCTGGTGGCCGAGGCACACGCCCAGGATCGGCTTCTTGCCGGCGAAGTGCTTGAGCACCTCGACGGAAATGCCCGCCTGCGACGGATCTTTCGGACCCGGCGAAATGCAGATGTGGTCCGGGTTCAGCGCTTCGATTTCCGCAATCGTGATTTCATCGTTGCGGTACACGCGTACATCCTCACCCAGCTCGCCGAAGTACTGCACGATGTTGTAGGTGAAGGAGTCGTAATTGTCGATCATCAGCAGCATCTCAGAACTCCCCATCCAGGCCATCTTGCACTTGTTCGGCGGCGCGCAGCACAGCGCGCGCCTTGTTTTCAGTTTCCTGCCATTCCATCTCCGGTATCGAATCGGCGACGATGCCGGCGGCGGCCTGCACGTACAGCATGCCGTCCTTGATGACGCCGGTGCGGATGGCGATCGCCACGTCCATTTCGCCGCCGAAGGACAGGTAGCCGCAGGCGCCGCCGTAGATGCCGCGCTTGCTGATTTCCAGTTCGTCGATCACTTCCATCGCCCGCACTTTCGGCGCGCCGGTCAGCGTGCCGGCGGGGAAGGTCGCGCGCAGCACGTCCAGGTTGGACAGGCCGTCTTTCAGCTTGCCCTCGACGTTGGAGACGATGTGCTGCACATGCGAGTATTTTTCGATGACCAGGCGGTCGGTGACGCTGACGCTGCCGATCTCGGAGATGCGGCCCAGGTCATTGCGCGCCAGGTCGATCAGCATCACGTGTTCGGCGATCTCTTTCGGATCGGCCAGCAGTTCCTTGGCCAGTTCGGCGTCGCGTTCCGGCGTGGCGCCGCGCGGACGGGTGCCGGCGATAGGGCGCAGCGTGACTTTCTTCTCGCCGTCCGGCAGCGTCTCGTTGCGCACCAAAATCTCCGGCGACGCGCCGACGATCTGCATGTCGCCGAAATTGTAGAAGTACATATATGGCGACGGGTTCAACGAACGCAGCGCGCGGTACAAGGTCAGCGGCGAATCGACGTACGGCTTGCGGATGCGCTGGCCGATCTGCACCTGCATCAAGTCGCCGGCCATCACGTATTCGTGGGCCTTGGCGACGGCCTTCAGGTATTCGTCCTTGGGGAAGTCGCGGATGGTTTCGGTGCGCACCGAGCTGCTCGTCACTGGCGCGTCGACGCCGCGGCGCAGCATCACACGCAGGTCTTTCAGGCGCTGGCGCGCTTTGGAATACGATTCCGGCTGCGTGGTGTCGGCGTAGACGATCAGGTACAGCTTGCCGGAGAGGTTGTCGATGACGGCCAGTTCCTCGGTCACCATCAGCTGGATGTCGGGCAGGCCCAGGTCGTCCTTGGGCTGGGTGTTGGCCAGCGTTTTTTCGATGTGGCGCACCGAGTCGTAGCCGAAGTAGCCGGCCAGGCCGCCGCAGAAGCGCGGCATGCCCGGACGCAGCGCGACCTTGAAGCGCTTCTGGTAAGCCTCGATGAATTCCAGCGGATTGCCTTCGTGCGTCTCGATCACGGCGCCGTTCTTGACGATCTCGGTGCGCGTGCCGAAGTTGCGCAGCACGGTCGTCGCCGGTAGGCCGATGAAGGAGAAGCGGCCGAAACGCTCGCCGCCGACCACCGACTCAAGCAGGAAGGTGTTCTTGCCGGCGTTCTGGCTCTGGGCCAGTTTCAGGTACAGCGTGAGCGGGGTTTCGAGGTCGGCAAAGGCTTCCGCGATCAGTGGGATGCGGTTGTAGCCATCGTTGGCCAACGATTTGAATTCGAATTCGGTCATGTCTTCTCTCCATGCCGCCAGGGATGTGGTTGTGGATTTGGCGGTGGTTTGTCAAAAAACCTGTCGGGTGCGTGCGCACGGACGACAGCAATCAGTTCGGCTCAGTTTTGCCAGGATTGCCAGCGTCGCCAAAGCCAGGCCTCAATCGAGCCGGTTTGGTTGACATTGTGTTTTTTGGTGAAAGACATTTCGGTCAGAGTAGTTCAGCTAACGGTTAATTATGTGAACGGATCAAAATAGCGGCATCGAGCAGCGTGGCTACTATACCATCGGAATCGGTTTTGTGTATAGCCTCTCCGTGATTGTAACCGTAAGGCACCGTCAGCACCGGGCAACCCGCCGCCCGCGCGGCCTGCGCGTCGTTCGAAGAGTCGCCGATGGCCACCACTTGCCCCGGCTTGAGGCCGAAATCGGCACACACCGTCTGCAGCGGCAGGGGATCGGGCTTCTTGCGCGGCAGCGAATCGCCACCGTAAACCACCTCGAAAAAGCCGTCCACCCCCTTCAGCTTGAGCAGCGGCGTGGTGAAGGATATCGGCTTGTTGGTTACACAGGCCAGGCGCAGGCCCTGTGCCTTCATCGCGGTCAGGCCTTCGATCACGCCGGGATACAGGGCGCTGTGGTTGCCGTTGATGCTCAGGTAGTGGCGCTGGTAGGCGTCCATCGCCGCCTCGAAGCTGGCTGCGACGCCGGCGCCGTCCAGATCCAGCGCCAGCACCGAGCGGATCAGGTTTTCGGAGCCCTTGCCGACCATCAGCGCGATCTGCTCTTGCGCGACCGGCTTCAGGCCGAGTTCCGCCAGCATGCCGTTGATCGCGACGTAAAAGTCGGGCATCGTGTCCAGCATGGTGCCGTCGAGGTCGATGATTGCGGCGCGCACGCCTGCCAGCACGCTCATTACGCTACCGTCGCCAGCTGGGCGCGCATGGCGTCGATGACAGCCTTGTAGTCCGGCTTGCCGAAGATGGCGGAGCCGGCCACGAAGGTGTCCGCGCCCGCGGCCGCGGCGGCGGCGATGTTGTCGATCTTGATGCCGCCGTCCACTTCCAGCAGGATGTCGCGGCCGGATTCGTCGATCAGGCGGCGCGCCTCGGCGATTTTCTTCAGCGCCTGCGGAATGAAGGACTGGCCGCCGAAGCCCGGGTTGACGGACATGATCAGGATCATGTCGATCTTGTCCATCACGTGCTCCAGGTAGCTCAGCGGCGTGGCCGGATTGAACACCAGGCCGGCCTTGCAGCCGTGGTCGCGGATCAGCTGCAGCGAGCGGTCGATATGGTCCGACGCTTCCGGGTGGAAGGTGATGATGTTGGCGCCGGCCTTGGCGAAGTCCGGAATGATGCGGTCGACCGGCTTGACCATCAGGTGGACGTCGATCGGCACTTGCACGTGCGGGCGGATCGCTTCGCAGACCAGCGGCCCGATGGTTAGGTTCGGAACATAATGGTTGTCCATCACGTCAAAGTGAATGATGTCCGCGCCGGAGGCGACGACGTTGCGGACCTCTTCACCCAGGCGGGCGAAATCGGCGGACAGGATGCTGGGAGCGATGCGGAATGTGGTCATGGCGGTGGACTGCAATAAAAAAGATGCGCTATTTTACGCTGCCCGGCGCGACCGCGACCGTTTTACCCCCGTTTTCAGCCGCGCCGTCCTTGCATAGAGTGCGGATTTGCGGTGCAATGAGCGTCTGACGATATACAATCGCCAAGCTTGCAAGATGCGATTGCGATTTTACTAAGGAATTTTGATGGCCACTTACGAATTTACTGTGTCGGTCAGAACCCAGTACCTGCCAGATCAGTCGGACCCGGAGCGCACCAACTTCGTTTTCACCTACTCGATCACGATCAAGAACACCGGCACGGTGGCTGCACAGCTGATCTCACGCCACTGGGTCATCACCGACGCCAACAACCATGTGGAAGAAGTGCGCGGCCTGGGCGTGGTCGGCCACCAGCCGCTGCTGCAACCCGGCGAACATTTCGAATACACCAGCGGCACGGCGCTGCAAACCCAGCAGGGCTCGATGGTCGGTGAATACTTCTGCGTGGCCGAGGACGGCCATCAGTTCGAAGTCAAGATCCCGGAGTTTGTGCTGTCGCTGCCGCGCACGCTGCACTGATTATTCCTGTTCGTTCTCCGGCGGGGGCAGCTTTTTAGTCTTGCCCTTGCCCTGGTACATAGTCCACCAGACGATAAACACCAGCAGGAAAAACGCCACGCATGCTTCTATCATTAATACCCACATAGCTATCCTTATGTCATTAACACGCCGTAGTCTACTCGTTCCGCTGACCGTCGTGGCGCTTTCGCTGGCCGCCTGTACCACCACTCCGCTGCCGCCGGAGAAGCCGGTGCCGCCCGCTGGACCAGCCGTGCCGGTGCCGCCCGTCGCGCCGCCAGCCCAGCCGACGCCCGAACCGGCCAAGCCGACCGCGCTGCAACTGGTGCCGACCACCTTCGCCGCGCTGCCCGGCTGGGACAAGGATGACGTGCGCGCCGCATGGCCGGCCTTCATGTCCTCGTGCTCGGTGCTGGTCAAGCAGCCGAACTGGAAGGAACCCTGCACCATCGCCCGCTCCGTCAACGCGGGCGACGAGCAGGCGATCCGCACCTTCTTCGAAGCCTTCATGGTGCCCAACCAGGTGGTGGCGCCGGACGGCGCGACCGACGGCCTGATCACCGGCTATTACGAGCCGCTGCTGCGCGGCGCCCGCAAGAAGGGCGGTCCGTATCAGACGCCGCTGTTCAAGGTGCCGGACGATATGGTCACCATCGATCTGGCCAGCGTGTATCCGGAACTGAAGGGCATGCGCCTGCGGGGCAAGCTGGTGGGCAAGAAGGTGGTGCCTTATGCGACCCGCGCCGACATCGAGAAGGCCGACTTCCCCGGCAAGGAGCTGCTGTGGGTCGACGATCCGGTCGAGTCGTTCTTCCTGCAGGTGCAGGGCTCGGGACGGGTGCAGCTGACCGATACCCAGGAAACAGTGCGCGTGGCGTACGCGGACCAGAACGGCCATCCGTATAAATCAATCGGCAAGTACCTGGTGGAGAAGGGCGAGTTGACCGTGGAGCAGGCGTCGGCGCAGGGCATCAAGGCCTGGATCGCCGGCCACCCGACGCGCATGCAGGAGCTGTTCAATGCAAATCCGAGCTATGTGTTCTTCCGCGAAGAGCGCCTGCCGGATCCGAAGGTCGGCCCGAAAGGTTCGCTGGGCGTGCCGCTGACGCCTGCGCGCTCGGTGGCCATCGATGCGTCGCAGTTGCCGCTGGGCGCCCCGGTGTTCCTGGCGACCACCATGCCGAACAGCGACATTCCGCTGCAGCGGCTGGTCATGGCGCAGGATACCGGCGGCGCGATCCGCGGCGCGATCCGGGTCGATTACTTCTTCGGCTTCGGCACGGAAGCATCGGAAAACGCCGGCCGCATGAAGCAGCGGGGCAGCGTCTGGGTGCTGCTGCCCAAGCAGGTCAACTAGCGAAGCACCATCACGGGCAGCGTGGTATGCGCGAGTACCTTCTGCGTCTCGCTGCCCAGGAACAGCCGGTTCAGGCCCGTGCGTCCGTGCGACGCCATCATGATGATGTCGCAGCCATGCTTCTTCGCCGCCTCGACGATTTCCTCGTAGGGGCTGGGCGACATCGTTATCACTCCTTCGAACGGAATATCGGCGGCCAGCGCGGCTGCGGCCACCTTTTCGATATGCCGGCGCGCGGCGTCCTGCATCTGGGTGGCGAACTGGCCGGAATCGATCACCGCGCCGCTGTCGCCCATGGACGAAAACGGCAACGGCTGTATCACCGTGATAGCGACGATCTTCGCCTGATTGAGCCTGGCGAACCGCACCGCCGTGGCGGTGGCCTTGTCCGAGAGGTCCGAACCGTCCGTCGGCAGCAAAATGGACTTGAACATGGCGCGCTCCCAAGAATGGATATGGCAACCAGCCTAATGTTTTAGGCGGATGCCCGGCGCACGTTAGGTGGCTGCCGGCGCCACCGCCGGCTGGCTGCCGCGCATGGACGACGACATCGCCATGCTGATCGTCAGCAGGATGCCGCCGGCCGCCACGCAGGCCATGCCGGTGCGGATGCTGAAATGTTCGCCGATGTAGCCGGCGGCCAGCGCGCCGAGCGGCGCCGTCGCCACCGTCAGGAAGCGCATCGTCGACACCATGCGGCCCAGATACTCATCCGGCGTGACCTTCTGGCGCAGTGTCATGTAGGGCATGAAGAACAGCATCACGCCGCAATCCATGAACAGCGACAAACCGCCGGCGGCGACCGCGCTGGCGTTCGGACTGCCGAACAGATTTGCCGGCACCACCGGCATCGCGGCAAACGCAAACGCGGTCAAGCCTATGCCGATCAGCATGGTCACGCCGGGACCGAAGCGGGCATTCAATGGCTTCAGCATCAGGGAACTCAGCAGCACGCCTATACCGCCCACCATCTGCGCCGCGCCCAGCATGCCTGCCGTCATGCCCAGTTCGCGCGTGCAGAACAGCACGTTGAGCGCCGTGAATCCGTAGAACAGCATGTGCCAGACGCCGGCGCCCCAGGCCAGCGTGCGCAGCAGCGGCTGCCCCCAGATGAACAGCAGGCCGTCGTGGATGTCGCGCAGCGGATGCTTGTTCGACGGCGGCGGCTTCGGATCGTTGGCCTTCAGATTGCGCAGCAACAGGATGGAGATCACGAAGCCGAAGGCGTTCAGCAGCACCGCGAACGGCGCGGTCAGCCACTGGATCAGCACGCCGGCGACGCCAGGCGCCAGCAGGCGCGAGGCCGAATCGGTGGCGGCGAACTTGGACTGGGCATCGGTCAGGCGGTCACGCCCGATCAGGTTGGTCAGGAAGATCTGTTCGGCGCCGCCGCCCAGCACCGAACAAGCGCCGATGACGAACGACACCGCATACATCCAGTGGATCGACAGCACGCCCAGCCACCAGGCGGCCGGTATGCTGGCCAAGGTGACAGCCAGGACGGCCTTGCTGGCCAACAGCACCGGCAGTTTGCGGTTGCGGTCGAGAAGGACGCCGGCCGGCAAGGCCAGCAGCGCGAACGGAATCGCCTGGCACGCGCCGAGCACGCCCATCTGCGCCGGCGTGGCGTGCAGCAGCAAAACCGAGCACAGCGGTAGAGCCAGCGCGCTGATGTAGCTGCCGAAGCCGTTGAGGGTGGCGCTGAACCAGTAGCGCATGAAGCCGCTGTTGCGCAGCAGGTCGTCGCCGCTCAGCTTGTCCTTCAGGTAATGGCGAAAGGCGGTAAAAATAGGAAGCTCTTTAAAGCAGGTTGCCGATCTTCAATCATACCAGTGCGGGAGTTAGGCGCTACAATCCTCGAGGAATATTTCACCGTGAAGGAGACACCTATGCAATATGAAGATCTGATCGTCGAAGTGCACGACAAAGTCGCCCTGATCCGTTTGAACCGGCCGAAGGCGCTGAACGCGCTGAACGACCGCATGATGAACGAGCTGGGCGATGCCTTATATAAGTTCGACGCCGATCCAGCCATCGGCTGCATTGTGCTGACCGGCAGCGAGAAAGCCTTCGCCGCCGGCGCCGACATCGCGGCCATGGCGGACTACACTTACCAGGACACCTACCGCGACAACTACATCACGCGCAACTGGGAGCACATCCTGCGCATCCGCAAGCCGGTGGTCGGCGCCGTGGCCGGCTATGCGTTGGGCGGCGGCTGCGAGCTGGCGATGATGTGTGACTTCCTGATCGCGGCTGACAACGCCAAGTTCGGCCAGCCGGAAATCAAGGTTGGCGTCACGCCTGGCGCCGGCGGCACGCAGCGCCTGCCGCGCACCATCGGCAAGGCCAAGGCCATGGACTTGCTGCTGACGGCGCGCACCATCGACGCGGCCGAAGCCGAGCGCATCGGCCTGGTTTCGCGCGTAGTCCCTGCGGACAAGCTGATCGAAGAAGTGCTGACCGCGGCCAAACAGATCGCCTCGATGCCGACCTCGGTCGCGATGATGATCAAGGATGCTGTCAACCGCGCGTTTGAAACCACGCTGACCGAAGGCGTCAATTACGAGCGCCGTTTGTTCCAGGCAGCGTTCGGTACGCCGGCTCAAAAAGAGGGCATGCATGCCTTCCTTGAAAAGCGCTTGCCAAACTTCGAAGGTCTTTGATATGATTCGGCCCCTCGCAGAACAACACATAAGAATGTGACGTAAAACGAGGGGTTGACGAGAGAAAAGAAACACTTCATAATCTCGCTTCTCTGTTGCTGACAAACACAACGCTTTGTCGATAAGCAGCAAGCAGTATCGAACAAGTTCTTTAAAAATTAACAGTCGATAAGTGTGGACGTTTGATGGAAGTGCACACGAAGCCTTCGGGTTTCGTGAAACTTAAAAAATATCAAATGTTCACAAGAAGTAATGAAATAGGCGCTATGAAAATAGTGGCCTGTCAGTATTTTGAGTGAGCGACCCAGCAGAAATGCTGGTGACACGAAAGTGTCAAAGTAACAGAGATTAAACTGAAGAGTTTGATCCTGGCTCAGATTGAAC
>NZ_BPWI01000014.1:0-171243 GCF_040369125.1 Duganella hordei
GCACGGCCGCCGCTTCGTCTTCGGCCGCGCCCAGCGCCACCATCAGCGGCAGCAAATGCTCCTCGCGCGGATGCGCCATGCGCGCGGCCGGGGCTTTTTCCCATTCCAGCAATTGCGCGCTGCGCTCCTTCGGCGGCAAGGCCATCGTCGCCCTCAGCCAGTCGTCGAACGCGTGCGAGGCCGCCGCGCCCTGCGCGTTGAAGGCGCGCAGGTTGTGGTAACTCAGCCCGCTGCCCACGATCAGCACGCCTTCCTTGCGCAGCGGCGCCAGCAAACGGCCCACTTGCAGGTGCGTCAGCGGATCGAGGCCGTGCTTCAGCGACAGCTGCACGATCGGCACGTCGGCATCCGGATACACCGGATACATCGCGCTGAAGGTGCCGTGGTCGAAGCCGCGCTGCGCGTCCAGCTGCGCCGGGAAGCCGCCGGCATCCAGCAAATCCTTCACCTGCGCCGCCAGCTCCGGCGAGCCGGGCGCGCTGTACTGCACCTCGTAGGTGTGCGGCGGGAAGCCGCCGTAGTCGTAGATCATCGGCGGCTTGGGCGAGGACGACAGCATGAAATCGCGGCCCTCCCAGTGCGCCGTGATCACCAGCACGGCTTTCGGCGTGACGCCGACCTGGCGCGGGATGTCGCGCAGCGATGCGTCCAGCCGGCCGTACAGATGGCCGACCTGGTCCATCATGAACGGCCAGGGGCCGCCGCCGTGGGAAAGGAAGTAGGTTGGTAGGGTGCTCATGGCATTGCTCCGGTTTGACGTTGACATCCACTATAAGCATCGCGGCCGCCGCGATCAATCCATGAAATGTAGATGGATACTATCTAAATTGTTAATGATCCGGCACGCGGGCGTATAATGCCCGGGTTCTGGTGCTCGCCCATGTGCTCACATGCGCAGTTAAACGGGAAACACAGGCCGCCTCCGCTCCACAGCGAACCGGCCAAGGTGTGCTGCCCCCGCAACGGTAACGCGACGTCAAGGTCGCCAGCCCGGATATCGGCCAGACATGGGGGAAGCGTGCGCCGCCACGACGCGCACGTCTTCCGTGCACTTCCGGCTTGCGGGGACGCAGGCGGATGTCTCTTTTGAAAAGATCTGTCATGAATTCCACCGCTACCCGTTCGCCGATGGCCGCTGCCATCGCCCTGTGCTGCGCCGCTTTTGCCGCCGCTCCTGTCTCAGCTCAAGTCGCCGCGCAGGTGACTGATGTCCTGGCTCCGGTCGTCATTACCGGCGCCCGTTTTGACAGCAATGCCGCGCTGACCCCGATTGGCGCCACCGTCATCTCGGCCGATGAAATCCGCCGCGCCGGTGTCAGCGACGTCAATTCCGCGATCCGCAAGATCGGCGGCGTGTATGGCCGCCAGAGCCTGGACGGCAGCCCTGATTTTACGCTCGACATGCGTGGCTTTGGCACCAACTCGGCGCAGAACGTGGTGGTGGTGGTGAACGGCGTGCGCCTGTCCGAAAATGAGCTGGCCAACCCGATCCTGTCGTCGATTCCGATCGACTCGGTCGAGCGCATCGAAATCTCGCGCGGCGGCGCCAGTGTGCTGTATGGCGAAGGCGCGACCGGCGGCGTGATCAACATCGTTACCAAGCGTCCGGCAGCCAATTCCCACAGCGGCAGCATGTTCGTAGAAGGCGGCCAGTTTCACGAAGGCGAAATTCGCGGCTCCTACTCGCAGGCGTGGAACGGTTTTGCGGCCGATGTCACCGCCGGTCACCAGCGCACCGACAACTACCGCGACAACAACGATTTCAAGCTGTCCAACTTCAGCGGCGGCCTGCAGTGGTTCGACGCCAATTCGCGCATGGGTGTACGCTACGACGGCTCGCGTTCCGACTCGCGCTTTGCCGGTTCGCTGAAAGAAGCCGAGTTCCTGGCCAATCCGCGCCGGACCACGACGCCGCGTGACTTCGGCTCGGTGGATACCGACCGCGTCACCGGTTTCTACAACCGTCACATAGGCAGTTGGGATATCGCTACCGAACTGTCGCACCGCGAGAAGACCTCGCGTGGCGCATATTTCTCGAGCGACGCATACCTCTCGGAATCCAAGAGCAGGCAGACCCAGTTCTCGCCGCGCGTGCGCCAACTGAGCGACGTGGCGGGCATGCTGAACGAAGTGGTGGCCGGTATGGACTTCATGCGCTGGAACCGTACCACCGACAGCAGCTACGGCGGCTACCCAACTTCCAATGCGGATGCAACGCAGCGCTCCAAGGCGTTCTACGTACGTGATGAAATCCGCTTCGACTCCGCGCATGAGGGGCGCGTTGCTGCTGGCGTGCGCCGCGAGCTGTTCGATAAGGATTTCTCCGATCCCCTGGGCTATGCTTCGACCAAATACAGCGCCAGCCAAGGATTGAATGCGTGGGATGTACTGGCCAGCTACAAGTTCGTACCGGAAGTGGACGTATTCGCCAAGGCAGGGCAGAGCTATCGCGTGGCTAATTCGGACGAAAATGCTGTTACGCCAAATGCCAACGAGGTGCTGAAGCCGCAGGTATCGCATGACTTGGAGCTGGGTGCCACCTATGGCACCGCTGGCCGGAAGGTGACGGCGCGCCTGTTTCGACACAAGCTGACCAACGAGATCTTCTACGATCCGACGCTGAACCGTAATGCCGGCGCCAACGCCAACCTGGACCCGACCGAACGTAAAGGCTTTGAGCTGGATGGCGAAATCAAGGTTGCCGCCGACTGGACCGTCAGCGCACATTATCAGCACGTGAAGGCTGAATTTACCGATGGCCCGAACAACGGCAAGGAAATGGTGCTGGTGCCGAAGAACGTGCTGAGCGCACGTGTGAGCTGGACGCCGGCCAGTGGCCAGACTGCCGACTTCGGCGCGCAGTGGGTAGATGGCCAACGCTTTGGCGACGACTTTACCAATTCGTGCAGCGCTGAGATTCCGGGTTTCACCACGTATGACGCGCGCTATGCCCGCAGGTTCGGCCAGTGGGAACTCGCGGTCAGCGGCTTGAACCTGACTGACAAGTATTACTATTCGCAGGCGTTCCGCTGCCGGGACAGCATTTATCCTGGCGATGGCCGTCAGTTGAAACTGTCCGCACGCTACGACTTCTGATGAATACGTGGCGCTTCCTTCTCGCTGCCATCGCCGCAGGCATGCTGGCGCTGGCCAGTACGCCTGCCGCCGCATCCACCATCACGGTACGCGACGACGCCGGCAACAGCGTTACCCTCGCCAAGCCGGCGCAACGCATCATCTCGATGGCGCCGCACATCACCGAGCTGCTGTTCGCGGCCGGCGGCGGCGACCGCGTGGCCGGCGTGATGAACTACAGCGACTACCCGGAAGCTGCCAAGCGCCTGCCGCTGGTCGGCAGCGATGCGCAGATCGACATGGAGCGGGTGCTGGCGCTGCGGCCGGACCTGCTGGTGGTATGGAAGACCGGAAACACCGCGCGCCAGCTGGAGCAGCTCAAAAGCCTGGGCATCCCGATCTTCTACAGCGATCCGCACAAGCTGGACGAAGTGGCCACCAGCCTGACCCGCCTGGGCCAGCTGATGGGCACCGAAGCGCTGGCGCAGAGCGCCGCCCAGGACTACCGGCAGAAGATCGCCAGGCTGTCGTCCACCTATGCGCGGCGGCCGACGGTGCGGGTGTTCTATCAAATCTGGGAAAAGCCGATTTTCACGCTGAACGGCGATCACATCGCCAGCGACGCGATGCGCGTCTGCGGCGGCCAGAACGTGTTCGCCGCGCTGAAGGTACCGGCGCCGACGGTCAGCACCGAAGCGGTGCTGCAGGCAAATCCGGAAGCGATCGTCGGCGGCGAGAAGCATGACGCCGAATCCGGCATCAATATCTGGCAGCAGTACAAGGGCATGGAGGCGGTCCGGCGCGGCAACCTGTTCATGCTCGACAGCGAACTGCTGGTGCGCGCCACGCCGCGCATCGCCGACGGCGTCGCCGTGTTGTGCGAAAAACTGGAGACGGCGCGCCGCCGGCGGCCTTGAGGTCCCCTTAACCCCCTCTTAATATGCGCGGCGTAAAAAAGGTGGTAATCTCCCGGCGTTTGCCACCTAACCTGTTGAAGGACTGTTATGCGTTTCCTGAGCTTCCTGCGTCCCCTGATTGCCACCGCCGCCTTTATGGCCGCAGCCGCCGGCGCCCATGCCGCCGACTTCAAGAACGGCCTCGATTACAACACGGTGGACCTGCCGGCCCGCCCGGACACCGGCAAGAAGGTCGAAGTGCTGGAAGTGTTCATGTACCACTGCCCGCACTGCAACGCGCTCGACGCGCCGCTGGCGGACTGGGTCAAGAAGCAGGGCGACAAGATCGTGTTCCGCCGCATGCACCTGGGCGAGGACGCGCAAGCCAAGGCCTTCTTCACGCTGGAAGCGATGAACGCGCTGGGCAACGGCCTGCACGAGAAGTTCTTCCACGCGATCCACGTCGAGCATAACCGCCTGAATACGGACGCATCCATCCTGGACTTCGTGGTCAAGAACGGCGTCGACAAGAACAAGTATCTGGAATTTTTCAACTCGTTCGCGGTCCAAACCAAGATGAAACGCGGTGTGCAGATCGCAAACCAGTATAAAATCGACAGTGCGCCTGCCCTGGTGATCGACGGTCACTACACGACCTCGCCGGCGGTGGCTGGCCACGGCCTGTCGTCCGCTCCAGCGGCGCACGCGGCCATGTTCGCGGTGATGGATAGCCTGGTTGCCAAGTCGGCTCAGGAACGCGCCGGGAAGAAGTAAGGAGCAGTCATGAAAGAGATCAGCGAGGAACGCAAGGCGGCCGAAGGCGAGGTCATGAAGATTTACAAGGAGTCCTCGCCGGTCATCGAGAGCTTGTTCGAATGGGCCTATATCAACCACGTGGCCTGGAGCCTGGCCGTGCTGGCGCTGGGCTTCATCGTCTGGCTGGTGATCGCGTTGACCAACGCCGAGAACCAGCGCAACGCGCTGATGACCAAGCAGTGCGCGGATCCGGTGTTCAAGGGCGAGCTGGATAAGAAGTGTTTGCGCACCGTGCACTCGCGCGAGCACTGGTGGGAGCACGTCACGTACGCGCTGACCCATGTCAGTCCCGAAAAATAAATATGCAAAAAGCCCGCAACAGCGGGCTTTTTTTCAGCTGTGGATCACCACCGTGCAGGTGGTGCCGGCCACCAGTTCCATGCCCTCGGGCTGGCGGTCGATGTGGATGCGCACCGGCACCCGTTGCGCCAGGCGCACCCAGTTGAAGGTCGGGTTGACGTCGGCCAGCAGTTCGCGGCCGGTGTTGGCGTCGCGGTCGGTGATGCCGTGGGCGATGCTCTCGATATGGCCTTGCAGCTGCGCGGCGCCGCTCATCAGGTGCACTTCCACCGCATCGTCCACCTTCAGCAGCGGCAGCTTGGTCTCTTCAAAATAGCCCACCACATAGTACGAGGCGCTGTCGATCACCGCCAGCTTGGCCGCGCCGACGGCGGCGAAATCGCCCACGTGCACGTTCAGGTTGGTGACGTAGCCGGTCACCGGCGCCCGCACCACGGTGCGCTCCAGGTTCAGCTCCGCCATGCCGCGCGCCGCCAGCGCCGCCTGGTACTGGGCCGACGCCGTGCCGACCGCGAATTCGGCCGTCTCGCGGCTTTCGGCCGAGACGATGGCGTTGTCCAGGCCCGCGCGGCGGCTGGCCTCCTTGCTGCGACGGCCTTTCTCCACCTGCTGCGACGCCAGCTGCGCATTGGCCTGCGCCAGCGCGCTCTGGTAGCGCGCCTTGTCGACCACGAACAGCACGTCGCCCTGCTTGACCAGCTGGTTGTCGTGGACCTTGACCTCGGTGACGGTACCGGCGACGTCGGCGCTGATGTTGATGACGTCGGCCTTGATGCGGCCGTCGCGGGTCCAGGCGGATTCCATGTAGTGGTTCCAGGCCGAGCGGCCCATCCACAGGGCGGCGGCCAGCAGCAGCATGGTCAGGAAGAAGCGGAAGATTTTGGATGCACTCACGGCGGTTCCTCAGGATAGTGAATTATTTGTACAGCGTGACCAGCAGGGCGCTGAAGATGCAGACGAACAGGCACAGTCGCACCAGCGCCGGGTGCCAGCTGCGGCGGTAGGCGCCGACGTGGCTCAAGGCGCTGTCCAGCACCACCTGCAGCACCAGGCTGGCCAAGAACAGCGGCAGCACGCCGGGCAGCAGTACGCCGAAAAAGTCGATTTCACGCGGCATGCGATGTTTCTCCTGTGGGTTCCCCTGCAGCGATTTGGTCCAGCAGGGAGGTGTAGATGGAATGCAGGTCGGTCAGCGCCGTGCGCAGGCGCAGTTGCCGCTCGGCCGTGGCGTCGGGCAGCGCCGCGCGCACGGTGGTTCCCGCATCGAGGATGGCTTGCAGCGCGGCCTGGCCGCTGGCGCCGGAGCGCTGCCGCAGGTGGGCGGCAAGCTGGCGCACCACATCCTGCAAGGCGTCGCGCACCGGTCCGGGACGCGAACTGCCGATCAGCTGGCGCAGTTCGATGACGGCATGGCCCAGCTCCAGCAGGGTCAGGCCCTGGCGCACCACGGCCCGCGCCGCCTCGCCTGGCGCCGGGCCGGAGGCTGCGTTCAACTGGCTGAGCAGGTCGCGCACGCGGTTGTCGAAGCGCCGCTTCAGGCGGTACATCGGGGCGTTGCAGGCGCCCAGCGCCTCGCGCCACAGCGCGGCGGCCACGTGGTCCTTCTGGCCCATGGTGTGCTCGGGCAGGATCACCTTGAACATCAGGTAGGCCACCGCCACGCCCATCGTCAGCGACAGTTCGCTGCTGATGAAGCTTTCGACGTCGTAGCGCATCAGGTTCGTCGGCACCACCAGCGTGGCGCAGAACATGCAGATGCCGATGCCCACGCCGGCCCAGCGCGGTCCGCTGATCAGGTAGGCGCCGAAGGCGAACAAGGGCAGGGCGGCGATGATCAGCGTAGTGAAGTCGTTGGCGCGCGCGACCAGGAAGAACTCGGTGACGAAGGCCAGCGGCGAGGCCACCAGGAAGCCGATCAGCACCTGCCGCACCAGCGCCGTCGGCCGCGGCGACGACGAGGCCAGCGCGCAGAAGATGGTCGCCATCAGGATGGCGTTGCCGACGAAGGGCCAGGCCAGCCAGTACCACGCGGCTGCTGTCACCAGCAGCGTGGCGCCGGCGCGGAAGCCGCTGGCGGCGACGATGGCCGGCGGCGTCTTCGGCGTGTAGGCGCCGGGATCGCTGACCTGCTGGCGCTTCTCGGCCGCCAGGCCGTGGTACAGCGCGTTGAAGGCATCGATGTCGCGGGCGAAGCGCTCCCTCAGCTCGGCCGCCGTTTCGATGTCGATCTGCTGCTGGCGTTCGACCGGCACGCCGGCCGGCACGCCGCTTGCGCGGTGGAGCAGGCGGTGCAGCGTGTAGAGCGTGGTCAGCGCCGTCATGAACGCCGCGTTGAAGGCGTGCAGCTGGCGCGTGTGCGAGCGTGGATGGTCGGCTTCAAAGAAGGCGGCGGCGCGGCCCGATTCCAGCGCGGCGATGTCGGCGGCGAATTTCAGGTGGGTCAGTTCCGCTTCGGCCGGCGTCAGGCGCTGCTCAAGCACCTGCGTGTAGAAAGTGGTGAAGCTGGCGTAGCGCGCTTCGACGGTGCGCATCACCGTGCGCGAGTGACGGCGCGGGAACACCACGTCATGCACCACCGCTGCGCAGATGATGCCCAGGCCAACCTCGGTCACGCGCGTAATGGCCAGCGTGAACACGTGGTCCGGCGCGTCGATGGCGGGAACGGCGATCATGCAGGCGGTATAGCCGGCCAGCACAAAGCTGTACGACTGCTGGTTGCGGTGCATGGCGGCGCCGCCGGTGCACAGCGCGATCCAGCCCGCCACGCCGATGAACAGCAGCGGCGGCGATTGCGGGAACAGCGCGACCAGCGCCAGCGCGGCCGAGCAGCCGACCAGCGTGCCGAGAAAACGGTAGAAAGCCTTTTCCAGCACCATGCCGCTGCTGGGCAGCGCGAGGATGACGGTGGTGGCGAGGGCGGTGTAGGGTGCGTCGAGGCCGAGGCGGAAGGCCAGCCACAGCGCGGAGAAGGAGGCCAGCATGGCCTTGGCGACGAACACCCAGCGTTCGCCTTCGGTGCCGAACCAGCCGGCGGTTTCCGCCGCCAGCCAGCGCAAGACTCCCCCGGCCGCGCTGTGATCCTGGTTGGAGGTGGCGGCTGGGGGAGAATTCATGGCGTCGTGTTATGTAAGGGCTTCGAGATTGTCCAGCTGCCGTTTCAGCAGCGCTTCAAGTACTTTAACTTCTTCGTCGGTGTAGCCGTCGTAGGCGTGCGTGGTGGCAGCCCAGACTTCCGGCAGCACTTTCTCCGCCAGCGCGCGGCCGGCATCCGTCAGCGAGATCATCACGCAGCGGCGGTCGCCCGGACGGTTGCCGCGCGTGATCAGGCCCTGGGTTTCCAGGTCGTTGCACACGCGTGTCAGGTTGGCCGGTTTTTCCATGCACGCTTCACCCAGCGTGGACGCGGTCGAGGTTTCGCCATCGGATCCATACAGCACGGCCAATACCATGTAGCTGGCGTCGACCAGATCGTATTTGCGCAGCGCGGCATTGCTCAAGTCCTTCATCCGTTTCTGGATGTGGTAGGTCATGCGCAACAGGCGCATCAAGTCCTCCGGGAACTCTGGCATTCGGGCATGGATGTTTTTCAGGCGCTTTTTAGTCGCTTCAAAACTGCTCATTGCCTTGCTCCTCTGCTTTTTTTTTCGAAGGATTGATTCTACTATCTAATCGTCAAGGCAAATCCAGTTTTATGCCACCGCCCAGTGCGGCCATCAGTAATGCGTAGTTATCCAGTTGTTTGCTAGCCACTTGCGCCATCTGCTGTTGTTCATTCAATAGCGTGATCTGCGCATTGATCACGTTCAGCGCGTCGGTCATGCCGGCCTTGTAGGCCCGTTCGGCCAGCTGCTGCTGGCGGCGCGCCGAGTCCAGCGCGCGCTGCGCCAGCAGGTCCTGCTGCCGCACCGAGTCGATCCGGACGACTGCGTTTGCAACGTCGGACATCGCCTGCACCACTGCGGCGTTGTACTGCTCGACCGCGCCGTCATGGAGCGCGGTCTGGTTACCCAATTGACTGCGCAGTCGTCCGCCGTCGAAGATCGGCAGGCTGATGGCCGGCGTCACGCCGCGCATGGCCGAGTTAGCGTTCAGGAAGTGCGTGAACCCCAGCGCCTGGAAACCGACGAAGGCGGCCAGGTTGATGTTCGGGTAAAAATCCGCCTTGGCGCCGGCGATGCGCGAGTTGGCCGCTTCGATGCGCCAGCGCTGCGCGGCGATATCGGGCCGGCGTCCCACCAGCTCGGCCGGCAGCGACGCCGGCACGCCCTGTCCGCGGCCTGCCTCAAGAGCCAGCATCGGCCGGGCGATCGCATCGCCGTCGCCCGGTCCTTTGCCGATCAGTGCCGCCAGCTGGTTGCGCAGCAGCGCGATCGACTCGCCGATCTGCTCGTGCTCGCGCCGTCCCGCCGGCAGCGTTGTTTCGATGCTGGCCACATCCAGCTCGCTGGCCAGGCCCGCGGCCCGGCGCTTGCGCGTGATGTCCAGGATGCGCTGGCGCTGCGCCAGGTTCTCGGCCACGCTGTCCTGCAGCGCGTACTCCAGCGACAGCTGGATGTAGCTGCGCACGATGGCCGTGGTCAGCGTCAGCCGCGCCATCTGCGATTCGGCCGACGCCATGTGCACTTCGTCCAGCGCGGCCGCCAGCGCGTCGCGGTTGCGGCCCCACAGATCCAGGTCGTAGGAACCGGACAGCATGGCCGTGTTCTTCCACGCGTAGTTGCCGGCCAGCGGAGCGGGCACGGTGCTGTGCGCGGAATACAGTTCGCGGTCGGCGCTGGCCGAGGCGTCCACGCGCGGTTGCGTGCCGGCCCTGGCGACGCCGGCCAGCGCCTCGGCCTGGCGCACACGCGCCTGCGTGGCGCGCAGCGTCGGGTTGTCGGCCAGGGCGGCGCTTACCAGCTTGTCCAGCTGTTCGTCGTGCAGCGCCTGCCACCATTGCTGCTCGGGCCATGCGATGTCTTTGCTGGCGGCTGCGATGGCCTTGCCGGGATTGAGCTCGGCAGGTTTCAACGCGACCGCTTGCGGCCGGACCTTGCCCATGTCGGCGCAGCCGGCCAGCAGCGCCAGCATGCACGATGCAAGGGCGAGCGGGCGGATGGCGTGGCGCGGTGTCATGGACGTGGTTTCCCGTTAGCTGTTACTTGGCGACGTGCTTTTTGGTCTGGGCGACGTCGAAGTCGGCTTCGGTTTCCAGCAGCGTGCCGTTTTTGCGGGCTTCCAGGAACTCGGCCTGCACTTGCGCGCGGGTCAGGCCGGTGGCTTGCTGCGTCTTGGTGGAGGCCAGCGCGCCGTTGGCGACGGCGGTCTGAGCGGCGCTGGTGGTGGCGGCGGTGGTCGTGGTTGCGGCCGGCGCGGTGGTCTGCGCGAAAGCGTTGGTCACGGTGATGGCGGCTGCGGCAATCGCGAAAGCGGTGGTGGCGGCGGCGTTGATCAGGGTTTTGGTCGTGGTGCTCATGGCGGTTCTCCTGGGTGAGGTGGTTAATGCTCGTTTGCTCGTTCAATGCATTAACTATAGAGATGAATATTACATTTGTAAAGTAAAAAATTCCTATCGGTACGATAGCCTTATGCGAGGATGCGCACGGACCGGCCGCTGCGGCGGTGGTCCAATCAGGTTTTAGAAAAGGAGTCCATCATGTCTGACAGCACTCTGGATCCGGATAACATTCCGGTAGGTACCGACCGAACCCTGGGACGCGGCCACGGCACGCGCGCCCTGGGGCCCAGCGACAATTCCGACAGCGGCAGCGATGTCGTGGGCGAGCCGGATATCGGCCTCGACAGCGATACCGATGCGGAAGGCACCGGCGAGCGCGCCGGCGTGGAGATGACCACGGGGCCGTCCGACATAGGCTTCGACCATGTCGAGACGATACCGGTGGTCGACGGCGAGTTTCATGACGTGGTGCAGCCGGAAGATGACGGCAGCGCGCCGGAAGACGTGGAAGCGGAGCCGCGCGAAGAACGGCGCGACTGGTCTCGCACTACCAGGAACTAGCTTGCCGCCGTCATCACGTCCGTAAGCCAGTCGACGAACACCCGCACGCGCGGCGACAGCTGGCGCTGGTGCGGGTACAGCACCGACACCGGCATCGCCTTCGGCCGCCACGCGCCGAGCACTTCGCGGAAGGCGCCGCTTTCCAGGTGCCTGGCGACGTGGTAGCGCGGCAACTGCACCAGGCCCAGGCCGTTGGCGCAGCAGGCCACGTACGCCTCGGCGTTGCTGACCGAAACCACGCCGGGCAGCTGCACGCTGCGCTCTTCGCCGTCGACGATGAAGTCGAACGGGAACATCTTGCCGCTGCTGGATGAGTAAAAGTTGACGGCCTGGTGCCCGTGGAGATCTTCCAGCGTGGCCGGCGTGCCGCGCTGGTCCAGGTAGGCGGCGCTGGCGCAGGTGACCTGCTGCAGCGTCGCCACGCGGCGGCCGACCATGCTCGAGTCGCGCAGCTCTCCCACGCGCAGCACGCAGTCGATGCCATCCCGCACCAGGTCGACCAGGCGGTCGCCCATGCCGATCTCCAGTTCCAGTTGAGGATAGCGGGCGAAGAATTCCGACAGGCGCGGCAGCACATAATGCTGCGCCACCGTGCCCTGCAAATCCACCCGCAGCTTGCCGCGCGGCGCCACGCCGCTATTGCCGAAGCCGGCCTCGGTTTCCTCCACGTCCGCCAGGATGCGCACGCAGCGCTGGTAGTAGGCCTGACCGTCCAGCGTGGTGCTGACGTGGCGCGTGGTCCGCTGCAGCAGGCGCACGCCCAGGTGCGCCTCCAGCTGCTTGATGGTGTAGGTGGCGGTGGCCGCCGGCATCTGCAAATCGTCCGCCGCCTTGCTGAAACTGCCCAGCTCGACGATGCGGGTGAAGATGCGCATGGCGTTGAAACGATCCATCGGGAGGGCCGCTTATCTGTGGCTGGACGAACCGGCCCACAGGTTGATCGCGCCTTCCTTGGCCTGCTCGTCGATGGCCGCCAGCTCGGCCGCGCTGAAGCTCAGGTTCTTCAGCGCGGCGACGTTCTCGCGGATCTGCGCGCTGCTGCTGGCGCCGATCAGCGTGGACGTGACGCGCGGATCGCGCAGCACCCAGGCCAGCGCCATCTGGGCCAGCGTCTGGCCGCGCGCCTTGGCGATTTCGTTCAGGCCGCGCACGCGTTCGAGGTTGGCCTCGCTCAGGTGCGACTGCTGCAGCGAACCGCCGCCCGGACGGTTGACGCGCGAGTCGGCCGGAATGCCGTTCAGGTATTTGTCGCTCAGGATGCCCTGCGCCAGCGCGGTGAAGGTGATGCAGCCTATGCCTTGCTTGCCCAGCGTGTCGAGCAGGCCCTCGTCCTCGATCCAGCGGTTCAGCATATTGTAGGACGGCTGATGGATAAGGCACGGCACCTTCCACTCGTGCAGCAGGCGCGCCGCTTCGGCGGTTTTCTCGGCCGAATAGGACGACACGCCCACATACAGCGCCTTGCCCTGCTGGACCGCGTGCGCCAGCGCGCCCATGGTTTCCTCCAGCGGCGTGTCCGGGTCGAAGCGGTGCGAATAGAAGATGTCGACGTAGTCGAGCCCCATGCGCTGCAGGCTCTGATCGAGGCTGGCCAGCACGTACTTGCGCGAACCGCCGCCCTGGCCGTAGGGGCCGGGCCACATGTCCCAGCCGGCCTTGGTGGAGATGATCAGCTCATCGCGGTAGGGCTTGAAGTCTTCCTTGTACAGATGGCCGAAATTGGTCTCGGCCGAGCCGTACGGCGGGCCGTAGTTGTTGGCCAGGTCGAAGTGGGTGATGCCCAGGTCGAAGGCGGTGCGCAGCATGTCGCGCTGCGAGGCGAGGGTGTTGGTGTCGCCGAAGTTGTGCCACAGGCCGAGCGACATCAGCGGCAGTTTCAGGCCGCTGCGTCCGCAGGTGCGGAATTGCATTTCTTCGTAGCGGTGCGGGGAGGCGTGGTAGGTCATGGGCGAATCTCCTGTGGGATGAGGGCGTAAAAAAAAGAAGCTTGTGCCGCAGGCAGAAGCTTCCTTTTTTTGCTTAGGCCGCAGCCCGGGGTCAGGCGAAGTTGGCGGCTGCGAAGTCCCAGTTGGCCAGCTTGAAGAAGGTCTCCAGATACTTCGGACGTACGTTGCGGTAGTCGATGTAGTAGGCGTGCTCCCACAGGTCGCAGGTCAGCAGGGCTTTGGCGTCGGTGGTCAGCGGGGTCGCCGCGTTCGAGGTGTTGACGATGTCCAGGGTGCCGTCGGCTTTTTTCACCAGCCAGGTCCAGCTCGAACCGAAGTTGCCGACTGCCGACTTGGTGAACTCTTCCTTGAATTTGTCGAACGAACCCCACTTGGCGTTGATCGCGTCGGCCAGCGCGCCGGCTGCCGCGCCTTTGCCGTTCGGGGTCAGGCTGTTCCAGTAGAAGGTGTGGTTCCATACCTGGGCGGAGTTGTTGAAGATGCCGCCGGACGATTTCTTGATGATCTCTTCCAGGGACAGGTTTTCGAACTCGGTGCCCTTGATCAGGTTGTTCAGGTTGGTCACATACGTTTGATGGTGCTTACCGTAGTGGTATTCCAGCGTTTCTTGCGAGATGTGCGGCGCCAGGGCGTCGATTGCATACGGCAGTGGTGGCAGGGTATGTTCCATTGTTCTTCCTTTTGTTGGTTTGACGATGTTAAAAAAACGGGGATGATTTTTGCCGAAACGTCCACCATTGTAAAGCGGATGGGCCTTCGGCGCAGAAAAGGCCCGCTTTCCGTGTGGCTACTTGTTGTGGCCGCCGGTCAGCGCACGCGCCGCGTGGTTTCGCGCACGATCAGCTCCAACGGCGGCACTTCGCCGCGCGCTTCCTCGCCGTTGATGATGCGCAGCAGCGCCTGGGTGGCGATGCGGCCGATGTCATACAAGGGCTGGCGTATAGTGGTTAAAGGCGGCGTCGTATATGAGGAGCCGGGCAAGTCGTCGAAGCCGACCAGCGAGATGTCGTCCGGCACGCGGATGCCCTTGCGGTACAGCGCCAGCCGCGCGCCGTAGGCGCTCAGGTCGTTGGCGGCGAACACGCCGGTAAATTGCTGGCCGGTGTCGAACAGGCGGTTCATGGCCAGCATGCCGCTGGCCTCGTGGTAGTTGCCCTCGACGATCAGCTCGGGATTGAACGGGATATTGGCTTCCTGCAGCGCGCGCGTGTAGCCGGCCAGGCGCTCGGCGGCGTCGATATTGTTGGACGGCCCGGAAATGAAGGCGATGTTGCGGTGGCCCAGCTCGATCAGGTGGTGGACCGCCAGGTAGGCGCCGTATTCGTTGTCGAGCTTGAAGCCCAGCGCGGTGCGGGTCTGCAGCGCGCGGCCGGTGGAGACGATGGGGCGCTGGCCGGAAAAGCCCAGCACCGTCTGGTCCGACATGCGGCCCGACAGCAGGATGATGCCGTCGACCTTGCGCGCCAGCAGCAGACGGATGCGCTCCGCTTCCTCTTCCGCGTTCCAGTGGCCGCTGACGATGACCGAGGCGTAGCCGGTGCCCTTCAAGCCGTCGTCGACGCCGCGCAGCGTTTCGTCGAAGAACGGCGAGGAAATGTCCTGCACCACGATGCCGATGGTCATCGAGCGGCCTTTTTTCAGGCCCTGCGCCATCTGGTTGGGCGCGAAGTTCATCTTGTCGATGGCGGCCAGCACGGCCTGGCGCTTGTCGTCCGACACCCTGGCGGTGCCGTTGAGGATGCGTGAAACGGTACTGGGCGACACGCCCGCCTGGCGGGCTACATCCATCAAAGTCGACGGGCCGGAAGGGTGTGGGGTGTCTGCCAAGGTGATTCCTGTTTTAATTATGGTGATATTTATGAAAACCTTTTCGGCGAAAGATTACCATAAATCGTGGCGGTCTTCGCCAAATCGTCGGATCGCGGCACATTGACTTTCATCCGGATACGGTATTTAATGAAAAGGATGCTTGAAAACGTTTTCATAACTTGAGTGACATATAATCAAGTCGCCAGCAAAGAACCTCGGAACACCTGAGAAAGACTAGGAAGAGACATGAAACGCGAATCTTTTTCGCACCTCGCGAACGGCCCGCGCCTGCTGGCCGACATCGGCGGCAGCAGCGCCAGTTTCGGCCTGGAGACGGCGCCCAACCAGATCGACGCGATCTGGGTCACCGAGTGCGCCGCCTATCCGACCTTGGGCGCCGCGCTGGTGGCCTATCTGTCGCAGCCGGCCACGGTGGCGGCGGGGGGCTACCAGGCCCGCTTCGCCGGCATCGCCATCGCCAATCCCATCGACGGCGACTGGGTGACGATGACCAATCACCACTGGTCGTTCTCGATCGAGGCGGTGTGTTCGCAATTCAGCCTGAAGTCGCTGGTGGTGGTGAACGACTTCACCGCGCTGGCCAGCGCCTTGCCCTACCTGGCGCCGGAAAACAAGCACCAGGTCGGCGGCGGCGTGGCGCGCATCGGCGCCACCATCGGCCTGGTCGGCGCGGATGCGGGGCTGGGCGTGTCGGGCCTGGTGCCCGGCGGCGACCGCTGGATCGCCATCGACAGCGAAGGAGGGCACAGCACCTTCGCGCCGATGAACGAGCGCGAGATCGACATCCTGCGCTACGCGCGGCGCTATCACGATCACGTGTCGAGCGAGCGGCTGGTGTCGGGCATCGGCATCGTGCTGACCTACCGCGCGCTGGCCGAGCGGGCGCACATCGAGCCGCAGAACCTGACGACGTCGCAGATCATGGAGCGCGGGCTGCACCGGCTCGATCCGGTCTGCGAGGAGACCTTGGTGGCGTTTTGCGAGATGCTGGGGACGGTGGCCGGCAACGTCGCGCTGACCTTGGGCGCCAAGGGCGGCATCTACATCGGCGGCCGCACGGTGCTGCAGATGAGCGACTTCTTCGAACGCTCCGGCTTCCGCGCGCGCTTCGAGCAGAAGGGGCGCTTCTCGGATTATCTGTCGCATATCCCGACTTATGTGATCACCGAAAAACATCCGGTGCTGACCGGCATGTCGGCGATGTTGTCGGCGGGCTGACGTCCGACCCGCGCAGGCGGCGCTATCCTACTGTCGGTTTCGCCTTCGGGTGACACAATGGTTGCTCTATCATCGCGAGGGAGAACCATCATGGCGGCAATCATCAACCGGGCGTGCGGCCTCGCTGCATTTTGCCTGGCCTGCGGCTTCGGCGCGGGAGTTCAGGCGCAAACCAAGGCTGCCGTCCAGCCGACCGGCACCGCCGGATCGACCGCGTTCCAGCCCAAGGGGGCGGCGCGTGGCGAGGTGGAAGCCGCCACGGGTCCCCAGAACGGCAATGATGGATCGCAGCAGGCGGCCTCCAAGCCTGGGTTCGACAACAAGCCGCCCAAAGGGGCGAAGGCTGATTGCCATCGGCCGCAGGGCGGGGTGGACGCCAGCGGCGGAGAAAACATCGGATCTTCCAGCAAGGACAACACATCCTGCACGCGCAGGGCTGGCAAACCCACGATCAAGAAGTAGACCTGACAGGGCGACCAGTTGGATTCAACGGCCTGTCACTGCCTGCGGGTTTTTATTGCGGAACCGGGGCCGATGCGGTCGCGGATGTCGTCCCCGCCGATGACGGCACGTCCAGCGGATCCTTGCGGGAGGGCTGCAGCACCAGTGTGCCGCGCCGGTCGCCTTGCTTCACGCTGCCGGGCAACTGAGTGACGGCGTAGCGCTCCTCTCGCGCCACATACGAAATGTGCTCGCCGGTGATTTCGTCGGTCAGCTCGCCGTCGGTGGTGCGGCGGGCCTTGGCATCCTCCAGCAGGTCGACCACTTCGGTCTTTTCGTCGTATTCGACCCTCAGTGCTTCGCCTTCCATCCATCGATTGCCTTCGCCGTCGCGCTTCTGGCGGAAGAACACCGGATTGCCGTTTTTATGCGAGGTCAGGACGGCGTGCTGGTATCCCTCGGCGTCTATGGTGACCACGCCGTGGTCCGCCCGAATCAACAGCGTGCCGCGACGGATTTCGACCGCGCCGTCCAGCGTGCTGACCTTGGGCGAGAGGGTGATCAGCGCCTCGCGAGAGCTCACTTTGGTTTCCTTGAAACTGTCCGCACGCTCGGCGTGGGCGGCCGCGTGGATGGTCAGCAATGCGCAAATCAGGGCGGAAGTCTTTGTCATGGGGACGGCGTCTGGTCGATGGTGCGACAACTATATAGCGTTTCCGGCGCCCGATATGCGCGCTTTGTCACAGGGACTGCTGCACCGACTCCACGCCGACTTGGGCGCTGCCCTCGGCTAGGCGCAGGTTCAGGGTGCTGTGCGGCTTCAGCTGCGCCGGTGCGCGCACGATGGCGCCTTTGTCGTCGGTGACGATGGCGTAGCCGCGTTCCAGCGTGCGCTGTGGATTCAACAGCTCCAGCTGCGACGACAGCGCCGTCAGCGCATCGCGGCGCTGCGCCAGCTGGCGCGTCACGCTGATGCCGGCGCGGTGCTGCAGGCCCGCCAGCGCGGAACGCGCCGCCGTCACGTCCGGCTTGCGGGCGCCCAGGCGGCCGCTCAGGCGATCGAGCTGGAAGCGCGCTTGCGACAAGGGCTGGCGGTTGGCGTGCATCATCGCGGTGGACAAGGCCAGCAGGCGCAGGCGCTGCTGCTTGATCTGCGCGCCGGGGTTCAGCAGCCGGCGCGCGTAGTTGTCCAGCGTTTGCGCGGCATCGCCGACGCCACGGCGCATCGCGCGGCGCAGGTCGACCACGTCCGCGCGCAGCGACGCCATCCAGTCCGCGCGCGGCGTGACGGCCAGTTCGGCCGCGGCGGTCGGCGTGGCGGCGCGCAGGTCGGCGGCGAAATCGCAGATCGTAAAATCGGTTTCGTGGCCGACGCCGGAAATCACCGGCATGCGGCAGTTGGCCACCGCGTAGGCCACATCCTCGTCATTGAACGACCACAGGTCCTCGATACTGCCGCCGCCCCGGCAGACGATCAGCACGTCGCAGTCGTTGCGCAGCGAGGCCGTGTCGATGGCGGCGGCGATTTTCTGCGCCGCGCCCTGGCCCTGCACCGGTGTCGGATACAGCACGATGTTCACATGGGCCGCGCGCCGTTTCAGCGCCGTCAGCACGTCGCGCAGCGCCGCCGCCTGCGGGCTGGTGACGATGCCGATGGTGCGCGGGAACAGCGGCAAGGCGCGCTTGCGCTCCGGATGGAACAGGCCCGCCGCGTCCAGCTTTTCCTTCAGCCGCTGGAACGCTTCAAACAGCGAGCCGACGCCGGCGCGGCGTATCGCCTCCACATTGATCTGGTAGTCGCCGCGCGCGCCGTACAAGGTGACCAGCGCCCGCACTTCGACCTTGTCGCCTTCGCGCGGAATGAAGCCGGCATATTGCGCGCGGCCGCGGAACATCACCGCGCGCACCTGGGCCGCGTCGTCCTTGAGCGTGAAGTACCAGTGGCCGGAACTGGCCTTGGTGAAGTTCGATACCTCGCCGGATATCCACGTCAGGGGAAAGGAGCGTTCCAGCAGCCGCGCCACCGCCTGGTTGAGCGCGGTAACGGTCATCACGGGGGCGGCGGCTGGGGCGGAATCGGTGCGGTCGTCGAAGTTCATTGATTTCAAAAAAGGAAACTATCCACACTATGCTGTTTCGGTCACACAGCGGTCATAGAGTATCTAAAGCAGCAAGTATTATAGGTAAATATTTGATTTTAAAAGGTAAACTTTTCTGCCGTATTTGCGTGCAATGCGGAAAAACCCTTATGGATCAAGTACTTTGCCTCAGCCACTCATGGTTACGCACAAAGTTATCCACAAAAGATGTGCGAAACTTTGGTGAGCGATAGTTATTTTCTTCTTGTTGATTTTGTAATGCTCAAAATTTACGCACGGAAAGTATATTGTGACAAATCAATGACTTATGTTACAGGTGGTGCCATTACGCACACTTTTATCCACAGAATTTGTGCAAAACTTCGGACTTGCCCCCAGGCGGCGTTGGGCGCTGAATATCCCGCGCCAGGCAGGCCGGCCAGCTTCGGCGGGGTGTGGGGGATAAAAAATCGCTTGCTTCATTTTTACGCATGGCAATAAATCTGATATAAATCAATGACTTTGATCAGCACGCCCGGCCTTGCTAACAATCTTATCCACACAAAATGTGCAGAAGTCAGTCCTTGTTGCCGATAGGCAGACATTATCGGTAGCGGCGCCATCCAGTCTTATCGAAAACGCCATTTCTCCTATGAAAAGTGGTCGAAAAGCACAGTCTGCTTGATTTTTACTCACGGAAAAAATTCCCTTATAAATCAAGGCTCTTTCACGATGCGGGAAGCGTTGCTAACAATCTTATCCACATTTAGTGTGCAGAAGTCCACATCCATACCAGTGCGACAAAGCAAGGTTTTTACTGCGATTTTTTTACGCATGGAAAAAATATCCTTATAAATCAAGGGCTTTGTATACGATGGGCTTCCTTGCTAACAGTCTTATCCACAATTTATGTGCAGAAGTGTGCAGAAGTTTTGGCTTGCCACTTTTGGTGGCTGAAAAAGCGCCCAACCCTCCGTATGCCAGATTTTTACGCATGGAAAGAATACTGATTAAAATCAAGGGAGTAGGGCGGCATGGCATGTCTTGCTCACAATCTTATCAACAGAATATGGGCATAAGTGGGCACAACATTCGTCCATGCCTGATGGCGGCCGCGAGCGCGGGTGAATCGACACTTGCCGAGTGCCGCCCAACAAGATACATTGCGCCTTCGGGTGTTTATCTAGACAGGAGTTCGTTTTGCTCGCCATATTACAAGCTGCAGGTTGGCCTATCTGGTTGTTGCTGGTCGCATCGATCGTTGCGACGGCCCTGATCATCGAACGTTTGCTCTACCTGCGTCGCAGCAAGATCCTGCCGAAGAAGCTGCTGGACGAGGTGGTACAGGTCTACCGCGGCGGCAACATCACCCCCGACATCATCGACAAGCTGGAAAAGAGTTCGCCGCTGGGCGTCGTGCTGTCGGCGGCGCTGCGCAATATCGAATCGCCGCGCGACGTGATGAAGGAGTCCATCGAGGAGGCCGGCAGCGGCGTGGCCCACATGCTGGAACGCTTCCTGACCACGCTGGGCACCATCGCGACCCTGGCGCCGCTGATGGGCCTGTTCGGCACGGTGGTCGGCATGATCGAGATCTTCGGCGCGCAAAACGCCACCGGTTCCAATCCGGCGCAACTGGCGCACGGCATTTCGGTGGCCCTGTATAACACCGGCTTCGGCCTGGCGATCGCGATGCCGACCTTGGTCTTCTATCGCCACTTCCGCGCGCTGGTGGACAGCTTCATCATCGAGATGGAGCAGCAGGCGGTGAAGTTCGTCGATGTCGTGCACCTCAAGCGCAAGTAAGGACCCGGCATGAATTTCCGCAAAGGCCGGCACCGCGAGGATCCCGAGATCAACCTGATCCCGTTCATCGACGTGCTGCTGGTGATCCTGATCTTCCTGATGGTGACCACCACCTACAGCAAGTTCACCGAGCTGCAGATCACGCTGCCCACTGCCGACGCGCAGAAGGCGACCGACAAGCCGTTCGAACTGAACGTGACGGTGGACGCCAAGGGCAACTACACGATCAACGGCGAGCCGGTGTCGTTCCACGACGTGGCCGGTTTCGCGCAGGCGATGAAGAGTGCCGCCGACAAGGGTGGCGCGGCGGGCAAGTCGCCGGTGGTGATCGTCAACGCCGACCAGTTCGCGATGCACCAGATGGTCATCAACGTGATGGAAGCGGCGCGCATCGCGGGCTATGAAAAGCTGACCTTCGCCGCGCAGACCAGTGCCGCGAAATAATATGTGAACGTCATTCCCGCGCAGGCGGGAATCCATGCTGAACGTCCGGAGCCGATGTTCCATGGATTCCCGCCTGCGCGGGAATGACGCAGTTCGCCAAGGCTCCTTAATTTTGCTAAACCATCCTCCTTCCAAATCGTCTGCGCTCGAAGCGACGCTGACGCGCAACTGGCTGCGGCGCGGGCCGCTGGCCTGCGCCTTGTGGCCGGTGTCGCTGGTGTTTGGCGCGCTCAGCGGTTTGCGGGCGGCCATGTTCCGTGCTGGCTGGCTCAAGTCGTCGCGGCTGCCGGTGCCGGTGGTCGTGGTGGGGAATATCTACATCGGCGGCACCGGCAAGACGCCGCTGACCATCTGGCTGGTGCAGGCGCTGCAGGCGGCCGGCATGAAGCCGGGCGTGATTTCGCGCGGCCATGGCAGCAGCGCCGACGGCGCGCGCGAAGTGGGCGCCGCATCGACGCCGGCTCAGGTGGGCGACGAGCCGTTGCTGATCAAGCAGAGAACCGGCTGTCCGGTGATGGTGGGACGTGACCGGGCCGCGACCGGGCGCGCGCTATTGGCGGCGCATCCGGAGGTGGACATCCTGTTGACCGACGACGGCCTGCAGCATTACGCGCTGCAGCGCGATATCGAGATCATCCTGTTCGATGGCCGTGGCGCCGGCAATGGCTGGCTGCTGCCGGCCGGACCGCTGCGGGAACCCGTCTCGCGCCGTCGCGATTTCACCGTCATCAACACGCCGCGGCTTGACGCCGGACTGGCGGCCGCCGTCGGCGCGCACCGTGGCGCCCCGGCGCCGATCCAGATGGTCCTTGCCGGCGACCACGCCGAGCAGCTGCGCGACCGCGGCGTGCGCCGCACGCTGGCCGAGTTGGCCGGGTTGGCGAGCAGCGGCGCCGGCCTGCGCATCGCGGCGGCGGCCGGCATCGGCAATCCCGCGCGCTTTTTCGGCATGCTGAAAGCGGCCGGCTTGCGCATCACCGAACTGCCTCTGCCCGATCATCACGACTTCCAGGACCGTCCATTTGCCGCCCTCGATGCGGACCTGATCTTGATGACCGAGAAGGATGCAGTAAAATGTGCGCAAATTGAAGAACTCAGAGACGACCCGCGACTATGGGTCGTCCCGGTCACCGCGCGCATCGATAGCGCGCTGGCCGACCAAATTGTGGAGAAATGTCGTGGACGCTCGATTGCTTGATATCCTGGTTTGCCCGGTCTGCAAAGGCCCCCTGGAGTACGATAAAAAAGCCCAGGAAATGATCTGCAAGGGCGACCGCCTGGCATATCCCATCCGTGACGGCATCCCCATCATGTGGGCCGACGAGGCCCGCACGCTGCAGGACAAGGCGGAATAAGCTCGTGTCTTCAGTATCCCCGTTCATCGTCATCATCCCGGCCCGCCTGGCCTCGACCCGCCTGCCGAACAAGCCGCTGGCCGACCTGGGCGGCAAGCCCATGGTGGTGCGCGTGGCCGAGCGCGCGCGGCAGGCCGGCGCGGCCCGCATCATCGTCGCCACCGACCACGAAGACATCCGCGCCGCCTGCGAGCAGCACGGCGTCGAAGTCTGCATGACCCGTTCCGACCATCCATCCGGCACCGACCGCATCGCCGAGGTGGCGCGCGCGCTGAACCTGGCGGCCGACGCGGTCGTCGTCAACCTGCAGGGCGACGAGCCGCTGATCGACCCGGCGCTGCTGCAGGCGGCCGCGTCGCGCATCAACGCCGGCGTGCCGATGTCCACCTGCGCCCATCCGCTGCACGACGCCGCCGACGCCTTCAACCCCAACGTGGTCAAGGTGGTGCTGGACAAGGCGGGGCGGGCGCTTTATTTTTCGCGCGCGACCATACCCTGGAACCGCGACGCCTTTGCGCAGTCCAAAGACACACTGCCTGCCGCTTACGTGCCGCTCCGTCACATCGGACTGTACGCCTACCGCAACGACTTCCTGCAAGCCTACCCGGCGCTGGAAGTGTCGCCGCTGGAATCGATCGAAGCGCTGGAGCAGTTGCGCGTGCTGTGGCACGGCTATCCCATCGCGGTCCATGTGACCGATACGGCCCCCGCGGCCGGAGTGGATACACCGGAAGACCTCGTTCGCGTACGGCAATTCTATTGATTTGCATCAAAAGGCGCGTCAGCCAGTAGTCAGTTACGGCTGATATAACGAAAACAACAGTGCGGTATTCATACGGAATATCTCTCTGGGCCCGGATTTCGCCAGCTAAGAACGGTACAAACCGTCATAAATTGGCGTTGAGACAAAGTTTTGTGGTAAGTTTCGTACGATCCGATACCAACTAACCCACCCAATATCTGTTTTTTAGGAATTTTTCATGCGTCTTATTCTTTTAGGAGCACCAGGTGCCGGCAAGGGCACCCAGGCTAATTTCATCAAAGAAAAATATAACATCCCGCAAATCTCCACCGGCGACATGCTGCGTGCTGCAATCAAGGCGGGTACGGAGTTGGGCATGGCCGCCAAGAAGGTGATGGACGAGGGCGGTTTGGTATCGGACGACATCATCATCGGCCTGGTCAAGGATCGCCTGACCCAGCCGGACTGCGCCAACGGCTACCTGTTCGACGGCTTCCCGCGTACCGTCGCCCAGGCCGACGCGATGAAGGACGGCGGCGTCAAGGTCGACTACGTGCTGGAAATCGCCGTGCCGGACGAATCGATCATCGAGCGCATGGATGGCCGCCGCTGCCACCCGGGTTCGGGCCGCGTCTACCATATCAAGTTCAATCCGCCCAAGGTCGACGGCAAGGACGACATCACCGGCGAAGACCTGGTGCAGCGTCCCGACGACAAGGCGGAAACCGTCAAGAAACGCCTGGACGTCTACCACAACCAGACCGAGGTGCTGCTGGGTTACTACAATAGCTGGGCACAATCGGGCCAGCCTGGCGCGCCGAAATACCGCCGCATTGAGGGCGTCGGCCCCGTGGAGCAAATTCGCGACAGCGCGTTTGCAGCGCTGGCGGAATAAGCGGTAAAGTAGAGCGGACCGAGTGTCCGCTTTTTTTGCGCCCAAAATCGGCTGGATGCCATCCCGTTTTATGAAGTTTTGCAGTTCGCAGGTTTAGTTGGCTGCGCTTGCCTACCCGGCGGGCGTTGGTTTTCTGAAGTGTGGTTTGTAGGCTCGATTAATAAAAACAAGGGGACACTATGGCAGCTAGTCTTTGGTTAGCAGTTGCGTGCGGCGTTATCGCCGTGGTTTATGGTTTGTGGTCCAGAAGCTGGATACTCAGTCAGGACGCGGGCAATCCGCGCATGCAGGAAATCGCGCTGGCCATCCAGCAGGGCGCCGCCGCCTACCTGGCGCGCCAGTATCGCACCATCGCCATCGTCGGCGTGGTGCTGCTCATACTCATTGCAGTTTTACTCGACATCCATACCGCGATCGGCTTCCTGATCGGCGCGGTGTTGTCCGGCGCCTGCGGTTTCATCGGCATGAACGTCTCGGTGCGCGCCAACGTGCGCACCGCGCAGGCGGCCACCAAGGGCATGAACGAGGCGCTCAACGTCGCCTTCAAGGGCGGCGCGATCACCGGCATGCTGGTGGTCGGCCTGGGCCTGCTGGGCGTGGTGCTGTTCTATATGTTCCTGACCATGGTGGCCTCGACCGCCGTGCCCAATCCGAACATGACGCCGCACGACGTCATCAAGCCGCTGATCGGCCTGGCCTTCGGCGCATCGCTGATTTCGATCTTCGCCCGACTGGGCGGGGGCATCTTCACCAAGGGCGCGGACGTCGGCGCGGATCTGGTGGGCAAGGTGGAGGCGGGCATCCCGGAGGATGATCCGCGCAACCCGGCGGTGATCGCCGATAACGTGGGCGACAACGTCGGTGATTGCGCCGGCATGGCGGCCGACCTGTTTGAGACCTACGTCGTGACGCTGATCGCGACCATGCTGCTGGGCGCCTTGCTGATCACGTCGGCGCCGACGTCGGCCATCGTCTATCCGCTGCTGCTGGGCGCTGTGTCCATCATCGCCTCCATCATCGGCTGCTCGATGGTCAAGGCCAAGCCGGGCAAGAAAATCATGTCGGCGCTGTACACCGGCCTGTGGTGGGCGGCCGGCTTGTCGCTGGTCGGCTTTGCCGTCGTCACCTGGCAGATCTGGCCTGACGAAGCCATGCGCATGAAGATGATGGGCTGCACCGTGGTCGGCATCGTGCTGACCGGCCTGATGGTCTACATCACCGAGTACTACACCGGCACCGATTTCCATCCGGTGCGCCATATCGCCGAAGCGTCGACCACCGGCCACGGCACCAACATCATCGCCGGCCTGGGCGTGTCGATGAAGTCGACCGCCTATCCGGTGCTGGCGGTGTGCGCGGCGATCCTGGTGTCCTACCAGCTGGGCCAGTTGTACGGGGTGGCGATCGCCGCGACCTCCATGCTGTCGATGGCGGGCATCGTCGTGGCGCTGGACGCCTACGGACCAATCACCGACAACGCCGGCGGCATCGCCGAAATGGCCGGCATGCCGGAATCGGTGCGCGCGATCACCGATCCGCTGGACGCGGTGGGCAACACCACCAAGGCCGTCACCAAGGGCTATGCGATCGGTTCGGCCGGCCTGGCCGCGCTGGTGCTGTTCGCCGACTACACGCACGCGCTGGAGTCGCGCGGGCAGAGCATCACCTTCGACCTGTCGAACCCGATGGTGATCGTCGGCCTGATCATCGGCGGCCTGATTCCCTACCTGTTCGGCGCGATGGCGATGGAGGCCGTGGGCCGCGCCGCCGGCGCCGTGGTGGTGGAGGTGCGGCGCCAGTTCCGCGACATCAAGGGCATCATGGAAGGCACGGCCAAGCCGGAATACGACAAGGCGGTCGACATGCTGACCGCGTCGGCGATCAAGGAAATGATCATCCCGTCGCTGCTGCCGGTGGTGGTGCCGATCGTGGTCGGCATGCTGCTGGGCGCGGCCGCGCTGGGCGGCATGCTGATGGGGACCATCGTCACCGGCCTGTTCGTGGCGATCTCGATGACCACCGGCGGCGGCGCCTGGGACAACGCCAAGAAGTACATCGAGGACGGCCACTTCGGCGGCAAGGGTTCCGACGCGCACAAGGCGGCGGTCACCGGCGACACCGTCGGCGATCCGTACAAGGACACGGCCGGTCCGGCGGTCAATCCGCTGATCAAGATCATCAACATCGTCGCGCTGCTGCTGGTGCCGCTGCTGCCGGCGTCGGGCTGGCTGGCGGTAACGGTGCCGGCACCGGTCGCCGCGCACACGGCGATGCCGCCGCCGGCGATGATGATGGCCCCCGGGGCCGGCATGATGGCGCCGGCCGATGCTCCGCCTCCGCCACCGCCGGCGACGGAAGCGCAGCCGGTGCCTGCCAAGTAAGCGTTACGAATTGTTTCAGTGGCTTCCCTCCTGTGCCACACCTGCTAATAATGGAAGGTGTAGCACTACGCGAGGGAATGCCATGAACATGTTGAAACCGGCGCTGACGCTGGCGTTTCTGCTGGGTGCGCTGCTCAGCCCTGACGCGTGGGCGCAGCATGGCCATGGGGGCGGCGGCCATGGCCATTTCCAGGGCGGCGGTCATAATCATTTCCACGGCGGACCAGGCGGCCACGGCTACTATCACGGGCGCGGCCATGGTTACGTACGCGGCGGCATCATTGTCGGCGCGCCGCTGTACTGGCCGCGTTACGGCTACCTCGATCCCTACTATTACTACACGCCGGGCTACTATGTCGGCGCGCCGTGGTATCTGCCGCCCGGCGACGCGGCCGTGTACGCCGGGCCCGGCACGCGGAGGCTGTACTACTGCGACAATCCCAGAGGCTACTATCCCAATGTGGACGCCTGTCTGGTGCCATGGCGCGTGGTGATCGGCACCGTGGTACCGCCGCCATGACGCCGCGCACCGCGCTGCTGATGTTGTCGCTGGCGCTGCCCGGCGCAATGCCGACGCTGGCGGCCGCCCAGTCGCCGGCGCCTGCAGCCGCCAAGCCGGCGTCCGAGTTGCGTGACTACGCCAGCCTGCCGGTCTGCAAGCTCAGCGCGGACGGCAAGCATCTGGCGGTGGAGCCGTGCCGCACCGCGCCGGCGCGGGTGCCGATGCCGCGCCGTCCGGTGCCGCAGATCATCCAGCGCATGCCGGTCGTCAAGCAGGCGCCGCAAGTGGCGATGCCGGCCATGTCGCCATCGCCGTCGCTGCAAACCCTGCTCAATCCGCCCAACGCCCCGCAAGCGGTGAACGGCTGCGGCCCCACCGGCTGCAACGACGCCAGCGGCACCCACCTCAACCAGGCCGGCCCCGGCACCGTAATCATGCCCTCCGGCAAAACCTGCAGCCGCAACGGCGCCGTAGTGCAGTGCTAGTAGGCGCCGAACGCTCGATCCAGCGCCAGCTGTATTTCGGCTTGCTGGGACTTCGCGGAACCGACCTTGGATTTTAATTCGCGCAAAGGAATGGCGCCGAGTTGCGGCGTATCGAGAATGCAGGAGGTTCCGTTCACGTCGATCAAGGGAAACAGATCCGCGGGCAGGTTGGTCAGACTAAAGTAAGTGGATGCCCGGAGCGGTATGACGATCCGGCTGGCCAGGCCGCTGATGACGTTGCTCTGGACATCGATAAGGAAAGGAATGCTTTTTAGATTCTTGCCTGGATTGGCATAGATGTCAAAGCGAGCCATCCTAAAAAGCCCGCCATTCCTGCAACGCCACGCCTTCAGCTTCGATAACTTCGTTATACGCTGTGATGAAAGCGGCGTGCTCTGCATTCCATCGTAATTCCTTTTGCGCTGCAATTTCCTCGCGCAGTTTTTGCTCGCAGAGTTGGGAAATATTGATGCCAAGCGCCTTCGCATCACGGTACACATCCATGGCGAGGGTAATGTTGGTGGCTTTTTTTGCGGGAAGCTTGAGAGGTGGACTGTCCATATGAGCTCCTATGCGCATCAATTGGAAGATGGATCATGCGCATTATACGCTTGCACAGGTTTTCCTCATCGCCGTCGAAAAATTCGCTACAATTGCGATGTGACGTTTACGTAAACGTCAAACACCAACAAGACAGGGGACGGGCATGCAAATTCAGGACAATGTATTCATCATCACCGGCGGTGCTTCGGGCCTGGGCGCCGCCACGGCGCGCATGATCGCGGAGCAGGGCGGCAAGGTCGTGCTGGCCGATGTGCAGGTCGAGCCGGGCCAGGCGCTGGCCGCCGAACTCAAGGGCGTGTTCGTCAAGTGCGACGTCACCTCGGAAGCGGACGGCAAGGCCGTCATCGACGCAGCCGCGGCGCTGGGCACGCTGCGCGGCCTGGTCAATTGCGCCGGCGTGGCGCCGGCCGTCAAGACCGTCGGCAAGGAAGGCCCGCACCCGCTGGACGTATTCCAGCGCACCATCAACATCAACCTGGTCGGCACCTTCAACATGGCCCGCCTGGCCGCCGATGCCATGAGCAAGACCGCCGCCACCGACAGCGGCGAACGCGGCGTCATCATCAATACCGCCTCCGTCGCAGCCTACGACGGCCAGATCGGCCAGGCCGCCTATGCCGCCTCGAAAGCCGCCGTGGTCGGCCTGACCTTGCCGATGGCGCGCGACCTGTCGCGCAATGCCATCCGCGTGATGACCATCGCCCCCGGCATCTTCGAAACCCCGATGTTGATGGGCATGCCGACCGAAGTGCGCGACGCGCTGGGCGCCATGGTGCCGTTCCCGCCGCGCCTCGGCAAGCCGTCCGAATACGCACAGCTGGCCCGCAGCATCATCGAGAACGCCATGCTGAACGGCGAATCGATCCGCCTCGACGGCGCCATCCGCATGCAGCCGAAGTAAAACTTACTGCACGATTTCGTGTACGATGCCAGAGTGATCGGGCGCGCGGCCCAGGCCGCGCGCCTTTTATTTTGGAGAGTCCATGATACGTTTGAAGACACTGGCTTTAAGCCTCGCATTGGTCATACCGCTGCTGGGCGCGCTGCACATGCCGGCCCACGCACAACGCACCACCGCCGACGCGGCGCCCGAAATCGCCACCGGCTACACGGCCAAAGCCGGCAAGTCCTCGCAAAAATTCATGGTGGCGGCGGCCAATCCGCTGGCCACGCAAGCCGGTTATCAAATGCTCAAGCAGGGCGGCGCTGCGATCGACGCCGCCATCGCCACCCAGCTGGTGCTGACCCTGGTCGAGCCGCAATCGTCCGGCATCGGCGGCGGCTCCTTCCTGCTGTACTCCGACGGCAAACACGTGCAATCCTACGACGGCCGCGAAACCGCGCCCGCCTCGGCGGACGAACACCTGTTCCAGGACAAGGACGGCAAGGCCGTCTCGCGCGAGATCGGCGTCATCGGCGGCCGCTCGGTCGGCGCGCCCGGCGTGCTGCGCATGCTGGAACTGGCGCACAAGGAGCACGGCAAGCTGCCGTGGAAGGCCCTGTTCGCGCCCGCCATCAAGCTGGCGGAGGATGGCTTCAACGTCAGCCCGCGCCTGAACGCGCTGCTGTCGTGGGATAAATACCTGGCCCGCGACCCGGTCGCCCGCGCCTACTTCTTCGACCAGGACGGCAAGCCGCGTCCGGTAGGCTACCTGCTGAAAAATCCCGAGCTGGCGCGCACGCTGCGCGAAATCGCCGACGGCGGCGCCGACGCCTTCTACAAGGGCCGCATCGCCAACGACATCGCGGCCAAGGTGGCGTCGCATCCGACCAATCCGGGCAAGCTGACCGCCGCCGACATCGCCGGTTACCAGGCCAAGGAGCGCGCGCCGGTCTGCAGCGACTACAAGGCCTGGACCGTGTGCGGCGCGCCGCCGCCGTCGTCCGGCGGCATCGCCATCGCGCAGATGCTGGGCATCCTCGAAGTGAAGGACATCAGCCCGTACAAGCCAGTCAACGGCCAGCTGACGGCCGAAGGCATCCACCTGTTCACTGAAGCGGGCCGCCTGGCCTACGCGGACCGCAACCGCTATCTCGCCGACACCGACTTCGTGCCGCTGCCGGGCAAGGGCATCGCCGCCATGCTGGACAAGGGCTACCTGGCGCAGCGCGCGGCGCTGATCGGCGAAAAATCGATGGGCGTGGCCAAATACGGCACGCCGGCCACGATGCAGGTGGCCTGGGGCGCCGACACCGCGATCGACAAGCCATCCACCTCGCACCTGGTGGCGGTGGATGCCTTCGGCGGCGGCCTGTCGATGACCACCTCGGTGGAAGACGCCTTCGGCGCGCGCCAGATGGTCGACGGCTTCATGCTCAACAACCAGCTGACCGACTTCTCCTTCGATTCGCAGGATGAAAACGGCCCGATCGCCAACCGCGTGCAGGCCGGCAAGCGTCCGCGCAGCGCGATGTCGCCGACGCTGGTGTTCGACAAGGGCACGCACAAGCTGGTGCTGGCCACCGGTTCGCCGGGCGGCTCGGCCATCATCAACTACGTGGCCAAAGTGCTGGTCGGCACGCTGGACTGGCAGTTGAATGTCCAGCAGGCCATCAGCCTGCCCAACCTCGGCAGCCGCAACGGCCCGACCGAACTGGAGGCGGGACGCGTCAGCCCGGCCGTGATCGAGCAGCTGAAGGCGCGCGGCCACCAGGTGCGCGAATTCGAGCAGAACTCAGGCCTGCAGGGCATCCAGCGCCGCACCGTCAACGGCAAGGATGAGTGGTTCGGCGGCGCCGATCCGCGCCGCGAAGGCATCGTGCTGGGAGACTAAAATCCTCCCCAAATCCGGCAGACCCTGCTAATCTTGTCGAATGGGAATTCAAAAGAAAACAGGATTGATCCTGACGGGCGGTGGTGCCCGCGCCGCCTACCAGGTCGGCGTGCTGCAGGCAATCTCGGAAATACTGTGGGAAGCGGGCTGGCCGCCGGCGCGCAACCCCTTCGACATCATCTGCGGCACCTCGGCCGGCGCCATCAACGCCACCGCGCTGGCCTGCCGCGCCGACAACTTCGGCGAGGGCGTGCAGAAGCTGCTCGACGTGTGGCAGAACATCGAGGTTGAACAGGTCTACCGCGCCGATTCGCTGGGCGTGATCCGCTCCGGCGCGCGCTGGCTGTCCTTGCTGTCGTTCGGCTGGCTGCTGCGCAAGTGGCGCGCCGCGCCGCCCGCCTCGCTGCTGGACAATACGCCGCTGGTCGGCCTGCTGCACCGCATGCTCGACCTGCCGCGGCTGGACTCCGTGCTGTCCGAAGGCCTGCTGCACGCGCTGGCCGTCACCGCCTCGTCCTACACCGCCGGCAACCACCTGACCTTTTACCAGACCGCCGCCGACATCGTGCCGTGGATACGCATGCAGCGCGTGGCCCTGCAGGACCAGATCGGCGTCGAGCATCTGCTGGCGTCGTCGGCGATCCCGTTCATCTTCCCGGCCACGCCGCTGTACATGGGCGGCCACCGCGAATACTGCGGCGACGGTTCGATGCGCCAGCTGGCGCCGATCTCGCCGGCCATCCACCTCGGCGCGTCCAAGGTGCTGGTGGTGGGCGCCGGCCGCCTGACCGAGCCGGCCCGCAGCGCCGCCGAAAAGAGCGCGGCGCGCTATCCCAGCCTGGCGCAGATCGCCGGCCACGCGATGTCGTCGATCTTCCTCGACAGCCTGGCCGTCGACATCGAGCGGCTGGAGCGGGTCAACAAGACCTTGTCGATGCTGCCGCCGGAGCTGCTGGAGAAAACCCCGCTCAAGCCGGTGCAGCTGCTGGTGATCGCGCCGTCCGAGCGGCTCGACGATATCGCCAGCCGCCACATCGCCAGCCTGCCGGCGCCGATACGCACCATGCTGTCCGGGATAGGAGCCACCGAAACGCGCGGCGCCGCACTCGCTTCGTACCTGCTGTTCGAATCGACATATACTTGCGAGTTGATCCGGCTCGGACAGCGCGACACGCAGGCGCGCAAGGACGATGTGCTGGCCTTCTTCGAATCCTGAATTCGGCGTCTTATCTGATTAACGGGGCTCCCTTGCTGTTTTTAGTTCGTCTCTGTAGCCGCTTGCTGCTGCCGGTCCTGCTGTTGTGGGGCCTGGGCATGGCCGCCGCATGGGCCGGCGCGCCGCCGCGCACGCTGCGCTTCGAGCAGCTCAGCGTCGAGCACGGACTGGCGCAGGAATCGGTGCTGGCCATCGCGCAGGACAAGCAAGGTTTCATCTGGCTAGGCACCCAGGCCGGCCTGACCCGCTTCGACGGCTACCGCACCGTCACCTACAAGAGCGCCATCTCCGATCCGCGCAGCCTGGGCGACAACTGGATACGCGTGCTGCACCTCGACCCTGCCGGCCAGCTGTGGGTGGGCACGGACGGCGGCCTGGATCGCTACGACGCGGCCAGCAAGACCTTCACCCACTTCCTGCCGCACGAATCGGCGCAACGCGGCAACGGCAACCGCCACCTGCGCGCGATCGCCGACGATGGCTTGGGCGGCCTGTGGCTGGCCAGCGCCGACGGCCTGCATCACTTCGACCCGGCCACCGCGCGCTTCACCAGCTGGCACCACGATCCGGCCGATGCCGGCAGCCTGGCCAACGACCAGGTCAACGCGCTGGCGCGCGACGCCGCCGGGCGGCTGTGGGTGGGCACCGCAACCGGACTCGATATGCTGGCGCCGGGCGCTTCGCGCTTCCAGCACTACGCGATAGACGCCGGCGGCGACAGCAAGTTCAACGCGGTGCTGGCGCTGCAGGTCGACAGCGCGCAAACGCTGTGGATCGGCACATTGGGCGGACTGGAACAATGGCGCCTGCTGGGCAGCGAGCCGCAGCGCCGCCGCCTCGGCCTGCGCGAAGGACTGAAGCCGGACGTCAGCATCACCACGCTGTACGTGGACGCGGAAACCAATGTCTGGGTCGGCACGCAGGCCGATGGCCTGTTCCGCTGGCTGCCGCCGGAGAACCGGCTGGTGCAGTACCGCCACCAGTTCAGCGACAACCACAGCGTGGCCGACAATCAGATCTCGGCGCTGTTCCGCGACCGCGTCGGCACGTTCTGGGTCGGCACCTGGAACGACGGCGCCAGCCGGGTGGACATGGGCAGCGGCGGCTTCGCCCGCATCGTGCGCCAGCCAGACACGCCGAACTCGCTGTCGGACAACAAGGTGCGCGCCATCGTCGCCGAAGCGCGCGGCCAGCTGTGGCTGGGCAGCAGCGGCGGCCTGAATCTGTACGACCCGGTCAGCGGCGAGGGCAAGGTGTGGCGCCACGATCCGCTGCGCGCGAACAGCCTGAGCGACGACCAGGTGACATCGCTGTGGCGCGAGAAGAACGGCAATATGTGGATAGGCGGGCGCGCCGGCATCAACCACCTGAACGTCGCCACCGGCAAGATCAGCTCGCTGTCCTTCGTGCGCGGCGACCCGGCCAGCGACACCATCCGCAACATCGTCGGCGACCGTAGCGGCGTGCTGTGGATCGCCTCGCGCGGCGGCCTGCACCGGCTCGATCCGGCGACGATGGACGTGCGCACCTTCCGCCACGATCCGTCCGACAGCGCCAGCCTGTCCGACAACGTGGTGCGGCCGATACTGGAAGACCGTCGTGGCCAGCTATGGATAGGCACCTTCAACGGCCTCGATCTGCTGGACCGCAAGACCGGCAAGTTCCGCCACTTCCGGCGCGACCCTGCCGATCCGTTCAGCCTCAGTCACGACGAGGTGCACTACCTGTACGAGGACGGCCGCGGCACGATCTGGGTCGGCACGGCGGCGGGCCTGAACAAGATGGAGGTGGCGGCCGACGGCGCCATCCGCTTCCGCCGCTACCTGCGCAAGGACGGCATCGCCGACGACGCCATCGCCTCGATCCTGCCGGATGATGCCGGCAACCTTTGGCTGAGCACCAACAGCGGCCTGTCGCGCCTGAACACGCAAACGGGCCTGGTGCGCAACTACAGCGGCGCCGACGGCACCATCGAAGGCGCCTACTTCGACGGCGCCGCGCTGCGCACGCCGGACGGCACGCTGTACTTCGGCGGCTTCAACGGCATCACCGCGTTCTCGCCGTCGGAAGTGCGCGAGAACAGCGTGGCGCCGACGGTGGCCATCACCGATTTCCAGATCTTCAACAAGTCGCTCAAGCCGGGCCAGGGCGAGCATCCGGATGTGCTGAAGACGGCGATCGAGCACACCAGCGCGCTGACGCTGCCGGAATCCGACTCGGTGTTCTCGCTGGAGTTCGCGGCGCTGCACTACGCCGCGCCGCAGCGCAACCGCTTCGCCTACCAGTTGCAGGGCTTCGACGAGGACTGGGTGGTGACCGATTCCAGCAAGCGTTTCGCCACCTACACCAATCTCGATCCGGGCACGTACACCTTCCGCGTCAAGGCCGCCAACAAGGACGGCATCTGGAACGACAACGCGGCCACGCTGGAGATCACCATCGAGCCGCCGTTCTGGAAAACCTGGTGGTTCCGCGGCCTGCTTGGCCTGCTGGCGCTGGGCGCCGGCTATGTGGCGTACAAAGGGCGCGTGCGCAGCCTGCACCACCAGCAGCAGCGGCTGGAGCAGCTGGTCAGCTCGCGCACGGCGGAGATCGAGCAGAAGAACCTGTTGCTGCAGCAGCAGAAGCAGGAGCTGGAGCAGCGCCGGCTGGAAGCGGAAGCGCAACGCGCCGAGGCGGAGCAGCGCCGCGTCGACACCGAGCGGCAGAAACAGGAAGTCGAGCGGCAGAAGGAAAACGTCGAGCAGGCACACCGCAACATCTCGGTGCTCAGCGAGCTGGGACGCGAGATGAGCGCCACGCTGGACATGGAAACCACCATGCGCACGCTGTACCGCCACGTGCACCACCTGATGAACGCGCAGATCTTCGGCATCGGCTTCGTGCGCGAGGAGGACGGCGTGATCGACTTCCCGTTCGCGATCGAAGGCGGCGTGCGCACCTTGCCGTACCAGCGCCGGCTGGATGAACCGAACCAGCTGGCCGTGTGGTGCCTGGAGCAGCGCAAGCCCATCTTCATCAACGATTTCTTTGCCGAATACGGCAGCTACATGGACGATTCGGGCCTCGACAGCCTGGTGCCGTGCGTGCGCGAGGACGGCGTGCCGGTGGCCAAGGCGCATTCGATGATGTATGCGCCGCTGGTCGTCAGCGACAAGGTGGTCGGCCTGCTATGCGTGCAGAGCACCGAGAAGAACAGCTACCAGCAGGTGCACATGGACATGCTGCAGACGCTGGCTTCGCACGCCGCCGCCGGCCTGGAAAACGCCCGCGCCTACCAGCAGCTGGAAGAGGCGCTGCAGACGCTGCGCCAGACCCAGGAACGGCTGCTGCAGCAGGAGAAGCAGGTGCGGCTGCACACCGAGGAGCTGGCGCGGGCCAACCGCGCCTTGCAGGAGAACGACGAGCGCCTGCGCCTGGCCAAGCGCAAGGCGGAAGACGCCACCCGCCAGAAGTCCGAGTTCCTGGCCAACATGAGCCACGAGATGCGCACGCCGCTGGCCGGCGTGATCGGCATGCTGAACTTCGCGCTGCGCGACGGCAAGCTGGCCGACAGCACGCGCGAGCAGATCCTGCGCGGCCAGGCCAATGCGCAGTCGCTGCTGTCGATCATCAACGATCTGCTGGACTTCTCGAAGATCGAGGCGGGCAAGCTGACCATCGAGAACATCGACTTTTCGCTGTCGGCGGCGGTGGAAAACGTGGTCAGCCTGTTCGAAGAGCAGGCCGCCGCGCACAGCGTCGGTTTCAGCCTGGAGTTCGGCGACGGCCTGCCGCAGTTCGTCGTGGGCGACCCGACGCGGCTGCGCCAGGTGCTGGTCAACCTGGTCGGCAACGCCTTCAAGTTCACCGACCATGGTTCGGTGAACATGCGCGTCGAGCGCGTGCCGCAGGAGGACGACGAGCGCGCGCGCGCCGGCTACAAGGGCGCGCTGAACCGCATCCGCTTCACGGTGGCCGATACCGGCATCGGCATCGACGCGAACGCCATTCCGCGCCTGTTCCAGCAGTTCGAGCAGGCCGACGCCTCCACCACGCGCCGCTACGGCGGCACCGGCCTGGGACTGGCGATCTGCCGCCAGCTGGTCGAGCTGATGGGCGGTTCGATCAACGCCGTCAGCGCGCCGGGGCAGGGCAGCACGTTCTCGTTCGAGCTGCCGCTGGCGAACGGCGTTTCGCCGCCGATGGTGCCGCACGTGCCGCGCGAGCCGCACAGCCATCAGCTGAAGGTGCTGTGCGCGGAAGACTTCCCGACCAACCAGATCATCATCCGCATGATGCTGGAAGACCTGGGCCACAAGGTCGACATCGCGGCCAACGGCGCGCTGGCGGTGCGGGCCTGCGCCCTGACCCGCTACGACCTGATCCTGATGGACGGCCGCATGCCTGAAATGGACGGCGCCAGCGCCACCCGCATGATACGCTCCGGCGGTACGGAGGACGCGCCGGTGCGCGACCAGGAACTGATGATCATCGCGCTGACCGCCAACGCCAGCGAGGAAGACCGCAGCCGCTACCTGGCGTCCGGCATGGACGATTTCCTGACCAAGCCGATCGACGAGGACAAGCTGCACTTCCAGCTCAGCCGCGCGATCGAACGCCAGCTGCAGCGCGGCCTCCAGCTGCCGCGCATGGAACCGCGCCACAATCCGGCGGCCGGCACGCCGGAGCTCGACGCGCTGTTCGGCGTGGCGCCGGCGGCGCTGGAGCCGGCACGGCTGGCGCAGCACAGCGGCGGCAGCGATTTGAAAGGCCGGCTGCGCAGCGCCTTCAACCAGGACGCGCCGCTGCGGCTGGCGGATCTGGAACTGGCGCTGGAGCGGGGCGACGGCGAAGTCGCCAGCCGTCTGTTGCACGGCATGAAGGGGAGCGCAGGATATCTGGAAGAGCAGGAATTGCAGGCGCTGTGCGGCGAGCTGGAACTGGAGGCCGACCACGGCAATTGGCAACGCATCGCCGAGGCCATGCCGCAGCTGCGTCAGCTGCTGTTGCGCGCGGCGGCAACTAGCACGCACTAAGGTTTCAAAATGAGCGCGGCCCGCACAAATCCTTGCCTGTCCAGGACGTAGATCGCTGTTTATAATGTAATATCGAGACAAAGTGCCGTACCGAAGTCAGACCAAGCAGGCGTTATAAAGGCACAGGGAGTCACATGAAAGTTCTGGTAGTGGATGACGATGTCGTCTCACGGATGGTGTTGATGCATTTGATCGATAGCTGTGGCAAGTTCGATATCGTGGAGGCCGAAGATGGCGCCGACGCCTGGGAGCAGTTGGAGCAGGGCTTGCGTCCCGCTATCTGCTTCTGCGACCTGCGCATGCCGCGTCTGTCCGGCATGGAATTGCTGCAGCGCGTCAAAAACCATCCGGAGATCAACACCATGCCGTTCGTGCTGGTGACCTCCGCCACCGACAAGGACACGATGCAGGAGGCGACCCAGCTGGGCGCCGCCGGCTACATCGTCAAGCCGTTCCAGGCCGAGCAGGTGCGGGTGCACCTGGTGAATTTCCTGGACCAGGCGGCCAGCGGCTACGAGCACGTGGCCGAGGAGCCCGCCACCACCATGCGGCGCCTGGGCATCAACGCCGAGCGGCTGCTGGTTTACCTGAACGGATTCCAGAACCAGCTGACCGCCGCCAGCGGCGACCTGGAGGCGATGCTGGGCAAAGGCCAGCAGCAGGAGGCGCAGGTGCGCATCGACCGCCTGCATGCGGGCTGCGTCACGCTGGGCCTGGACGGCGCCGCCACCGGCCTGAAAAGCTTCGCACCAGGCCATTTGTCGAACGAGGCGGTGCAGGCGGTCCTGGCCGACGTGGTGCGCGCGGTGATCCACCAGTCCGGCCTGGCGCGGCAGGGCGCGACGCTCTGATCGCGCGCTGTTTGCGCTTTGTCTACTCATTGACTACCGCATCGCACTTGAAGTCGAGATAGTTTAGGTTTAAAGTATCTGCTGCGTGAGCAGCGGGTATCGACGACTTTCAACTTCAGAGCGACCATGAACCGACCGACAGCGAGTGCCTACACCGACCATTTCGCGCGCGAGCATTTGCCGCCACAGGAGCTGTGGCCCGAGCTGCGCTTCGATTTGCCCGAGCTTCAATACCCGCCGCGCCTGAACTGCGTGCCGCAGCTGTTCGACGGCGCCCTGGCCGCCGGCGCCGGCGAGCGTATCGCCATTCGCGGTGCCGATGTGGAATGGACCTACACCGAGCTGCTGGAGCGGATAGACCGCATCGCCCACGTGCTGCGCGGCCCCATGGGCCTGGAGGCGGGCAACCGGGTGTTGCTGCGCGGCGCCAACAATCCGATGATGGCGGCCTGCATACTGGCGGTGCTGAAGGCCGGCTGCATCGCCGTGCCGACCATGCCGCTGCTGCGCGCGCGTGAGCTGGGCGCCATCGCCGGCAAGGCCGCGGTCAACGCGGTGTTGTGCGCCGACGGCTTGCGCGGCGAGATGGAGGCGGCCGATTTGCCACCCGGCGCACGGGAAAAGACCTTGTGGTTCGGTTGCACCGATGCCGATGCAGCCGGTTCGCTGGAGGCATCGATGGCGGCGCAGCCGTCCCGTTACGAGGCGGTCGATACGGCGGCGGACGATGTCTGCCTGATCAGCTTCACCTCGGGTACCACCGGCGTGCCGAAAGGGACCATGCATTTCCATCGCGACGTCATGGCGATCTGCGACTGCTTCCCGCGCTCGGTGCTGGCGTCGCAGCGCAGCGACGTTTTCATCGGCACGCCGCCGCTGGCCTTTACCTTCGGCCTCGGCGGCCTGCTGCTGTTCCCGCTGCGGGTGGGCGCGACAGCGGTGCTGCTGGAAAAACTGACGCCGGAAACGCTGCTGCAGGCGATCGAAAAACACCGTGCCACGGTATGCTTCACGGCGCCGACGTTTTACCGGCAGATGGCGCCGCTGGCCGGCAAGTACGACCTGGCCAGCCTGCGCAAGACCGTGTCCGCCGGCGAGGCGCTGCCGCTGGCCACGCGCGAGAGCTGGCGCCAGGCCACGGGACTGGTGATGATAGACGGCATAGGCGCGACCGAGCTGCTGCATATTTTTATTTCGGCGGCGGGCGAGCAGGTGCGGCCCGGCGCGACCGGCAAGCCGGTGCCGGGCTACCAGGCCTGCATCCTCGATCACGACGGCCGGCCGGTGGGACCGGGCGTGATAGGGCGGCTGGCGGTGAAAGGCCCGACCGGCTGCCGCTACCTGGCGGACGAACGCCAGAACGACTATGTGCTCGACGGCTGGAACCTGACCGGCGACGCCTACGAGATGGACGCCGACGGTTATTTTTACTATCGCTCGCGCACCGACGACATGATCATCTCGGCCGGCTACAACATCGCCGGCCCGGAAGTGGAGGATGCGCTGCTGCGCCACCCGGCGGTGGCCGAATGCGGCGTGATCGGCAGGCCGGACGAGGAGCGCGGGCAGATCGTCGAGGCGCACGTGGTGCTGAAACCGGACTACGCGGCGTCGCCGGAGCTGGCGGCGCAGTTGCAGGAGTTCGTCAAGGGACAGATCGCGCCGTACAAGTACCCGCGTTCGGTGCGCTTCCTGGCGGCGTTGCCGCGCACCGAAACCGGCAAGCTGCAGCGCTTCAAGCTGCGGAATGAATGAAGAGAACCATATGAATATCGTGTGCATGGGCGGCGGCCCGGCGGGCCTGTATTTCAGCCTGCTGATGAAGAAGCGGAACCCGGACCACCAGATCACGGTGGTGGAGCGCAATCGTCCCTACGATACCTTCGGCTGGGGCGTGGTGTTCTCCGACCAGACGCTGGGCAATCTCGCCAACGCGGACGAGCCGACCGCGCGCGCGATCCTGGAGTCGTTCAACCACTGGGACGATATCGACGTCTTCTTCAAGGGCGAGAAGGTGACGTCGGGCGGCCACGGCTTCTGCGGCATCGGCCGCAAGCACCTGCTCAACATCCTGCAGCGGCGCTGCGAGGAGCTGGGCGTCAAGCTGGTGTTCGAGACCGAGGTGACGGACGACCAGGAGATGGCCGCGCGCTACGGCGCCGACCTGGTGATCGCGTCGGACGGCTTGAACAGCCGCACGCGCACCCGCTACGCCGACAGCTATCAGCCGCAGATCGAGGCGCGCCAGTGCCGCTTCGTGTGGCTGGGCACGCGCAAGAAGTTCGACGCGTTCACCTTCGCGTTCAAACAGACGGAGCATGGCTGGTTCCAGGCGCACATCTATCAATACGACGGCGATACGTCGACCTTCATCATCGAGACGCCGGAGACGGTGTGGCGCGCGGCGGGGCTGGAGGACATGAACCCTGAACAGGCGATCGCATTTTGCGAGCGCCTGTTTGCGGACCAGCTGGACGGCCATGCGCTGATGTCCAATTCGGCGCACCTGCGCGGCTCCGCCATGTGGATCAAGTTCCCGCGCATCGTCTGCGACAAGTGGGTGCACTGGAATGGCGCCGTACCGGTGGTGCTGATGGGCGACGCCGCCCATTCGGCGCATTACTCGATCGGCTCCGGCACCAAGCTGGCGCTGGAAGATGCGATCGAACTGGCGCGCTGCTTTGGCGAGCATGCGGACCTGGCCAAGGTGCTGGAGCGCTATCAGGCGGTGCGCGCGATCGAGGTCGTCAAGCTGCAAAGCGCGGCCCGCAATTCGATGGAGTGGTTCGAGAACGTCGAGCGCTACACGGCAATGGAAGCGCCGCAGTTCGCCTATTCGATGCTGACGCGCAGCCAGCGACTGTCGCACGAAAACCTGCGCCTGCGCGATCCGGCTTACGTGGCCGGTTACGAACGCTGGTTCGCCGAGCGCGCCCGCGAGCAGGCCGGCCTGCCGCCGCTGTCGCCCGCCGCGTCCGCCTCGGCCGCGCCGCCGATGTTCACACCGTTCAAGGTGCGCGGCGTCACGCTGAAGAACCGCATCGTGGTATCGCCGATGGCGCAGTACAGCGCCGTCGACGGCACGGTCGGCGACTATCATCTTGCCCACCTGGGCGCGCGCGCCATGGGCGGCGCGGCGATGGTGTTTGCCGAAATGACCTGCGTGTCCGCCGACGCGCGCATCACGCCGGCCTGTCCGGGCATGTATGCGCCCGAGCATACGCAGGCCTGGAAGCGCATCGTCGATTTCGTGCACCAGCACAGCGACGCCAGCATCGCCCTGCAGCTTGGCCATGCCGGCGCCAAGGGTTCGACGCGCGCCATGTGGGATGGCATCGATCAGCCCCTCGACAAGGACAACTGGCCGCTGGTCAGCGCGTCGCCGCAGCAGTACCTGAGCGGCGTATCGCAAACCGCGCGCGCCATGACGCTGGCCGACATGGACCGCATCGAAGCCGATTTCGTGCGCGCCACACGGGCCGCCGACGAAGCGGGTTTCGACTGGCTGGAGCTGCATTGTGCGCACGGTTACCTGCTGTCGTCGTTCATCTCGCCGCTGACCAACGAGCGCGGCGACGAATATGGCGGCAGCCTTGAAAACCGTTGCCGCTATCCGCTGCGCGTGTTCGCGGCGATGCGCGCCGCCTGGCCGCAACACAAGCCGATGAGCGTGCGGATCTCCGCGCACGACTGGGTCGAAGGCGGCATCACGCCGGACGACGCGGTGCGGATCGCGCGCCTGTTCAAGGCGGCCGGCGCCGACATGATCGATTGCTCGTCGGGCCAGGTCAGCAAGCTGGAAAAGCCGGTCTACGGCCGCATGTTCCAGACGCCGTTCGCGGACCGCATCCGCAACGAGGCGGGCATAGGCGCCATCGCCGTCGGCTCGATATTCGAGGCCGACCATGCCAACGGCATCATCGCCGCCGGCCGCGCGGACCTGTGCGCGGTGGGGCGTCCGCACCTGGCCAATCCTGCGTGGACGCTGGCGGAAGCGGCCCGGATAGGCTACGCGGCGGTGACGTGGCCGAAGCAGTACCTGCCGGGCAAGCAGCAGATGGAACGCAACCTGGAACGCGAGCGCCAGCTGGCAGCCGCCAACACCGGACTGACCCCGCAGCAGGTCGCCGCCAAATTGCTGGAGGGATGATGAATCCGATCGCCATGACATTGGAAGGCAAGCACGCGCTGGTGACCGGCGGTGCGCGCGGAATCGGCGCCGCCTGTGCGCGGGCCTTGCTGCTGCGCGGCGCGCGCGTCACGCTGGCCGGTCGCGACGCCGAGGCGTTGGCGCACGCGATGGAGGAAATGAGCTCGCTGGGCGATGTCGACATGCGGGCCATCGACGTCACCGACGAAGACTCCGTGCGCGCCGGTTTTGCCGCCGCCGTTGCGCGTTTCGGCCGCATCGATATCCTGGTCAACAACGCCGGCCAGGCCGTACCCGCGCCGTTCGGCAAGACCGACGCCGCGCTGTGGCGGCGCATGCTGGACGTGAACCTGACCGGCACCTTCCACTGCACCCAGGCCGCGCTGCCCGGCATGCTGGATGCGAAATGGGGCCGCATCGTCAACGTCGCTTCCACGGCAGGTCTGGTAGGCTATCGCTACGTCAGCGCCTATGTCGCCGCCAAGCACGGCGTGATCGGCCTGACGCGCGCGCTGGCGCTGGAGGTGGCCACCAAGGGCGTGACGGTCAACGCCGTCTGCCCCGGCTACACCGAAACCGACATCGTGCGCGAGGCGGTCGCCAACATCGTCGCCAAAACCGGTCGCAGCGAGGACGAGGCGCGCGCGGAGCTGGCCGCCGGCAATCCGCAAAAGCGGCTGGTGCAAAGCGACGAAGTGGCCAACGCCGTGGCCTGGCTCTGCCTGCCCGAATCGGCCGCCATGAATGGACAATCCGTCGCCGTCGCCGGCGGCGAAGTAATGTGAAAAGAAACCATGTCATCACTCTCAGACAACGATAACAATCCGGACAATCCGATCGAGGACGGCGAAGCGCCGGTGCTCGACCTGGCCAGCCGGCTGACGCAGGACCACCACCAGTCGCTCAAGCTGTGGCTGCGCATGCTGTCCTGCACCGTCAAGATCGAGAACGAAATCCGCAGCCGGCTGCGCGCCACCTTCGGCATCACTTTGCCGCGCTTCGACCTGATGGCGCAGCTTGAGCGCTACCCGCAGGGGCTGCGCATGGGCGAGCTGTCGAAACGGATGATGGTCACCGGCGGCAACATCACCGGCATCACCGACCAGCTGGAGCAGGAAAAGCTGGTGGTGCGCGTGCCCGATCCGAAGGACGGCCGCGCCTACAGCGTCAAGCTGACGCCGGCCGGCCGCAAGGCCTTCGCCACGATGGCTGCCGTGCACGAAGGCTGGATCGCCGAACTGCTGCAGGACATGTCGGGCGCGGACAAGGGGCAGCTGATCGACCTGCTGTCGCAGATGAAGCGGCACCTGAACGCGTCGGACGAAAAATAAGGAGCCACACCATGCGATACCTTCCCGGCGAAGCGCAGCAACTGCCCGGCAACCGCGCCGCGCTGGCCGACTACCAGGCCAGCCATTTTCTGTTTGAAGTCAGCGGCGGCGTCGCCACGCTGACCCTGAACCGTCCCGAGCGCAAGAATCCGCTGACCTTCGATTCCTATGCCGAGCTGCGCGACCTGTTCCGCGCGCTGGCCTACGCGGACGACGTCAAGGCCGTCGTCATTACCGGCGCCGGCGAGAACTTCTGCTCCGGCGGCGACGTGCACGACATCATCGGCCCGCTGACCAAGCTGGACATGCCCGGCCTGCTGGCCTTCACGCGCATGACGGGCGACCTGGTGAAAGCCATCCGCGCCTGTCCGCAGCCGATCGTGGCCGCGGTCGACGGCATTTGCGCCGGCGCCGGTGCGATCCTGTCGCTGGCGTCGGACATGCGCCTCGGCACCGCGCGCAGCAAGACCGCCTTCCTGTTCACCCGCGTCGGCCTGGCCGGCTGCGACATGGGGGCCTGCGCCTTGCTGCCGCGCGTGATCGGCCAGGGCCGCGCCGCCGAACTGCTGTACACGGGGCGCTCGATGTCCGGCGCGGAAGCGGAGCGCTGGGGCTTCTTCAACAGCCTGCATGAACCGGAGGCGCTGCTGGACGCCGCGCGCGCGCTGGCGCAAGGCCTGGCCGACGGCCCGACCTTCGCCCACGGCATGACCAAGAAGATGCTGCAGCAGGAGTGGAACATGGGCGTCGACGAGGCCATCGAAGCGGAAGCGCAGGCGCAGGCCATCTGCATGGCGACCAACGATTTCCATCGCGCCTATCATGCTTTCGTGGCCAAGCAAAAACCTGAATTCGAAGGCGACTGATGGCGGACAAATCTTACCTGGAGTGGCCGTTCTTCGAGGCGCGCCACGCGCAGCTTGAACGGCAGCTCGAGGCCTGGGCGGCGCGGCATATCGCCCAGCATCACGAAGCCGACGTCGATGCCGCCTGCCGCTATCTGGTGCGCCAGCTGGGCGAGGGCGGATGGCTCAGGCACGCCATCGGCGGCAGCGCATACGGCGGCATCGGCGACGGCATCGACACCCGCGCCATCTGCCTGATCCGGGAGACGCTGGCGCGCCACAACGGCCTGGCCGATTTCGCCTTCGCCATGCAGGGCCTGGGTTCCGGCGCCATCAGCCTGCACGGCAGCGACACCCAGCGGGCGGACTACCTGCCGCGCGTCGCGCGCGGCGAGGCGATTGCGGCGTTCGCGCTGTCCGAGCCGCAGGCCGGCTCCGACGTCGCCGCCATGCAGTGCGCGGCGGTGCTGGAGCAGGACGGCGGCCACTATGTGCTCAATGGCGAGAAGACGTGGATCTCCAACGGCGGCATCGCCGACTTCTACGTGGTTTTTGCGCGCACCGGGGAGCAGCCCGGCGCGCGTGGCATCAGCGCCTTCATCGTCGATGCAGGCACGCCGGGCTTCGACATCGCCGAACGTATCCAGGTGATCGCCCCGCATCCGCTGGCGCGCCTGACCTTCACCGATTGCCGCATCCCCGCCGCCAGGCGCATCGGCGAGGCGGGGCAGGGCTTCAAGGTGGCGATGGCGACGCTGGACGTGTTCCGCACCTCGGTCGCGGCGGCGGCGCTGGGCTTTGCACGGCGCGCGCTGGACGAGGCGCTGGCGCACGCCACGCAACGGCAGATGTTCGGCCAGGTGCTGTCCGACTTCCAGCTGACACAGGCGAAGCTGGCGCAAATGGCGACCGGCGTCGACGCCGCTGCGCTGCTGACCTATCGCGCGGCATGGCAGCGCGACCAGGGACGCAAGGTGACCAAGGAGGCGGCGATGGCCAAGATGACCGCCACCGAAACGGCGCAGCAGGTGATCGACGCCGCGCTGCAGATGTTCGGCGGCCTGGGCGTGGTCAGTGAGCAGCCGGTCGAGCGGCTGTACCGCGAGATCCGCGCGCTGCGCATCTACGAGGGCGCCACCGAAGTACAGCAACTGATCATCGCGCGCGAACTGCTGCGCGAACTCAATCACAAGGAAGCATGATGGAATTTCTTCAACCGCCAGGCTGGGCGCGGCCCCGTGGCTATTCGAACGGCGTGGCCGCCAGCGGCCGCACGGTCTGCGTCAGCGGCATGATCGGCTGGGACGGGCAGGGCGTGTTCCACACCGACGACTTCGCCGGCCAGGTGCGCCAGGCGCTGAGCAACATCGTCGAGGTGCTGGCCGAGGCCGACGCCCGCCCCGAACACATCGTGCGCATGACCTGGTATGTGCTGGACCGGAAGGAATACGTCGGCGCCTACAAGGAAGTGGGCGCCGCCTACCGCGAGATCATCGGCGCGCACTATCCCGCCATGACGGCGGTGCAGGTGGCGGGCCTGGTCGAGGACCGGGCCAGGGTGGAGATCGAGGTGACGGCCATCGTTCCGTAAGATACGGCCACCGCCGACCGTGTGTCCTCATTGCGCCGCTCAGGCCATGAAGCCTAAATTATATTGGCTAAAGTTCACGATGTTGGGGAACACTGCCGCCAGCTGATTTGTGGGGACGCCAAACCAGGTAGCCAGGGTGGCGCCGTACTGGTCAACGGAGGTTGTCGGTAGCAAGGCTCCGAGACCGACATCGAGACTGTGGCCTATGCCAGTCTGTGGAAACGCGCCGTAAATTTCTTTCCCTTTGACTGCGCCGCCAAAGACAAAATGGTGCGAACCCCAACCGTGGTCGGTGCCATCTCCATTGCTCAGGAAGGTGCGGCCGAAATCGGACGCGGTAAACAACGTCACCTGATTGCGGAGGTCACTTCCGTCCAAGTGTTGCAATACCGAATCGAAGTATACAACTGCGTGCGAAATCTTGGCCAGCAGGTCCGCTTGATTCACCTTCTGCCCATCGTGCGTGTCGAATCCGCCCAGACTGACATAAAACACCTGGCGCTTGACCGACAGCGCATTACGACCGCCGATAATTCGCGCAACGGTTTGCAATTGCAGCGCCAACGGATTGGCGGCCGCGACCAAGGTATTCGGATTGATATAGAGGGACGGCGCCGGCACTTGGCCCGCGCCAGTGCCCGTCGGCAGCATGGCCTGGCTTAAAGTCTGCTGGGCCGCGATGGCGCGGCTGACGATAGCGGCGTATTCATTCTCAAAGGGATTGCCGTTTGGCGTTTGCTTGGTGATCACCGCCTGCAATGGATTGGATGCGGCGGGCACGCCGAACAGTGAATTGGACAGGTTGGTGATCCCCGGCATGCCGGAGGTGCTGATCTGGAATTGCCTTACCTGGCTGCCGCTCAGGAATACCGCGTTGCCCGAGGCCGAGATGCAGGTGAAGGTCGGTGCGCCGTTATTTGCCATGAACAGGTCGCCAAGTTGGCCACCCCAGCCGAGACTGGCTCCTTCCGGTCCATTCGATTGCCACAACGATTGCTGGTCATTGTGTGAAAACAGCTTGGGCGGCAGATTTTCGCCGCGGCCATATTGATCCAGATCGGTTGGGTGGGTCAGAGTGCCGACATTGGCGATGATGGCGGCGCGGCTATTTTCGAACAGCTGCTTGACGCCCTCCATCGCGGGGTGCAACGCGTACGTGCGTCCCTGGCTGGTGTGCGGCTCGATCGGCAGCACCGCACCAGTGCCGGTGCGCGGCAGGGCGATGGAACTGTTGCCGTCATCGGAAGTGCGCAGCCGGATGTATTCCGTCCAGGAGGCGTCGTCGGTGGCCAACACGGTGTTGAAGGCATCGTTGCCGCCAGCCATATACAAGCACACCAGTGCTTTGTACTCGCCCGACGATTGCGCGGCGGCTTCGCCCATGGCGGCAAGGTTAACGGTGAACGGCACGGCGCTGCTGCCGGCCATCGACAGCAATGAACGCAGGAAGCGGCGTCTGGATTGAGCAGCTTGTTTCATGATCTGTTCCTTATTTCTGGACTATGTATTCGGCCGACGCCATGGCTAGATAAATCGCCATTTTTACGCGGTAAGCTTTCAGCTTGGCGATCAGGTCGGCGTTGTTCGTGGTCGGGGCGGGCAGCGGGATCAGATTGAGCGTATTCTGTATCTGCGCACGCAGCGTGGGCGACATGGCGCCATTGAGCAGCAGCAGGTCGACATGGTCTACCAGTTGGCTCGGCGTTGCGGCCAGCGACAGGGCGAAGCTGTAGTCCGCCTTGATGTCGAAGCCGGTACCGACGCCATAATTCAGCGCGTTCTGCATGAAGTTCAGGTAACCGGTGACAGTAGGTTCGCCGACGATCTGCATTTCCGGCGCCACCAGTCCTGCCGTGGCGATCGCGGTGTTGGGCGGCGTATAGCCGGGACGATAAAAATTGAAAACATTGGGCGAGCGCATCGGAGCCTCTCCCAGTCCGTTGATCGGGTCGTCCAGATTACCCAAGGGATAGCGTCCGGAATCCGAGGTGGCGTTAAATGCGCGGAGCCAGTTCGCCATGCGGAGTATGGGTTCGCGTATCTTGTTGGTGGTGACCGGGGTGGTACCGGTTGCCTCGGGATCCAGCAGCACCGCCTTGATGACGGCCTTCATGTCGCCGCGGACGCCCTGGCCGTTGTTGTCGAATGCTTCAGCCACCCGTCGTACATAATCGGGGCTGGGATTGCTGGTGGTGAGGCGTTGGATCAACTGTCGGCCGAAAAACGGGCCGACGTTAGGATGTTGGAACAAGGTGTCCAACGCAAGCGCTAGGTCGGCCTCGCCAGTGGTTGGGCCGCTGATGCTAACGCCGAGAAAATGCTTGTCGGAGCTGGAATGGTAAGTCGGATAGTTTTGCATCGGCATCACTTCCCAGTTCGGATCCTTGATCGTACCCATGAAGCGGCTGCCCAGCTTGTCTGGTCCTCCAGCGGCCCAGCCGGTAAACACCTTGGCCAGGCCTGCCACGTCTTCATGGGTATAGGTTTCAACCGGCTTGCCGCTTTGCAGCTTCCGACTGCCATCGGGATTCAGTTCATACAGGCCGATGGTAAACAATTGCATGATTTCCCGGGCAAAGTTCTCATCGGGCTGGTGATTGCCATTTTCCTTCTGATTGCGGAAGTGGGAGAGATAAATCCCCATTGCCGGGTGCAGACTGACTCCTTCCAGCAGCGTGCGGAAATTCCCGAAGGCGTTGTCCGCCAACAGATCGTAGTAGTCGCCGACGCAACGTGGACGTCCACCGAGATTGGCTTCCTGGAACGATACGACGAAAATCTCCGAGAGTGCGAAGGCGATGCGTTGTCGCAACTGGTCATCGGCTTTGACGGCCTGCGTCCAGAATTTTTCCTGGAAGTTGGTTTGGGTGGGCGCGGTGTATTGATCCAGGTAGGTCAGGTAACGCGCCTGCGGGGCGTTGAACTGGGTGTTGATCCAAGCTTCCGCCGTGCCGCCCGTCAGGCTGGCTACCGATGCACTGGTCGGGCCGAAGGTGGCTTGCGCCAGCAAGCGCGAAGCCATCGGTGGTGTCAATGGCGCCGGCTCTGCGGCGCCTGCCTGGGTTGTTATTGTGACGAGTACTGCAAAGTAGGCCGCACTGGTTACAGTTCTGAAGGTTGCTTGCATTTCTTTTCCCTTTGGGCAATAGATGGAAATAATTGTAATATTTTTATTGCAATTAAAATTAATTTTTTATAATTTATTTTTTTTGCAATGGAATGCGCGCTGCGGTAACCGTTCTGTGGGAGCGTCATTGGGGTAGAAATAAAAGCAAGAATTATGGTGTTTTTAACGCAATTTCTATTGTTTTTATTGAAGCACTCGTCTTGCTGCGCTGTGTCATTGCTTTGGGGAAGCTTTTTCAACAAGGAATACGCCTTATTCTGTTGAATTTTCTACCGTTTCCCTATCATGGCGGTTATCATTCCGTTATCACGGATGTCAGTAAGCTGGCGTTGACAACCTTGCTTGCTGTGTCGCAGCATTTCTCTGGCGCTGTCGGCGTGGCGCCTCATTTTGCCGCCACGACGTTCTTAACCATCGATTTCTTCCTTTTCTCTGACTTATTGACATGCAAATGGATAAACCGTTTTCTAATCTGATCTTGGGCGGCGGTGATGTTCCCAAGCGCCGTCGTCTGCTGTACCGCGTTGCCAAAGCTGCACCTCAGGTGTTGTTGGAATACATTAAGGACTTTTCCAGATACCTGAAGTTTTCTGGCACGTTGGATGGCACCCCGGAGGCAAATCTGCTGGCGCGCATTACTGCGACTTACCACAATATTGAAAAGGGACTGTCGTTGCCCGAGCCGCGATTGGGGTTTGGCAAGGAAAACCTGACAAATCTGATCCTGGCGATCCAGAAATACCAGCGCCTATATGGCCCCAGTCATCCTATCCTGATGTCGGCACGTGATGTGCTTGCTACATATGCGGTCTACCATGAAAACCACCACTTTCCAGATTATCCTTGCAAGACTGAAATCCAGAAGTTAATCGCGGCGGTGCCGGCAGCCGAGACTGGCGCCCAGATGGGCGGCACCCGCTTGGTCAAGCGCGAGGAAATCATGCGGTCGGTGGCACCGGTCTCCGAGGAATTCTTCATGCAACGCCACAGCATCCGCGCCTTCAGTGACCGTGAAGTGGATATCGCCGATATCGAGGCGGCTATCCGCGTCGCGCAGAAGTCGCCGGTGGTGTGCAATCGGCAGTCGGGTTCGGTCCATGTGATCGCCGATCCGGAACTGGTGCAGGCCGCGCTGAACCTGCAAATGGGCGCGCGCGGCTTCTCCCAGGCTGTCAACAAGCTGCTGGTGGTGACCGTCGATCTGCGCAATTTCTGGCAGGCGGGTGAGCGCAACCAAGGCTGGATGGACGGCGGTATGTTCGCCATGTCGCTGATCTATGGTCTGCATTTGCGTGGACTTGGCTCGTGCTGTCTGAACTGGAGCAAGACCAACAGCCAGACCCAAGTCATGCGCGAGCTGTTGGGGCTGGAGTCGTGGGAGTCGATTATCATGCTGATCGCGGTTGGCCATATTCCTGACGAGGTTGTCGTGCCGTTCTCCAGCAGGAAAAATCCGTTGCTGGTGACGCGCGTGATTCAGCACTGGAAAAAGAAACAACCGGACTGACATGAAGACAATATTCGCAACTTCCTCGATGTTTGCCCGAATATTGAGTCAGACGCTGGTATTCCTATTGATAGGTAAAGTACTGGGTCCGGTCGAACTGGGCCAGTTCTCGCTGTTCATGGTGTACGCCAGCCTGATCGGCCTGGTGGCGGATTATGGTTGTTCCAACCCGGCGCTGCGCGAAATGTCGGTAGATGTGCCAGGCGCGACAGGCATCATGAACGACTATCTGGTATTTCGCATCGGCATGGGAATAGTGTGCTACGGCCTCGGTGGACTGGGCCTGTATTTTGGCGGCCTGGTCACGATGGCAGACTTCAACCTGTTTCTGCTGATTAGCTTGGCGTCATTTGTTGCGATGCAAACTGACTTTATTTTGCTGATCTTCCGCGCCACCACGCGTTACAATGAAGAGACAGTCACATCCGTCTGCACCTCGCTGTTCCACCTGCTGCTGGTCGGCTCAGTATGCTTTCTGGCGCCGCGCATCGTTCCGGTAACGCTGGCTTTCCTGATTTCACGGCTATTTGCGATGGCCTTCACGGTATTCATGGCGCGCCGTAAAGCTGCCATTTTCAGTTACCCGTCCGGCCGCATTGTCGTGGCGTTGAAAACGGTACCCGCGATGTTGCGTAAGCGTACATGGTATGCCGCCGACAGCTTTATCACGGCAGCGTTTAACCAGATCGACACTCTGCTGGTAGGGCACTTGCTTGGGCTGCACGCTCTGGGCAATTACCAGATCGGTGCCAAGGTTCTACAGATGAGCCTATCGATTGTGCAGATCGCTTCCAGCGTCTACATCCCGGTGCTTTCGCGCGCGATTCATCAGACGCACCCAGTCCGCGTCGTCATGCAGATGATCTTGTCGTTGGCCGCCGTAGGTGCCGCCGGGGCATGCAGCATTTACTGGATCATGCCGCATCTGGTCAACCTGTATATGGGTACCCAGTTCGCCGACGCCAATCTGCTGTGGGGGGGCATAGCGCTGGCGGTGTTCATCCGTTGCCTGGCTGCCGGTTTCGGCATTCTGTTGGTGGCGCTGGATAAGCCGGGCATCCGCACTTTCGTGCAGATCGGTATCATCTCCAGTCTTGTAGTGCTGGCGTGGGTGTTAGTGCCGGCATACGGCCTATGGGGCATGGGATACGCGGTGGCCGGCTCGTTGGGCGTGGGTCTGGTTATCTACGTCGTCGCGGTGCTGAAGTTGGCACCTGCTTTATTTTCATTGCGCAAATTGCGGGCGGTGAAACTGTCCTGATTGTGACCGGCCTCCACTACTTTCCGGTAGTGGAGGCCGCTGGGCTTAGCCCATGAAGCCGAGGTTTTTGACGGCAAAATTGCCGATGTTCGGGAATACGGCCGCCAACTGCGTGGCCGATACGCCAAACCACAAGGCCAGCGTTGCGCCGTACTGATCCACTGACGTGGTGGGGAGCAGTGAACCTGACCCCACATCCAGCGCGTGGTCAACGCCCGTGACCGGGAAGCTGCCGTAAATATCCTTGCCTTTGACTGCGCCGCCTACGATGAAGTGGTGCGAGCCCCAGCCATGGTCGGTACCGTTGCCGTTAGAGGTGAAGGTGCGGCCAAAGTCCGACGCAGTAAACAGCGTCACCTGCTTCCGCATATCGGCGCCCTGCAGCGCCGCCATTGTCGTGTTGAAGTAAGCGATGGCATGGTCGAGCCGCGCCATCAAGTCGGCATGCGCGGTCTTTTGCTGCGCGTGGGTGTCAAAACCGCTCATGCTCACATAAAACACTTGTCGTTTCACACCCAAGGCGTCACGGCCGGCGATCACGCGCGCCACCGCCTGCAACTGCAGCGCCAGCGGATTTGGCGTCGACATGCCGGTGTTGGGATTGATGTAGTTCGTCGGATTGGGAATGCCGCCAGCGCCGGCCGGCGCCATGGCGTTGGTCAGCGTCGCTTGCGCGGTGATGGCGCGGCTGGCCACGGCGGCATGATCGTTCTGGAATTTGTCGCTGCCTTGCCCGGTAATGATGGCGCGCAGCGGGTTAGCGCCAGGCAACGTGCCGAACAAGGATGTGTTCAGGTTGAGGATCCCAGGCAGACCGGTAGGCGCTATTTGCAATTGCCGTGTTTGTTTGCCCGCCAGAAATACTGCGTTGCCGGATATCGAAATGCAGCCGAAGGTCGAGTTGCTGTTGGCGGAGCCCACGACATCGCCCATACGTCCACCCCAGCCCGAGATTGCACCCTCCGGGCTGCTCGATTGCCAAATTGATTGCTGATCGTTGTGCGAAAACAGTTTTGGAGGCAGCGCTACCGAGCCCGCCTTGTACTGGGTCAGCGTGGTAGGCTGTACCAAGGTGCCGACGTTGGCGATGATGGCGGCGTTGCCGACGTCGAACAGGGATTTCACGGTCGTCAATCCCGGATGCAGGGCGAAAGTGCGGCCCTGATCGTTGAGAGGTGCGATCGGCAGGATTCCCCCAGCAGCGCCGAGGCCGGGCAACGCGATCGAATTGCCGTCGGTAGTGACGCGCAGTCGCTGATATTCGTTCCACGAGGTGCTGTCGGTAGCCAGCACGGTGTTGAAACCGTCATTGCCGCCGGCCATATAGAGGCAGACCAGGGCCTTGTAGTCGCTGGCGGTTTGCGCGGCGGCCGAGCTCATCGCTGCCAGATTCACGGTAAAGGGGGCTGCGGCGCCACCGGCCAGCGCGGCCATCGAACCGAGGAAGTTGCGGCGAGAAAAATTGTGCTTGCTCATGTCGACTCCTTATTTCTGTACGATATATTCGGGCGAGGCCATGGCAAGGAAAACAGCCATGTAGACGCGGTAGTTTGCCAGCCGTGTCACCAGTGCGGCATTGCTGCTGGTCGCTACCGGGCGCTCGATGGAGCTGACGGCGGCGATGATTTGTGAACGCAGGGTGGATGACATGTTGCCGTTCAGCAGCAGCAGATTAATGCGGTCCACCAGTTTGCCCGGATTGTCGATCAATACCAGCTCATTCTGATAGTTGGGTTTAACGTCCAGGTTGGTTCCCACACCGCTGGAGACGGCATTCTGCATGAAGTTGAGATAACCGATCAGACTGGGTTCAGCGACGATCTGCATCTCCGGGGCCACCATGCCGGCGTCGGCCAGTTGGGACTCAGGTGGTACATAGCCAGGGCGGTAGAAGTTGAACACGGACGGCGAACGCAGCGGGGACTGTGCCAGGCCATAGATGGGATCATACAGGCTAGGAATCAGATAGCGAGCTGAGGCGGAGGTGGCGTTGAATGCGCGCATCCAGTTAGCCAGGCGGATCAGCGGTTCGCGTACTTTTTCAGCGCCGGCGCTCAAATCGCGCGCTTCGCTATCCATCAGGACCGCGCGGATCACCGCTTTCATGTCGCCGCGTACGCCAGAGCCGTTATCGGCAAAAGCAGCAGCCACGCGGCTGATGTAGGCAGGGCTGGGGTTGCTGGTAACCAGGCGCTGGATGAGTTCGCGACCGATGAACGGGCCAACATTGGGATGGTTAAACAAGGTGTCGAGTGCGACTTTCAGGTCGGCTTCGCCTGTGGTCGTGCCCTGAATTGTTTTGCCAAGGAAGGTTTTCTCCGACGTCGAGTGGAAAGCCGGATACATGACCATTGGCTTGATTTCCCAATCCGGGTCCTTGATCGTGCCGATGAAGCGGCTGGCGAGTTTGTCGGTATTGGAGAAGCTCCAGCCCGTAAATACTTTGGCCATGCCCATGACGTCGTCATGGGTGTAGGTTTCGACTGCCTTGCCGTTGACAATCACTTGGCTGCCGTCCTGGTTCAGCTTGTACAAGCCAATGGACATGAGTTGCATGATTTCGCGCGCGAAGTTTTCGTCTGGCAGGCGATTGCCCGACTCTTTTTGGTTGTGGATGCTGGACAGATAAACGCCCATCATCGGATGAAGGGCAACCGATTCCAGCAGTTGGCGGTAATTGCCGAAGGCGTTTTTGCCCAGCATATCGTAGTAATCAGCCATGCCGCGCGTGTGCTCGGCCAAGGTTGCGTCTTCAAACGACACGACAAAGATTTGTGACAGTGCAAAAACCACGCGCTGGCGCAACTGGTCGTTGCCTTCCATTACACGTTTCCAGAAAAACTCATTGAACTGCGCTTGGGCGGCGGGGGAGCCCGCCGCTGCCAAGGTTTCGATATACGAACGATAGGTGGGCGCCGGAATGAAATTGAGCTGAGCTTCCAGCCATGCCGACGGGCCGCTGGCGACCACCGAATTAATCAGCCCCATGTTCGGGCCGAAAGAGGCTTGAGCAAGGAAGCGCGAAGCCATTTCCGGCGTCGTAACCATGCTGTCGCCGCTGGTGGTCAGGCTGGCCAGTAGCTGGCTGCCACCACTCAATACGCGGCTGCTGCCGGTAGTGCTGCTGGTAACGATCTCGGCGCTGGTAACCGTACCGTTGTTAACGCCAACGCCGTTGCTGGCGCTCCCGCCGCCGCATGCGGTAAGGACTGCAAACGACGTTGCGGCGATCATCGTTCGGATAGTAGCGGAATTCATTGCGGTTGTCCTCGAAAGGTTGAATCGATGATGAATTGTAGCCCCGTGGAAAGTATTTCCACACGGGAATTCAAATTTATTTGCTCATCATTTGAGCAATGTTTACGACTAACTATTTTTCCGGCCGAAATTAGACGAAGTTCGCCACAAATTAAGCGAACTTTTCTAAAAGAAAACTAAGATGGTTTATTTGAAATGTCAGATTTCGACAACGGAAAATTAACTGTTGGACACAGTTTTTTCACAGGGGAAGGGATTTTTTTGTGACGATTCCAATCTGATAATTGCGCGTAGATGCGTTGAAATTGGCAGATATTGAGGTTTTTATATGGGAGTTGCCAAAAACATCTTGGCTTATAGGAGCGACAGGATAGTACCATGCAATTTAACATTTTTGCTCGCCCGAAATTGTAACAAGGGAGGAGCGTCAGATGCGTCAGGCGGGAAAACGGGGTGTGGAAAAGGCTGGAGGGGGGCTGGGGGATGGTGTCACCAACAGGAATCGAACCTGTATCAAGGTCTTAGGAGGACCCCATTCTATCCGTTGAACTATGGTGACACGCGCGCGACCGCCAGGTGGGGCGCAGCGAGCGGCTATCATATCGGCTTTTGGCGGGGAAAGGAAGCAACCGCCTTGTCGGACACATAAGAAGTCGTGGCCGGCGCCCCGTCTGCCAGTACAATACTGGCTTCATTCACCTATCGACGGTGCGGCCGCCTTCGGGCGTGGCGTTGTCGAGTACCTCTCTTTCTATCATGGCTGTCATAACTCTATCCTCGGCGCAACTGGCGTTTGGGCACGTCGCGCTGCTCGACCACGCGGAATTTTCACTGGAAACCGGCGAGCGCGTCGGATTGATTGGCCGCAACGGCACCGGCAAGTCGTCGCTGCTGAAGATCATTTCCGGCCGCTTCAAGCTGGACGACGGGCTGCTGGTGATGCAGCAGGGGCTGAAGATCGCCTACGTCGAGCAGGAGCCGGTGTTCGATCCGGAAATGACGGTGTTCGACGCGGTCGCTTCCGGCATGGGCGATCTGCAGGACCTGCTCAAGGAATACGACGCGCTGACTTCCCAGTTCGGCCAGGGCAATGACGACGCCGTCATGGAGCGCATGCACGACGTCCAGGTCTTGCTGGACGCGGCCGATGCCTGGAGCCTGCCGAACAAGGTTGAAACCGTGCTGGACCGGCTGAACCTGACCGGCGACATGCTGATGAAGACACTGTCCGGCGGGATGCAAAAGCGTGTGGCCCTGGCGCGCGCGCTGGTCTCGGCGCCGGACGTGCTGCTGCTCGATGAACCGACCAACCACCTGGACTTCACCTCCATCATGTGGCTGGAAGGCTTGCTGCGCGACTTTAAGGGCAGTGTGCTGTTCATTACCCATGATCGTTCCTTCCTGGATAACGTCGCCACCCGCATCATCGAGCTCGATCGTGGCCGCTTGCTGTCGTTCCCGGGTAATTTTACCGCCTACCAGGTGCGCAAGGCCGAGCAGCTGGAAAACGAGGAAGTGGAAAACGCCAAGTTCGACAAGGTGCTGGCGCAGGAGGAGGTGTGGATACGCCGGGGCGTCAAGGCCCGCCGCGTGCGCGACGAGGGTCGCGTGCGGCGCCTGGAAGCGCTGCGTCTGCAGCGCGCCGCCCGCCGCGAGCAGCAGGGGCAGGTCAAGCTGGAGGTGTCGTCGGGCGAGCGTTCCGGCAAGATCGTGGCGGAACTGGAAAACGTCAGCAAGAAATTCGGCGACCGTGTCATCGTCAGCAACTTCACCGGCACCATCCTGCGCGGCGACAAGGTCGGCTTGATCGGCGCCAATGGCGCCGGCAAGACCACGCTGCTGAAAATGATCCTGGGCGAATTGCAGCCGGACGGCGGCGTCGCCAAGCTGGGCACCAAGCTGCAGGTGGCGTACTTCGACCAGATGCGCACCCAGCTCAACGAGGAAGCCAACCTGATGGAAACCATCGCCCCGGGCAGCGACTGGGTCGAGATCAACGGCGCGCGCAAGCACGTCATGAGCTACCTGAACGATTTCCTGTTCGCGCCCGAGCGCGCGCGCTCGCCGGTCAAGTCGCTGTCCGGCGGCGAGCGCAACCGCCTGCTGCTGGCGCGCCTGTTCGCCAAGCCGGCCAACTGCCTGGTGCTCGATGAGCCGACCAACGACCTGGACATCGAGACGCTGGAACTGCTGGAAGAATTGCTGGAAGAGTACCAGGGCACCGTGTTCCTGGTCAGCCACGACCGTACCTTCCTCGACAACGTGGTGACACAGGTGATCGTGGCCGAAGGCGAGGGCAACTGGCGTGAATTCGTCGGCGGCTACAGCGACTGGGAGCGCATGCGCCCAGCCCAGCAGGCGCTGGCGGCCAAAGCCCCCGTCAAGCCGGCGCCCGCCGCGGCGTCGGCTGCTGCGTCGCAGCAAAATTCGATTGCAAAGCAGAAAAAGCTCAGTTATAAAGAGCAGCGGGAACTTGATGAATTGCCAAAGTTGATTGCCGCGCTAGAGGATGAGCAGGCGGTGCTGGCCGGGCAGCTGTCGGATCCGGACTTTTACAAGAAGACCCCGGCCGAAGCCAAGCGCCTGAACGCGCGCGTGGCGGAGATCGAGGACGAACTGCTGTCGGCGCTGGAAAAATGGGAAGCGATCGAAGCGCGCGCCAAGGCTTAACTTTCTTATGAGATAGTTTGCATGGGTAATGTCAATGTTTGAGCGCGCCGCGCTGGTGCGCATCCTGCCGTTCGCGCTGTACATGTTTTTCCTCTTTATCGCCGACATGCTGGGACGGCTCGGTTACGGGCCGTACGTGCTGCGCTGGCTGTACGGTGTCAAGATAGCCTGCGTGCTGACGTTGTTGTGGCTGTTTCGCCGGGATTACATCGAACTGGCGCGGCCGCAATGGCGCTGGACGGCAGTGGCTGGCGCGGCGTCGGCGGGCATTGTGGTGTTTTTGTTATGGATATGGCTGGATGCGTCGTGGATGGTGATGGGCAGCTCGGCCGGTTTCGATCCCCGCGTGCAGGGTCGGATTGATTATCCGCTCGCGGCGGTGCGCCTGGCCGGCGCGGCGCTGGTGGTGCCGGTGATGGAAGAACTGTTCTGGCGTTCCTACCTGATGCGGTGGCTGGACAACAAAAATTTCCTGTCGGTCAATCCGGCTGGTGTAAAACTTTCTACAACTGTTGTCACGGTGATATTATTTGGGTTGGAGCACAATTTATGGTTTGCCGGCGTGGTGGCCGGCGCTGTTTACAGCGTGTTGTACATGCGTGGCCGCAGCCTGTGGTCGCCCATCCTGGCACACGCGGTGACCAATGGACTGCTGGGCGTTTGGGTGTTGGCCACGGCCAACTGGACCTACTGGTAGCGTGTTTTCTAGCAACAGATTTTTAAGACAAAACAACCAATGTCGATCTATTTGAAATTCTCTCCCGGCAGCCGTGGCTGCCTTGCATTGCAACCCTCCGCCCTGGTGGCTTGGACTTTGGTCGTGGGTGCCGCGTTCAGTTCGCCCGCCCAGGCCGCGCTCAGCGACACGATTCACCCGTTCGCCGCGATTGGCTATACCCATGACGACAACCTGCTGCGCCTGGAAGATGGCCAGCAGGTGGACGGCATGCGCAGCGACAACGTGCGCCAGCTTCAAGCCGGCTTCACGTTCGAGCGCCCGGTCGGCCGCCAGATGTTCGTCGGCTCGGCCAAGGCCAGCCGCGTCAGTTTCGACCACTTCAGCCAGCTGGACTACAGCGGCGAGGATCTGCAGGCCACGTGGAACTGGGTGTTGGGCAACCAGCTGACCGGTCACCTGGGCGCGACGTACTCGCAGACCATCGCGCCGTTCTCGGATTTTCACACCAACCAGCGCAACCTGAAGACGCAGAAGCACGGCTTCTACGACATCAATTGGCTGTTCCAACCGCACTGGCAGGTCCATGCGGGCTACATCAAGGACACCTTCGACTACGATCTGGCCTCGCAGCGCTTCAACAACCGCACAGAAAAAGCCACCGACGCCGGCTTCGACTTCCTGGCCGGCACCGGCAGCACGGTCGGCCTGGTGGCGCGCCGCCTGACCGGCAACTATCCGGACGCGGTGCGCCAGGGCACCTTCGTCCAGGAGTCGGGTTACACCCAGGACGAGCTCAAGCTCAAGGTGCTGTGGCGCGTCAGCGATGTCACCCAGCTGCAGTTCCTCGGCGGCCGCGTCAAGCGCCGGCACGAGCAGAGCGTCGAGCACGATTCCAGCGGCACCAACGCGCGCGTGACGGCGCAGTGGGCGCCGCGCGAACGCTTGCGTTTCAACGCGGCCGCCTGGCGCGAGTTCACCGCGGTCGAGTCGAGCGTGCTGAATTATGCGCTGGGCAAGGGTGCCAGCGTCAGCGCCGCCTGGGACGTGTCGGCCAAGATCCGCCTCGACGCGCAACTGCGCAGAGAGAAACGCGACTTCACCGGCCTGATCGCCTCCGTGCTGCCGGTTAGTTACAACGACAAGACCAGCGCAGCCAGCGTGGGCGCCACTTACGCGCCGACGCAAAGCAGCCAGCTCGGTGTCACGTACGCGCATGACAAGCGCGACCCCAGCAACCGCCTGTTCAGCAGTGGCTACCGCTCCAGCAGCGTGTCGCTAAACGCCAGCATCCAGTTTTGAGCCGCACGATGAATATTAGTGATCTTCCCCTGGTAGCTTTTTTTCAGCGCGTGCTGGATCCCCTGATCATCATGGGCAGCCTGTACCTGTGCTCGGCCGCCGTCGGCGCGCCATTCAACGGTTATATGTTGATTTTGATGGTGCTGGCGTTCTATGTGTCCACCTCGGTGTACGCCTATGTCGATCCTTATCGCAACTGGCGGCGCGGCCACATGTTGGGCTATGTGCGCGGCGTGCTGGTGGGCTGGGCCATCATTGCCGCCATCCTGTTGCTGTTAGGTAAATGCAGTGGCCTGATCTCGCTGTACGACCATAAGGCAGTCACCGCCTGGCTCCTGGTGACGCCGCTGGCCTTGCTGGTGAACTACGTCGCCACTTGGTGGACCGGCAACGGCCGCCGCGCCAGCGAGGTGCGCTCGGTGGTGATCGTCGGTGCCAACGACCTGGGCCTGCGGTTTGCCGAGAAGATCGAGAACCAGGCGGGGCACCTGATGCAGGTGCGCGGCTTCTTCGACGACCGCATGGAATTGCGTCGTCCGCCGGGCTTGCGCCACGAAATGTTGGGGAAAATGGATGACGTCGCGCAATACGTGCGCGCCCATAACGTCAAGATGATATATATTAGCCAGCCGATTTCTGCGCAGCCGCGCATCCGCAAGTTGATCGATGAACTGCAGGACACCACCGCTTCGGTATATTTCTTGCCCGATATCTATGTCTTCGACCTGATGCAGGCCCGTTTCGACAGCGTAGCGGGCATGCCGGTGATCGCCATCTGCGAGACGCCTTTCACCGGCTTCAACAGCATGGTCAAGCGTGTCAGTGACATCGTACTGGCACTTGCCATCCAGATTATGTTGCTGCCAATCATGCTGGTGATCGCGTTGTTGGTGAAGCTGGGGTCGCCCGGTCCAGTGATCTTCCGTCAGCGCCGCTACGGGCTGTATGGCGAAGAGATCATCGTCTACAAGTTCCGTTCGATGACGGTGACCGAGGACGGCGACAAGGTGGTGCAGGCGAGGAAGGGCGATCAGCGGGTGACGCCGATCGGTGCCTTCCTGCGCAAGAGTTCCCTGGACGAGTTACCGCAATTCATCAACGTACTGCAGGGGCGGATGAGTATTGTGGGGCCGCGCCCGCACGCGGTAGCGCACAACGAGCAGTACCGGAAGCTGATCAAGGGTTATATGCTGCGCCACAAGGTCAAGCCCGGCATCACCGGCTGGGCCCAGGTCAACGGCCTGCGCGGCGAGACGGAAACGCTGGACAAGATGGAGGCGCGCATCCAATACGACCTGGATTATTTGCGCAGCTGGTCGCTGTGGCTGGATATCTGGATTATCCTGTGCACGGTTAAAGTGGTATTGAAGCGCGAAAACGCGTTTTAACGACAAGGTGTCGCACTGCAGCAAAAAACGTGTTAAGAATGTCAAGAGTGTTTATAATATTGACAGGTATAATTGTTGCGGGCATACTTTTTGGCCGCGGTTGCGTAGTGCTGGCGCAGCCCTTGATTTTTAGAAGGTTGGACAGGCGTGGCTTGCAGGAGTCTGGGTGCCGCCGGATGGCCGGAGGCTCCAGCAGTTTTATGTGCAATTGCAACATGTCTGCCATTTACATGGTTTTATTGAAGGAATGACTTTGAATCACTTAAACAGCATGTACCGACAACGGCTCGCTTGCGCGGTGCTGGTATTGATCGCCGCCGCCGGCCTGAGCGCCTGCGGGGACAAATCCAAGAAGCCTGGTCAGACGCTGGCCAGCGTGAATGGCAACGAAATCACCGTATTGCAACTGAACGAGGAACTGCAGCGTTCCGGCGTTGCGCCGGCCCAGCAGGAAGCGGCCAGCAAGCAGTTGCTGGAAGCGTTGATCGATCGTCAGCTGCTGCAGGAGCAGGCGGAAAAAGATAAGACCGACCGCGATCCAAAAGTGGTGCAGGCAATTGAGCGCGCCAAGTCGCTGATCCTGGCCCAGGCTTATATGCAAAAGCGCATAGGCAATGTCGCCAAGCCCAGCCGTACCGAGGTTGAAGAGTACTTCCAGAAAAATCCTGGATTCTTTTCCGGTCGTAAGCAGTTCGACATGCGTGAGCTGGTGCTGGCCACGGCCGACGTCGACGCTCCGCTGAAGGCTGCCATGGACGCCTCCAAGTCGCTGGAGGAAGTGGCTGCATGGATGGACGCGCACAAGGTGCGTTACAGCCGCGCCCAGCTCACCCGCACCAGCGCCGACCTGCCGCCCGAGCTGTCCAGCAAGCTGCTGGCCCTGCCCAAGGGCCAGTTATTCATCATCAAGGAAGGCGCGCGCAGCCTGCTGATTTCGATCGCCGAGATCAAGGATGCGCCGGTGACGCTGGACATGGCGGCGCCGCAGATCGAGCAATTCCTGGTCAACAAGCGCACCAAGGAAGCCACCGACGCCGAACTGGCGCGTCTGCGGGCCGGCGCCAAGATCGAATATCTGAACAAGTCCGCAGCGCCCAAGGCTGCCGAACAGGGCGCTGCCCCAGCTCCGGCGGCGGTAGCCGCACCGGCGGCGGCTGCGCCGGCGGCCAGTTCGTCGGAGGCGAACGACCGCGGTGTGGCCGGCTTGAAATAAGCGTGCAAATTTAATTCTTCACGAACAGGGCATATGATGAAACGATTGATGGGATGGATATTGGCGGTGCTGTGCATGTCCGCGATGGGCGGTGCCGGCGCGGCCGACGTGAAGCTGGGGTCGAGCGACGTGCTCAAGGTGACGGTGTACGGTAGTCCCGACCTGACCACGGAAACGCGGGTCAACGAGGCCGGCAAGATCACCTTCCCGCTGATCGGTGAAGTTGAGATCGGCGGCCTGTCGACCGCCGACGCCGAAAAGAAAATCGCCGGCATGCTGGAGAGCGGCGGGTTCGTCCGCAAACCGCAGGTCAACATCCTGGTCACTGTGCTGCAAAGCCAGCAGGTATCGGTGCTGGGACAGGTCAACCGTCCTGGTCGCTATCCGATTGAAGGCAAACGCAGCGTGCTGGACCTGCTGGCGCTGGCCGGCGGTCTGAGCGCCGACGGCGGTGAAACAATCGACCTGATCCGCAAGACTGGCGACGGCAAGACCGTGCGCGAAGTGGTGGACGTGGTGGAAATGGCCCGTACCGGCGACCTGAACCGCGATCTGGAACTGACCAGCAACGACGTCATCTACGTCGAACGCGCGCCGCGCTTTTACATCTATGGCGAAGTACAGCGTCCGGGCGTGTTCCGCCTGGAGCGCAACATGACCGTGGTGCAGGCGCTGTCGACCGGCGGCGGCCTGACCCAGCGCGGCACCGAACGCGGCGTGCGTGTCAAGCGCCGCGGCGCCGACGGCAAGTTGCAGACGCTGGACGTCAAGCATGACGATCTGCTGCAGCCTGACGATGTCGTCTATGTCAAGGAAAGCTTGTTCTAAAGCCGGGTCACCGTCGTCTTTTTTAGTCCAGAAATGAAAGCATCGCCATGAATTTTTCCCAAATCCTGTTGGTTTTGCGGGCGCGCAAAAAAATCATCCTGCTGACGTTGCTGTTCACCGTGGCGGTGACGGTGGTGGTCAGCCTGATCCTGCCCAAAACCTATAAAGCGACCTCGTCGGTCCTGCTCAATTACAAGGGTGTCGATCCGTTGACCGGCATGTCGATGCCGGGCCAGCTGCTGCCGGGCTATGTGGCGACGCAGATCGACATCATCACCAGCAAGAACGTGGCGCTGCGTGTGGTGGACGCGCTCAAGCTGGCGCAGAGCCCGGCTGTCATCGAGCAGTTCAACGACTCGGAAGACGGCCAGGGTACAGTGCGCGACTGGCTGGCCGAGCTGTTGCTGAAGAAGCTGGAGATCGTGCCATCGCGCGAGAGCAGCGTCATCGAGATCAGCTTCAAGGGTTCCGACCCGCAGTTCGTCGCGGCCATCGCCAACGCCTTTGCCGAAGAGTATCAGCGCGCCAATATCCAGCTGAAGGTCGATCCGATGAAAAAGGCCACCACCTATTTCAACGACCAGTCCAAGTTGCTGCGCGACGCGGTGGAAGTGGCGCAAAGCCGCCTGTCGAAATACCAGCAGGAAAACGGCATCGTCAGCGTCGACAACCGCCTCGACGTCGAATCGAACCGCCTCAACGACCTGTCGGCGCAATTGGTCGCGGCCCAGGGCCAGCTGATGGAAGCGCAGTCGCGCCAGCGCATGGCGAGCGGCGAGTCGGGCGAATCGCCTGATGTGGCCGGCAACCCGCTGATCCAGAACATGAAGGTCGCGCTCAGCACGGCCGAATCGAAATTCGCCGACGTCGCCCAGCGTCTGGACAAGAACCATCCGCAATACCAAAGCGCCAAGGCCGAAGTGGACCAGTTGCGCGCCGACCTGAAGGCGCAGACCAAGGCCGCCTCGAACACCGTCGGCAACAATGCGCAGATATTGATGCAGCGCGAAGCGCAGATCCGCTCCGCTTTGCAGGAGCAGAAGAACAAGGTGCTGGCGCTGAACCGCACCCGTGACGAACTGAACGTGCTGCAGAAAGATGTCGAGAGCGCGCAGCGCGCGTTTGACGCCACCTCGGTGCGCCTGTCGCAGACCCGCATCGAAGGCCAGGCCGAGCAGTCGGACGTCGCATTGCTGAATCCCGCCGTGGCGCCGGTCAAGCCCTACAGCCCGAAGATCCTGATCAACACGGCGCTGGCGATCGTGCTGGGATCCATGCTGGGCGTCGGCCTGGGCTTCCTGATGGAACTGTTCGACCGCCGCGTGCGCTCGCAGAGCGATCTGGCCGACATGCTCGACATCCCCGTGCTGGGCGTTATTGACTGGAACCAGGCCAAGCACCGCAAATCGCGCTTCAAGGGCCTGTTCCTCCGCCGTAGCACTTTGCGCCTGAATTAATCAGAGATGGAACCTTCCATGACCACCACTCCCAATCTTGTCTCGCCGGTCAATCCGGTCCCACCGATCCCGCGCAAGGGCGACTCCAGCATCGGCGGCTTGCTGCTGGCCTCCGGCAAAATCACGCCGGAAAACGCCGAACGCGTGCTGCGCATGCAAAAGGAACTGGGCATCCGCTTCGGCGAAGCGGCCCAGCGCCTCGGCCTGATCACCGAGCAGGACATCCAGCAGGTGCTGGCGCGCCAGTTCGACTACCCCTATCTGCAAGAGGGCGAGACCAAGTTCTCCAACCAGCTGGCGGCGGCGTTCCGCCCGTTCAGCCCGCAAGTGGAAACGCTGCGCGCCGTGCGCAGCCAGCTGATGCTGCGCTGGTTCGCCAGCGGCCGCAAGTCGCTGGCCATCGTCGGTGTCAACCAGGGTGACGGCGTCAGCATCTTTGCCGCCAACCTGGCCGTGGTGTTTTCCCAGCTGGGCGAAAACACGCTGCTGGTCGACGCCAACCTGCGCCGTCCGCGCCAGAACGAAATCTTCGACCTGCAGGCGCGCGCTGGCCTGTCCGACATCCTGGCCGGCCGCGCCGGCACGGAGGCCGTGGCCAGGATCGACTCCTTCGTCTCGCTGTCGGTGTTGCCGGCCGGCACGCTGCCGCCGAATCCGCAGGAGTTGCTGAGCCGCGCTTCCTTCGGCTCGCTCAACGCCACGCTGGAACAGAACTACGACGTCGTGCTGTATGACGTGCCGGCCTATGCGACCGGCGCCGACTTGCTGTCGATCGCCGCCCGCGCCGGCGGCGTGCTGCTGGTGGCGCGCAAAAATGAAACCCTGCTCACCGATATCAACACGATGACCGAACAGCTGTTGCAAAGCGGTTCCAAGGTGGTCGGTTCGGTACTGGTTGAGTTCTGATGCAGGATTCGGTCACACAAGCCGCCAGCAGCGTGCGCGTACCCGGCTGGAAGGTGGGTCTGGCCGATCTGTGGCCGGTCCTGCTGGGCATGGCCAGCCTGTTCGTGCCCAGTTTCTATCGTTTGTTTACGGGTGTCTGGGCCACGGAAGACCAGGCCCACGGCCCCATCATCCTGGCGCTGTCGTGCTGGCTGCTTTACCGCCAGTGGCCGGACATGCTGGCGCGCAGCGCCGGCGGCCGCGGCGCCCGCTTCGGCTGGCTGCCGTTCACCGCCGGCCTGCTGGCCTACATCGTCGGCCGTTCGCAGCAGATCTATATCCTGGAAATTGGTTCCTTCATCTGCCTGACCGCGTCGCTGGTGCTGATCCTGCGCGGCTGGACCGCACTGCGCGTGCAGTGGTTCCCGTTCTTCTTCATGCTGTTCATGATACCGCTGCCGGCCGAGCTGGTGATCATGTTGACCATGCCGATGAAAATGGCGGTGTCGTGGGCTACCGAGCAGTTGCTGTACGCGGCAGGCTACCCGATCGCCCGGGCCGGCGTGATCCTGCAGATCGGCCAGTACCAGCTGCTGGTGGCCAACGCCTGCGCCGGCCTGCAGACGCTGCTGACGCTCGAAGCGCTGGGCCTGTTCTACCTGAACGTGGTGCGCCACACGTCGGCCTTCCGTAACATCACGCTGGCGCTGTTCATCATTCCGATTTCCTTCTCGGCCAATGTGATCCGCGTCATCGTGTTGACCCTGATCACCTATTATTTCGGCGATGCCGCGGGGCAGGGCTTCCTGCACGGGTTTGCGGGCATGGTGCTGTTCATCAGCGCACTGAGCCTGATACTCGGCATCGACACGCTGCTGCAATGGTTCGTCTCGCGCCGCCAGCTGCGCAGCATTTCTCCCACAGGAACCCCGCCATGAAACAGACTTTGCGTATCAGCCTGGTGGCGGGCGTGCTGATGGTGTCGTCCGCCGTGCTGGCCAAGATCATGACGCCGACCGAGCGGCTTGCCGACGTGCGCCCGCCGCTGGTGCTGGAGCACGAGATTCCAACCGCTTTTGGCGACTGGACCGAGGAAAAGGAACTGATGGCGCAGGTCATTAATCCGGAAGCGGCCAGCGAGCTGGCGAAAATCTACACCCACACCTTGTCGCGCAACTACATCAACCGCAACGGTGAACGCATCATGCTGTCGATCGCCTATGGTGCGGACCAGACCAGCGGCCTGCAGCTGCACTATCCGGAAGTTTGCTATCCCGCACAAGGGTTCAACCTGGCGTCGGCCACCAAGGGCATCTTGATGACCAATCTGGGCGAGTTGCGCGTCAAGCGTCTGCAGACTTCGCTGGGCAGCCGCAATGAGCCGGTCACCTATTGGACGACGATGGCGGACAAGGTCGTGCTGGGCGGTTACGACACCAAGTTCGCGCAGTTGAGCTACGGTTTCCGCGGCCAGATTCCGGATGGCTTGATTTTCCGTGTGTCGTCGATTTCCAACGATCCTCAGGCAGCGTTTCAGGTGCAAGACCAGTTCGTACGGCAGATTGTCGACGCGCTGCCCGCGCAATCACGCGTGCGTTTCGTCGGCACGCCGCGTCGCCCATAAGGCGCGGCACCGGATGCGATAAATCCCTGTTTGTCCCCTTCACTGAGTTGTAAAAGGAAAATATATGATCACGGTTGGCTTGCTCTGGCATTCTTTATCCTCAGGTAACCTTGGCGTCGGAGCGCTGACTGAATCGAACATCGCGATCGTGCGTGGCGTGGCCGAGTCGTTGGGGCAGCGCGTGCGCTTCATCGTGCTCGGTTCCGGCACCGAAAACCTGCCGGCATTGGCGGCCGAGTTGGCCGAAGCCGGCCATGTGTTGGAGAACCAGCGCGTGCGAATTTTCCGTTCCAGCTTCCGCGAACAAATCAAGCGCTGCGACCTGGTCATCGACATTGGCGAGGGCGACAGCTTTGCCGACATCTATGGCTTCAAGCGTTTCTTCTTTTACTGGCTCAGCAAGAACATCGTCTGCAGCCTGGGCAAGCCGCTGATCCTGGCGCCGCAGACCATCGGCCCGTTCGATGGCGTGGCGGCGCGCATGCTTGCCAAGCAGGTGATGGGGCGTTGTCGCCGCGTGTTCGCACGCGACAACCTGTCGAGTGCTTATCTGAAGCAATTGGATGTGACGCAGAATACCGATGAGGCCATCGACGTCGCCTTCCGCCTGCCGTTCAAGGCCAAGCTGTTCGCCGACAACGGGAAGACCCGGGTCGGTATCAACGTCTCCGGCCTGCTGTTCAACGGCGGCTATACCGGCGGCAACCAGTTCGGCCTGAGCATCGACTATCCGTCGACCATCCGTCGCCTGATCAAGCACTTCCAGGCGCTGCCGAATGTGGAGGTGCATCTGGTCGGCCACGTGATCGAGCCGCACATGCCGAGCGAGGACGACTACGTACGCGGTTTGGCGCTGGCCGAGGAATTCCCCGGTGTGATCGTGGCACCGGTGTTCAGCCGTCCGAGCGAAGCGAAGTCCTACATCGCCGGCCTCGACTACTTTACCGGCGCGCGCATGCACGCCTGCATCGCGGCGTTTTCGTCGGGTGTGCCGGTGGTGCCGATGGCATACAGCCGCAAGTTCAACGGCCTGTTCGGCACGCTGGGCTACGACACCATCGCCGACTGCAAGGTCGACAGCGAGGATACGGTCTGCGCCAAGATTGGTAACGGTTTCAGCCAGCGAGAACAGTTGCGCGGCCAGGTGCGGGCAGGGCTGCAACGGGTCGAGCAGCGTCTGGGGCGCTATGAGGCCAGCTTGACGCAGGTGCTTGGCGCTGCGACGGGGAAATAATATGAACACACTGCGCAGCTATTCCGTCGGTTTTTCCTCGGCACTGGGGAGTTTGTTCTCCAGGGCTCGTCTAAAGGCCCTGCTGGTGTTCTGGTTGCCGGTGTTTCTGGTCTCCGCGTTTCTGGGTCTATGCTGCGTCATGCTGCCGTGGTGGCTGAATCTGGGCATGGCCGCCGCAGTCGCTTATGTCTGCATGTTATGGATCTGGCCTTGGGTAGGCTTCGGCGTGTATGTGCTGATCGCAATCGTAGCGCCGGATTTCAAGCTGGCCGATGCTGCCACCGTCGGCACCATGATGGTCCTTGCGTTCCGGATATGGAGTACCAGACAGATGGCGCCGCCATTGCCATCGCGCCTGTCGACGGTGATGTGGGTATTTGCCATTATCGTTGCTGTGTCTTTTGGCATGGCCATTTTCTATTTCCATAACAAGGTGCCGAATATTTACCGCGACGGGCGGGCATTTCTTTATTGGCTGTGGCTGCCCATTCTATGGCGCATGACCGCTGGCCAGCAGGACAGCATTCCCAAACTGGTGCGGGTCATAGTTGGCATCGCGCTGACGGTGGTGGGCCTGGCCCTTTTCCAATGGGTTACGGGGGTGCAGGTGGTGGCTGTGGGCCTGGTGGCATCGCTGGGCACCACCTCGGGCCTTGGCGAGGAAGTGACGCGGGTGCAGATGCCGGGATTTTTGTTTGTATCCTGGGCCGTTATCTGGCTGATGTTGCAGATGCTGTACAAGCGCGTCAGTCTGCTGGTCGCCGGCCCCATGATGCTACTGCTGCTGGCGGGCCTCTATGTTAATTTCGGCCGCGGGCTCTGGGCTTGGACATTTATTGGTATCTTGATACCGGTATTTTTTATCGGTAGCGGTCGTTCCGCCAAGTTACTGATCATGATGACGTTGGGGGCCGTGCTTGGTGTGGGCACTTTGGCGGTGGTGAAGCCATCGGTGCTGGAAAATATCGGCAGTCGTTTGATCAGCGTTCAAAATGAAGGTGGGCAGAAGTCCTCCTACGGTTGGCGCGAACTGGAAAACACAGAGGCTTTGATCACGTTGCGGCGAACTCCCTTGGTTGGGGTCGGCATGGGCGGTGAATATCGGCCTTGGGTACACGAGTTGCGCTTGTTTTTTGAGCATGTGCGATATATACACAACAGCTACCTGTTCATCGCACTCAAGCTAGGCATTCCTGGTTTGTTGTGCCTGCTGATTTTGTATTGGCGCTCCTGGAACGGCGCGCGCCAAGGCTTGTCCGTGATCAGCGACCAGTATAGGGTCACGCTGCTCGCTTGCTTGTCATTTTTCCCTATTTCCATGGGGCTGAGCATCACCCAGCCGGAATTCATGAATACCTATAGCGTGTTGATATTCGTGTTTATGATAGTCATATTCGCCAATTGTTTTGTTCCCGAGGCGCGGGCTGCGAAGCCCCGGCATCTCGGAGGAGTATGCTGATGGCGAGTCTCCTCCCCAAAGCATTTGTCATCATCCTGAACTGGAACGGCTGGCGGGATACACTGGAGTGCGTTGAGAGTTTGCTGGGCAGTACTGGGGTCGATTTGCGTGTGGTAGTTTGCGACAACGCGTCGAACGACGATTCGGTTACTCAATTATGCCTGTGGGCCGATACCCGGTTTGGGCCCTTGGCGTGGACCGAAATCGACCGGCTGTCGGACCAAGTACGGCCTAGCACCGATCATACTTTTGTGCTGTTGCACAACGGAGGCAATTTAGGCTTTGCGGGTGGTAACAATCCGGGCATAGCTTATGCGATGGGCGACCCCGCTTGCGAATACATCTGGCTGTTAAACAACGATACCGCTGTTGAACCTGACGCATTGGCGCAGGCGATTACTCGCATGCAGCAGGATGCCGGCATCGGCCTGTGCGGTTCTACCCTGGTGTACTATCACCAGCGCGATCAGGTTCAGGCCTTCGGCGGGGCACGTTACTCTCCGGCTAAGGGCAGCTCGGTACACGTGGGCGCGTTCGAGCCGCTTTCTGCCATCCCCGTGACACCTTCGGTAGTCGAGGCTTCTCTTTCTTACGTCATCGGTGCAGCGATGCTGGTACGGCGGGCTTTTGTTGAAAAGGTGGGATTGATGACCGAAGACTATTTTCTCTATTTCGAGGAGATAGATTGGTGCACGCGAGGGCGAGATCAATTCTCGCTCGGTTATGCTCCCGCCAGCGTGGTTTATCACAAAGAGGGCGCATCCATTGGCACATCTGCCAGTGGCGGCTCGACGCTCTCGATTTATTATCTGTTTAAAAACAGATTGCGCTTCACGGCGCGCTTCCACGCGCGTCACCTGTTCACGGTGATCGTCTACAGCCTGATTGATATCGCCAAATTTGTCTATCGACATCGTTGGCCGCAAGCGTACTCGGCACTGCGTGGCATGCTGCAGTTGCCCCGCGCGCAACCTAAATGAACTTGTCGCCATCGGCGATCGGACCAATCTTAGTTGACAGGAGGCTTCATCATGAACCTGACACAGTTGTATTACCGAAAAATCAGCCGGAGCTTGCTGAAGGTATTTGCCTTGCTGGTGCTGAGCATTGCTTTCCTGCCGCCGTCGTATGCGGCCAATGATTTTAAAATTGGTGTTTATTACTTCCCCGGATGGAAAGACAATCAAATGGGTGGACCGTTTCCTTATCCGTGGGAGAAGATCAAACCGTTTCCCGAGCGCGAACCGATGCTAGGTTGGTACGCCGAGGGGGATATTCCTGTCATGGAGAAACAACTCGGCTGGATGAATCAATACGGCATAGATTACGTGGTCTTTGACTGGTATTGGGGGAGTGACAACAAGACCCATCTGGATCATGCGCTAAATGCTTATTTGCGAGCGAAGGATCGTCATGACGTGCAGTTTGCGATCATGTGGACCAGTCACAGCGACTACATGTTTAGCCTGGAACAGTTCAAAACCATCTTTCAATTCTGGGCTGATCGTTATGGGTTTCGCAAAGAGTATTTGAGAGTGGACGGCAAACCAGTGGTGTTTATTTTTTCCGCTGGCTTGTTAAATAAGAATGCGGCCAAGCTGGGTATGACCACGGCACAGTTGCTGGCGATAGGCGATCAAATATTCAAGGATGCAGGTCTTGGCGGGGTTTCCTTTATTGGCGGGGTTTCGAACGGCCCCAACGGCGTGGATTATTCGCGTCAGAGCGGCTGGACCGGATTTTCTTCGTATAACCTGCATGGACCGGCGTTGAAGCGTTTTGCCGGGGGACGCCAGCAAACCCGCTCCTATGCCGAGCTGGCCCAGGGGTATGACGACCAGTGGCAATACATGCTGAGTCACGTCGAGGGAATTTACGTGGTGCCGATGCTCTCCGGATGGGACCACCGGCCTTGGGGGGCCAGCCCGGATCCTATGCATGACATGTCCATCGCCGATCCTGTCCAGTTCCAGAAACACCTGGAGGCCGCACGTGCGGTGATGCTCAGTGAGCCTGAAAAGACCAAAAAGATGGGGGTGATTTGCTGCTGGAATGAATTCGGAGAGGGTTCTTTTATCGAGCCAACCAAGAAATTCGGTTTTTCGTATCTGGAAAAAGTGAAACAGGTATTCGGAACGCAAAAGTGAGTCTCCAGCCATTCAATCGCGTGGTGTCTTTCTGAGGGACATGCTATGTTGTCGCCCCGCGGTATCTGCGGCGTTGACGAGGAGCAAGCGGTATAGACGCGGAATTTTTTTGGTCGGAGAGTAAATGATATCCAATATGAACTACACCTCGGCGGCGCCGCATGGTGAATGATAATTTGCGTCTGGTGATTGTCGCGCAGGAGTTTCCTTATCCTCCAAATCACGGCGGCAGGGCGGACGTGTGGCGGCGCATGCGTGCGTTGCAGCGCTTGGGCTGCTCGGTGATGCTCGTGTGCTGGTGCGACGACTATGACCAGCCCACCGCGGAGCATCTGCGGGCGGTCGAGCAGGTGGCGGAGACCGTGCAGGTCATCGTCAAGCGTCGCGGCTGGCGTCAGGATGGTCGGCGCTTATGGCGCATATTGAACGGCATCCCGTCTCACGCGGCCGCAAGATGGGCCGATAGTGCCGATCAAGGACCGCTGATGCGGTCCGTGCGCGCATTTCAACCGCAAGCGGTATTGCTGGACTCACCTTATGGCGGCGTGTTCGCGCGCCAATTGAGCGCCCGGTTGGATGTACCGCTGTTTTACCGTTCGCATAATATCGAGCACGCTTATTTTGCTGGCCAGGCTGCCGCTGCCAGCAGTATCAAGAATCGTTTGGCGTGGACCTTGGCGCGCTGGCATCTGCATGCATATGAGCTCTCGCTGATGAAGGTTGCCGCAATCACTTTTGATATTTCGGCCGATGATATGAAGATATGGCAGGCGGAAGGTATTCGCAACGGCCACTGGCTGCCGCCTCTGCCAGAGGCTATTTTCGACGCGGCGCCTGCGGCCACCACTGCCGTTGGTGCGCAATTGCTATTTCTGGGCAATCTGCGCGCGCCCAATAATGTGCGTGGAGTGCGCTGGCTGGTCGAGCAGGTCATGCCACTGGTCTGGCAGCGGAGGCCTGACGTGCCGTTGACCATTGCCGGTTCGATGCCGCTGGCTGAAGTGACCGCGCTGGTCGATACCGACCCGCGTCTGGAATTGCGCGCAAACGTCGCCGACGCGCCTGGACTGATGGCTGCGGCAGGCTTGCTGCTCAATCCAGTATTGTCCGGCAGCGGCGTCAATGTCAAAACCCTGGATATGCTGATGACCGAGCGTCCTATCGTTAGCACGCCGCAAGGGGTGGCCGGCTTGCCGCAATCGCTGCGGTCATTGTGCCGGGTCGCTGCCGACCCGCAAACGTTTGCCGATCAAATCATCGAGGGGCTGGAGGCGCCGGCCATCGACGCCGCGGCCAGGGTGCGCGGACGCGAGCAGTTCTCCCTGCAGGCGGTATCTGCCGCAATGGCCGCCATGCGGCGCGCGATCGACGCGCATCGGCCTATCCGGACAACAGCTTAGAAAATAACGGGGTATATAAAATGAGAGTAGGTCTGGACTTGCATGTGGTGGACGGGATCTTTCAGGGATCGCGTTCGCACGTTCTGGAGGTGTTTTCCCGGGTGGCGAAGTTGTGCCCGGAGATCGAGTTTGTTGGCCTGCTGGACAAGGTCGACGAGTTCAAACGCAACTATCCATCCTTCAATTTGCCGAACGTCAGAGTGGAGCATTTGCCGCATACCGGCGCGATCAGGCGGTTGACCTGGGAGCTGCCCCGTCTGCAGCGCAAACTGGGGCTGGATTTGATGCATTCGCAATATATTATCCCGTTGCCGTCGTTGTCGAAGACGGTGGTAACGATCCATGATGTGTTGTTTGAGAGCCATCCGGAATTCTTCCAACCTTTCTTCCGCTTACGTTCGCGTTTGCTGATGCGGCTGGCCGCTTTCCAGTCCGAGCATGTATTTACGGTCAGCCAGTTCTCCAAGGGAGAAATCGAGCGGCGCTACCGCATGCGTCCGGAGCAGATTACCGTCACCCCCAACGGTGTCGATTACCGGCGCTTTTATCCCGGACAGGACGGCGAGGCCATGCTGGCACGGCGCGGGCTGGCATCTGGTGAATATTTACTTACCGTCGGCCGCCTGGAGCCCCGCAAAAACCACGTCACGCTACTCAAGGCCTACGCTCAACTGGGGGACGATGCGCCCAAGCTGGTCATCGTGGGACAGAAGGATTTCGGCTTCGAGGCGATGTTCAATGAGGTGGCGGGCAATCGCTTCCGCGACCGAGTATTGATCCTGGAGGATGTTGCTGAAGCGGAATTGCCGGTGCTCTACCGTCATTGCATGGCCTTTATCTATCCGTCGCTGGCTGAAGGTTTCGGCATGCCGCCGCTCGAAGCCATGGCCAGTGGCGCGCCGGTGATCGTTGCCAACAACACGGCCCTGACCGAAGTCGTGGAAACGGCTGGCTTGCTGGTCGGCTCCACCGATGTCGAAGGTCTGACGAACGCCATTCGGCGGGTGGTGACCGAACCGACCACCCGTGCGGACCTGCGCGCGCGCGGACTGGCACAGGCCCAGAAGTTTTCCTGGGACGTCGCTGCCGAGGCTGTGGCGGCGCGCTATCGAGCGCTGAATCGAAAATGAATCATTGAAATTTACTTGTGCATTTGCTCAGTTTAATTGTCTTGGTGTTAAAATTACCGGACTAAATGCTGCGCTGCGCAAAAAATGCCGTGTGTGATGCAATAACAGATATGAAAAAATGAGAAAAACTGTACGAATACTAGGCACCCATGGCGTGCCGGCCGCTTATGGCGGATTTGAAACCGCAGCGGAAAATATTGCGTTATTTTTGGTGCGGAAGGGCTGGCGAGTGATCGTCTACTGCCAGACAAAGGGGCGTGGCCCCATTGTCGAGGATGTCTGGCGTGGCATCGAACGCGTTTCCATTCCGATCGAGGCCGGCGGTTGGAAAGGCACCTCCCAGTTCGACCTGAAGTCGATTAAGCACGCTTGCCGGACCAAGGACTTGTGCCTGACTTTTGGGTACAACACTGCGGTGTTCAATACGCTGCAACGCATCAAAGGCATCCCTAACGTCATTAATATGGATGGGATCGAGTGGTCGCGCGCGCGTTGGGGATGGATGAAGCAAACCATTCTGTATGTCAACGAACGGATCGGCTGCTTCGTCGGCAATCACCTGATCGCCGACCATCCCGAAATCGAGACCCATCTGCTGACCCGGGCGCCGCAGCGCAAGGTCAGCACGCTGACTTATGGCGCCGATCCGGTCGCCGACGCGCCTGAAGATGCGGTGCGCGCGTTGGGCTTAGTGCCGGGGCAGTATCTGAATCTGATCGCACGGCCCATCCCGGAAAACTCGATCCTGGAAATGGTCGAGGGTTTTTCCGCCAAGCGGCGCGGTTGCAAACTGGTAATCTTGGGCAAGTATGAACCGGACATCGACGATTACCACCGTCAGGTACTGGCGGCGGCCAGCGATGAAGTGGTGTTTCCCGGTGCGATTTATGACACTGCGGTGGTGCAGGCGCTGCGCTTCCACAGCCTCGCTTATGTGCATGGTCATACCGTTGGCGGCACGAATCCGTCGCTGGTCGAGGCCATGGCTGCGACCAACGCCGTGATCGCGCACGACAACGTCTATAACCGCTGGGTGGCGCAGGGGGCGGCCGTGTATTTCAGTGACGCCGCCAGTTTTGGCGCCTGCGTCGAGAAATTGCTGGAGTCGCCGGAGGTGTTGCAGAGCCTGCGAGCGCACAGCAAGCGTCGCTTCTTTGAAGAATTTACCTGGGAGCACGTCGCTGGCCAGTACGAACAACTGCTGCTGCGCTATTTGCCTGGGCAAATAGCCGGACAGGGGTGAATTTTTTTGCATTGATAAATATTTTGATGAGGTGAAAAATGGTTAGAGTTGCCGTAGTCGGGCTGGGAAAAATGGGCTTGTCGCACCACGCGATGATCAATGCTCACAAGGATGTGAAACTGGTGGCGGTCTGTGACGGCACCGCCTACCTGCTGGATGTCTTGAACAAATACACGGGCGTCAAAACCTATTCGGATTACGCCCTGATGTTGAAAGAAGTCGAGCTCGACGCGGTATTGATCGCCACGCCATCGGGCTTCCATGCCGACATGGTTCGCGCGGCGCTGGAACGCGGGTTGCATGTATTTTGCGAAAAGCCGTTTTGCCTGACGGTGGCTGATGCCGAGGAATTGACTGCGTTAGCCCAGAAAAAAGGCTTGGTCAACCAAGTCGGCTACCACTGCCGCTTTGTCGGTGCGTTCCAGGAAGTCAAGCGTCTGCTCGACGCCAACGTCATTGGCGAGGTCAGCCATGTGCTGGCCGAGGCCTATGGCCCTGTGGTGCTGAAACCCAAGGGCTCGACTTGGCGTACGCAGCGATCCGAGGGCGGGGGCTGCCTCTACGACTACGCGGCACACCCGATCAATCTGGTTAACTGGTACTTTGGCGCGCCCAAGGGGGTCGGCGGTACCGTGCTGAATAAAGTCTTCTCCAAGGACACCGACGACGAAGTCTACAGCACCCTGTATTTCGACGGTGGCAAAAGCGCTCAGGTATCGGTCAACTGGAGCGATGAGTCGTACCGCAAGATGAGTACCAAGATCACGATCCAAGGTCCGGCCGGCCGTATCTATGCCGACCGCCAAGAGTGCCAAGTGTACCTGCGCGAAGACGCCGTTATTCCCGAGGGCTATAAAGTCGGTTGGAACGTGCGTTACACCACCGAGCTGACCGAGCCGGTCGACTTTTATCTGCGTGGAGAGGAATACACCGCCCAGCTGGATTACTTTGTTAGCAGCATTCAGCAATCGCGTGCCGACAACGTGAATTCCTTCGCCAGCGCCGCCGCGACCGACAAGGTGATCGCGCTGATGATAGCCGATGCGGAAAAAGGGCCTTCGACCTTGGCTGAAGGAGCGACGTTTGAGCCGGTGCGCAAAAAACGCGGTTTCTTTGGTCTGTAATTGTCACGCATCGTCACGGAATAAATTGAGGGAGTAAGTTATGGATCGTTTGCTGTTTGGTGACAACCAATTCTTTGGTGTTAATCATATGTCCGAAGAAAAAGCACGGGCGCAAGCCATGCGTTTTCAGGACACGGGGGCCATCATGGAGGTGCTGGACATCGCCTATGACGAGGGCATCAAGACTTTCATGTGCACAACCCACGAGCGTATCGCCGAGGTTTGCGACAAAGTGCGTGCTCAGCCTGAGCGCTACGCTGATTTCTCGTTCTACCCATGCATGCCTTACGCGCACAAGTACGCCAACGCAATGACCGACTATGGCATGATGGGCGCGATCAAGCGTTTTATGCCGGACGAGGGCTTCCTGGACGCGGCTCTGCGGGGCGGCATGTCGCTGGCGCGCAAGGACATCGAAGGCATCACCACGCTGTTGATCGATGCTGAAATGAAGATGTTCCAAGGATTGAAGACACCGGTCATCTTTTTGCAGAACGTCGTGGTCGACCTGCTGCTGGGCCTGGGTTTCAAGGAGGCGTTTTCGATTTTCGCGGATCACGTGAAGAAGCGTTACAACGCCGAGCCGGGATTCATCACGATGAACTTGCCTAAGCTGCTCGATGTGCTGGATGAGCTGGGCATAGAGAATCCCATCGTGTGCTCGAACATCAACAAGATTGGCTTCCGCGTGTCCGGCGGCGTTGAGGCATACGAGGACGCATTGCGCAATCGTAAGTTCCGCGCGATCGCGATGTCGGTCTTCGCATCGGGCGCGATTCCGCCGAAAGAGGCGATCGACTGGGTTTGCGAACAGCCCAACATCGAATCGATCGTGTTTGGTGCCTCCAGTCGCGGCAACATCCGCAGTACCCGCCAGTTGGTTCAAGAGAATTGGAAGGACGCGGTGTAAGCCAGTGCGCGGCGGCAGCGCCGCGCAGCGCCTAACAGCAGATGATTTCTACATTCGACAAGGCATATGCCGAAGGTGAGCCCAGGACCGGCGCGCCGCGCGCCGCTCGCCGCCAGGAAATCGAAGTGCTGCGTATCGTCAGCGCGTTCGGTATCGTCTGGTTCCATAATATTGCAATACCCGGTCAGGATATCGGCTACGCTGGCCTTGTCGCGTTCATCATTATTTCCATGTATTTTGCCACCTTGGGCAGCACGCCGCCCAAGCCGGTCGCGCAGCGCGCACGAGTATTACTGTTGCCGTGGCTAGTGTGGTTCATATTCTTTGGCTGTCTGAACCTGGCGAAACATGAACCTTTTGTACCACTGGACCATGGCTTGGTCGCGGGCGTACTGCTCGGCAGCAGCGTGCACTTGTGGTACTTGCCCTTCATCTGGATTGTCATTGTACTGTTTGACCGGGTCAAGCGGCCGCTGGGCGAGCGAACTCTGGCATATGGCAGCGTGACACTGGCGCTGTGCTTGCTGCTCTCCTGCAGGCTGTGGCGCGGCCCTTCGCTAGCGCTGAATTACCCGTATGCGCAGTATATGCATGCGGCTGCCGCAGTGTTCCTCGGAGTGTTTTTCGCCAATTGCAAGGTCTTGGCGCGCCCCGTGCAGTTGGCGTTGGTGGCGGCGGTGCTGCTGACGATCGTGTGGTTTACCCTGTCGATGCGTGGCATAGGCGTTCCCTATCTGCTGGGCGTGTCCGCAGCGGCCGTGACGCTGCTGCCAGAGTGGCAGCTGCCGCCGTCGTTCAACGTCAGCTGGCTATCCGAATGTACGCTGGGTATCTACCTGTGCCACGTTTTCTGGCTCAAATTTTTGCCGAAATTGGTACCGATGCCGCAAATGGTCCTGCCTTGCGTTGTGTTTGCGGCCTCGGCACTCTCAGTCTGGGCGTTCAGAAAAACGTTGCCACGCTTGGCCAGATATATCGTCTAACTCAGACGCGGGCAGCCTGCCGCGCGGCCGGTATAAAACGGTTGCCAACCTTCTTGCCGTAGGCGATAGATGGCGTTTCAATATAGCGATAACCCAGCCAAGCTAGCACAAAGGACAGACCGAACTGCGTGCACATCAGCAACGGACCGACCGGTATCAGATTTTGGCTGACGCCGATGACGATGGGGTGCAGCAGATAGGCGGAATAGCTGACCGTGCCCATCCATGCCAACCAGCGCGGCCAGCGGACGTATTCGGTGGTCAACAGGGTGGCAACAAAGAACACGATGCTCGCGCCCCAGGCGCTCGCCATGGGAACCAGGCTCAGCGTACCGACGGCCAGTTCCTCGGTCCTGCCGGCGAAAGCTGCGTAGGCCGCAATCATTGTTGTCAACAGGCCCAGCGCAACGCTGACGGCGGCGTATTTGCCTGCAAGCCTTTTCATATGCCATTCGGCCAGAACCCAGCCCAGGAGCATCAATTCCAGATTGAAGACACCGTACGCGAAAAATTTATGCATGCCGAATTTCATGCCTAGCGCCAGTCCTGCCGTGAGCAAGGAATAGCCCACAAAAATAAGGAAAGGGCGCTTCAGCATGCCTGTCACTGAGATGACCGTCATCAAGAAATAAAACGCCATTTCGAACTTCAGGCTCCAGAAGACATTGATCACATTTTTGATGCCGACGAATCCCTGCATCATCGTGAAATTGACTGCCATGCCGAACGGGGTGATGGTTTCCTGAAAATGGTATAAGCCCGCGCTGGCGAACAGCAGCACAGCAATCAGGCACACCCAATACGCCGGGTACAACCGGAAAAAACGGTGCAGCCAGAACACTTGGAGGCTGGGCGATGCGTTCAATGATTTGGGAATGATGTAGCCGCTGATCAGGAAAAATAACGAGACGCCGGCTTGGCCGATTTGAAAGTAGTTGGCGTCGATCAGTTGGGCCAATTGCGAACGCTCATGCATGATATGGCTAAAGATGACTAAAAAGACGGCTATGCCGCGCAGAGCGTCGAGAAACTGAAGCCTTGCTTTTGATGTACTCATGGACATCCCTTCATTGTCAACGATCGATGTGGTGTGTGATTGTATGTCACGCTTTGGGTTCATGCGGGAGCTGTGCGGCCTTCAGTTGTTGTGATGTCAATTGCTCGCCCATGATTGATGGCATTTTATCATCATCGATGATAAAAAAACATCCTCCGTTGTGGATGTTGTTTCTATTATACTGTAGCATAGCAAACATGCTGCGGTGCGGCGAATTGAAGCGTTTGCCAGGCGCAATTACTTTCCTCAAGGAAATATAGATGCTAGATAAGGTACTGAATGCGCGGTCGGACAATCTTCAAATTCTGCGTTTTGCCGCCGCAGGCTTGGTACTGATTACGCATATCACCTTCTATCTGCATGAGCGTGTCAATGTGGCCGTCAGTGTCTGGCACGGTGGTGAGATTGGCGTCCCCATTTTCTTTGTCATCAGTGGTTTTGTCATGTTGCTTTCCGGGAATAAATTGGCGCGGAGTGCCGACGGAGCCAAAATCTTCCTGATCCGCAGATATGCTCGCGTATTGCCGCTGTATTGGCTCATTACAACAATCAAGATTGTTCTGGTTTTCGCAATCCCCGCCGCAGTGCTCCATAACCGGCCAGATATGTTAAAGACGATTGCTTCCTATGCTTTGTTCCCCATGTTTAACGCTGATGGCGAGGTCCGGCCAATTCATGGCGTGGGTTGGACGCTGCTGCATGAAATGTTTTTCTACTATGTATTTTCATTGGCGCTTGTGCTGAGGCAGTCACCGCTTGTTTTCGCATCCTTGAGCATAATTTTCTTGTGCTCATTGGGTTTAGTGTTGCCTGCGGAGAGCGCTTTTACAGTAGTTGTTTTCAGTAACTTAAATTTGCTGTTTGTCGCGGGTATGGTTCTTGCTTCTTTGTACATGAAGAACCTTCGACTTCCCCCACTCATTGCGGCGCTGCTATTGGTGTGCAGCGTCGCCGCAATCGCGCTCCCTGATCTGAACCAGATTGTCCGATCGAGTGTCGGATCGTTTAAACTGGAAGCTGTACTCATCGTTGCCGCTATGCTTTCGCTGGGATTGGACGGTTGGCCTGGATTGAAAAAGCTGCTGGTCCGCCTCGGAGACAGTTCTTATTCCTTGTACTTGGTTCATCCCATCATCGCTCCGATGGTGTGTTTAACGCTGTTCAAATTGGGCCTGCGCTCTCCAGGCTTGATTCTTGGAGGCACGATCTTGGTCGTGGTACCGATTGCGCACTTGATTTATTTATTGATTGAAAAGCGCATGAATCAAAAGGTGTTGAGTACTTTTAAAAATCGCCTTTTGCCGGCGCCACGCGTCTCTACTTTTTGAAGAAAAATCATGAAATCTACGAAAATCTTAAATGCGATATGCGGTCTCGTCATTTTAGCCGCCAGCTTTGTGCCAGCGGCCGTACAAGCTAGTGATTGCGGTACCGGTGAAAAATGTATTTTTGTGTTTGGGAATTCCATCACACGCCACGCGCCGATGAAGGCCTTGGGGTGGTTTGGTGACTGGGGTATGGCCGCGACCACGGCTGAAGATGATTTCGTTAGCCAGTTGGCTCAACTGCTGACTGAGCGGTCAAAGGGCGTGAAATGGAAAGCCGATGCCTTGTCCGGTTCGACGCTGGAAAAAAGTCCCGCCGACTATGTGTTGCCTGCCACGGTACAGCAGCTTGCGCAAAAAGCCGACATTGTTGTGGTCGAGTTGGGCGATAACTACAATCCGGCCGCGCCTGGCGCCGAGGCTTTTGCTGACGGCTACACCAGGACTTTGAAGGGACTGCGACCGTCAAATGGGAAGCTGCTGTGCGTGAGCACGTGGTGGACGTCCAAACCGAAGGACTCCATTATCGCCGCCAGTTGCAAGGCTGCCGGGGGGACGTTTGTCGATATCTCTGGCCTCCAGGCCATTCGGTCCAATGTCGCGGGCAATCAACGGACTATCGCGGACAAAGGGGTCGCTGCCCATCCGAGCGACAAAGGGATGCGGGCGATCGCCGAGCGCATTGCCCAAGCCATACCTAATTGAGCGATTTGAAGTGGTTTTAATGCCAGCAGGGCGATCTTGCCTGGCGGGCGACAGAATTACTTGCTTGACAATATAGTGTGATTTTCAAGCGAAATCGACAGAGGGGATGGCATGAAAGCTATGATATTGGCTGCAGGAAAGGGTACTCGTGTACGCCCGTTGACCTATGATTTACCCAAACCCATGATTCCTATCCTGGGCAAGCCGGTGATGGCCTATCTGATAGAGCATCTGGCCAAGTACGGCGTGACGGAGATCATGGTCAACGTCAGCTATTTGCATGAGAAAATCGAGGATTATTTCGGCGAAGGCCACCAGTACGGCGTGCAGATCGGCTACTCCTTCGAAGGCTACACCAACAACTACGGCGAGGTGGTGCCGGAGCCCTTGGGTTCGGCAGGGGGGATGAAGAAAATTCAGAACTTCGGCGGCTTCTTCGACGAGACCACGATCGTGTTGTGCGGTGACGCGCTGATCGACCTCGACATCAAGTCGGCGCTGTTCGAGCACAAACGCAAGGGCGCGCTGGCCTCGGTGGTGACCAAGGAAGTGCCTTGGGACAGCGTGTCGAGCTATGGCGTGGTGGTCAGCGACAAGAACGGCCGCATCCAGTCGTTCCAGGAAAAGCCGAGCAAGGAAGAGGCGCTGTCGAACTTCGTCAGCACCGGCATCTACATCTTCGAGCCGGAAGTGCTGGACCTGATCCCGTCGGACCGCCAGTTCGACATCGGCTCGGACCTGTTTCCGCTGCTGACCGAGAAGGGCCTGCCGTTTTACGCGCAGCAGCGGCCGTTCAACTGGATCGACATCGGCAGTGTCAAGGATTACTGGGAAGTGTGCCAGAGCGTGCTGATGGGCGAAGTGGCCCATCTGGACGTGCCCGGCATTCAGGTGGAGGAGGGGCTGTGGGTGGGCTTGAACACCAGCATCGACTGGAAGGGCACGCGCATCCAGGGACCGGTGTACATCGGCTCTGGCTCGCGTATCGAAGCGGGCGTGACCATCGTCGGCCCGAGCTGGATCGGTCATGGCAGCCATGTGTGCGAGGGCGCTAGCGTGGTGCGCAGCGTGCTGTTCGAATATACCCGCGTGTTACCAGATGTTTCGCTTGATGAAATGATCGTGTTCAAAGACTACAGTGTCGACCGTTCTGGAGAGATGCGGCACGTGTCGGACTACGATTCGGATGAATGGGCCAATGCGCGCGACCGCCGCAACAAGCGTCGCGCGGAAAACAGTAACGAAGTTAATCGAGAAGAGAAAGCTATTACAATCCTATGAAAATCTATCCAGTCATACTGTCCGGCGGCGCCGGCACCCGTTTATGGCCTTTGTCGCGCGCGGCGCTGCCCAAGCAGCTGCTGCCACTGGTGTCGGACCGGACCATGCTGCAGGAAACCGCGCTGCGCCTGGCCGGCTATCCCGGCATGATGGCGCCGCTGGTGGTGTGCGGCAACGAGCACCGCTTCCTGGTGGCTGAGCAGATGCGTGAAATCAAGACCGCCCCGCTGGGCATCCTGCTCGAACCGGTCGGCCGTAACACCGCGCCGGCGGTGGCTGTCGCCGCCAACTACCTGACGGCCATCGATCCGGACGCGATGATGCTGGTGCTGCCGGCCGATCACGTGATCGAGAACGTCGATGCCTTCTACGCGGCCGTCGGCCAGGCCGCGGCGCTGGCCGCCGACGGCGCGCTGGCCACCTTCGGCATCGTGCCGACCGGTCCGGAAACCGGCTACGGCTACATCCAGAGCGGCAAGGCCGTCGCTGGCGGCAACAACGGCTTTGCGGTCGACCGCTTTGTCGAAAAGCCTGATATGGAAACGGCCAAGGGCTTTGTTTCGGCCGGCAACTTCTTCTGGAACAGCGGCATGTTCATGTTCCGCGCCGACCGCTATCTGAGCGAACTCAAGGAGTTTCAGCCAGCCATGGCGGCCGCCTGCGAAGCGGCGGTCAAGGGCGACTACCGCGATCTGGACTTCTGCCGCCTCGACGAGGCCGCATTCACCAGCGCGCCGTCCGATTCGATCGATTACGCGGTGATGGAGCACACCCGGCACGCGGTGGTGGTGCCGGCCGACATCGGCTGGAGCGACGTCGGCTCGTGGTCGGCGCTGCATGACGTGCAGCCGGGCGACGCCCAGGGCAATGTGCAGCGCGGCGATGTCTACCTGGACAATGTCTCCGGCTCGCTGGTGCGCGCCGAGAGCCGCATCGTGGCCGTGGTCGGCGTCAAGGACCTGATCGTGGTGGAAACCGCCGACGCCGTGCTGGTGGTGCACAAGGATCAAGTCCAGCGCGTCAAGCAGATCGTCGATCACCTGAAGGCCAAGGACCGCACCGAGCATCTTCACCACACGAAAGTCTATCGTCCATGGGGCTGCTACGAGGGCATCGACATCGGCGAGCGCTTCCAGGTCAAGCGCATCACCGTCAATCCGGGCGGCAAGCTGTCGCTGCAAATGCACCACCACCGTGCCGAGCACTGGATCGTCGTCAGCGGCACCGCCCGCGTTACCTGCGGCGATACCATCACGCTGCTGACCGAAAACGAGTCCACCTACATTCCGATCGGCATGAACCACCGGCTTGAGAACCCGGGCAAGTTGCCGCTGCACCTGATCGAAGTGCAGTCCGGCAGCTACCTCGGCGAGGACGATATCGTGCGTTTCGAGGACGTCTACCAGCGCGCCTGATGTTGCGGCGCAACACTCTAAAAGCCGGGGCGACCCGGCTTTTTCTTATTTCCCCGGGCAAAATGGGGATGTTCGAGGACAAATATTTCCATGGTGAATTTTTAAAAAAAAAGTTCTACATTTGCAAGCTTCAATGTGCAAATTGTAATATACTGGCGTCAGATGAGCAGTTCCCAACAAGCATGATGTCTTCCCGGCATCTTTTAATCCTAATAGTAGGCAGGCATGAAAAAAACTTCACACGCTATCGTTGCAGCCCTGTTGCTGGGCGCCGCCGCTTTCTCCGCTAACGCGGCGACAGTGACCCATACGCCTAAAACCATCGACCTGAGCGCAAGCGCCGCCAAGTACGGCGACAGCTTCAGCACCGGCCTGGCCCAGGCCACGTTCACCGATGTCTTCAATTTCCACGTCAGCGCCAAGAGCCTGCTGTCAGCCGACCTGACCTCGACCTCGAGCACCGCGGCTGTCGGCCTGGACCTGACCAATTTCCTGGTCTATAACAGCGCCGGCACCCTGCTTTACTCGGGTGTGCAGAAATCGACCGGCAAGGTCGACAACTGGAAGCTGAGCACGCCGAATCTGGTGTTGAACACGGGCAACTACTACCTGCAAGTGGTGGGCAAGGTCAATTCGAACAGCGCCGGCAGCTTCTCCGGCAACATCGCACTGAAAGCGCTGGCGGTACCGGAAGCCGATACCTACGCCATGCTGCTGGCAGGCCTGGGCCTGGTTGGTTTCGTCGCACGCCGCCGCAAAGCCGCGTAATTCGCCCACTTTAAGATAGAGAACAAGCATGAAAAAATATACTTCGATCCTGATGGCCGTGGTTCTGGCCGCCGCCAGCGCCTTCGCCGGCGCGGCTGATTTCCAGCGCACCTCCACCATCACCCTGGTTGACGGCACCTCGGACTTCGGTCCGGCCAGCGCCTTTAGCGCAGGCAACTTGGACAAAACCTTCTCGGACGTGTTCAACTTCTCCATTCCCAGCCTGAGCAGCGCCGACAGCAATGTGTCGTCGGTCAGCATCGGCGATAACGCAGGCATCGACTTCAGCCGCTTCGACCTGTATAAAGTCGGTTCGCCGATCGCCGCCGCCACCGGCAGCCTGGACGTCGACAGCGGCCTGTGGATCCTGTCTGGCACCAATCTGGCCGCCGGCAACTACTTCTTCAAGGTCGAAGGCACCATCAAGTCTGCCGACGCGATCAGCTACTCGGGCAACCTGGTGGTATCGGCAGTGCCGGAAGCGGACGCCTACGCCATGCTGCTGGCTGGCCTGGGCCTGGTTGGCGTGATCGCCCGCCGTCGCAAGAGCGCCTGATATACCGGCCGCGCCTTCGGGCGGCCCGCTCCTCTCACCCCGCAAGCCTGACGGTTTGCGGGGTGTTTTTATTTTCCGTCCCCGGTGAACCCGATATAATGCGCAGTAGGGCGGCGCCGCCGCCTGCTGCCATGGATCCCGCGTTGCGCACACTGTTATTTCTTGCCGCCCTCCTGAGTTGCTGCGCCGCCCGCGCGCAGATGATCCGCCCGCAAAGCGGTTCCGAATTGCGTGCCGCCCAGCTGGGGCTGGTGATCAACGACGATGATCCACGCAGCGTCGAGATCGGCGAATACTACCGCACCACGCGCGAGGTGCCGGCGCAGAACGTGGTGCACGTGCACATTCCCAACCGTCCGCGCAAGCTCGACGCAGAGCAGTTCCGCCAGCTGAAGGCGCAGATCGACGCCGGGCTGGGGCCGCAGGTGCAGGCCGTGTTGATGGTGTGGACCGCGCCGTATGCGGTCGAGTGCAATTCGATCACCTCGGCCTTCACGCTGGGCCTGGATGTGGGGCTGTGTCAGAGGCCCTGCGGCCCGGGCAAGCCCAGCAGCTATTTCAATGCGCCGGGCGGTCAGCCGTTCAGGGACTACCAGATGCGCCTGTCGATGCTGCTGCCGACCGAGTCGGTGGAGGGCGCGAAGGCGCTGATCGGACGTGGCATGGTGGGCGGCTTCAGCGTGCCGGCCGCCACCGCGTGGTACCTGGTCACCAGCGAGACGCCGCGCAACAGCCGGGCGCCGTTTTTCCCGCCTTCCGGCACGGTCGCATCGAAGAAGCTGACCATCAAAAACCTGCGCGCCGACAGCATTGAAGGGCAGGGCGACATCATGATCTACCAGACCGGCATGGCGCGGGTGGCCAAGCTCGACACGCTGCAGTTCCTGCCGGGCGCGTTGGCCGATCATCTGACCTCGACCGGGGGCGATCTGCTCAGCGACGGCCAGATGAGCAGCCTGCGCTGGCTGGACGCGGGCGCGACCGCCAGCTACGGCTCGGTGACCGAGCCGTGCAACTATTGGCAGAAATTCCCCCAGCCCACCGTGCTGCTGCGGCACTATCTGGCGGGGGAGACGGCGATCGAGGCGTATTGGAAAAGCGTGGCGTGGCCGGCGCAAGGCGTGTTCATCGGCGAACCCCTGGCGGCGCCCTACCGGCGCTAGGCCGGCGTGTCAGGCGCCGCGCCGACGCAGGCGGACCAAGCCCACCAGCGCCAAGCCCGACAGCAACATCAGATAGGTAGCGGGTTCGGGGATGGCGGCAGTGCTGCCCAAGCCGATAAGAGCGCCGCCGCCGGCCTGGTCGCCGGCCTGGCGCCTGTTGCCTTGTGCGTAGCGACCGTCGCTCTGGTCGAAGCGCAGCACAATCAAGCCGTCGTCTTCCGCCTGCTGCAGATCCAGGCGCGCCAGCTGGCCCAGGTCCTGGCGGTTCAGGCCGTCGCCAATATAGGCATGCAGCTCGTTGTCGGTGCTGTCGAGCTCGACGTGGACGTTGTTGCCCATCTTGTCCAGCAGCGCCTGTTCTTCTTCCGTGCTCAGCGTGCGCCGTCCGTCCGCCATTTCGTCGAGCATGGCCAGCAGCTTGTCCGGATCGAGACCGTCGTTCAGCGGTTCCGAGGCGTCGTGGTTGGCGTCGGCCAGGCGGCAGCGGCCGGTGTAGCTGTCCAGGTCGTTCTTGCCTCCGCCGTTCAACGCGCGCTGGGCGCGGGACGACAGCGGCGCGTCGTCGCCGCCATTCCAGGCGGTGTTGGGTTTGGAGCGCTCGGCGGTCACCGGCTGACCGACGCAGTTGCCCATTCCGGAAGCCGGCGGCTTCGGCTTGTGCGTTTGCAGGCCGCTGTGAGCTTCAATGACGGGGACCGCGATGGCGCTGGTATAGCCGGTCACCAGCAAGCCGGCCAGGATCGCGCGGGTGCAGAGGTGTTCGATTGTATGCATTGTGGTCGTGTATGTCCGTATTTAACAAACAAATCGCTCGGCGGGGAGGGGCGAAAAACGTTCTTGGAAAAACAATTTCATTCCTGAACGGCAATTATTATTGTATCACGCTTTATTGTCGACAACGCACAACGTGCCGCCGTCACAACAGCCGGCTTAGTCTGAACGGACTAAGCCGGCGTCATCATGGCGTCATGGCCGGCCCTTAATATGCAAATTGCAAGCTTCAAAATCAATTTGCCAACATTCCAGGACTGTTCATGAAAAAATTCTTCGCTACACCGGCCACCCGGGCCGCCGCCACGCCTGGCCGGCGCACCATCATCGCCGCCGCCCTGATGGCGGGCCTGTCGGCCCAGGCCCTGGCCGCCACGCCCATCGTCATCAGCCAGGTGTATGGCGGCGGCGGCAATTCCGGCGCCAAATACAAGAACGATTTCATCGAACTGTTCAACCGCGGCGACAGCGCCGTCGACATCAGCGGCTGGAGCGTGCAATACGCCAGCGCCACCGGCAGCAGCTGGCAGGTCACCAAGCTCGCCGGCAACACCGTGCTGCAGCCCGGCCAGTACTTCCTGGTCCAGGAAGCGGTCGGCACCGGCGGCACCGACAGCCTGCCGGCACCGGATACCATCGGCACCCTGGCGCTGAGCGGCACCACCGGCAAGGTGGCGCTGGTCGGCAACGTCAGCGCGCTGGCCGGCGCGGCGCCCGCCGCCGGCTCCTATGTCGACCTGATCGGCTTTGGCTCCGCCGGCTACTTTGAAGGCAGCGCCGCCGCGCCAACCCTGAGCAACACCACCGCCGCGCTGCGCGCCGCCGCCGGCTGCACCGACGCCGACAACAACAGCACCGATTTCAGCGCCGGCGAGCCGACCCCGCGCAACCGCGCCAGCGCGCTGCATGCCTGCGGCGTGCCGGCCGCGCCGCCTATCGTCGCCACCTGCCCGGCCAGCCTGTCGCTGGCCTTTGGCATCAGCGGAAGCGCCGACCTGAGCGCCACCGACAGCGACGGCGTCGTCAACAACGCCGTCATCACCTCGGCCGCCGTGCCGGGCATCAGCCTGGTCAACTTCCTGGCGGCATCGGCCGCCGGCGGCAACGCCACCGTCAGCCTGAACGTGGCCGCCTCGGTCCAGGCCAGCACCTATCCGGTGACGATCCGCTTCGACAACGACCAGTCCCAGCAAACCAGCTGCACCATCAACGTCAGCGTCGCCGCGCCGGCCACGCTGACCCACACGATTCCGCAAATCCAGGGCCAGGGCGACACCAGCCCGTACGCCGGCACCATCCAGACCACCGAAGGCGTGGTCACGGCCAAGGTCGGCTCCGGCTTCTTCATCCAGGACGAGACCGGCGACGGCGATCCGCTGACCTCGGACGGCATGTTCGTCTACACCACCGCCGCCAACAGCGGCACGGTGCAGGTCGGCGACAAGATCCGCATCACCGGCAGCGTCAGCGACTACGCGCCGGTCGCCGGCGGCCACGCCTACACCGAGCTGCAAAACATCAGCGCCATCGTCAAGCTGGCCGGCGGCATCAGCATCACCCCGACCAACGTCCAGCTGCCGCATCCGAACCTGGGCCAGGTCGAAGGCATGCTGGTGCGCTTCACCAATCCGCTGACCGTGTCGCAGCTGGAATTCCTCGGCGACCGCGGCGAAGTCACGCTGTCGTCGGGCCGCCTGGAAATCGCTTCCAACCGCTATCGCGCCGGCACCCCGGAAGCGCTGGCGCACGCCGCCGCCAACGCGCTCAACCAGATCGTGCTGGATGACGGCATCTTCGTCACGCCGACCACCATTCCCTACCTGGGCGCCGACGGCTCGCTGCGCGCCGGCGACACGGTGTCCGACCTGACCGGCGTGGTCGACTTCGGCGCCAAGGGCGGCGGCGGCGCCGGCTTCAAGCTGCAGCCGACCGTGGCGCCGGTGTTCTCGCAGGACAATCCGCGCACCGATCCGCCGGTGCTGGCACCGGGCAACATCAAGGTGGCCAGCGCCAACGTGCTGAACTACTTCACCACCTTCACCAACGGCACCGACGTCGAGGGCAACACCAACCAGGGCTGCTCGCTGGGGTCGTCGGTGGCCAAGTCGAACTGCCGCGGCGCCGACAACCTGAACGAGTTCAACCGCCAGACCACCAAGATCGTCGGCGAACTGAAGGCGATCAACGCCGACGTGTTCGGCCTGATGGAAATCCAGAACAGCGGCGAATACACCGTGACCAAGCTGGTCGACGCGCTGAACGAAGCGATCTCGCCGGGCACCGGCCTCAAGACCTACGCGGTGGTACCGAAGCCGTCCACCACCGGCACCGACGCCATCCGCGTGGCGATGATCTACAAGCCGGCGGCGCTGACCATGGTCGGCAACGCGCTGACCGACGGCGACGCCATCAACAACCGTCCGCCGATGGCGCAAACCTTCAAGGCGGCCAATGGCGCCAAGTTCTCGCTGGTGGTCAACCACCTGAAATCGAAGGGCAGCTGCCCGAGCGGCAGCGGTCCGGACGCCGACCACAACGACAGCCAGAGCTGCTGGAACGCCACCCGCATCCTGCAGGCGCAGCGCCTGGTCAACACCTTCGTGCCGCAGGTGGTCAGCGCCGCCGGCGACGCCAAGGTGCTGCTGATCGGCGACTTCAATTCCTACGGCATGGAAGATCCGATCAACACCATCACCGCCACCGGCTACGTCAACCAGCTGGAGCGCTTCGTGCGCGGCAGCGGCGACATGCCGTACTCGTTCGTGTTCAACGGCGAAGCGGGCTACCTGGACCACGCGCTGGCCAGCGCCGCGCTAAGCCCGCAGGTGGCCGCCGCCGCCGAATGGCATAACAACGCCGACGAGCCGACCGTGGTCGACTACAACACCGACGGCAAGCCGCAGGACAAGTACACCAGCGCTCCGTACCGCGCATCCGACCACGATCCGGTGGTCATCAGCCTGAACCTGGCGGCGCCGTACACCGACGTCACCGGCAGCATCCGCACCATCGCCTCGGGCCTGACGCTGAACCGCCTGACCGGCAAATGGACCGGCACGCTGTCGCTGACCAACACCGGCAACACCGCGCTGCAAGGTCCGCTGCAGGTGGAACTGGTCGGACTGGTGGCGGGCGCCACCCTGGTCAATGCCAACGGCACTCATGACGGTTCGCCGTACATCACCGTCAGCGGCAGCCTGGCGCCTGGCGCCACCGTCTCGGTACCGACCACGTTCACCAAGACCGGCACCGGCGGCGTGACGTACTCGTCGGTAAAAATTTCCAGCGGCACTTTCTAAGGACTCATGAACATGTTTATCACCACCACCACTTTCCGCCGCAGCGTACTGGCACTGGCACTGAGCGCTTGCGCCACGCTGGCCTCGGCCGCCTCGACTTTCCATATCGAACTCGATACCGCCGGTTTCGGCAGCAACGGCTGGATCGACCTGCAATTCAATCCGTCGCCGGTGGACCCGGTCGCGGCCTGGGCGGACCTGAGCGGCTTCGCCGGTTTCGGCGACTCGTCGACGGCGCAGGCCGTGGGCGTGACCGGCTCGCTGGCTTCCGGCTTCCGCATGAGCACTGCCGGCGGCCCGAGCGACCTGTTCCATGAAGTCAGCTTCGGCGGCGGCAAGGTCAGCTTCAACGTCACCATCGACAGTGACGCCGGCGCCAGCCAGAGCGGCTCGGCGTTCTCGGTGGCGCTGTTCAACGCCGCCCAGGACAGCGTGCTGGGCGCCACCGGCGCGGACGGATACAGCCTGCTGCACCTGGACTGGACCCCGGCCGCCAACGCCGGCGGCAGCGGCAGCCTGGTCGCCAGCGGTTTCAACAGCGCCAGCGTGCACGTCAGCGCCGTACCGGAGCCAACGACCTGGGCCATGCTGGGCGCCGGCCTGGCGCTGGTTGGCCTGGCCCGCCGCCGCAAGCTGCAGGCCTGAGTTTTAGCCGCGCAAAAAAACGACACAGCAATGTGTCGTTTTTTTATGCGCGCACGATTTTAGATCGTCTCTTCTAAACCGCAAGTAATACAGGTAAACACTGGATATATACTAAAAATATCTGAATTCTCAATACAAATCATATTAGTAATGCCAGTTTGCTTATTGCATAGTATTTCCTTTACACGGATTTGCCATGCTACCCGCCCATATCCTTGTCATTGAAGACGAACCTGCGATCCAGGAACTGATAGCCCTCAACCTGAGCATGGCCGGGCACACGGTCAGCCGCGCGTGCGACGCCGAGAGCGCCTTGCTGATGCTCGAAGACGGCGTGCCGGACATGCTGATGACGGACTGGAACCTACCCGGCCAGTCCGGCCTGTCGCTGATACGCCGCCTGCGCGCGCAGCCGTCCACGCGCGGCCTGCCGATCATCATGGTGACCGCCCGCTGCGGCGAGCCGGACAAGATCATGGCGCTGGAAAGCGGCGCCGACGATTACATGACCAAACCCTTCAGCCCGCGCGAGATGGTGGCCCGGGTGCACGCGCTGCTGCGCCGCGGCCAGTCGCAGGTGCAACGGTACGGCGCCGACGCGGTGCAGATGGCCGGCCTGCGGCTCGATCCGCACACCTTGCGCGTGACCGCCGGCGCCCGCGAACTGGCCATGGGCCGGGTCGAATTCAAGCTGCTGAACTTCCTGATGAGCCATCCCGAGCGCGTGCACACGCGCGCCCAGCTGCTCGACCAGGTGTGGGGCAGCGACGTCTACCTGGACGAGCGCACCGTCGACACCCACGTCGGCCGCCTGCGCAGCGCGCTGCAGCCCAGCGGCCACCAGCAGCGCATCGAAACCGTGCGCGGCAGCGGCTACCGCTTCAGCGCCAGCGGGCACGGCGGCATGGCGGCCCGGGTCTGACCGTGGAACAACTGGTCATCTTGAGCAAGCTGGAGCAGGAGTACCTGCTGCACGCGATCGAGGCGGCGCTGCCGGTGCGGCAGGCGCGCCAGTTCTTCCTGTGGACGCAGGGCCAGCTGCAGGCGCTGCTGCCGCACCAGGTCATGGTGTGCCTGCAGTTCGGCCCGCAGGACGAGGTGCAGCACGTCGAATGCGTGCACAGCACGGTGCTGGACGCCGGACTGCTTGGCCGCCTGGGCAACCGCGACGACGGCCTGGCGCTGCGGCTGGCGCGCCATTGCCGCCAGGGCGTCGGTTTGCCGGCCATGCTGGACGCCACGCCGGGCGCCGAGCGCCATCCGCTGGCGCCGTTCCTGGGCGAGTTGCGCGACCTGGGCCTGGACAATCTGCTGCTCCACGGCAGCGAGCGCCTGCCGGGCGGCGCCACCTTTTTCGCGCTGTTCGGCCTGCCGCACCGGCCGCGCGCGCGCCACGCCTATTTCCTCGAACTGCTGCTGCCGCATCTGCACATGGCGCTGCAGCGCATCAACCAGCAGCAGCGCCAGGCCCGCGCCGGCGCGCTGGCGCGGCCGGCCAGCGCGCGCGAGATGGAAATCCTGTACTGGGTGCGCGAGGGCAAGAGCAACGAGGAAATCGGCCTGATCCTCGGCATCAGCGGCCTGACGGTCAAGAATCACCTGCAGCGGCTGTACCGCCTGCTGGGGGTGTCCAACCGCGCCCACGCCATCGCGCGCGGCATGGCGCTGCACCTGTTCGAACAGCCGGCGCTGGCCCTGGCGGAAGCCGCCTGAGGGATTGTTATTCCGATAACGGGCATGAAACCGTCGCAATCTGGCGCGGCCGCAGGCGCACACGGCAAGAAAAGATTGTCTGGTATGCAAACCGCATGGTAGCCTCTGACATCTTGCCGCAGGGCGTGGCGAATTAAGGAGTCGTTAGGATGGAAGTTGCAAAGAATTCCCGTAAGACCGCAGCTCACAAGGCTGGCGGCTTTACCCTGCTGGAACTGCTGGTGGTCATCGTTATTATCGGTTTGCTGGCGGCCTATGTGGGCCCCAAGTACTTCGCCCAGCTGGGCAAGTCGGAAGTGACGATCGCCAAGGCGCAGATCGAAGCGTTTGAAAAATCGCTCGACACCTACCGCCTGGACGTGGGCCGCTATCCGACCACCGACGAGGGCCTGAACGCGCTGCTGGTGGCGCCTGCCACGGCCGGCGCCAAATGGAACGGCCCTTACCTGAAGAAGGGCGTGCCGCCGGATCCATGGGGCCATCCATACCAGTACAAGGCGCCGGGCACCAAGTCCGAGTTCGAGATCACTTCGCTGGGCCGCGACGGCCAGCCCGGCGGCACCGGCGAAGACGCCGACATCAGCTCGCAATAAACCGGCAACAATCTCGTAGTAAGCTAATCATCCCAGCCGTCACGGAAAGTAGTTTTCGCCATGCAGTTCGATGTCCGCACATTGTCGGCCGATATGGTCATCTCGCATCTGCTGATCGATGGCCGCGATGAGGCCGACGCGCGCCGTCAGGTGGAGGCGCGCGGCTTGTTCGTCAGCGCCATCACGCCGGCGGGCGGCGGGCTGGGCCTGCGACGGGGCAAGCGCCGCGGCAAGGGCCTCTCGCTGGTGCTGTTCAGCCAGGAGCTGCTGGCGCTGCTGACGGCCGGCCTGGGCATCGTCGAGGGCCTGGAGGCGCTGCTGGAAAAGGAAAGCAGCCCGGCCACGCGCAGCGTGCTGGAACGCCTGCTGTCCGGCCTGCGCGAAGGCCAGCGCTTTTCCGCCGTGCTGGCCGAGCAGCCGGAATTGTTCCCGCCGCTGTACATCGGCATCGTCAAGGCGGCCGAGGGCACCTCCGACCTGCCGCGCTCCCTGTCCCGTTTCATCGATTACCAGCAGCGCATCGACCTGGTGCGCGGCAAGCTGGTGTCGGCGGCGATTTATCCCTGCATCCTGCTGCTGGTCGGCGGCGGCGTCAGCATGTTCCTGATCGGCTACGTGGTGCCGCGCTTCGCCGAGGTCTACCAGGGCGCCGGCCGCAACCTGCCGTGGCTGTCGCAGCAGATGCTCAACTGGGGCCAGTTCGCCGGCCAGCACACCATGCTGCTGCTGGGCGGGATCGCCGCCGTGCTGGCGGCGCTGGCGCTGGGCGTGCGCCAGCTGATGGGCAACGGCGGCTTCGCGCGGCTGCTGGGCCGCCTGCCGGGCATCGGCGAGCGGGTGCGCATCTATGAGCTGTCGCGGCTGTACCTGACGCTGGGCATGCTCAGCGAGGGCGGCATCACCATCATCCATGCGATCGACACCGTGCAGGTCATGGTGTCGGCCGGCATCCGCCAGAACCTGCAGGCGGCGCGCGCCGATATCGAGGCGGGGCTGCCGCTGTCGACCGCGTTCGAATCGAACCAGCTGACCACGCCGATCTCGCTGCGCATGCTGCGCGTGGGCGAGCGCACCGGCGACATGGGGCCGATGCTGACGCAGTCGGCGGCCTTCTACGACGGTGAAATCAGCCGCTGGATCGAACGCTTTACCCGTACTTTTGAACCCCTGCTGATGGCGGCCATCGGCCTCGTCGTCGGCGCCATCGTGGTGCTGCTGTATATGCCGATATTTGATCTGGCCGGAGACATGTCATGACGCTCCAGGCCCCGCCGGTGCTGGATACCGCCATGGTGGCGCGCGCGCGCCACCTGCGCCAGCAATCGAAACGCACGCTGGTCGAGGAGCTGGAAGCCTTGAGCGGCATGGAGCCGCGCCTGGTGGTGCAGGCGCTGGCGCATCCGTTCGGCATGGCCGTGCTGGAGACCGTGGACATGCTGGCCTTCACCCCGGCCTTCGAGCTGCTGCCGCTGTCGCAGGCGATGGCGCGCCACTGCGTGCTGCTGCGCGGGCACGACGGCATGGTGGTCGGCGTGATCGCCGATCCCTTCGATCTCGACCTGCAGACCTGGCTGGGCACGCAGGCGCGCGCCACGCCGCACGCGCCGCTGCAAACGCGGCTGGCGCTGCAGGCCGACATCCAGGCCTACCTGTCGAAGCAGGAAGAATCCGCGCGCGCCACCGATTCGCTGCTGCCCGGCGCCAGCGAGGGCCGGCGCGACGGCAAGACCGCCGCCGTGCTGTCGTTCGCGTCGGTGTCGGAAGCGGCCAGCCCCGCCGTGCGGCTGGTCAATTCGACCTTGTACGACGCCTTGAAGGCGGGCGCCTCCGACATCCACCTGGAGAGCACCTCCGGCGGCCTGGCCGTCAAGTACCGCGTCGACGGCGTGCTCGATCACGCCACCGCCGTCAACGGCATCGACGTCGCCGAGCAGATCATCTCGCGCCTGAAGGTGCTGGCGGAGCTGGACATCGCCGAGCGCCGCGTGCCGCAGGACGGCAGCTTCCGCGTCGAGGCCAACTCGCGCGAGATCGATTTGCGCGTCTCCATCATGCCGAGCATCCACGGCGAGGACGCGGTGATCCGTATCCTCGACAAGCGCGCCATGATCGAAGCCTACGGCTCGCTGACCTTGGAGGCGCTGGGCTTCGACGCGCCCTCGCTGGCGACCTTGCGCGTGCTGGCGCAGGAAGCCTACGGCATGCTGCTGGTGACGGGGCCGACCGGCTCCGGCAAGACCACCACGCTGTACGCCGCGCTGACCGAGATCCACAACGGCCGCGAAAAGATCATCACCATCGAAGACCCGGTCGAGTACCAGCTGCCCGGCATCCTGCAGATCCCGGTCAACGAGAAGAAGGGGCTGACTTTCGCGAAAGGCTTGCGCTCGATCCTGCGCCACGACCCGGACAAGATCATGGTCGGCGAGATCCGCGACCGCGAGACGGCGGAAATCGCCGTGCAGTCGGCGCTGACGGGCCACCTGGTGCTGACCACCGTCCACGCCAACAACGTGTTCGACGTGTTCGGCCGCTTCACCCACATGGGCATCGATCCGTATGCGTTCGTGTCGGCCTTGAACGGCATCTGGGCGCAGCGCCTGGTGCGCATCAACTGCCCGCACTGCGCTGCGCAGTACACGCCGGACGATCAGGAACTGGCCAGCGTGGGCCTGGCCCGCGCCGACGTCTACGACTACCGCTTCATGCAGGGCAAGGGCTGCGGCGACTGCCGCGGCACCGGCTACAAGGGCCGCCGCTCGATCGCCGAGATCCTGACCCTGAACGACGAGATCCGCGAGCTGATCGTCGACAAGCGGCCGATCCGCCAGATCAAGCAGGCGGCCTACGAGAACGGCACGCGCAGCCTGCGCCTGGCGGCGCTGGAACTGGTCAAGCGCGGCGGCACCACGCTGACCGAAATCAAACGGGTGACCTTGCATGCGTAGATCATTCGGACAATCCCTGCGCATCGGCGTCTCCGGCTCCGGCGTCAGCCTGCTGCGCGTGAGCCGCTGGACCGGCGAGCCGTTCACGGTGCTGGCCGAGCAGGCGATCGCGCCATCGGGCGAGCATCCCTTCGACGCCATCGCCAACGCCTTGCGCGCGCTGCTGGGCGAACAGGAAGTCGGCGGCTGGCCGACCAGCATCGTGCTGGCCGACGACCTGGCCCGCATGTGGCGCGTGACGCCGCCGCCGGGCGCCGCGCGTCTGGCGGACATCGAAGCGGCGGCCGGCTTCCGCTTCCAGTCGCTGTATGGCGAAGCGGCGACGGCGTGGCAGATTTCCGCCGACTGGAGCGCGACGCAGCCGTTCTTCGCCGCCGCCGTGCCGCGCGCCTTGCTGGCCGTGCTGCGGCTGGTGGCGCAGGAATTCAAGCTGCGCGTCGTCGGCATCGAACCGCATTTCGTCTCCGCCTGGAACCGCTGGCGGCGGGGCATCAAGCCGGGCGCGTGGTTCGGCCTGGTGCACGACAACCTGCTGACCTTGGCCGCCATCGAACCCGATGGCAAAGGCATCCGCGCCATCCGCGTGCTGCCGCTGCCGGGAGCGCAGGGGGCCGACCAATACTGGCTGAGCCAGACGCTGACGCGCGAGGCGCTGCTGCTGGACATGGCCGCGCCGGAGTCGCTGCAAGTATGCGGCGCCGCACCTGCCGCATGGAGCAAGCCGCCGGCCAACGCGGCCTGCATCGCTTGCGCGGCATTGGACCATGCGCAGCAGGCGCCGGCCGGCGAGATGTCGGCCATGGTGCTGCTGGCGCGCGGCGGGAGCCTCGCATGATGCATACGAATAAGCGCATGAACATCGATTTCGCGCCGCGCAGCCTGCGCCGCAGCTTGTTCCACACCCATCCGGCGTTGCTGGCGCTGGCCGGCTTCGGCTTGCTGCTGTGCGCCGGCGCCGGTTTCGGCGGATGGAAGCTGGTCGAGCAGCAGCGCTTGCGCGCGCACCAGCTGCGGCACGTGCAGGAACGCGCAGCGGCCATTTCCGCGCGGCCGGTCGAGGTGGCGCAGGTGGCGATACCGGAGGCGCAGGCCACCTTCGTCAACGGCGCCATCATGCAACTGAACCTGCCGTGGCGCGAGCTGCAGGATGCGGTGGCCGCCGCCACGCCGCGCAGCGTGGCGCTGGTGGCGATGGAGCCGGATCCGCGCAAGCGGGTGCTCAAGCTCACGGCCGAGACCAAGACCAGCGACGACATGGTGGCCTACGTGGCGGAGCTGAAGCAGCAGGAGCTGTTCAGCGGCGTGATGTTGACCCGCCATGAGATCAACGAGCAGGACCCGAACCGGCCCTTGCGCTTCCAGCTGGAGGCCACATGGGTAGCGCGATGAACCGGATTAACCTGGCGGCCCTGGTGCTGCGCGCGCGGCTGGCGCTCGGCCGTATCGGCGCGCCCGCTTGCATCGCCATCGTGTTGTGCGTGGCCGGCGTGGCGGCGTGGGCCTGGCTGCTGCCGCATCGCGCGGCGCAGGCGCGGCTGATGGCGCAGCCTTTGCCGACGCCGGCCGCGCTGGTGACGGCGCCGCCGCCGCCATCGGCCAACCAGAACCTGGCCGGCTTCTATGAGGTGCTGGGCGAGAAGCGCTACGCCGAGCAGCAGGTCAAGGTGCTGTTCGACCTTGCCGCGAAAAGCAATCTGTCGCTGAGCCAGGGCGAGTACAAGGCCTTCTACGACAAGGCCAGCCGCGTCAGCACCTACCAGATCAACCTGCCGGTGAAGGGACCGTATCAATCGATCTGGCAGTTCGCCATGCAGGGCCTGCGCGACATGCCGTTTGCCTCGCTCGACGAAATCGCTTTCCGCCGCGACGCCATCGCCGACGCCAACGTCGAAGCGCGCCTGCGCTTTACCCTGTACCTGAAGGACGGCGAACCATGAAACCCTATCAAATCGTGATGGGCGTGGCGCTGGTCGCCGCCGCCGGCCTGGTGCTGTTTGGCGATAACTCGCCGTCCGGCGACATCGCCGAGCCGGTGGCGCGCGTCCGCGCGTCCGCGCCCGCCGCCGCCGCTCCCGTGCCTGCAAGCCGGGCCTCCAGGGACGCCAAGCCGCAGGCCGAGGTCGCGATCCTGCGCCTGACGCCGCGCGCGATGCTGGTCGGCGAATCCGGCGAGGCCACGTTCGCCTCGGGCGAGGGCGTCTTCCTGGGCCAGAACTGGAACCCGCCGCCGCCACCGCCGCCGCCCAAATCCGCCGTGAACGTACCGCCGCCACCGCCGATGGCGCCGCCGATACCCTTCGTCGTGATCGGCAAGGCCGTCGCCGACGGTGCCTGGGAAGTGTATTTGTCCCGCGCCGACAAAACCTATGTGGTGCGCAATCAAACCGTCATCGACGGCACCTACCGCGTGGACAGGATCGCGCCGCCGCTGATGTCCGTGACCTATCTGCCTTTGAACCAGGTACAACAGATCAATATTGGAGTCCTCGACTGATGGCTAGTCATCTGAAGAATTTGGGCCGCCGCGCCGCGCTGCCCGCCATGCTGGCGATCGCTCTGAGCGGCTGTGCCGGACAAATGGCGTACCGCGACGGCCGCGACCTGATCGCCAAAGACCAGATCGAAGCCGGTCTGCTGAAGTACCAGGAGGCGGTGAAGGCCGATCCCGGCAACGCCCAGTTCCGTTCGGCCTATCTGGTGGAGCGCGACCGCGCCACCCTGCGCTACCTCGACCAGGCCGAGCGCCAGCAGGCCGAGGGCAAGCTGGACCTGGCGGAGCAGGGCTTCCGCCGCGTGCTGGGACTGGACCCGTCGAACGAACGCGCCCGCAACGGCCTGCGCGCGCTGGAGCGGGACGGCCGCCAGAGCAAGCTGCTGGACGCCGCCGCGCAAAACCTCAACAAGGGCGAATACGAGCTGGCCAAGCAGAAGCTCAACGCGCTGCTGACCGAGAATCCCGGCAACGAGAAGGCGCGCCTGATGCTGCGAGAGGCGCTGGACAAGACCGCGCCGCCGGCGGTGGAATCGGGCCTGGCGAAATCGTACAAGCAGCCGATCTCGATCGAGTTCCGCGACGCGCCGCTCAAGCAGGTGTTCGAGGTGATCTCGCGCCGCTCCGGCCTGAACTTCGTGTTCGACAAGGACGTCAAGACCGACCAGCGCACCACGGTGCTGCTGAAGAACAGCACCGTCGAATCGGCGATCTACTTCCTGCTGCTGACCAACCAGCTGGAGCAGCAGGTGATGGACGCGAACACGGTGCTGATTTATCCGAACGTGGCGGCCAAGCTGAAGGAATACCAGGAGATGACGGTCAAGACCTTCTTCCTGGCGAACGCCGAGGCCAAGCTGGTGGCCAACACGCTGAAGACCATCCTCAAGTCGCGCGACGTGGTGGTCGATGAAAAACTCAACCTGCTGATCGTGCGCGACAGCCCGGAGGCGATCCGCCTGGCCGAAAAGCTGGTGGCGCTGCAGGACGCGCCGGAGGCGGAGGTGATGCTGGAAGTGGAGATCCTCGAAGTCAAGAAGGGCAGCCTGATGAATCTGGGCGTCGAATGGCCGACCAGCATCGGCCTGGCGCCGTTGTCGACCTCCGGCGGCACCGGCATCACGATCCGCGACCTGAACAACCTGAACCAGCGCACCATCGGCGTCACCGGCGTGTCGATGGCCATCGACGCCAACAAGACCAACACCGACTCCAACCTGCTGGCCAATCCGCGCATCCGCGTGCGCAACAAGGAAAAGGCCAAGGTCGTCATCGGCGACAAGCTGCCGGTGATTACCACCACGGTGTCGTCCGGCGTGGGCGGCTTCGCCAGCGATTCGGTCACCTACGTCGACGTCGGCCTGACCTTGAACGTCGAGCCAACCATCTACCTGAACAACGAGGTGGCGATCCGCGTGCAACTGGAGGTCAGCAACCTGACCAACACCATCACCACCAAGAACGGCGGCACCGCCTACCAGATCGGCACGCGCCAGGCGTCCACGCTGCTGCAGCTGAAGGACGGCGAGAACCAGGTGCTGGCTGGCCTGATCAACAGCGAGGAGCGCGGCACCGCCAACCGCATACCGGGCGCCGGCGACCTGCCCATCATCGGCCGCCTGTTCGGCAGCCAGCGCGACGACAACCAGAAAACCGAGATCGTGCTGTCGATCACGCCGCACCTGATCCGCAACGTGCAGCGTCCGGAAGCGTCGTCGTCGGAATTCTCGGCCGGCACCGAGGCCAGCTTCCGCCGCCGTCCGGACCTGACGCCGCGCGCGGCGGCGCAGTTGCCGCCGGTGCCGGGCATGCAGCCGGCCGCGCTGCCGGCCGTGCCGTCGCCGGTGCGTCCGCCGCCGCCGGTGCAAGCCATGCCAATCTCGCAGGGCCAGCCGGCGCCGCTGCCGCCGACCCAGGGAGTGCAGCCGCAGCCGGTGCAGCCGGAACCTCAGCCCGAGCCTGCGCCGCCGGTGCCGCAGCAGTAAGGACATGACGATGCGCGCGCGGGGCTTCACGCTGATCGAGCTGCTGGTGACGCTGGCCATCCTCGGCCTGCTCAGCGCGCTGGTGATCCCGACCGCGAACGTGGTGGTGCAGCGCCGCCAGGAGCAGGAGCTGCGCGAGGGGCTGCACCAGATCCGCGCGGCGATCGACGCCTACAAGGTGGCGTACGACCAGGGCCGCGTCGCCAAGTCGCTGGGGGCGACCGGCTATCCGAAAACGCTGGAGCAACTGGTGGAGGGCGTGCCCGACGTGCAAAACCCCAAGCATGCGAAGATATTCTTCCTGCGCCGGGTGCCGCGCGACCCGTTCAATCCCGACGCCTCGCTGAGCGAGTCGCAGACCTGGGGCAAGCGCAGCTACGCCAGCGAAGCCGACCAGCCGAAGGAGGGCGAGGACGTCTACGATGTCTACAGCCAGAGCGACAAGACCGGCCTGAATGGCGTGCCGTACAAGAAATGGTGAATATGAAAACCAAGGGATTCACGCTGATCGAGTTGCTGGTGGTGCTGGGCATCGTCGCCTTGATGCTGACGCTGGCCGTGCCGCGCTATTTCCCCAGCATCGACAAGTCCAAGGAGGTGGTGCTGGCCGATAACCTGCGCAATATGCGCCAGGTGATCGATCAGTATTATGGCGATACCGGCCGCTATCCGGACACGCTGGAGCAGCTGGTGGAGAAGAAGTACCTGCGCGGGCTGCCGGTCGATCCGATCACCGACAGCGACGCGACGTGGGTACTGGTGCCGCCGGAAGACGCCACCAAGGGCGGCATCTACAACATCAAGAGCGGCGCCCCCGGCAACGACCGCAGCGGCAAGCCATATTCCGACTGGTGATATGGCTGAAGCGTCAACATTCCAGCACATTCCGCGGCGCCTTGCCGGCAGCCGCGGCTTCACCTATCTGAGCCTGATCATCCTGGTCGCCATCATCGCTTTGGTGGCCGCGACGTCGCTCAAACTGGGTTCGGTATTGCAGCGCAGCAGGGCGGAAACGGAGTTGCTGGAAATCGGCGCCGCATTCAGCGACGCCTTGAAAAGTTACGCCGACGCGACGCCGCAAGGACAGCCGCCGCAGCCGCCGTCGCTCAAGGAATTGCTCAAGGATCCGCGTTTTCCCGGGACCCGCCGCCACCTGCGCAAGCTGTTTGTCGATCCGGTGACGGGCAAGCCGGAGTGGGGCATTGTTTATCTGGGCGACAAGGTGGGCGTGCTGGCGGTGTACAGTTTGTCGAATGACAAACCTGTGAAAGTCGGCAACTTCCCGGCGCGCTATTCTGGATTTGACGGCAAGAGTCACATCTCCGAGTGGAAGTTCACGATGGCGTCCGAGTTGCCTGGCGCCGCGACGATGACGGGAACCCAGCCGCAAATTGCGCCCGCTGTACCTGCGTTACAACAAAATATGTCTGCACCATTGCCTGCACCAATTCTGACGCCGGCGCCGACAGCCCCAACTCCAGCCACTCCCGTCCCGGCGCCTGAAACGCCGCCCGCTCCCTCTGAAGAGTCTGCTCCGGCACCGCCACCACCCCCGCCGCAAGAGCCCGAAAATCCTGATGTAAAGCAAGACTAGCGTGAGAAAAGTTCATTTTTTTCACCAAAATCATGCGCGAGGCTTTCACGGAATTGGTGCAATGCAATACGTATTTTATATTGTGAAAATTGTTATCTATAAGAAATAAAAAATAGAATATTTACAATTGTAATATATGCTTTTATGCTACTATTTGTCTCGGCAGCACTCCTATTGACTTACAAAGTGGTTGGCGCAAGCGCAGCCACAATTCGTTTGATTAAGGAAAATCATATGAAATTGAAATCTCTCGCGGCCGGCGCATTGCTGGCGGCAGCATCGTTCGGCGCGTCTGCGACAACCACAATTCTGGGCACCCTGGACCCTACCGGTCCGGACACCCTGTCGGAGAAGTCGGTCAAGTACGTCGCAGTCGGCTCGGTGATCAACGACTCGTGGATCTTCACCGTCGATACGCCTTCGGCAACCTCGTTCGGTGCGCAGCAAACCTTCGCCGTTCCAACTGGTGCCATCACCGGTTTCGGCGCTGAGATCCTGGGCGTTCCAGGTGGCACGTTCGGTTCGGCCAACATCGACGGCAACCAGCTGAACTTGAACTGGGCCGGCAACCTGGCCGCCGGTACCTACACCGTGCACGTATGGGGTGTTACCGCTATTAAGAACACCCAGTACACCGCCACCGTTGCGGCTCTGCCAGTTCCAGAACCAGAAACCTACGGCATGATGCTGGGTGGCCTGGCACTGGTTGGTGCTGTCGCTGCTCGTCGCAAAGCAAAGAACGCAGCCTAAGTCTTAGCCGCTAAAAAACCCGCCAGCCTGAACGCGCTACGATCGCGTTCAGTGCAGGCGGGTTTTTTTTCGTCTGTGGCTTCAGGTCAGCGCGCGATGCGTTTGAAGTCGGCGAGGCGGAAGCCCATCGCCAGCAGGGCGGCGAAGTAGACGCCGGCGCACACGCCGATTAACGCCAGCAGCGCGGCGGCGCGCAGCAGCGCGTGGTGCTGCAGACCCAGCCAATCGATTTGACGCGCGCCGAACCAGGCCGCCGCGCCCATCAAACCGCAGGCGATCACCAGCTTGACGCAGAACACTGTCCAGCCCGGCTTCGGCCGGTGGATGCCGCGCCGGCGCAAGCCCGCATATAAGAAGCCCGCATTCAGGCAGGCGCCCATGCCGATCGACAGCGCCAGGCCGGCCACCTGCAGGTAGGGCACGAAGATCCAGTTCATCAGCTGCGTCGCCAGCAGCACGCCGATGGCGATCTTGACCGGCGTGCGGATATCCTGTTGCGCGTAAAACGCCGGCGCCAGCGTCTTGACCAGGATAATGCCCAGCAGGCCGGCGGCATAGGCGATCAGCGGGTGGGTGGATTGGGCGGCCGCTTCGGCGGTGAATTTACCGTAGTGGAACAGGGTGGCGATCATCGGTTCGGCCAGCACGGCCATGCCGACCGCCGCCGGCAGCGCCAGCAGGAAGGTCAGGCGCAGGCCCCAGTCGAGCAAGTCCGAGTATTCCTGCTGGTCGCCGTCGGCCTGCGCCTTGGACAGACTCGGCAGCAGGATCGTGCCCAGCGCCACGCCCAGCAGCGCGGTTGGGAACTCCATCAGGCGGTCGGCGTAGGACAGCCACGAAATGCTGCCCTCGGCCAGGCGCGAGGCGATGCTGGTGTTGATCATCAGGCTGATCTGCGCGGCCGAGACGGCAAACACCGCCGGGCCCATCTTCTTGAGCACGCGGCGCACGCCGGGATCGCCGAGGCCGGCGGCCGGGTTCCAGGACAGCGTCGGCAGCATGCCGATCTTGATCAGGGCCGGGATCTGGATCGCCACCTGCAGCACGCCGCCGACAAACACGGCGATCGCCATCGCGTAGATCGGGTGTTCCAGGTGCTGCTGCAGGAACAGCGAGGCCAGGATGGAGGCGATATTCAGCAGCACCGGCGTGAAGGCGGGGATCTTGAACTCGCGCCAGGTGTTGAGCACGCCGCCGGCCAGCGCCACGAAGGCCATGAAACTAATATAAGGGAACATCAGGCGCGTCATCCACACGGCGGCGTCGAACTCTTCCAGGCCGTTGGCGATCAGGTAGATAAACAGCGGCGACGCTATAATGCCGACCACGCTGACGATCAGCGTCGACCACACCAGCGTATTGGCCACGTGGTCGGTCAGGCGCTTGCTGGCTTCCTGGCCCTGCTTGTTCTTGTATTCCGACAGGATGGGCACGAAGGCCTGCGAGAACGCGCCCTCGGCAAACAGCCGGCGCAGCAGGTTGGGTATGCGGAAGGCGACGATGTAGGCGTCGGTATAGGCGCCGGCGCCGAAGGCGCGTGCAATCAGGGTTTCGCGCAGTAATCCGGTGATACGGGACAGCATGGTCATGCTGGAGATGGCGGAGAGTGTTTTGAGCAAGTTCATGGGCAGTGATTATAGTTGCTCCCGTCGAAAAATATCGCTATAATCGCAGGCTGTACAGAATTCTGTTACGCAGACACTAATGTTTGGCAGGCAGTAGTTTGACTCACATGGTTCGGCAGACGCACTGAACGCACCTGTTTGGCAAACAATAATGTTTGCAAACGCACCTTTACCCTGTTTTAGGAAATTCCATGGCAAATACCGCACAAGCGCGTAAGCGCGCTCGTCAAGCAGTCAAGCAAAACGCTCACAATTCGTCCCAGCGTTCGACCCTGCGCACCGCTATCAAGGCAGTTCGCAAGGCGATCCAGGGCGGCGACAAAGCTGCTGCGACCGCAATCTTCCAATCGTCCGTGTCGACCATCGACAGCATCGCCGACAAGAAGATCATCCACAAAAACAAGGCAGCTCGTCATAAGAGCCGTCTGGCAGCTGCCCTGAAGGCACTGTCCGCTTAATTCCCCGCACGGGGATTTACAGCAAGAACCCGCCTGACCTGGTCAGCGCGGGTTTTTTCGCTTGTGCGGCCGCTTTTTTGCGGGCGTAAAAAAGGCCGGCGCAAGGCCGGCCCGGTCCGGTCGCCAGAACTTATTTGGCTGGCATCGAAGCGGAGGCTTCTGCCGAAGCGGCGGCTTTCTTGGCTTTTTTAGCTTTCTTGGCTTTCGGAGCCGAAGCGTCGGCCGAAGCGGGGGCGGAGGCCATCGGCGCCGAAGCCATGGCCGAGGCGGATGCCGAAGCGGACGGGGCGGCGGCGAAAGCGGAAGCAGCAAACAGGGAGGCAACCAGGGCAGCGATGATCTTGGACATGATAAGTTCCTTAGTCAGTTGAGAAACAGCTAAAAAAACAAAGATTCGGATGAATCTGTTTCATTAACGCAGCTCAAAAATTTCCAGTTGACACAAAAACTGCTGTTTTTTAAAATTTTATTTGCTGCATTGCATCAAATATGGCGCGTCGTTGCGGCATTGTGCGCCACAGTCCTCGTGCCGCAGGTGCCGCAGCAGGTCGGTCAGCGGCGTGCGCGACAGGCCCAGCAGCTCGGCCGAGCGGCGGTCGATTTCATTGGCCAGGTCCAGCTGCAGCCATTCCATTTCATCGAGCATGGTGCGCAGTTCCAGCAGGATGCCGGGGTCGTCGTGGGCGATGTCGAGCATGCTGTCGCTGTGGTCGGGGTCGAAGCCGGCCTGCAGCACCAGTTGCCGGATCGAGTTCATGCGCTCGAACAGGAAGGCCAGCGGCGAGCGCTCCGGCGCCGTCGGCGCCACCTGGTGCTCGAAGGCGCTGCGCAGCGCGAACCAGGCGCGCAGCACCTCGGCCAGGTGGGCCAGCTGGAAGGCCGGGCCGCGCTCCTGCCGCGTCTGGTGGGCGTCCTGCGGCGTGGAGTGGATCAGGTCGCGCAGGGCGTCGACGGCGGCCGCGTCGAAGCGGCTGTGGTGCAGGCGCGCCAGCATGTCCAGCCGCGGCAGGTCGAAGCGGCGTATCACCGTCTCGGCCACGTCGGCCACGGCCAGCAGCTTGGCCAGCGGCGAGATCTTCCCGGCCCGCAGCCCGGCCGGATAGCCGCTGCCGTCCTGCCGCTCGTGGTGCTGCAGGATCGCCAGCCGCGCGGCCGGTGGAAAGCCGGGTATGCAGCTGAGCAGCACATTGCCGGTCAGCGGGTGGACGTGGATGAAGCGGCGCTCGTCCGGTGTGATGTTGTGGCCGCTGGCCAGCAGCAGCGGGTCGGTGTGCATCTCGCCGACGTCGTGGCACAGCGCGGCCAGCAGCAGCGTGGCGCGGTCGCCGGCGTCCAGTTTCAGCCGCAGCGCCAGCGCGCAGGCGATCATGCTGGTGCGCAGCGAGTGCTCGAAGATGTCGGGGCGCTGCTCGCGCATCACGGTCAGCCGCATCAGCAGCGGGGGCGGCAGCCTCAGCGCTGCCAGGCCGTGCTTGACGGCCAGCGGGTCGCCGGCGCGGTTGGCGAGGCGGGCATAGACCGGGTCGTGCTCGAGGATCTTGCCGGCCTCGATGGCCAGGCCGGCGGCGTCGATCGCCCGATCGCTGATCAGCATGCCGTCCAGCGGCTCGGTCAGCTTGTGCTGGGCCAGCCGCTCGAACTGCTCGTCGCCGAGCCGCGTGCCGCCGGCGACCAGCTTCATGCCGTTGCTACAGTAGATGTCCCGGTGCGCCGTCACCGGTCGGCTGCGCGCCAGCGCGGCCACGGCCTGCAGATAGTATGGACTCTCGGTGTAGGACGCGGTCGCTTCTGCAGGCATGGCTTTCCCCCGGCGCGTGGCAATACGCCAACCTATTTAATATAGGCAATGCTTGCCCAAATGCTAGCTCAATTGCCAGATTTAGTTCTGGCCAGACAAATCCTTGGGCGACACTTCCATCCATTCGCCCGGCATCAGCGGGTGCGTCGCCAGCGAGATGGCGCCGATGGCGCTGCGCACCAGCCGCAGCGTCGGCAGGCCGACGGCGGCCGTCATGCGCCGCACCTGGCGGTTCTTGCCTTCCTGTAGCGTGATCGCCAGCCAGCTGGTCGGCTGTCCGGCGCGCTGGCGGATCGGCGGGTTGCGCGGCCACAGCCATTCGGGCTCGGCGATGCGCACCGCCTTGCACGGCTTGGTGACGAAGTCGCCCAGGTCGATCGGCGCCTGCAGCTTCGCCAGGCTGGCCGCGTCCGGCACGCCGTCCACCTGCACCAGGTAGACCTTGGCTTCCTTGTGGTCGGGATGGGCGATGGTGTGCTGCAGCTTGCCGTCGTCGGTCAGCAGCATCAAGCCTTCGCTGTCGGCGTCCAGGCGGCCGGCGGGGTAGATGGCGGGAATCTTCAGGTAGTCGGCCAGCGTGGCCTTGTCGTCCTGCGGGGAGAACTGGCACAGCACTTGAAAAGGTTTATTAAAGAGTATCAGGGACATGCTTCTATACTGGTGAAATTGGTGTAGGCTTACAAGCCCAATTCGTGCATAATGTGAAACGTCTGTCTTATGTCTTATAGAAGACTTAGAGTCCACTTCGGAGAACCACGATGTATCAACATATCAAAGTACCTGCCGACGGCCAGAAAATCACCGTCAACGCCGATTTTTCCCTGAATGTACCAGATAACCCCATCATTCCCTACATCGAGGGCGACGGTACCGGTATCGACATCACGCCCGTGATGATCAAGGTGGTGGACGCCGCCGTGGCCAAATCGTATGGCGGCAAGCGCAAGATCAGCTGGATGGAAATCTACTCCGGCGAGAAATCGACCACCGTGTACGGCCCCGACGTGTGGCTGCCGGAAGAAACCCTGACGGTGCTGAAGGATTATGTGGTGTCGATCAAGGGCCCGCTGACGACGCCGGTCGGCGGCGGCATCCGCTCGCTGAACGTGGCGCTGCGCCAGCAGCTGGACCTGTACGTCTGCCTGCGTCCGGTGCGCTACTTCACCGGCGTGCCATCGCCGGTCAAGGAACCTGAAAAGACCGACATGGTGATCTTCCGCGAGAACTCGGAAGACATTTACGCCGGCATCGAATACCAGCAAGGCTCGGAAGGCGCCAAGAAGCTGATGGACTTCCTGATCAAGGAAATGGGCGTCACCAAGATCCGCTTCCCGAATACGTCGGGCCTGGGCATCAAGCCGGTGTCGATCGAAGGCACGCAGCGCCTGGTGCGCAAGGCGATCCAGTACGCGATCGACAACGACAAGCCATCGGTGACCATAGTCCACAAGGGCAACATCATGAAGTACACCGAAGGCGGCTTCCGCGACTGGGCGTACGAACTGGCGCAGAAGGAATTCGGCGCGCAGCTGATCGACGGCGGTCCTTGGTGCAAGCTGAAGAATCCGAAGACCGGCCGCGACATCATCATCAAGGATTCGATCGCCGACGCCTTCCTGCAGCAGATCCTGCTGCGTCCGGCGGAATACAGCGTCATCGCCACCTTGAACCTGAACGGCGACTACATCTCCGACGCGCTGGCCGCGCAAGTGGGCGGCATCGGCATCGCGCCGGGCGCCAACATGTCGGACTCGGTGGCGATGTTCGAGGCAACCCACGGCACCGCGCCCAAGTACGCCGGCAAGGACTACGTGAACCCGGGTTCGCTGATCCTGTCCGCCGAGATGATGCTGCGCCACATGGGCTGGACTGAAGCGGCCGACCTGATCATCAAGGCCATGGAAAAAGCCATCGACTCGAAGAAGGTCACCTACGACTTCGCCCGCCTGATGGAGGGCGCGACCCAGGTGTCGTGCTCGGGCTTCGGCGACGTGATGATCGAGCAGATGTAATCGCGCTTGCGCAGACCAGGCCCCGCCCCAGCGATGGTGCGGGGTTTTTTTCATCGGAGAGACCATGCGTGACACCGCCGCCCCCGCCGCGCCGACCTTGTGGCAGGCCTTCCTGTTCTGGCTCAAGCTGGGCCTGATCAGCTTTGGCGGGCCGGCCGGGCAGATCGCCATCATGCACCAGGAGCTGGTCGAGCGGCGGCGCTGGATCTCCGAGCGCCGCTTCCTGCACGCGCTGAACTACTGCATGCTGCTGCCCGGGCCGGAGGCGCAGCAGCTGGCCACCTACATCGGCTGGCTGATGCACCGCACGCGCGGCGGCGTCATCGCCGGCGCGCTGTTCGTGCTGCCGTCGCTGCTGTTGCTGATCCTGTTGTCGTGGCTGTACATCGCCTACGGCCAGCAGCCGCTGGTGGCGGGGCTGTTCTACGGCATCAAGCCGGCGGTGACCGCCATCGTGCTGCAGGCCGCGCACCGCATCGGCTCGCGCGCGCTGCGCAACGGCTGGCTGTGGGCGATCGCCGGCGCCGCGTTTGTCGCCATCTTCGCGCTGCAGGCGCCGTTCCCGCTGATCGTCGCCGGCGCCGCGCTGGCCGGCTACCTGGGCGGCCGTTTCCGGCCGCAGCTGTTCGGCGCCGGCGGCGGCCATGGCAAGGCCGGAGCAGGCCCCGCGCAGCCATCGTATGGCGCCGCCGTCATCGACGACGACACGCCGCCGCCGCCGCACGCGCAATTCCGCTGGAGCCGGCTGGCGCTGGTGGCCGGCTGCGGCGCCGTGCTGTGGCTGCTGCCGATGGGCGTGCTGATGCTGACCTCGGGCTGGCAGCACACGCTGACGCAGATGGGCTGGTTCTTCACCAAGGCCGCGCTGCTGACCTTTGGCGGCGCCTATGCGGTGCTGCCCTATGTCTACCAGGGCGCGGTGGGGCACTACGGCTGGCTTGGCGCAACGCAAATGATCGATGGGCTGGCGCTGGGCGAAACCACGCCCGGCCCGCTGATCATGGTGGTGGCCTTTGTCGGCTTCGTCGGCGGCTACACCGGACAGCTGTTCGGCCCGGACCAGCTGGCGCTGGCTGGCGCCGTCGCGGCCACGCTGGTCACCTGGTTCACCTTCCTGCCGTCGTTCGTCTTCATCCTGGCCGGCGGCCCGCTGGTGGAGGCCACCCGCGACGACCTGAGCTTCACCGCGCCGCTGACCGCCATCACGGCGGCCGTGGTCGGCGTCATCGTCAACCTGGCGCTGTTCTTCGCTTACCACGTGTTGTGGCCGGCCGGCTTCGGCGGGCGGTTCGACTGGGCGTCGGCGCTGATCGCGCTGGCGGCGGCGGTGGCGTTGATCCGTTACCAGCGCAAGGTGCCGCAGGTGATCGCCGTGTGCGCGGCGGTCGGTTTGATTTTGAAACAACTAGTGTAGGGCGGGTACAACACTTGGCGCGGCGCGAGGACGAAAAAAAAACCCCGCGTCGCGAGGTTTTTCACATCTGCAGCTTAAGAACTTAAGCGGATTGGATGTTGGAAGCTTGCTTGCCTTTAGGGCCTTGCGTGACTTCGAATTGAACTTTTTGACCTTCTTTGAGGGTCTTGAAACCGTTCATGTTGATTGCGGAGAAGTGAGCGAACAAATCTTCGCCGCCGTCATCTGGAGTGATGAAGCCAAAACCTTTGGAATCATTGAACCACTTAACTGTACCTGTTGCCATAAAAAGAACTTTCAAAATTAAAACGGATCACACGAGCCATAAAAGCAAGAAGCTTCTTGCCCCCTCCTCACGCCTCACTTCTTATCAACATGTACATTTCTGCACGAAGCCGATAACGCATTGTTAGCGGACCAATTTCTAAAGTCAAGCAGATTTGTATGCATTTTGCTACTTTCAATCTGATTGGCGGATATGCAACTCTTGATTTTAACGAATGGGTCGCCATCTGCGTCAAGTTCAGAAAACGCGTAAGATGGAAAACAATTAGATGTGCGCAGTGAAATGCACATTGCATCAACCCCGAAAGCATTAGAATATAAGCGTATGGCAACCAAGCATGACACCGAAACCCTCTTGGAGCGGCAAGCCCTAAAGCCGCCACCGCTGTACCAGGTGGCGCTGCTCAATGATGACTACACCCCGATGGAGTTCGTGGTGGCCATCATTCAGGAGTATTTCAATAAAGACCGTGAAACGGCCACGCAGATAATGCTCAGTGTTCACCGCTATGGCAAAGGAGTGTGCGGCGTGTTCTCAAAAGATATAGCCTGTACTAAAGTGGAGTTCGTTTTAACGCATGCGCGCAAGGCGGGGCATCCCCTGCAGTGCGTGATGGAGGAAGTATGATTGCGCAGGAATTAGAAGTAAGTTTGCACATGGCGTTTGTCGAAGCTCGGCAGGCACGGCACGAATTCATCACGGTGGAGCACTTGCTGCTGGCCTTGCTTGACAATCCTTCGGCTGCCGAAGTGTTGCGCGCTTGCGCCGTCAACATTGAAGACCTGCGCAAAACCCTGACCAATTTTATCGGCGATAACACGCCGACCGTGCCAGGCACCGGCGAAGTCGACACCCAGCCTACGCTCGGTTTCCAGCGCGTGATCCAGCGTGCCATCATGCACGTGCAGTCCGCTTCCAACGGCAAGAAGGAAGTCACCGGCGCCAACGTGCTGGTGGCCATCTTCGGCGAGAAGGATTCGCACGCGGTCTACTACCTGCACCAGCAGGGCGTGACCCGCCTGGACGTGGTCAACTTCATTTCGCACGGCGTGCGCAAGGACCAGCAGACCGATGCCGCCAAGGCCTCGGAAGGCGTGGAGGAGGGCGCTCCGGGCGGCGAAGGCCAGACCAAGGAAAGCCCGCTGGACCAGTTCACGCAAAACCTGAACAAGTCCGCCGCCGAGGGCAAGATCGATCCGCTGATCGGCCGCGAGGACGAGGTGGACCGCGTGATCCAGATCCTGTGCCGTCGCCGCAAGAACAATCCGCTGCTGGTGGGCGAGGCAGGCGTGGGCAAGACCGCCATTGCCGAAGGCCTGGCCTACCGCATCACGCAGAGCGACGTGCCGGAGATCCTGCAGAATGCCGTCGTGTATTCGCTGGACATGGGCGCGCTGCTGGCCGGCACCAAGTACCGCGGCGATTTCGAGCAGCGCCTGAAGGCGGTGCTGAAGCAGCTGAAGGACAATCCGAACGGCATCCTGTTCATCGACGAGATCCACACCATCATCGGCGCCGGTTCGGCGTCGGGCGGCACGCTGGACGCGTCCAACCTGCTCAAGCCGGCCCTGGCCAACGGCCAGCTGAAGTGCATAGGCGCGACCACCTACACCGAGTTCCGCGGCGTGTTCGAGAAGGATCACGCGCTGAGCCGCCGCTTCCAGAAAGTGGATGTCAACGAGCCTACCGTCGAGCAGACCGTGCAGATCCTGCGCGGCCTGAAGTCGCGCTTCGAAGAGCACCACGGCGTCAAGTATTCGTCGTCGGCGCTGTCGACGGCGGCCGAACTGGCGGCCCGCTTCATCAACGACCGCCACCTGCCGGACAAGGCGATCGACGTCATCGACGAAGCCGGTGCGGCGCAACGTATCCTGCCGAAGTCCAAGCAGAAGAAAACCATCGGCAAGACCGAGATCGAGGACATCATCGCCAAGATCGCGCGGATTCCACCGCAGACCGTCAACCAGGACGACCGCAGCAAGCTGCAGACCATCGACCGCGACCTGCGCAACGTGGTGTTCGGCCAGGATCCGGCGATCGAAGCGCTGGCCTCGGCGATCAAGATGGCGCGCGCCGGCCTGGGCAAGACCGACAAGCCGATCGGCTCCTTCCTGTTCTCCGGTCCGACCGGCGTCGGCAAGACCGAGGTGGCCAAGCAGCTGGCCTTCATCCTGGGCATCGAGCTGATCCGCTTCGACATGTCCGAGTACATGGAGCGTCACGCCGTGTCGCGCCTGATCGGCGCGCCGCCGGGCTACGTTGGTTTCGACCAGGGCGGCCTGCTGACCGAAGCCATCACCAAGAAACCGCACGCGGTGCTGCTGCTGGACGAGATTGAAAAAGCCCATCCGGACATTTTCAACATCCTGCTGCAGGTGATGGACCATGGCACGCTGACCGACAACAACGGACGCAAGGCCGACTTCCGCAACGTGATCATCATCATGACCACCAACGCGGGCGCCGAGAGCTTGCAGAAGACCTCGATCGGCTTCACCAATTCCAAGCAGGCAGGCGACGAGATGGCCGACATCAAGCGCATGTTCACGCCGGAGTTCCGCAACCGTATCGATGCGACCATCAGCTTCCGCGCGCTGGACGAGGAAATCATCCTGCGCGTGGTCGACAAGTTCCTGATGCAGCTGGAAGAGCAGCTGCACGAGAAGAAAGTCGAATCCATCTTCAGCGAGAAACTGCGCAAGTTCCTGGCGAAGAAAGGTTTCGACCCGCTGATGGGCGCGCGTCCGATGGCGCGCTTGATCCAGGACATGATCCGCAAGGCGCTGGCCGACGAACTGCTGTTCGGCCGCCTGGTCACCGGCGGCAAGGTCACGGTCGATCTGGACGACAAGGACCAGGTCAAGCTGGAGTTCCCGGAACCGCCGGACGCCGCGCCGACGATCCCGCCGGAAACGGTCGAAGTCGAATAAACAGTACGTTTTCGCAAAAAGCCCGTCCACGAAAGTGTGGCGGGTTTTTTTACGTCCGTTTTTCCAACAAAGAAACTTAGCGTGACGGCTTGTAACTATCCACTGTGGTATGTATCCAAATGGTTACTTATGCAATGTTTACTTCGCAACTTGCCTATACGACTATGGATTACCGACCAACCCGCTAGAACGGGTGGCGATATAAAGGGCATTTTCTAACAGCGGCATTTAATCGGGAGTAAGCATGTTAAGAAAGACAGTATTGGCGCGCACCTTGTCGATGGCATTCGCCACGATGGCGGTCAGCGCAGTGGTGGTACCGAGCGCGATGGCGCAGTCCAATGCATCGGGCAACATTTATGGCCGCGTGGAAGCGCCGGCCGGTACCTCCATCCTGATGACCAACACCGATACGGGCCTGAAGCGTACTGTCGCGCCGGGCGCGGACGGCCGCTACACGGCCACCGCGATGCCGATCGGCCACTACAAGATCGAACTGCAAAAGGACGGCAAGACCGTCAACACGGTGGAAACCGACGTGCTGGTCGGCCGCGGCGTGGAAGCGTCGTTCGCCAGCGCCTCCACGCAGACGGTGCAGATCACCGGCCGCCGCAGCCGCATCGACGTGTCGAGCACCAACAACGGCGCCACCTTCACCGCCAAGGAACTGGCCTCGCTGCCGGTGGCGCAAAGCGTGGACGCCATCGTGCAACTGGCGCCGAACACCACCCGCGCCGATCCGCGCTACGCGGCCGGCGCCAGCTTCGGCGGCGGCGGCGCATCTGAAAATGCCTACTACATCAACGGCTTCCCCGTCACCAATCCGCTGACCCAGCTGGGCGCGTCGGAACTGCCGTTCGGCGCGATCGCGCAGGCGCAGGTGCTGACCGGCGGCTTCGGCGCCGAGTTCGGCCGTTCGATCGGCGGCGTGGTCAACGTCACCACCAAGAGCGGCACCAACAACTGGGAAGTGGGCGCGATGTACAGCATCGAGCCGAACTCGCTGCGCTCCAAGCAGAAGGACGTGTACTACGCCCACACCGGCGATCCGGCCAACGCCGCCACCGACGGCACCATCTACGCGATCAACCGCTTCAATACCGACACTACCAAGAAGTACGGCGTCTACGTCGGCGGTCCTATCATCCAGGACAAGCTGTTCATGTTCATCGCCGCCGAGCAGACCAAGCAGGACACCGGCCAGGTCGCGCAGACCATCGAGTCGAACTCCAGCCTGCAGAACGGCTGGCAGGAGAACGACAACAAGACCACCCGCTATGTCGCCAAGTTCGACTGGAATATCAGCGACAATCACCGCCTCGAGTGGACCCACATCGGCGACAAGCCTGAGACCGACCAGCGCCTGTCCGGCTTCGACTACGCGACCTTGCAGCGCAACGGCGTGGTCAGCGGCAGCGCCCACTACGAAAGCGTGGCCAACATCACGCCGACCATCGGCGCGCGCACCAACATCGTCAAGTACACCGGCAACCTGACCGACGACCTGACGGTGACCGCGCTGTACGGCCGCAACCACACCAGCCACGTGTCCTCGCTGGCCGGCTACGATGGCACGTTGCCGCAGATCCTGGTGACGCCGGCCGGCAAGAACCCGGCCTTCCAGATGGATAACATCAACAAGCAGCCATACGGCGGCACCATCTCGTCGCCATCGTCGTATGACGAAGTGACGTCGGCGCGCTTCGACCTGGAATACAAACTGGGCCAGCACACCATCCGCGGCGGCTTCGACAACAACAAGCTGTCCTCCTACGGCGCGGGCGACCTGACCGCCGGCGGCTCCAGCTGGAACTACGACGGCACCGCCACGCCAAACGCACCGATCACGCTGAACGGCTATTCGACCACGGTCGCTTCCGGGGGCGGCTCGGGCACGGCCGGCTACTTCGTCAGCCACCGCATCTTCAACGACGTGACGGCGGCGTTCTCGGACCAGGCGGCGCAGTACATCGAGGACAAATGGCAGGTCACCAAGGACGTGCTGGTGACCGCCGGCGTGCGCGACGAGCAATACAAGAACAAGAACGGCCTGGGCCAGGCCTTCCTGACGATGAACAACCAGATCAATCCGCGTCTGTCCGCGGCATGGGATGCCAACGGCGATTCGTCGCTGAAGGTGTTCGGCAGCGCCGGCCGCTACTCGATCCAGATCCCGACCCACGTCGCGATTCGCGGCGCTTCGGTCTCGACGCTGACCCGCCAGTACTTCACCTATACCGGCATCGGTCCCAACGGCGTGCCTACCGGCCTGACCGCGATCACGCCGGTGACGTCGGTGGACAACGAGTTCGGCCAGCCCAAGCTGTACCAGACCGTGGCGGCGCAGAACCTGAAGCCCAGCTATCAGGACGAGCTGACCCTGGGCTTCGAAAAAGCCTGGTCGCCTGACCTGAACTTCGGCGTCAAGGGTACCTACCGCAAGCTGCAGTCGACCATCGACGACTTCTGCGATCAGCGCCCGTTCGACACCTGGGCCGCGGCGCACAACGTCGACACCAGCAACTGGGGCGGCTTCGCCTGCGCGTCGATCAATCCCGGCCGCAGCAACAACTTCCTGGTCGACTTCGCCGGCACCGGCACCAACCTGACGCCGGTCACGCTGACGGCCAAGGACATGGGCTTCGCCGAGCCTAGCCGCACCTACGCCGCGCTGGACTTCTTCGCCGAACATCCGATGCGCAACGGCTGGTACGGCAAGGTCAACTACACGCTGGCCCGCAGCAAGGGCAATACCGAAGGCCAGACCCTGTCCGCAGTGGCGCAGACCGACGTCGCCGCGACCGAGACCTGGGACCACCGCGAGATCATGGAGAACGCGAACGGCTTGCTGCCTAACGATCGCAAGCATCAGATCAAGGCTTTCGGCATCTACGAGTTCAGCCCTGAGTGGTCGGTCGGCGGCAACCTGCTGGTCGCTTCCGGCCAGCCTGAGACTTGCCTGGGCAACTATCCGCAAGCGCTGCAGGATGCCGATCCTGGCTTCCCCGACTACGGTTCGGCTTACCACTACTGCGGTACCGGAGGCGCCAACGTGCCTGCGCCGCAGGGTACCGCCGGCCGCCTGCCTTGGGACGTGCGCCTCGACATGGACGTGATCTACAAGCCTCAGCAACTGAAAGGCTTCGCGTTCAAGTTCGATGTGTTCAACGTGTTCAACAAGCAGACCGTGCAGCAGATCGACCAGACCTACAACACCGCGTCGGGCGACATCTCGCCGACCTACGGTACGCCAGGTGCGTTCGTCGGCTACACCTCGCCGCGCAGCATGAAGTTCACGGTGGAGTACAACCACCGTTTCTAAGATCCTGACGTAGCCTGTAACTTTTATTTCCCAGCCCGTAACGCGCAAGCGGTACGGGTTTTTTTTTATGGGGCGATAATAGTGTTCGGAAGCGAACAGCAACAACGTTCGTTTGCGGACATCCGGTGTCGCGCAGGCGCTGATTCTTGGCCGTTCCGGCGCCTGCGACCTTGTGGCATGGATGTTGCAATCACGGGGTATTCCCCCAACGGACAAGGCATACATGAAGCTTGCAGATTTTCGCATCGGCTGGCGCACGCTGGCCCAGGAACCGGCCTATACGCTGGCGGTGGTGTTCGGCCTGGGCGTCGGCCTGGCGGCGAGCCTGCTGCTGCTTGGGTTCGTGCGCTACTCGCTGTCGTACAACGCCCACTTTATGGATGTCGACCGGCTCTACGTCGTCAAGCAGCATTTCAACGTCGATCCCGGTTCTCCGCTGCAGGAGGTGGCGCCGATGTTCCTGCGCGAGGCCGCGCTGAAGATACCGGGCGTCGCCGACGCCACCGTCTACATTCCCGCGCGCGAGGAAATCAAGCCGCTGACGGTGCGCATCGGCCGCGCCATGTCGACCGTGCGCGGCCTGACGGTGCTGCCGGGCTTCCCCGCCATGCTCGGCTTGCGCGCGGCGCAGGGCGACCTGGCGGCGGCGCTGGACCGGCCCGACCTGTTCGTGATTACCGAAGCGGGCGCGCTGCGCCTGTTCGGCACCCGCGATGCGCTGGGTCGTACCATGCAGGCCGAAGGCAAGACCGTGCAGGTGGGCGCCATCGTGCCCACGCCGCCGGGGAATACGACGATACCGTTCGAAATGCTATTCGGCGTCAACTCGGTCACGCAGGATCCCGCGATCAAGCACGAGATGCTGACCGGCGAGCATGGCTGGATGTCCAAGATGCTGGTGCGGTTGCGGCCGGGCGCCGATGTTCCCGCCATCGTCGAGCGCCTGCAGCAGGTGGTGGACAATGCGCCGAGCATGAACCAGTTCCCGCCGGAGGTGCGTGAGCGGCTGGGCAAGCGAAAGGCGCTGGAACTGGCCATGTCGCCGCTGCGCGACGCCTATTTCGACTATCGGATGCAGACCAGCTTTGTCTCGCTGCCGGGCGATCGCGCCAATCCCGTCGTCATCGCCGGCGTGGCGGCGATGGCGGTGTTGATCCTTATGCTGGCCGCGATCAACTACGTCAACCTGAGCACGGTGCGCGTGCTGCGGCGCCAGCGCGAGGTGGCGATGCGCAAGGTGCTGGGCGCCGGCGTGCCGCAGATCATGCTGCAATTCCTGCTCGAATCGCTGCTGGTGGCGATGGCGGCGACCGCGCTTGGCCTGCTGCTGGCGTGGCTGGCGCTGCCCGTCTTTGCGCAACTGGTCGACCGCCGGCTCGACAACCTGTTCTCGGCGCAGAACATCGCGGCCGCGCTCGGCATCGGCGCGTTGCTGGGATGCGCAACGGCGGTCTATCCCGCCTGGATCGCGATGCGGGTGCATCCGGTCCAGGTGCTGGCCGGGCGGCCGGATACGGAATCCCGTGGCAGCATGCAATGGCGCCGGGCACTGACGGTGCTGCAGGTGGCCGCGGCGATGGGCTTTGCCAGCGTCACCGTCGCCGTCGCGTGGCAGACCGATTATGCGATGCACGCCTCGCCCGGCTTCGATCCGTCGGCGATGGTGATCGTCGACCTGCCGGAGCATGTGCGGGACAGCGCGCAGGCACGGCGTTTTTATTCCGCGCTGAAGGCGCAGCCCAGTGTGGCGGGCGTGGCGATCTCGGAGGATCCGGTCGGCCGGCTCGACTGGTCCTGGACGCGCGCGTTGAAGCGCCCCGGCGGCCCGGCGGCGGAAATGGAGATGAAATCGGTCAGCGCTAACTTCTTCGAACTGTACGGCATCGCGCCGCTGGCGGGGCGCTTGTTCCAGTCCGGCGTGGACCAGGACGACGACAAGGTCCCTGTGGTGCTGAACGCCGTCGCCGTGCGTCAGCTGGGTTACGCCAATGCCGAGGAAGCGATAGGCCAGACCGTGCTGTTCACCGGCTTCGACAACAAGGAGATCGCCAAGCGCGTCGTCGGCATCGCGCCGGAGCTGCGCTTCCATACGCTGCGCGACCCGCCGCGCGCGACCGCCTATGAGCTCTGGACAGCGGGGACGGTGTTGAACGTGCGCGCATCCGGCGCGCCGGCCGACGTCGAGCGTGCGGCGCAGTCGCTGTGGCCCACCTATTTCCCGGATGCGATACCGAAGATTTTCCGCGCCGCCGATCCGCTGGCCGTTCACTACGCGGAGGATGCGCGCATGGCCAAGCTGCTGGCGGTGGCGACCGGCATCGCGCTGGCGATCGCCGCTTTCGGCACCTATGTATTGGCGGCCAATACCGTGCAGCGGCGCGCCAGGGAGATCGTGCTGCGCAAGCTGCACGGCGCCGGCCGCGCCGACATTGGCCTGCTGGTGGTGCGGGAGATCGGCGCGCTGACCCTGGCCGCCGCCGTCATCGGCCTGCCGCCGGCGGCGATCGCGATCAACCGCTACCTGTCCAACTACGTCGAGCATGCGCCGATAGGCTATTGGACGCTGTTGTTGGCGTTGTCGCTGACGCTGGTCGTGGCATTCGCCGCCATCACCCGCCACACTTGGGCGGCCATGCGCATGGCGCCCGCCGAGGCGCTGCGAACCTGACCCCGGATTTTTACTTTACAGGCTGGCGAGGGATTTGAACTGGGCGGCGCGGCGGCGGGAGACTTCGACTTCGAGGTGGTCGCGTACCAGCAGGTCGAGGCCGCCGGCGTCGTTCGGCGTGACCTGGTCGATGTAGTCCAGGTTGACGATATGGCGGCGGCTGGCGCGGAAGAAGCGCTGCGGGTCGAGCCGCTCTTCCAGCTGGTTCAGCGACCGCAGCATCAGCGGCTTGTGCTGGTCGAAATACACGCGCGTGTAGTTGCCGTCCGATTCGAACAGGCGCACGTCCTGCAGGCCGACGAACCAGCAACGCTCGCCGTCCTTGATGAACAGTTTTTTTGCCGCCGTCGGCGCCACGGCGGCCACGCCGGCTTCCGCGTAGGCCAGCGCTCGCCGGTGGCGCATCGCGCATCGCGCCAACGCGGCGGCCATGCGCGCGGCCTGGATCGGCTTTTGCAGATAGTCCAGCGCGTTGACTTCGAACGCCTGCAACGCGTACTGGTCGAAGGCGGTGGTGAAGATCACTTCCGGCGCATCCTCCAGCGCCGCCAGCATGTCGAAGCCGCTGCCGCCGGGCATCTGCACGTCGAGGAAAATCAGGTCGGGCTTGAGCGCGGCGATCTGCTGCACGCCGTCGGCCGCGTTGACGGCCTCGCCGACGATTTCCACTTCGGGATGTGCCGCCAGCAGGCGTCGCAGTTCAGCGCGTGCCAGGCGCTCGTCGTCGATCAGCAAAGCGCGCATCAGGCGGCCTCCGGTAAAGTCAGCGTGGCGCGTACCCAGCCACTGTTTTCTGTCAGGTCCAGGTTGGCGCTGGAGCCCAGCGCCAGCGCCAGCCGCTTGCGTGTGTTGACCAGGCCTACCTTGGTCGAATTGGCGAAAGGCAGGATCGCGCCGAGGTTGGCGATTTCGATGTGGATCATGCCGTCGTCCATGCGCTGCGCGCGGATGCGGATCTCGCTGCCGGTCGGGCTGGTCTCGACGCCGTACTTGACGGCGTTTTCCACCAGCGTCTGCAAGGCCATCGGCGGGATGCGCACGTGCTCCAGCCCCATGCCGATTTCCACGCTGACCCGCATGCGTTCCTCGAAGCGGATTTTTTCAATCGCCAGGTAGGCCTGCACGGCTTCGATTTCGGCGGCCAGCGGCACGGTATCGTTCTGGCCGGACTGCAGCGCGTAGCGCATCACGCTGGCCAGTTGGTCGATCATTTGCGCGGCGGCGTTCTGGTCTTCATAAATCAGCGCGCGCACGCTGTTCATGCTGTTGAAAAAAAAATGCGGATTGACCTGCGCCTGCAGGGCGCGCAGCTCGGCGTCCTTGGCGGCGATTTCCAGCCGCAACGCCTCCTGCTCGAAACGGTTGGCGCGGCGCAGCGACAGCACGGCCATGTAGAAGATATTCCACACCAGATAAACTCCCCACCAGAACATCAACGCGCCCGGCAGCCAGGCCACGCCGTGTACTTCGCCGAACGGCTTGATCACCAGGTAGCCGACCGTCTGCACGCCGGTGTGGATGGTGCCGAGCACCAGGATCGCCACCAGCATCACCTTCCAGTTGATGCGGATGCCGTTGCGGACCTGGGCCTTGAGCAGGCGGTGCCACAGGTCCGAGATGACCAGCCCCGCCGCCACGCCCCAGAAGGAGATGGCCACCATGCGGCCGGTGTGACTGTCGCCGGGCGTCATGGTCATCAACAGCAGGGGCAGGAAGTTCCAGCCTGCCAGCTGGAACACCCAGTACCAGTTCAGGCGGGCGAGCCAAGGGCGGTCGTTGGTCATGATGGGCTTATTTCAAAAAGTTATCGATACGATCATACATCCAAGTTGGATCGTCGTACATGATGAAGTGACGGGCGTTGTCCGCCAGCTCCACCTTGACGCCGGCCAGCTGCTGGTACTGCGCCTTGTACATCTGCTCGAACATCGGCTTGGTGCCGTAGTCCTTGTAGGCGATCCAGCTGCCCAGCACCAGCGTCGGCGCCTTGATGCGGCTGATGTCCTGGCGCATATCATCGCTCATCATTTCGGTCATGGCGTTGATGACGGTAGGGCGGTCGGACAGCTTGCCCCAGCCCAGCGCGCGGTCGATGTCTTCCTGCTTGCTGATCATGCTGGCCAGCGTTTTCTGCTGGCCGGCGCGGTAGGCTTCAACGTCCTGCGCTTCCATGCGGGCACGCATGCCGGCGGCCATTTCCTTCATCTGCGCAGCGGTGATGCTGGGCATCTGGACGGCGGCCAGCGCCGGCAAGGTGTCGACGATGACCAGGCGGCCGACCTGGTCGGGATGGTCCGCCGCCAGCTTCATGCCGATGAAGCCGCCGAGGCTGTGGCCGATGACGACGGGATGATCCAGCTTGTTGGCGGCGATGTAGTCGCTGATCTGCTGCTCGACGGCCGGCAGCAGCGGGCCTGCGACGGCGGGCACGCCGGCGAAGCCGGCGACCGTCAGCACGTGGCACTGGTTCTTGGCGCCGCAATAGTGCGCGACCGTGCCATTCCACACTTCGCCGGCGGAGGCCAGGCCGGGAATCAGGATGATGGGCGCGCCCTTGCCGCTGACGTCGACTTTGAAGGCCGGATGGGCCGTGGTGGCGGCCGCGGCCGGCGCGGCGGCATAGGCCAGCGTCAGGCTGGCGGCGATGGTGGCGATGCTTTTGATGAGCGTGCGTGGCATGGTGATCTCCGTTAGCGTGGGTAAGTGAAGCCATGCTAACGGTCGGCCGGCGCGCCGGCGACGGCTACTTGATGAGCGGTTTTTTTACCGTGATGAGCGGCAGGGCGAACCACAGCGTCAGCAGCAAGGCCAGCGCCAGCACGCAGGCGGCGGCGCTGATCGCCACCGAGGTGCTGACCAGGTAGACCACGACGAACATGTCGAGCGCCAGCCCGAACGCCAGCGGGACGAGCGCGGCGCTGATCATGCGGGACGAGAGCTTGACGATGGCTTCCGACACGCGGTGCGGCGCGACGATGCGGTGCCATGCGGCGGGCGACATGATCAGTGCGATAGAGATCACCACCATGGCCAGCGCGAACAGGTGCGTGGCCTGCACGGCGGCGGGCAGCTCGTCGAAGCGCTGGTTGAACACGGCGATGGTCTGGAAGCCGAACAGCGCCTGTATGCCGGGCAGCACCATGCGCGCTTCCTCGATGATGTTGCGCAGTTGTTCTTTCAGCGAGTTGGGTTCGGGTGGCGGCATGGGCCGATTCTAGCGCCGGCCGCCGGTCGCCGGCGCACGCTTATTTTCCAGCCTCGGCGCGCAGCTTGCGCCACAGCGTGGTGCGGCTGATGCCGAGGTAGTCCGCCGCCGCGTCGCGCCGGCCGCCGAAGCGGGCCAGCACGTCGGTGACGCTGGCGGCGCCCGCGCGCTCGGCCGTCGCCACCGGTCCGGCGGGGATGGGGTGCGAGGAAGACATGGCGGCCTGTCCTGCGCCTTGGCCTGCCAGTTCCGGCGCCACGCCGAGCACGAAGGCCGGCGTCAGCGCCTGCAGCGGCTCCGCGGCCAGGAACAGCGCCAGGCGCTCGGTCAGGTTGCGCAGTTCGCGCACGTTGCCGGGCCAATCGTAGCGCTGCAGCAGCGGAGCGCAGGCCATCATCTCCGCGTGCAGGTTCGGATGCGGCCGCGCGCCCAGCGAGGCCAGCGCGTTCTTCAGCGACCACTCGGCCAGCGTCATCACATCTTGCGGCCGCGCGCGCAGCGGCGGCAGCGACAGCCGCAGCACGGCCAGCCGGTAGAACAAGTCGGCGCGGAAGCGGCCCTCGCGCACGCGCTGCTCCAGGTCGCAGTGGGTGGCGCTGATGATGCGCACGTTGACGGCGATAGGCCGCGTGCCGCCGACGCGCACCACCTCGCGCTCTTCCAGCACGCGCAGCAGGCGCGTTTGCAGCGTCAGCGGCATCTCGCCGATCTCGTCGAGGAACAGGGTGCCGCGGTTGGCCGCTTCAAACAGCCCTGCATGGCCGCCGCGGCGCGCGCCGGTGAACGCGCCTTCCTCGTGTCCGAACAGCTCCGATTCCAGCAGCGATTCCGCGATCGCGCCGCAATTGACGGCCACGAACGGCCGGTTCTGTCCCAGCGTGCGCGGGCTTTCGCGATGGATGGCTTGCGCCACCAGTTCCTTGCCGCTGCCGGTTTCGCCTTGTATCAGCACGGTCGCCGGAGATTTCGCGTACAGCACCACGGCCTGCCGCAGCGTTTCCATCGCATCGGAATCGCCGCGCAGGTCGTTGATGCCATGCTTGGCGCGCAGCGTGTCCGCCACCACCGCGCCGCGCGCGCGGCTGCGGTTCGACTCCAGCTGCGTCAGGCGCGCCATTTCCAGCGCGTCGTCGAAGGCGTGGCGGATCGAGGCGGCGGAGTAGACGAACACGCCGGTCAGTCCCGCTTCCTCGGCCAGGTCGGTAATCAGGCCGGCGCCGACGATGGCCTTGATGCCGGCGGCCTTCAGGTCGTGGATCTGCGCGCGCGCATCCTCTTCGGTGGCGTAGGTGCGCTGCGCCACGTCGAAACCGAAGGTACCGGAAAACTCGGCCAGCTCCGGCAGCTTTTCCTGATAGGTGACGATGCCGATGCGGTCCGACACGCGCCGGGCCCGCGCCAGCGCCTGCATCACGTCGAAGCCGCTGAACTTGGCGATCACCACCGGCACCGACAGCCGGCCCTTCAGATAGGCGGCGTTGGAACCGGCGGCGATGACCGCGTCGCAGCGCTCGGTGGCCATGCGTTCGCGGATATGGCGCGCCGCTTCGTCGAAGCCGAGGTTGATCGGTTCGATGGTCGCCAGGTCGTCGTATTCCAGCGTGATGTCGCGGAACAGGTCGTACAGGCGCGAGACGGAAACCGTCCAGATCACCGGTTTGTCGTTGGCGTCGAAGGGCAGGGGTGTGGAATGGCGCATGTTTCAATTGTAGCGCATTCGTTTCGATGTTTCATGTTGAAACATTTTTGAAACATTGATTTGACGTAAGTGGTTGATTTATAAGGGCTGATGCTCTGGCACGCCCTTTGCACTAGTAAGCACAACTTCACCGCAACATTGAAAGGTCACAACATGAGTTCATACTCCGCAGGCGCCGCGTTCCGCAAAGCCGTTCAAGAGGAATCCCCGTTGCAGGTGGTCGGCGCGATCAACGCCAACCATGCCTTGCTGGCCAAGCGCGCCGGCTTCAAGGCCATCTACCTGTCGGGCGGCGGCGTCGCGGCCGGCTCGCTGGGCCTGCCAGACCTGGGCATCTCCAACCTGGACGACGTGCTGACCGACGTGCGCCGCATCACCGACGTGTGCGACCTGCCGCTGCTGGTCGACGTCGATACCGGTTTCGGCGCCTCCGCCTTCAACGTGGCGCGCACCGTCAAGTCGATGATCAAGTTCGGCGCCGCCGCCATGCACATCGAAGACCAGGTCGGCGCCAAGCGCTGCGGCCACCGTCCGGGCAAGGAGATCGTCACCAAGCAGGAGATGGTCGACCGCATCAGCGCCGCCGTCGATGCGCGCACCGACGACCAGTTCGTCATCATGGCCCGCACCGACGCGCTGGCCGTCGAAGGCCTGGACGCAGCGATCGAACGCGCCGTCGCCTGCGTTGAAGCGGGCGCCGACATGATCTTCCCGGAAGCGATGATCAGCCTGGACATGTACAAGAAATTCGCCGCCGCCGTCAAGGTGCCGGTGCTGGCCAACATCACCGAATTCGGCTCGACGCCGCTGTTCACCGTGGACGAGTTGCGCAGCGCCGATGTCGGCCTGGTGCTGTATCCGCTGTCGGCCTTCCGCGCGATGAACAAGGCCGCGGAAAACGTCTACGGCGCGATCCGCCGCGACGGCACGCAGCAGAACGTCGTCGACACCATGCAGACCCGTGCCGAACTGTATGAACGCATCAACTACCACAGCTTCGAGCAGAAGCTGGATGCCCTGTTCGCTGCACAGAAAAAATAATTGAAATCGAGGAGACCCTGAAATGACCGAAGCCACCTTCAAACCAAAAAAATCCGTTGCCTTGTCGGGCGTCACCGCCGGTAACACGGCACTGTGCTCCGTCGGCAAGACCGGCAACGACCTGCACTATCGCGGCTACGACATCCTCGACGTCGCCAGCACCTGCGAGTTTGAAGAAATCGCCTACCTGCTAGTGCATGGCAAACTGCCGACCGCCGCCGAACTGAAAGGCTACAAGACCAAGCTGAAATCGCTGCGCGGCCTGCCGCAGTCGCTGAAGGCCGCGCTGGAGGCGCTGCCCGCATCGGCCCACCCGATGGACGTGATGCGCACCGGCGTGTCGGTACTCGGCTGCACGCTGCCGGAGAAGGATGACCACAACGTGCCGGGCGCGCGCGACATCGCCGACCGCCTGATGGCGTCGTTCGGCTCGATGTTGCTGTACTGGTACCACTTCAGCCACAACGGCAAGCGCATCGACGTCGAAACCGACGACGACTCCATCGGCGGCCATTTCCTGCACCTTCTGCACGGCGAGAAGCCATCCGACAGCTGGGTCCAGGCGATGCACACCTCGCTGATCCTGTACGCGGAACACGAGTTCAATGCCTCCACCTTCACCAGCCGCGTCATCGCCGGCACGGGTTCGGACATCCACTCCGCCATCACCGGCGCGATCGGCGCGCTGCGCGGCCCCAAGCACGGTGGTGCCAACGAATTCGCCTTCGAGATCCAGAAGCGCTACGAAAACGCCGACGAAGCCGAAGCGGACATCCGCAACCGCGTCGCCAACAAGGAAGTCGTGATCGGCTTCGGCCACCCGGTGTACACCATCTCCGACCCGCGCAACGTGGTGATCAAGGAAGTGGCGCGCAAGCTGTCGCAGGAAGCCGGCTCGATGAAGATGTTCGACATCGCCGAGCGCCTGGAAACCGTGATGTGGGACATCAAGAAGATGTTCCCGAACCTGGACTGGTTCTCGGCCGTGTCGTACCACATGATGGGCGTGCCGACCGCCATGTTCACGCCGCTGTTCGTCATCTCGCGCACGTCCGGCTGGGCCGCGCACATCATCGAGCAGCGCATTGACAACAAGATCATTCGTCCAAGCGCGAACTACGTCGGTCCCGAGGACCTGAAGTTCGTTCCGATCAAGGACCGTCAATAATGAATACCCAATTCCGTAAATCCCTGCCCGGCACCAAGCTGGATTACTTCGACGCGCGCGCCGCCGTCGATGCGATCCAGCCTGGCGCCTGGGCCAAGCTGCCGTACACCTCGCGCGTGCTGGCGGAAAACCTGGTGCGCCGCTGCGATCCGGCGACGCTCAACGCCTCGCTGTCGCAACTGATCGAGCGCAAGCGCGACCTGGACTTCCCATGGTTCCCCGCGCGCGTGGTGTGTCACGACATCCTCGGCCAGACCGCGCTGGTCGACCTGGCCGGCCTGCGCGACGCGATCGCGCTGCAAGGCGGCGATCCGGCGCTGGTCAATCCCGTGGTGCCGACGCAGCTGGTGGTCGACCATTCGCTGGCCGTCGAATGCGGCGGCTTCGATCCGGATGCCTTCGACAAGAACCGCGCGATCGAAGACCGCCGCAACGAAGATCGCTTCGACTTCATCAACTGGACCAAGAAGGCGTTCAAGAACGTCGACGTGATCCCGCCGGGTAACGGTATCCTGCACCAGATCAACCTGGAACGCATGTCACCCGTCATCCAGGCCGTGGACGGCGTGGCCTTCCCGGACACGCTGGTCGGCACCGACTCGCATACGCCGATGGTCGACGCGCTGGGCGTGATCGCCATCGGCGTCGGCGGGCTGGAAGCGGAGAGCGTGATGCTGGGCCGCGCATCGTGGATGCGCCTGCCGGACATCATCGGCGTCGAGCTGACGGGCAAGCCGCAACCGGGCATCACCGCCACCGACACCGTGCTGGCGCTGACCGAATTCCTGCGCAAGCAGAAGGTCGTGTCCTCGTATCTGGAATTCTTCGGCGAAGGCGCCGCCCACCTGACCCTGGGCGACCGCGCGACCATCTCCAACATGGCGCCGGAATACGGCTCCACCGCCGCGATGTTCTACATCGACGAGCAGACCATCAAGTACCTGAAGCTGACCGGCCGCGACGACGAACTGGTCAAGCTGGTCGAGCTGTACGCGAAGGAAACCGGCCTGTGGGGCGATGCCTTGGCGACCGCCGAATACGAGCGCGTGCTGAAGTTCGACCTGTCGTCAGTGGTGCGCACGATCGCCGGCCCGTCCAATCCGCACAACCGCGTGCCGACCTCCGAGCTGGCCGCGCGGGGCATCAGCGGCGTGGTCGAAAATGAACCGGGCCTGATGCCCGACGGCGCGGTCATCATCGCCGCCATCACCAGCTGCACCAACACCAACAACCCGCGCAACATGGTCGCCGCCGGCCTGCTGGCCCGCAATGCCAACGCGCGCGGCCTGACCCGCAAGCCGTGGGTGAAAAGCTCGCTGGCGCCCGGCTCCAAGACCGTGACGCTGTACCTGGAAGAGGCGGGCCTGATGCCCGAGCTGGAGCAGCTGGGCTTCGGCGTGGTGGCCTATGCCTGCACCACCTGCAACGGCATGTCCGGCGCGCTCGATCCTGTCATCCAGAAGGAAGTCATCGACCGCGACCTGTACGCCACAGCCGTGCTGTCGGGGAACCGCAATTTCGACGGCCGCATCCACCCGTACGCCAAGCAGGCCTTCCTGGCGTCGCCGCCGCTGGTGGTGGCCTACGCCATCGCCGGCACGATACGCTTCGACATCGAGAAGGACGTCCTCGGCATCGACAGCAATGGTCAGCCGGTGACACTGAAGGATATCTGGCCGACGGACGAGGAGATCGACGCGCTGGTCGCCTCCAGCGTCAAGCCTGCGCAGTACAACAAGGTCTACATCCCGATGTTCGCCAAACAGGAGGACGACGGCATCAAGGTCAAACCGCTGTACGACTGGCGTCCGCAGACCACTTACATCCGCCGTCCGCCGTATTGGGAAGGCGCGCTGGCCGGCGCACGTCCGCTGAAGGGCATGCGTCCGCTGGCTGTCCTCGGCGACAACATCACCACCGACCACCTGTCGCCGTCGAACGCCATCATGCTCGACAGCGCGGCCGGCGAGTACCTGGCGAAAATGGGCCTGCCGGAAGAGGACTTCAATTCCTACGCCACCCACCGCGGCGACCACCTGACCGCGCAACGCGCCACCTTCGCCAATCCGACGCTGAAGAACGAGATGGTGCGCGACGCGGACGGCAAGGTCAAAGCCGGTTCGCTGGCGCGCGTGGAGCCGGAAGGCAAGGTCACGCGTATGTGGGAAGCCATCGAGACCTACATGGAGCGCAAGCAGCCGCTGATCGTCATCGCCGGTGCCGACTACGGCCAGGGTTCGTCGCGCGACTGGGCGGCCAAGGGCGTGCGGCTGGCGGGCGTGGAGGCGATCGTGGCCGAGGGCTTCGAGCGTATCCACCGCACCAACCTGGTCGGTATGGGGGTGCTGCCGCTGGAGTTCCTGCCGGGCGTGAACCGCCTGACGCTGGCGCTGGACGGCACCGAGACCTATGACGTGGTCGGCGAGCGCACGCCGCGTTCGACGCTGACGCTGGTGGTCAACCGCAAGAACGGCGAGCGCGTCGAAGTGCCGGTGATCTGCCGCCTCGATACTGCGGAAGAGGTGTCGATCTATGAGGCGGGCGGCGTGCTGCAGCGCTTCGCGCAGGACTTCCTCGAATCGGCCAAAGCAGCCTAACCACGCGTCATTCCCGCGCAGGCGGGAATCCATACTGACTATGGGCTCCCGCTTTCGCGGGAGCGACGGTAACGGATGAATGACATGAAACATCTACCGCAAATCAAAATCCCCGCCACCTATATGCGTGGCGGCACCAGCAAGGGCGTGTTCTTCCGCCTGCAGGATCTCCCCGAAGCGGCACAGCAGCCGGGCGCCGCGCGCGACGCCTTGCTGCTGCGCGTGATCGGCAGTCCCGACCCGTATGGCAAGCAGATCGACGGCATGGGCGGCGCCACCTCCAGCACCAGCAAGACCGTGATCCTGGCCAAGAGCGCCAGGCCCGACCACGATGTCGATTACCTGTTCGGCCAGGTCGCCATCGACAAGGCTTTTGTCGACTGGAGCGGCAACTGCGGCAACCTGTCGGCGGCGGTCGGCGCGTTCGCCATCAGCGGCGGCCTGGTGGATGCGGCCCGCGTTCCGCGCGACGGCACGGCCGTGGTGCGCGTATGGCAGGCCAATATCGGCAAGACCATCATCGCCCACGTGCCGATGACCGACGGCGAGGTGCAGGAGACCGGCGACTTCGAACTCGACGGCGTGACCTTCCCGGCGGCCGAAGTCGTGCTCGAGTTCATGGACCCGGCGGCGGAGGAAGAGGGCGCCGGAGGCTCGATGTTCCCGACCGGCCAACTGGTCGACGAACTGGAGGTGCCCGGCGTCGGCACGCTGAAGGCGACCATGATCAACGCCGGTATCCCGACCATCTTCGTTAATGCCGAAGACATCGGCTACACCGGCACCGAGCTGCAGGACGCGATCAACAGCGATCCCAAGGCGCTGGCGCGCTTCGAGCTGATACGGGCCCACGGCGCGTTGCGCATGGGGCTGATCCGCCACATCGACGACGCGGCCACGCGCCAGCACACGCCGAAGGTGGCGTTCGTCGCCAAGCCGGCGCCGTACACGTCCTCCAGCGGCAAGGAAGTCGGCGCCACCGACGTCGACCTGCTGGTGCGCGCCATGTCGATGGGTAAGCTGCACCACGCGATGATGGGCACGGCCGCTGTGGCCATCGGCGCGGCGGCGGCGATACCGGGCACCCTGGTCAACCTGGCAGCCGGCGGCGGCGCGCGCGAGTCGGTGCGCTTCGGCCACCCGTCCGGCACCTTGCGCGTCGGCGCGCAGGCGACATGGCAGAACGGCGAGTGGAGCGTAACAAAAGCGGTCATGAGCCGCAGCGCGCGCGTGCTGATGGAAGGTTGGGTACGCATACCCGGCAATACGTTCTAAGCGGCTTACACCCACAACGGAGGAGATATGAAATACGCTGATTTCTATCAGCGCTCTATCGTCACGCCTGAACAATTCTGGCAAGACGAATCGGCGCTCATAACCTGGGACACACCCTGCACGCAGGTACTCGATTATTCGCTTCCTCCGTTCGCCAGGTGGTTCGTCGGCGGACGGACCAACCTGTGCCACAACGCGGTCGACCGCTGGTGCGCCACGCAGGGCGACAAGGCGGCGCTGATCGCCATCTCGACCGAGACCAATACCGAGCGCACCTATTCGTTCAACGAATTGCAGGCCGAAGTGGAACGCTGCGCCGCCGTGATGCTGGCGCTGGGCGTGGGCCGCGGCGACCGTGTGCTGATCTACATGCCGATGATCGCCGAGGCGGCGTTCGCGATGCTGGCCTGCGCGCGCATCGGCGCGATCCATTCGGTGGTGTTCGGCGGCTTTGCCGCCAACAGCCTGGCCAGCCGCATCGACGACGCCAGGCCGGTGCTGATCGTCTCCGCCGACGCCGGCTCGCGCAACGGCAAGGCCATTCCGTACAAGCACCTGCTGGACGAGGCGATAGCGCTGTCGTCCGCCAGGCCGGCCAAGGTGCTGCTGGTCGACCGCAGACTGGCGGCGATGGAACTGGTGGCCGGCCGCGACGAGGATTACGCCGGCCTGCGCGCCGCCCACCTGGATGCGCGCGTGCCGGTGACCTGGCTGGAATCGAACGAGCCGTCCTACATCCTGTACACCTCCGGCACCACCGGCAAGCCGAAGGGCGTGCAGCGCGACGTCGGCGGCTATGCGGTGGCGCTGGCCTCGTCGATGAAGTACAACTTCTGCGGCAAGGCCGGCGAAACCTTCTTCGCCACCTCGGATATCGGCTGGGTGGTGGGCCACTCCTATATCGTCTACGGTCCCCTGATCGCCGGCATGGCGACCATCATGTACGAGGGAGTGCCGGTCTGTCCCGACGCCGGCATCTGGTGGAGCATCGTCGAAAAGTACAAGGTCACCCGCATGTTCTCGGCGCCCACGGCAATCCGCGTGTTGCGCAAGCATCCGGTCGAATTCATGCGCAAGTACGACCTGTCGTCGCTGCGCGCGTTGTACCTGGCGGGCGAGCCGCTGGACGAGACCACCTCCGAATGGATCGCCGGCGAACTGGGCGTGCCCATCATCGACAACTACTGGCAGACCGAAACCGGCTGGCCCATCCTGTCGATCGCCAAGGGTGTCGAGGATTTGCCGACGCGCTTCGGCAGTCCCGGCGTGGCGATGTACGGCTACCAGGTCAAGCTGCTCAACGAATCCACCGGCGAGGAATGCGGCGCCAACGAAAAGGGCGTGGTGGTGATCGAAGGCCCGCTGCCACCGGGCTGCATGCAGACCGTCTACGGCGACGACCGGCGCTTTGTCAATACCTACTGGTCCACCTTCGGCGGCCGCCAGGTTTACTCGACCTTCGACTGGGGCGTGCGCGACGCCGACGGCTATTACTTCATCCTCGGCCGCACGGACGACGTGATCAACGTTGCCGGCCACCGGCTCGGCACGCGCGAAATCGAGGAGTCCATCTCCAGCCACGCGAACGTGTCGGAAGTGGCGGTGGTGGGCGTGGAGGACAAGCTCAAGGGACAGGTGGCGGTTGCCTTCGTCATCGTCAGGCACGGCGAACAGATCGCCGCCGAGGCGGGACGCGCGGCGCTGGAGCGCGAGATCCTGGGCGTGGTCGATCACCAGCTGGGCGCCGTGGCGCGGCCGGCGCGCGTGTACTTCGTGCCGCAGCTGCCCAAGACCCGCTCCGGCAAGCTGCTGCGCCGCTCGATACAGGCCGTCTGCGAAGGCCGCAATCCGGGCGACCTGACGGCGATTGAAGATCCCGCTTCGCTGCAACAGATACAGCACGTGCTGCAGGACTGTGTATCGAAATAATGACGGCGTAAGAGGCCGGTAAGTCTCGTCATGTATTGTGGATTCAAGCTCGGAAAAAACACGGGCACATACCACTACAGGAGACACACAATGCATGACGATCTGGTTCAAAAAATCAAGGGCGATCCCAGCTACCATCAGCTGGTCAAGGTACGGTCGCGTTTCGGCTGGGCGCTGACGGCGGTGATGATGCTGGTGTATTACGGCTATATCGTGCTCATCGCATTCGACAAGGAATTGCTCGCGTCGAAAACCGGCGCGGGCGTGATGACCTGGGGCATGCCGATCGGCCTGTTCGTCATCGTGTTCACGGTGCTCATCACGGGCATCTATGTACGGCGCGCCAACAAGCAGTTCGATGAACTGACGCTGGCCATTCATCAGCGGGTGCGGGCATGAACGCCGTCCGACGCAGACTGGGCTGGCTGGCGGCGCTGACGCTGCTGGGCGCCAGCGGCGCGGCGCTGGCGGCCGGCGCCGACCTGGGCCAGGCGGTGAAGCAACCTGTCAACTGGACCGCGATCACCATGTTCGGCGTGTTCGTCGTGTTCACGCTGTTCGTCACCAAATGGGCTGCCGCCAAGACCCGATCGGTGGCCGACTTCTACACCGCCGGCGGCGGCATCACCGGCTTCCAGAACGGCCTGGCCATCGCTGGCGACTATATGTCGGCCGCGTCCTTCCTCGGCATCTCCGCCGCCGTGTTCCTCAACGGTTACGATGGGCTGATCTATGCCATCGGCTTCCTGGTCGGCTGGCCGGTCATCACCTTCCTGATGGCCGAGCGCCTGCGCAACCTGGGGCGCTTCACCTTCGCCGACGTGGCGGCCTACCGCTTCAAGCAGGCGCCGATCCGCATCTTCTCCGCCTCCGGCACGCTGGTGGTGGTGGCGTTCTACCTGATCGCTCAGATGGTCGGCGCTGGCCAGCTGATCAAGCTGCTGTTCGGCCTGGAATACTGGATCGCGGTGGTGCTGGTCGGTACGCTGATGATGGTCTACGTGCTGTTCGGCGGCATGACCGCCACCACCTGGGTGCAGATCATCAAGGCCGTCATGCTGCTCGGCGGCGCCACGTTCATGGCCTTCGTGGTGCTGGCGCAGTTCAATTTCAGCCCGGAGGCGCTGTTCGCCAAGTCGGTTGAGGTGCATGCCAAGAAGGACGCCATCATGGGCCCCGGCACCTTCATCAAGGATCCGGTGTCGGCGATCTCGTTCGGCATGGCGCTGATGTTCGGCACCGCCGGACTGCCGCACATCCTGATGCGCTTCTTCACCGTGCCGAGCGCCAAGGAAGCGCGCAAGTCGGTGTTCTGGGCCACCAGCTGGATCGCCTACTTCTATGTCCTGACCTTCATTATCGGCTTCGGCGCCATCGTTTTGGTGAGCACCAACCCCGAGTTCAAGGACGCCGCTGGCAAGCTGCTGGGCGGGAATAACATGGCGGCCATCCACCTGGCCAAGGCGGTGGGCGGCAATGTCTTCCTCGGCTTCATCTCGGCCGTGGCGTTCGCCACCATCCTGGCGGTGGTGGCCGGCCTGACGCTGTCGGGCGCCTCGGCGGTGTCGCACGACCTGTACGCCACCGTCATCAAGAAGGGCAAGGCCAGCAGCGCCAATGAGCTGTATGTGTCGCGCCTGACCACCGTCGCGCTGGGCGTCGTCGCCGTGGTGCTGGGCATCGTGTTCGAGAAGCAGAACATCGCGTTCATGGTGTCGCTGGCGTTTGCCATCGCCGCCTCGGCCAATTTCCCGGTGCTGTTCATGTCGGTGCTGTGGAAGGATTGCACCACGCGCGGCGCCACCGTCGGCGGCTTCGTCGGCCTGCTCACCGCCGTGGTCCTGACCGTGGTGTCGAAGTCGGTGTGGGTCGATGTGCTCGGCCATGCCGACGCGCTGTTCCCTTACGCGTCGCCGGCCATCTTCTCGATGCCGGCCGCCTTTGTCAGCATCTGGCTGTTCTCGATGCTGGATCAAAGCGCGCGCGCCCGCATCGACCGCGCCGGCTACGAGGCGCAGCAAATGCGCTCCGAGACCGGTATCGGCGCGGCCGGAGCCAGTGCTCACTGATACAATTGACAAGAGGCGGGATCAGGATGGTGCCCGCTTCGGCGGGCATTGTCGTTTTTAGGGGCAGGTCTCGGTGCGCGCGATGGCTAATGCCTCCAATGTGGTTTATCATCTGCCAACTATGCTGCCGTGAAGTAATGGATGAGGTGGCATCTTCCATTGGATGCCCTGGTGTACATGAATCGAGTTTCGACCCATCCGGATTTCGTAGCGGACGCCATCGCGTTGATCGGCGTGCCTGCCTGCGCGTACAGCACCGAGGGCATCGTGCTCGCGGCGAATCCGGAGCTGGTGGCCTTGCTCGGCTTCGATCCCTGCGGCCGTCCGGCGGCCGACCTGTTTGCGCGCCACGTGCGCGCCGCCGGCGTGGCGCAACTGGATGCCGCCCTGGCGGCCAGCGGGGCCGGCCAGCGCTGGGACAGCTGCCTGACGTGCGCCAGCGGCTCATACCTGTCCGTGCAGGTCTGGACCAAGCCGCTGCCGGCCGGTTCGGCGGTGCAGGGCGCCACCATCGTGTTCCACGATATCAGCGACGTCGAACGCGACCAGCGCGCGTTGCGCAAGGCGCTGATGGAGCAGCAGGCCATCCTGGAAAATGCCGCAGTCGGCATCTTGTTCAGCAAGGACGGCCTTATCCAGGAATGCAATATCCGCTGCGCCGAAATGCTGGGCTACAGCCGCCATGAGCTGGAGGGCGCTTCGACGCTGGTGGCGTATCCGAACGAGGAAAGCCTGATCCAGCTGGGCCGCGAAGCGGGGCCGCCGTTGTCGCGCGGCCTGTCCTTCATGGCCGAAACGCAGCTCAAGCGCAAGGACGGCTCGCTGTTCTGGGCACGGCTGTACGGCCGCGCCATCGACCCGGCCCAGACCGGCGACGGCACGGTGTGGATCATCGAGGACATCAACGAGCACCGCATCGACGAAGAGAGACTGCGCCGCGCGCTGCTGGAGATGCAGGCCATCATGGACAGCGCGCCGCTGGCGATCGGCTTCCAGCGCGACAACCGCATCCTGCGCTACAACCACCGCTTTGCCGAGGCCTTCGGCTTCAGCGACGAGAACGGCGTCGGCCAGCTGACGTCGACGCTGTATCCATCGCAGGAAGCGTTCGACGCGGTGGTGAAGAAAGCCCGGCCCCTGCTGGCGCGCGGCAAGCCCTACCAGGCCGAGATGGAGATGCGGCGCCAGGACGGCACCACCTTCTGGGCCCATGCCTTCGGCTACGTGATCAATCCGGGCCGCACGCAGCAGGACACGATCTGGATCTTCGACGACCGCAGCGCGCAGAAGCAGCACGAGGAGGCGACCCGGCAACTGCTGCTGGAGCAGAAGGCGATCCTCGACAACGCCTCGGTCGGCATCCTGTTCAGCAAGGCGCAGGTCATGCTGAGCTGTAATCCGCGCATGGCCGAGATGTTCGGCTACGACATCGACGAGATGGTCGGGCGGCCGTCGTCGATGGTGTTCCCGTCGCCGGCGCATTACGAGGAATTCGGCCGCGAGGCGGCGCCGCTGCTGGGCACCGGCCAGCCGTTCGAGAAGCAGGCATACGAGTTCAAACGCAAGGACGGCAGCCTGTTCTGGTGCCGCGTGCGCGCCAAGGCGGTGGACGACGAGCATAGCGACGGCGGCACCATCTGGATCCTGGAAGACGTGACCCACACGCGCCAGACGCAGATGGAAGTCGAGGCGATCATGACCAACGCGTCGATGAGCATCCTGTTCACCAAGAACCGCATCATCACGCGCTACAACCGCGGCTTCGCCGAGATGTTCCGCTACGAGGGCAATTCCGGCCTCGGCCTGCCGGGGCGCGCGCTGTATCCGTCGCAGGAATCCTACGACAAGCTGGGCGGCGAAGCCTATCCCTACCTGTCGGTCGGCAAGCCGTTCCAGACCGAGATGGAGATGCGCCGCGCGGACGACACCTTGATGTGGGCGCAGCTGATCGGCTACGTCGTCAATCCGGACGACCCGACGCAGGGCACGATCTGGGTCATCGAGGACCGCACCGAGCAAAAGCGCGCCGAGGAATCGCTGCGCAACGCGCTGCTGGAAAACCAGGCCATCCTCGACAGCGCGGTGCTGGGCATCTCGGTGGTCGAGCATGGCCACAACCTGCGCTGCAACACCAAGATGGAAGAGCTGTTCGGCTACGCCCCCGGCGAGATGAACCACCTGAGCGTGCAGGCCTTCTACGCCGACAAGGAAGCCTGGGAAGTGGCCCGCGCCGAGACGGCGCGCGACTTCCACGCCGGCCGCGTCAACGTCTCCGAGTACCAGCTGGTGCGCAAGGACGGCAGCACGTTCTGGGCGCGGCTGTCGGGCCGTCCGTTCGACCTGGCGCAGGCCACCGGGCGCTCGGTGTGGCTGGTGGACGACATCACCGCGCGGCGCGAGGCGGCCGAGGCGGTCAGCCGCGCGCGCGACGAGCTGGAGGTGCGGGTGCTGGAGCGCACCGCCGAACTGGCGGGCGCCAACGCGCTGCTGCAGGGCGAGATCGTCGAGCGGCGCCAGGCCGAGGCGCGCGTGCACCACATGGCTTACCACGACAGCCTGACCGGCCTGCCGAACCGCGCCTTGCTGTCGGACCGGCTGGACCGCGCGATGCTGGCGGCGCAGCGCTCCGAGCGCAAGCTGGCGGTGATGTTCATCGACCTGGACCGCTTCAAGACCATCAACGATTCGCTGGGCCACATGACGGGCGACCAGCTGCTGAAGGAAGTGGCCAGCCGCCTGTGCCGCGCGGTGCGCGCCAGCGACACCGTGGCCCGGCTGGGCGGCGACGAGTTCGTGGTGCTGGTGCCGGGCATACGCTCGGCCGACGAGTCCAGCCACGTGGCGCAGAAGATCATCGAGGCCTTGTCCGAGAGCTTCCCGCTGGAGGGGCGCAACCTGCACATCACGCCTTCGATCGGCATCTGCGTCTATCCGGACGACGGCGCCGACGTCGAAACGCTGATGCGCCACGCCGACGCCGCCATGTATCACGCCAAGGCCAGCGGCAGGAACAATTACCAGTACTTCAAAGAGGCGATGAACCAGACCGCGGCCCAGCATTTCGAGCTGGAGACCAGTCTGCGCGGCGCGCTGGCGATGGACGAATTCGAGCTGCATTTCCAGCCCATCATGGACATCGGCACGCGCCGCCTGCATACGATGGAAGTGCTGCTGCGCTGGCGCCGCGGCGACGGCCAGCTGGTGTTGCCGGACCACTTCATCCCCATCATCGAGGAGAACGGCCTGATCGTACCGATCGGCGAATGGGTGATACGCCAGGCCTGCCGGCAGAGCATGGAGTGGCTGCGTGCCGGCCTGGCGCCGGTGCCGCTGGCGGTGAACCTGTCGCCGCGCCAGTTCATGCACCGGGGGCTGATCGGATCGATACGCGCCATCCTCGACGAAACCGGCATCGATCCGTCGCTGATCGAATTCGAGATCACCGAGACGGCGCTGATGCAGCACGGCGAGCAGACGCTGGACATCCTGGGCCAGATCAACGCCATGGGCATCCGCCTGTCGATCGACGATTTCGGCACCGGCTATTCGAGCCTGGCCTACCTGAAGCGCTTCCCGGTCAAGAAGATCAAGATCGACCGCGCCTTCATCAAGGAACTGGAAGAGAGCGCGGAGGACCGCGCGATCGTGTCGGCCATCATCGCGCTGTCGCACAGCCTGCAGCTGTCGGTGGTGGCGGAGGGGGTGGAGACGGAGGGGCAGTACGCGCTGCTGCAGCGCGACGGTTGCCAGTATGCGCAGGGCTACCTGTTCTCGCAGCCGGTGCCGCACGCGACGGCCCAGCTGCTGCTGCCCCGGCTGTAGCGCGGCTTAGTCGAAGGTGGCGATCACCGGCGCGTGGTCGGACGGCTGTTCCCATTTGCGCGGCACGCGGTCGATCACGCAGGCGCTGCAGCGCGACACCAGCGCCGGCGACACCAGGATGTGATCGATGCGCAGGCCCTTGTTCAGGCGGAAGCCCAGCGCGCGGTAGTCCCACCAGCTGAACGACTTCTCGGGCTGTTCGAACAGGCGGTAGGAATCGGTCAGGCCGATGTCGAGCAGGCGGGTGAGGGCGGCGCGTTCCTTGTCGGACACCAGCACCTGCCCGGCCCACGCGGCCGGATCGTGGACGTCGCGGTCTTCCGGCGCGATGTTGTAGTCGCCCAGCACCGCCAGTTGCGGATGGGCAGCGGCTTCCTCGCGGATCCAGTCGTGGAAGGCGGACAGCCAGGCCAGCTTGTACTCGTATTTGTCGGAATCGACGCTCTGGCCGTTCGGCACGTAGGCGCAGACCACGCGCACGCCGGCGATGGTGGCGGCCAGGATGCGCTGCTGCGGGTCTTCGTACTTCGGATTGTTCTTGACCACGTCGCCGATCGGCAGCTTGGACAGGATGGCGACGCCGTTGTAGGTCTTCTGCCCGCTGTAGACCACGTGGTAGCCCGCGGCCTCGATGGCGGCGGCCGGGAACTTGTCGTCGGTTAATTTTGTTTCTTGGATGCAGAGCACGTCGACCGGGCTGTCCTCCAGCCATTTCAAGACGTGCGTCAGCCGAACGTTGAGTGAGTTAACATTCCATGTGGCTAGTTTCATTTGATTCAGTGTCCTTGCGGTTTGGGCATGGCCCAATCTTACAGTATCTTGATTTAACACATAGGATTGCTTTTTTGGCGAGTTTTATAAAAAAACATGGAAAACCTCTTCGCGTGCGCGCCTCGAGGCTCTAGAATGTTGCAAAATATGTGAAATCAAAAAAAAATTGCCAATAGTGTCTCGTCGTTATCAAAAGATAACTGTAACTAAAGACAACACGACAAAAGAGAAATATACTGTTGTAAATGAGCGGAAAACTTGTGTTTCCGCTCGGCAATTGCAAATAGCAACGGTACGTGTACATTTATGTGTTGTGAGGCGACAATAAATGGTACTATACGGAAATAACTTGTAGTTTTAACAGTGAATTGCGCGTGGCGCGTTTACAAAGGAATGAAAATGCGAACTGCATTTGAGACATGGGCACAGAAGGACGGACACATCGTCCGCCGCCGTGAAGACAAGCCGGATGAATATCTGGTCTTCGAAACCCAACGCCGCTGGGTAATCTGGCAGGCGGCGCTGGAACATGGCAAGACGCCGGGCGGCCGCAAGACCGCCGCGCAGAAGGAGGCGGCAGCCATCGAGAAAGCCAAGGCCGCCGTGCAGCGTCCACCGGTGATCAACGCGGACGAGGCTGAGGTGCGCAACCAGGTGCTGAACGAGGTGCTCGATGCCTTCTCGACGCTGGGCGGCGAGCGCGGCATGGACGATATCCTGAAAGTGGTGCAGGGTCTGAAGAAGAAGCAGCAGGAACAGGCGGAAGAGCGCGCTGTTGCCGAGGCGCCGGTTCGGCACAATGCCTGATACCGCGGCCTGATACCGCGCATGCGCTTCAAGCATTACAAGGGTGGCCTCTACGAGCTGGTGTGCGAGGCCACCCTGGAATCCGATCTCAGCACCATGATCATCTATCGCGCCGCGAACGGTTCCGTCTGGGCCCGGCCGAAAGATGTGTTTTTCGAAGTCATCGAGGTTGATGGCGTAAAAGTGCAACGCTTTACGCCTCTTGATTGAGCAAATAGAACCGCTTGCGGGCTGCTACACTGGTCTGACCCACTCATCCTGAGGCAGACCATGTATCTTCGCCCCGCTGCAGCGTCGACCGCGTTGTTGACCGCGCTGGCCATGTTGGCCGGCTGCGCTTCGCTGACTGAATCCACCCAACAGAACGTGCTGGTGCAAACCGTGCTCGATCATCGCGAGATCGGCGGGGTCGGCTGCGTGCTGTACAACGACGTCGGCAAATGGTTTGTCACGACGCCGGCGCGCGTCACGCTGCGCAAGAGCGCCGGCGCGCTGCGCATCGACTGCGCCAAGGAAGGCACGGCCTGGGCCTACGAGAAGGTCGATCCCAAGGTGAACGGCAATCTGTGGGGGAATGTGGTGCTGACGGCGGGCGTCGGCTATTTTATCGACAAGAACACGGGGGCCGGCTACGACTATCCGTCCACCCTGACGGTGGTGATGCAGCCGGCGGCGGAGCGCGATGCGCTGCCGCCGCCGGCTGCCGGGGTCACACTTTATTAACTACGGCCGATCAGGAAGTTCGACAGCAGCGGTACCGGACGGCCGGTGGCGCCTTTCGCGCCGCCCGATTTCCATGCGGTGCCGGCGATGTCCAGGTGGGCCCAAGTGTACTTGCGGGTGAAGTTCTCCAGGAACGCCGCCGCCGTGCACGACGCGCCGCCCGGCGTGCCGATGTTGGCCAGGTCGGCGAAGTTGGACTTCAGCTGCTCGTTGTACTCCTCGCCGATCGGCAGGCGCCATGCGGTGTCGCTGGATGCCTTGCCGGCGGCGACGATTTCGTCGGCCAGCTTGTTGTGGACCTCGTCGTCGCGCGTGAACAGGCCGCTCTTGTGGTGGCCCAGGGCGACGATGCAGGCGCCGGTCAGCGTGGCGATGTCGATCACGGCGGCCGGGTTGAAGCGCTCGGCGTAGGTCAGCGCGTCGCACAGCACCAGGCGGCCTTCGGCGTCGGTGTTGAGGATCTCGATGGTCAGGCCGTTCATCGACGTGACGATGTCGCCCGGCTTGGTGGCGCGGCCGGAAGGCATGTTCTCGCACGAGGCGATCACGCCGATCACGTTCAATTTCAGGTTCATCTCGCCGATGGCGCGGAAGGTGCCCAGTACCGAGGCCGCCCCACCCATATCGTACTTCATCTCGTCCATGCCGGGACCGGCCTTCAGCGAGATGCCGCCGGTGTCGAAGGTGATGCCCTTGCCGACCAAGACCACCGGCGCGTCCTTCGGCTTGCCGCCCATGTGCTTGATGATGATGAACTTCGGTGGCTGCTCGCTGCCGTTGGTCACGGACAGGAAGCTGTTCATCTTCAGTGCTTCCAGCTGCTTGCGGTCCAGTACTTCAACGTCGAACTTGTAGTCCTTGCCCAGTTTTTTTGCGGTGTTGGCCAGGTAGGTCGGGGTGCAGACGTTGGCCGACAGGTTGCCCAGCTCCTTGGTCAGGTCGACGCCGTTGGCGATCGCCACGGCCTGCGCCAGCGCCAGCTTGGTGCCGGCGTTGCTGGCCACGGCCAGCGCGATTTTCTTCACGCCGCTCGCCGCCGGATCCTTCTTCGATTTCTGGCCGTCGGTGCGGAACACGCCTTCATGAGCGCTTTGCACCACGCAGCGGATCGCCCAGTTGACATCGCGCTCTTTCACTTCGGTCATCGGCAGTGCGATAATAGCGTCGCTCGTGCCCAGGGCCGAGAAAGCCTTGAGCGCCGCGGACACGCCGCTGGCAAAGCTTTTTTCGCTGACGGCGTCGTCGCTGCCCATGCCGACCAGCAGCACGCGTTCGGCCGATGCGCCCTTCACGCCGCGCAGCAGCAGGGTGGTGCCGGCTTTGCCGGAAATGTCGCCGGACTTGAGCGCAGCCGTGATTTCACCGGAGCCGTCCAGCGCCTTGGCGGCCTGCGACAGCTTCTTGTTCTCGAAGACGGCGACGGCGACTACGCCGGCCTTGGCCGAGGCGATGGTGTTTTTTGTGTCGAATGCTTTTATGCTAAAGTCCATTTGATTCTCCGTGTCGTGTACGAATTGCCAGCCTGTTTATCAGGCTGTTATTTAATCTTGTGGCCCCGTGATGGGCCCTTAACTACCGAATTATAACTTTCGAATGATCTTTCAACGCGCCCTACGACGTGAAATGACCAGTGCCGCCGGCGCTACTTTCACGGTGCTGTTCAGTATTAGCGTTACCTGGACCTTGATCGGTGTCCTCGGCAAGGCCGCCGGCGGCAAGGTCGCCTCCAGTGACGTGGTCGCGCTGATTGCCTTTGCAGCCTTGAATTATCTGCCAACTATCATCATCCTCACCAGCTTTATTTCGGTGCTGATGGTCGTCACGCGCAGCTATCGCGATTCCGAGATGGTGGTGTGGTTCGCTTCCGGCTTGAGCCTGACCCGATGGATAGCACCGGTGCTGACCTTCGGCCTGCCGCTGGTGCTGGTGACGGCGGCCCTGAGCTTTGTCGCCACCCCGTGGGCGCAGCAGAAAAGCTCCGAGTACGTGGAGCGTTTCGAAAAGCGCGAGGACCTGCAAAAGGTTTCGCCGGGCCAGTTCAAGGAATCGGCGTCGGCCAACCGCATCTTCTTCGTCGAAGGTGTGGCCGGCAAGACGGCCGTGGTGCAGAACGTATTTGTCAACACGGTCGATGAACACGGCACCGCCGTCATCGTCGCGCGCGAAGGCGTCATCAATGCCGGGCCGAAAGGCGAGCGCTATCTGGTGCTGAAGAACGGCCGCCGCTACCAGGGCACGCCGGGGCAGTCGGATTTCCAGACCATGGAGTTTGAAAGCTACAGCATGCGCGTGACCAACCAGAACCAGGAACTGGACGCCGAACGCAATATCAACGCGGTGCCGACGATGCAGCTGTTGAACGACAAGAGCAGCTTCGCGCAGGCCGAGATCCTGTGGCGCATCGCCCAGCCGATGACCTGCCTGGTGCTGATACTGCTGGCGATTCCGCTGGGCTTCGTCAATCCGCGCGCCGGCAGTTCCGCCAACCTGATTATCGCGCTGCTGGTCTTCTTCAGCTACAGCAATGTGGTCAAGCTGGTCGAGGCCAGCGTCAAGCAGGGCAAGTCCACGTTCGGCATGGCGTGGTGGCCGCTGCACCTGCTGGTCGCGCTGCTGGTGCTGGGCTTGTTCGCCTGGCGCCTGAACCTGAACCACCGCTACCATCCGCTGGCGCTGCTGTCGGCGCTGAAGCGCTCACGCGCCGCAGACAAGAAAGCCGTATCGCCATGAAAATCCTGCAACGCTATTTCGCCGTCTCGATCCTGCAGGCGGTTGCCTTTGTGCTGGTTGCCTTCCTGGCGCTGCAAGCCTTCATGGACCTGACCGGCGAACTGCCTTCGGTGGGCAAGAACGGCTACGCGATCCAGTATGCTTTCCTTTACGTGCTGGTGCAGCTGCCCGGCCACGTGTATGAGGTGATGCCGCTGGCGGCGCTGATCGGCACCATCTACACGATGGCGCAGTTTGCGGCCACTTCCGAATTCACCATCATGCGGGCGTCGAGCATGTCGACCGGGATGGTGGCGTGGATGCTGGCCAAGATCGGCGTGGTGCTGGTGATTATCACCTTCATCTTCGGCGAACTGGTGGCGCCGCGCACCGCGCCGCTGGCGGAGAAAATCAAGCTGAGCGCACGCGGCGCGGCGATTTCGTCGGAGTTCCGCTCCGGCCTGTGGACCAAGGATATCGTCAAGTCGGACGGCATGAGCGGCACCGTCACCGGCTCGCGCTTCTTCAACGTGCGCCAGGTGAAGCCGGACGGCACGCTGATCGACGTCAAGCTGTATGAGTTCGACACCAACTTCCGCCTGCGCTCGATCACGCTGGCCAAGACCGGCACCTTCAAGGGCAACAACAACTGGCAGCTGCAGGACGTGACGGAAAACCTGTTCACCAACCCGGCGCTGCTGAAACCGGGCAGCGAGGCCAACCTGGCCAACAACTTCGCCCAGGACACCAGCCTGATCGAAACCCGCCACAGCGCCAGCAAGGACCTGCTGTCCGAAGTCACGCCGAAGATCCTGTCGGTGGCCGGCTCCGATCCGGACCGCATGTCGGCCAATGAGCTGGCGGTCTACACCCGCCACCTGCAGGAGAACAAGCAGGAAACCGAGCGCTTCAAGATCGCGTTCTGGAAGAAGCTGTTCGATCCGCTGGCGATCTTCGTGCTGATGGCGCTGGCGCTGCCGTTCGGCTACCTGCACACGCGCAGCGGCGGCGTGAGTCTGAAGATCTTTGTTGGTATCATGATCGGTGTCAGTTTCCTGCTGGTGAACACGCTGTTCTCTCACCTGGGCTTGCTGAGCACCTGGCCTGCGGTCATGACGGCGATCGCACCGAGTTTATTGTTCCTGCTGCTGGCGCTATGGGCCTTGTGGTGGGTGGAGCGGCACTAGATGGTTGAAACGATGAGCAAGCAGGCCCTGGTTTTGTTCGCGCACGGCGCCCGTGCCGCGGCGTGGGCCGCGCCGTTCGAGCGGCTGCGCGACCTGACCCAGCCGCGCATGCCGGAAGTGCGCGTGGCGCTGGCCTTCCTCGAGCTGATGACGCCACGGCTGCCTGAACTGGTGGCCGAGCTGACCGCCGGCGGCGTCACTCGCATCACCGTGGTGCCGGTGTTCCTGGGGCAGGGCGGTCATGTGCTGCGCGACCTGCCGCTGATGGTGGAGCAATTGCGCATCGATTATCCGCAGGCGACCATCGACGTGGTCGAGGCGGCCGGCGAGAGCGCGGCGGTGCTCAACGCGCTGGCCGATTACTGCGTGGCCTCGCTGTCAGCGCAGACGCCGCCAGACTGACAGCGGTATGTAGCCGTCCGGCCTGGCCGGCACGCGGTAGCTGAGTTCATCGCCGTTCAATTCGTAGCTGCGCTTCTGCTGCGTTCCCTCCCAATTTGAAAAAGCCGCAGTGGCGATGCTAAAGGTCAGCGTATGCGCCTCCCTGTCGATGGCCACGGTGCCAAAGTGCGTGCTCGAGCCCATGACGGCCGCTTCGAATTCGGCCGGCGTGCCGGTCTTCTTGTCGCCGCTGGCAAAGCGCGGCCGGTCGGAGCGGTAAATCTGCACGGTGTACCGGCCCTGCGCATCGATCATCATCAGACCTGACGGCGCGTCGCCGTAGTCGCGCACGCGCACGCCGTCGGGCCGTATCAGATCGGCGGCGACCAGCGTCCAGGTGCCGGCCAGCGGAAAGTCGGGCGCAGGAGCCGCCGTTGCTTGCGTTGCAGGCACCCACATGACGAGGCAGAATAATCGGTTCAGCAGTTTCATGGCAATCTCCTTGGTAACGGTACGGCCACGATAGCTGCTTCTACGTTTGAACGAAATTGGCAAATACTGCGCAATATGTGTGCATAATTGCACAATGAGCCAACCTGACTGGGACGACCTGCGCTACTTCCTTGCCCTGCACGACGCGGGCACGCTGACCGCCGCCGCGCGTTCGGCCGGCGTTGAGCACACCACGGTGGCGCGGCGCATCGATGCACTGGAAACCGCACTGGCCGTGAAACTGTTCGACCGCTTCCCCAAGGGCTGGTCGCTGACGGCCGCCGGCAAGGCGCTGGTGCCGCATGCGCGCCAGATGGAGGCGGGCCTGCATGGACTGCTGCGGGCGGCCAGCGGCACGGCGGCGCTGAGCGGCAAGGTGCGGGTTTCCGCGCCGCCGGCATTGGCGGCTTATTTGCTGGCGCCGCGCCTGAAGGCGGCCGTGCATCGCTTGCCGGGTATAGAACTGGACTTGCGCGGCGAGGCGCGCGAGACGGACCTGATGCGGCGCGAATCGGATATCGCCCTGCGCTTCAGGCGCCCCACCGCGCCGGGGCTGGCGGTGCGGGCGCTGACAACGGTGCACTATCACCTGTATGCCAGCGCCGCCTACCTTGAGGCGCGCACGCCGGAGCAATGGGAGTTTGTCGGCTACGATGAGCTGATGCAGGACACGCCGCAGCACCAGTGGCTGGAAAAGATACGCGGCGGGCGCCGCTACTGCCTGCGTTCCAATGACCTGGGGGCCTTGTTCCAAGCGGCGCAGGCCGGCTGCGGCCTGGCGGTGCTGCCCGAGTACTTCTCAGCCATCCAGCGCGGCGACCTGGTCGCCATCGACACGCCGGCCTGTCCGGTCAAGCGCAAGCTGTGGATCGTCATGCACGAAGACGTGCGCCGCGCCGCGCCGGTGCGCGCGGTGGCCGACGAGTTGATTGCCCTGTTTTCTACGTAAGAGCGTCGTCGCGCAGCAGCTTTCGCCTACCAGGAGGAATCGTCATCTTCACGGTAACGATGGTCTTCGTCACGTTCATGTCGCCTTCCGTGCCAGCCATGGTTCCAGTGCTCGCGATATTCGCGTTCGGCGGGCCTGACATAGTAGTATTCCGCCTGTGGTACGTACACAGGTTGCTCCTCAACCCAAACCTGGGCAGGTTCGCGATAGACAGGTACTTGCACACGGTCGATGACGGTGCGGCAGCGTTGGACATTCTGAGTGTAATAGCCTGGCTGCGATGACATACGCTCGCCGACCATCGCGCCTGTGATCGCGCCAACGGCGGTAGCCGCGGTGCGGCCGTTCCCATGTCCGACCTGGTTGCCGAGTAAACCTCCGGCAATGCCTCCAATGATTGCGCCGCCGGCGTCGCCGCCCTGCTGCTGCACCTGAACCTGCTCGTCCCAGCATTCTTGACGGGGACGTTCTACTGTCTGATATTCGGTTGCAAAAGCCGCCGCAGGAATGGCGAGCGCCAACAATGCCAAACTGGTTTTTATGTTCATGATTGCCCCTCCTATTGCTGGCCAACGGTTTGATTGTGCTTTGCGATTTCATTGCCCACGTAGCCGCCGCCGACGGCGCCCGCGATAGCTGCCAAGGTGCGGCCGTTGCCGCCGCCAACTTGACTCCCCACCAAGCCGCCGAGAAGGGCGCCTATGCCTATGCCCAGCGGGCTGTTCTGGACGGCCGAAGTGCGCTGCTGCGGAGCGGGCTGCTGATATGCGGAGGCTGGCCGGTAGTCCCGAGCTTGCGCAGCTTGGGCTTGTTGGTGACGGTCGCTGTCATAGGCTGTTTCCTGATGACGCGGGTATACATGGTGCACGACCGTCTTGTATCGAACAACCTCCCGCACGACGGGCGCCGGTGCCGACTGCTGTGCCTGCGGGGCGCCGGCGTTGCTCGTCATTTCTGTTGTTGGATTGACCGTGCCAGCGCCATGGGAATTTGGCAGAAGCCCGGCAATCGCCGCGGAACCGACCAGGCTGACCAACGTCAGCGAAACAGCGGCGGCGGCCGTGAGCGGGTGGATGCGATTCGAGGTAGCGGTGGTTTCCATTTTCGTTCTCCTGTACGGCGCGGGCATTGCGCTGATAGACCAATAACGCCTGAAACCGCGCATGGGATGTACGGGAGATGTTTCCTGGGTAAGCACATGTAACTACAGCCTCTCCAGCCGATGTCGTGCTCGCTATCTCAAAGTTACTTTTTGGCTGTAGATAAAGCGCAGGCCGGCGCTGCTCCCGGCAGATGCGCTCTTTAACTCGACATTTCCGCCAAGGCGAGATGCGGCGCTCTGGGTGATGGCCAGTCCAAGCCCGCTCCCGGGCTGAGTATTCCCGGGCACCCTGTAGAACGGGTCAAAAACACGGGTTAGTTCTTGCTCAGAAATTCCTGGGCCGCTGTCCTCAACTTCGAAGATGATTTCGCCCTCCCGGTGAGAACATCGGACATCGACTTTGCCACCTGCCGGGGTGTACACGATCGCGTTTTCCACCGCATTGCGGACTATCGCGCGGAAGTCATGTTCATTCCCCCGAACGGTAACGCTGTCGCCGACCTCAACGCCTAAATCGATATTCCTTGCGTTTGCCAGAGAAAAAAACTCCTCGATGGACTCGATCACTATCGCTCTTGCATCGATCAGGCTGTTGTCGGCCGCCGCACTGGAATTTAGTTTCGCCAGTGCTAACAACTGCTCGACCAGTTTTCTCATCCTGACCAGACTGGCTCCCAGAGGGGCGAGTCGCGACGCAACCGTCTCCGGTGGCAGATGGGCTGCCATCGCGTTTTCCAGCTGTAAGGTCATGGCGGTAACGGGAGAGCGAAGTTCATGCGCGGCATCGGCCACGAGCTGCCCCTGCTGCCGTAGCGAGGTCTCAATTCGTACAAGAAGTTTATTGGTGGAGCCAACGAACGGCAGCAACTCCGCAGGCAGACCGGTTGTGTCGACGGGGGTGAGGTCGGCCTCGCCCTTTTTGTCGACCTCCATTGACACCTCGTGCAATTTTCGCAGGAGGACCCTGATAAGTAGCGCGGTGAGAAATATCAGTATCGGGATAATCACCAACAATGGCAGCAGTGTCCGCAGAGCGCTATCGCGGGCAATCTCATCCCTGGCCGACGTTCTTTGGGCCACGGCCAAGCCATATTCCGCATTGAGATGCCGGACGTAGATGCGCCAGGACTCGCCTTTTGACTCGATGGAATGATATCCATCCGGCAGCGAGCCTGGAAGGCTCAGGGATAGTTCCGGTGTTGTGATGTTGGTCGGCGCCTTGGAGACCTTGATGACCCAGATGCGCATTTCAGGCTCATCATCCTGCCAGGGGGGCGAAGCCGGAGAAAGAAGCTGTTCATCGCCCAGCTTCACCAGTCGCGCGATTTCCCGCAGCTCGTCGTCCTGCAAATCCCGGGCTTCACCAAAGGAGAACCAGAACGACGACAGCGCTGCGATGATGCCAACCAGAAGAATCGTTCCGCAGATGGACGCCGACAGCATCCACAGAAGCGAGCGGTTCACTGGTCCTTTGGAATCAGCCATCCCATGCCTCTTATATTCTTGATGACGCTACTGTCGAGCTTTTTGCGCACGCTATGAATCAGAAATTCTATCGCGTTGCTTTCCACCTCTTCGTTCCAGCCGTACAGCCTTTCCTCCAATTGGGCGCGTGAAAGCACAGTGCCTGGGCGTTGAAGAAACTCGGCCAGAAGCGAAAACTCCCGAGCGGAAAGCTTTCGCTGAGTGCCTTGATACCATACCTCGCGAGTAGCCGGGTCCAGGGTAAGTGCGCCGCACTTCAAAACAGGAGGGCTGACGGCGCCTTGACGGCGTATGAGCGCCCTGACACGGGCCAAAAGCTCGCCAGCGTGAAATGGCTTCACGAGGTAGTCATCGGCGCCTGAATCCAAGCCTGCGATGCGGTCCTCGAAGGCGTCCCGCGCCGTGATGATGAGTACCGGGGCCAGGATTTGGCGCGTTCGTAATTGGCGGAGTACCTCCAGCCCGTCTAATCCGGGAAGGCCTAAATCAAGCAGAATCAGCGAATAGCTCTCGACATCGGCAGCGCCGACGGCCTGTTTGCCGTCTCTGACCCAATCGACCGCATAGCTCGCATCCCGCAGGCTTTGACATAGCGCCTCGCCGATGAACGGGTCGTCTTCAACTAATAGTGTTCTCATTTTCCAGTTTTTGTCGCTGCTAAGTGTTTGCTAAGTCTCGCTTTCTATCCTCGCCGCCAATCATACCTTCACCGACAGCGTTGGGGTTTCATTGGCTCATCAAAACATCAAAAGGCTCGGCACGTGCAAGCTATCGATAAAGGAATCGGATACCTCGGCGCTTCGGCTCTTTTCCTCGTTCTGAGTGGGTGCGCGGTAGACCGTTACGACGCGCGCCCCGTCTCTATTGATGCGATCTCCGATAATTTGGCGGCCAGGTCCCTGACCACAGGCGACATTCGTGATTGCGCGGCAAAACACTGGCCGCCGGCCACGTGGAATTTGAACTCGCTGACGACGGCGGCATTTTGCCTGAATACCGACATCGAAGCGGCTCGCCGCAAGCTCGACACAACCGTTGCCGCGGTGACTACTGCGGCCCAGCGGCCGAATCCCGTCTTGCAGGTGCCGCTACAAAAAACACTGAACCCGGCCGACAGCCAGAGTCCCTGGACCTTGGGACTCGCCTTGGACTTTTCAGTAGAGACCGCAGGCAAGCGCGACTTGCGGATGGCCGCCGCCAACGTCAACGTGACGGCGGCACGCCTGAACGTCGCCAGCGTGGCCTGGGGCGTCAGAAGCCAACTACGTTCGTTATTGCTGGTGTTGTGGTTTTCCTCTGAGCGAGCAAGACTCTTGCAAAAACAGCTTGAGTTTGATGAGCGCCTTGAACGGCTGTTGGAGCACCGCGTGGCCATAGGCTACACGTCGGCGCTGGAGCTCAATCAGCAGCGCCATGCACTTGCTCAGGCGAGAAAGAATGCTGTGGCGGTGCTGCGGGATGCAGTCGAAGTCAAAGTCAAAATCGCATCGCTTGTTGGCGCTCGAACGAGCGCTTTCGAGTCTATCGGTTTTGACGTGGCAGGGTTCAGTACGCGACCTTCGCCGGTGCCTGATGAAGGGATCCGGCTGAACGCCTTGCGCAATCGTGCCGACATACTGTCAGGTCTTGTCGAATACGAAGCCAGCCAAGCCGCGTTGCAACTCGAGGTGGCCAAGCAGTACCCGGATCTCCATCTGGGACCAGGCTACACGCTCGACCAAGGTGCGCGAAAAATCGGCCTGTCGTTCTCCGGGCTGGAACTGCCAATATTTAATCAGAACCAGGGAGCGATTGCCGAGGCTAGAGCGCGACGTCTTGAGGCGGAGGCGAAGGTCAGGCAAATTGTAGCGAAGGTGTTTATGGAAACCGACCTGGCGACCGCGGCCTATGACGCCAGCCGTACCTCGCTATCCAACGCCCAGGCGCAGTTGCATCTTGCAGGCCGGCGACTGGCTGCTGCGCATGCGTCGTTATCGGCTGGCGAGGATGACCAGGTGCTTTTCCTGAGCGCGGAGAAGAGCGAAGTCGAGAGTCAGCTGACTTTGCTGGATGCCACTTTGCAGATGCAACAAGCAATCGGCCAAATTGAGGATGCGATGCAGTTGCCGCTTTCCGAGCCCACGCCTGAATAACACCCATACCAAAGCGACGACCGACCATGCAAAGAAAATCAATTCTCAAGGCGACTCTGCTTCTTTCACCAACGATCATTGCGCTATTGCTTCTATCCGGCTATTGGCTCAGCAAAGGGGAGCTTCAAGCTGAAGCGGAACGTGAAGCGCCTGTGCGCAGCCTGGTGACCATTGAGGTCGAGGACGGGGCAACGGTGTTGAAGGTCGATGCGATTTCTCAGGAACGCAGCGGTATCCAGACGGAGAGGTTGAAATCAGCCCATGGCCGCGACGGCGGAGCGGCCATCTACGGCACGGTCCTGGACTTGCAGCCACTGGTGGACCTGGCGGGCCGTTATGCTTCAGCAAAGGGAGATGTGCATGCCGCGCTTGCTGAACAGCGCGCACTGCATGCTGAATTTTCGCGACTGCAGACCTTGAATGCTGACGAGAACAATGTCTCGCTGAAAGCTGTGGAGGCCGCAGGTGCGGCCGAAGCTTCCGCGCAAGCAAAAGTGAAACTGGCACAGGCCGCCCTGGACTCATCCGCCACGTCGATACGCCAACAGTACGGCAGCAAGTTAGGCGACTTGGCAATGTACTCGGGCGTTGCCGGACTGGCGCCATTTCTCACGGGACGGGAGACCCTGGTCCGGGTGGTGCAGCAGAACCGCGGCACATCGCCGCCTGATTCGCTGTTGGTAGACGGTGAACCATCTGTCCTTGTCGCGCAACTCGTTTCACCTGCTCCTCAAGTTGATCCGGCTACTCAAGCACAAGCCTATCTTTATCGTGCTGCGGGACACCTTCCGACTGGAATGCGCGTAACCGGGCATGTGCCGGAGGGGAAAGACAACGGTGTCGTCATTCCAGCTTCCGCTGTCGTGTGGTATGGCGGTCGGCCATGGGCTTATAAAAAAAATGGGACTACTCGTTTTGAGCGTCAGGCACTTGTCGCTGAAGCACCAGTGGATGGGGGCTATTTCACTGCGGGCGGGTTCGGTGCCAACGAGCAGGTTGTGACGAAAGGGGCGCAGTTGCTCTTGTCGGAAGAAGGCCGCTCGCTGTTGAGCAGCAAAGAATAACAAACGCCACACCGATAAAAGATGCTGACCTCTATCATTGAATTTTCCGTGCGGCTGCGGGGCGTGGTATTTGCGCTCGCCTGCCTTTTACTTGCGTATGGCATTTTCGCCCTCAATCAAAGCAGGCTGGACGTCTTCCCAGAGTTTACGCCCCCGCTCGTGACGATACAAACAGAAGCGCCAGGTCTGTCGTCGGAGCAGGTCGAGCAACTGGTCACGCAAAAAATTGAGAATGCGTTGGGCGGGTCTATCGGCCTTGAATCCATGCGCTCGCAGTCGATCCAGGGCGTGTCGGTGATAACGCTGATTTTTAATGAGCGTACGGATGTTCACCGTGCCCGCCAGATGGTCGCGGAGCAGCTGTCCGGTCTTGGTGGCGAATTGCCGACGGGCGTTGGCGCGCCGAAGATGACACCCCTCAGTTCGTCCGCCAATGTCGCTTTGGGAATCGGACTTACGTCAAAAAATCGCTCGCTGATGGAGCTGCGAACTTTCGCCGAGTGGACCCTCAAGCCCAAATTATTGAGCAGCAAAGGGGTGTCTGACATCGGTATTTTCGGCGGCGACATTAAACAATTTCAAGTTTTGGTTGACCAATACAAGCTGGTCAAATTGGGGCTCTCGATTCAGGATGTGGTGGCGGCTGCGCAGCGAGCCACGGGCATACGTGGCGCCGGTGTATTGGAGACACCAAACCAGCGTATCGTGCTCAATACCATAGGCCAGTCCGCCAGCGCGAGCCAGTTGGGGAAAGTCGTCCTTCTGCAAAAAAACGGCTCGGTGCTGACGCTCGCCGATATCGGTAAAGTGGTGGTGGGCACGGAGGTGCCGGTGAGCGGTGCCAACGTACAAGGCAAGCCGGGCGTCATCGTCATGGTCAGCAACCAATATGGTGCCGACATCGTTTCTGTCACGAAGTCCGTTGAAGCCACGCTGGCCGAACTCCGGCCGGAACTGGAAAAAAATGGCATTGAGTTGCATGCTGATTTATTCCGGCCTGCCAATTTCATCAAGGCTTCGACAGACCATCTGCGCATTGCTCTTTTGGCGGGTGCCTCGCTTGTCGTCCTCGTGCTGTTCCTCTTCCTGTTCAATATCCGGGCCGCGATTATCTCGGTGACCGCAATTCCCCTTTCGCTGCTGGCAGGGATTATCGTGTTGTATCACTTTGATGTGCCGCTCAACACAATGACCCTTGGCGGGCTCGCCATAGCCTTGGGTGAAGTTGTCGACGACGCCATCATTGACGTCGAGAATGTCTACCGTCGATTGCGCGAAAACCGCATGCTCGGCAACCCGAAGTCTGCCATCCAGGTGGTGATCGATGCTTCGACTGAAGTCCGTGGGGCTGTGATTTATGCCACCTTTACAGTCGCCGCAATCTTTCTCCCTGTTCTTGCGCTTTCCGGCGTGGCAGGCAGGCTGTTTGCTCCGCTCGGAACTGCCTATATTCTGGCCATCATGTCTTCCCTGCTGGTAGCACTCACGCTGACCCCGGCCCTCAGCTACACATTATTGGTAGGTCGTACCGAGGATAAAAAAGAGCCTCGCCTTTATGGATGGCTGACAAAAAAATATACCGCCATTCTCGACGTGGTGGAGGTCCACTGGCTGTGGGCGCTGGCGGCGTTTGCCGGCATGCTTGTTGCGACGTTGGCGACGGCGCCGTTTTTTAGCGCCGTATATCTGCCAGAGCTTCGGGAAGGCCACTTCGTCGTGCATATGCAGGCGGCCCCGGGAACGTCGCTTCAGGAATCCATGAGAGTTGGGCAGAGAGTGAGCCAGGCTTTGCTTCAGCTGCCTGCCGTCCGATCGGTGGCGCAGCGTGTCGGCAGGACGGCGCGGGGAGTCGATGTCTATGGACCCCAGTACAGCGAGTTTGAGGTCGACCTCAAGCCAGGTCTGGACGGCGAATCGCAAGAGCAGGCGATGGCGGCCATTCGCGGCAAGCTGGCGAATTTCCCTGGCCTGCTGTTCACTGCCGAGACGTTTTTAACTGAGCGAGTTCAAGAAACGATTTCCGGCTATACCGCTCCAGTCATCGTCAATGTCTTTGGTCCGGACCTGGATGTACTCGATACTCTGGCAGGGCAGATCGCGAAGTCTCTCAACGCCACACCTGGCGCCGCTGGCGTGACGTTGCAAGCACCGGCTGCCTTGCCCCAGCTTTCAATCCGACTTCGGCAGGACCAGCTTACCCGTTGGGGATTTTCGCCCGTCGATGTGATGGAGGCGGTTCAGGTCGCATATCAGGGGATACAGGTGGCCCAGGTCTACGAAGGTACCTCGACCGTCAATCTTGGTGTGATGTTGGCGCCCGAGGCGAGACAGAATCCATTGCAACTTGGCGGACTGCCATTGCGTAGCGGTGACGGTACCGTTGTGCCGCTCAGCCAGCTCGCGGATATCGCGCAAGTCGATGGCCGCTATCTAGTGCTGCATAGTTTGGGTCAGCGTTTGCAGACCATTACATCGCAGGTCAAGGGGCCATCGGTGGGCGAGTTTGTCGATATCGCGAGAAAGAAGATTGACGGGAGCGTGAAATTCCCGAAGGGCTACTACTATGTGTTTTCAGGGGAAGCGCAGGCTCAGGCGCAAGCGCAGCGTGACCTGCTGGTTCACTTTTTGATCGCGTTCGTCATCATTTGCATACTCATATACCTGGCTTTGCGTGATTCGCGCGCGACGATTCTTGTTATGAGCAATCTGCCGTTTGCGCTGGTCGGCGGCGTGCTGACAGTATTCGCCACCGGCGGTTTACTATCGCTGGGTTCGATGGTCGGGTTCGTTACCTTGCTCGGTATAACGCTGCGAAACTCCATTATGCTGATATCTCATTATCAGCACCTTGTACACGAGGAGGGGCTGCCTTGGAATTTGCAGACCGCTACCCTTGGCGCGGCGCAGCGACTCGCGCCGATTCTGATGACCGCGCTGGTGACGGGAATTGGGCTGTTGCCCCTGGCACTGTTGAGTGGAGAGCCGGGCAATGAACTTGAAGGCCCCATGGCAATCGTTATTTTAGGGGGGCTGTTTACTTCAACCGCGCTGAATCTGCTGATTTTGCCGGCCCTTGCGCTCCGCTTTGGAAAATTTGGGCGGGACCAGATGGCGGCCTAGATTTACCAACAGGAGTGTTCGCCGTTCATCGTCCGCCGCGTGGCACCACTTTGATTTCGTACAGTTTGGGCCACAGCTTGCCGGTGACGAACAGGCGTTTTTTCTCGGCGTCGTAGGCGATGCCGTTCATGACGTTTTCGCCGGTCGGTCCTTTGCCGGCGGCAGGATACAGCTTGCCCAGGTCAATCCAGCCGGTGATCTTGCCGTTGGCCGGATCGATGCGCGCGATGGTGTTGGTGTGCCACAGGTTGGCGTAGATTTCGTCGCCCACCACTTCCAGTTCATTGACCTGGTCGACCGCGATACCGTCCGCCGTCACCTTGACGCGCCGCACTTCGAGGAAGGTTTTCGGATCGAGGAAGCGCAGCGTGGCGGTGCCGTCGCTCATGATCAGCTCCTTGCCGTTCTGCGTCAGGCCCCATCCTTCGCCGGGGTAGGCGAACTGGTTGCGCAGCTCGAAGGTCTTCAGGTCGAACACGAAGCCGGTCTGGGTTTGCCAGGTCAGGCCGACCAGCGTGTCGTTCCACACCGTCAGGCCTTCGCCGAAGTACTGCGGCGGAATGTCCTTGCTTTGCAGGACCTTGCCGGTTTCCAGGCTCACCTTGCGGATCGACGATTTGCCGTTCAGGCCCGTGCTCTCGTACAGGAAGCCGTCGCGGTACAGCAGGCCCTCGGTGAAGGCTTGCGGGTCGTGCGGGTAGGTATTGACGACCTTGAAATCGTAGGTCGGAATCGCCGCCAGCACGCTTGCCGGCAGCAGGGCCAGGATCAGCAGGGCCTTTGCGTAGTTCTTTTTCACTATTCAGTCACCGAATTTTGTAGTTCGACCATGGCGTCCAGCGTTGCGCCGGGGGCGGCCAGTTCCGCCTCGACGCAGGCGCGCGCTTCCGCCGACCGCACCAGCGACGCCGCCTGTGCACGCGCCGCTTCCGCCGCAGCAGTATCGCCGCAGCCGGCCAGCAAGTCCAGTACCAGTGCGAGTTCGGCGCTGTAGTTGAAGACTTCGGCCAGCAGGTCGGCCATGCCGGCGCCGGTCAGCAGGTCCAGGCCCTGGACGCTGGCATCGAGGTGCGCCGCGGCCTCCGCCAGATGGCGCTGCGGATCGGGCAGGAAGCGGCGCGCCAGCGCGAAGTCGCCGCAGGCCATCAGCGAGGGAAGGGCCGCGCGGGCGCATTGCTGCGCGAGGTCCTCGGGCAGACGCAGGAACAGTTGGTAGGTGTTTTGCAGGTCGCCCAGCTTGTCGTTGATGGCGCGGATGTCGTTGAACAGCGCCGCCTTGTCGCCGGCGGGGGCGGCGCCCAGCAGTTCGCTGGCGGTGTCGCGGGCGTGGACCAGCGCGTGGCGGGCCGGCAGGTATTCCTCGGCCAGCTTGGCCCAGGCGCTGAGGACGTAGGAGAGGCGCAGTGCCGCGTCGTCGCCGGCGGCGGTGGCGTCAAACAGCCAGATGTAGTCCCGCAGCGCGGGTTCGAAGTCGCCTTCGGAATGGGCGCTCCAGGCGCGCTCCAGCACTTCGTGAACAGAGTCCATTGCATCCTCGATGAGAGTGAACGGACATTCTATTACGGAAAGCGCCGGGTCAGGCTCTCAGTTGTTGCTGGCCGGGGAGGGGGGCTTGCGCGTCGTCGGTTTGATGCGCGCGTGGCTGCATGGCGTCGCCCAGCATCACCAGCACCGGGCCGTGGGCCGCGCCCAGACCCTGCGCCAGCGTGGCGATGGTCATGCGGCGGATATGCTGGTCGGCGCGGCTGACGTTTTCGATGACGACCACCGGCGTGTCCGGCCGGCGGCCATGCGCCAGCAGGCGCTCGGCCGTGGCGATGGCTTCGCGGCCGCCCATGTACTGCACCAGCGTGTCGGTGTCCGGAATGGCGTCGTGACCGGCGTGTTCCGGCGCGGTGGAGGAGGTGAAGAACGCCACGCTGCGCGCCACGCCGCGCTTGGTCAGCGGCTGTTTGCTGGTGGCGGCGGCGGCCAGCGCGGTGGTGATGCCGGGGACGACTTCCACCTCGATGCCGGCTTCTTCCAGCGCGCGCAGTTCTTCGTCGGCGCGGCCGAACAGCATCGGATCGCCGCCCTTGAGGCGCACCACCAGCGGGAACTTCCTGGCGTTGTCGATCATCTGCTTGTTGATGAACTGCTGCGCGGTCGACAGCTGGCCGCAGCGTTTGCCGACCAGGATTTTCTCGGCTTGAGGGCACAGCTCCAGCATCTCGTCGGTCACCAGCGCGTCGTGCAGCACCACGTCGGCTTGCGCCAGCAGGCGCGAACCGCGCAGTGTCATCAGGTCCTGGGCGCCGGGGCCGGCGCCGATCAGGTAGACTTTTCCGTGAGTTGCCATCGCTGTTTCCTCTTGCTGTTACTCGCCGAGACGGATCATGCCCGCCGCCACGGTCTGGTGCGTGACTTCATCGATCAGGATGAAGGCGCCGGTCGCGCGGATGTCGGCATAGGCGTCGGCGGCCAGCGGCTGCTGCACGGTCAGGCCGATGCGGGCGATGTCGTTCAGTTTCAGGCCGTCGGCGGCGTGGCGCTGCTGGGTGTTGATGTCCAACAGCGAATCGATGCCGGTGATCTTGGCCGAAGTCTGCTTGGTGCCGTGCTTGATCCAGTACTTGCGGCGCTGGTCCAGCGGCTCGTCGGACATCCAGCAGACGTCGGCCTTCAGCGTCTTCAGCAAGGTCGCCGGCTGGGCGGCGCCGGCCAGCAGGTCGCCGCGCGAGATGTCCAGGTATTCGTTCAGCAGCAGCGTGACCGACTGGCCCACCACCGCCGATTGATGCGAGCCTTCCAGCGTGACGATGTCCTTGACGGTCGCGCTCTGGCCGGAGGGCTGCACCACCAGCTTGTCGCCGACGGAGACCTTGCCGGCCTCGATGCGGCCCATGTAGCCGCGGAAGTCGTTGGCTTCGTGGCCGTTGTGGCGCGCCACCAGCTGCACCGGGAAGCGGAACGGCGCGTTGTGCGACTCGTCGTACACGGACAGCGATTCGAGCAGCTCGATCAAGGTCGGGCCCTTGTACCAGCTCAGCTTCTCGCTCTTGTCGACGACGTTGTCGCCGGTCAGCGCGGACAGCGGAATCGGCGTGATGTCCTTCAGGCCCAGCGTGCCGGCGAACTCGCGGTAGGCCTTGATGATACGGTCGTAGGTCGCCTGGTCGTAGTTCACCAGGTCCATCTTGTTGACGGCGACGACGATATGCTCGATCTGCAGCAGGTGGGCGATGGTCGAGTGGCGCTTGGTCTGGATCAGCAGGTCCACGCCGCCGTCCTCGCGCAGCTTCACTTTCGAGACGTCGATCAGGATGATGACGGCATCGGCGGTCGAGGCGCCGGTGACCATGTTGCGGGTGTACTGCTCGTGGCCCGGCGTGTCGGCGATGATGAACTTGCGCTTGGGCGTGGCGAAGTAGCGGTAGGCCACGTCGATGGTGATGCCTTGTTCGCGCTCGGCTTCCAGGCCGTCGGTCAGCAGCGACAGGTCGACGGCGTCGCCGACGGTGCGCTTGTGCTTGGAGCGCGACATGGCGTCCAGCTGGTCGGCGAAGATGCCTTTGCTGTCGAACAGCAGGCGGCCGATCAGCGTGGATTTGCCGTCGTCGACGGAACCGGCGGTGATGAAGCGCAGCAGGCCGCGTTCGGTCAGTTGTTCAGTGGTGTTGTCGTTGCGAGCGTTCATCAGAAGTATCCTGCTTTTTTGCGTTTTTCCATCGAGGCTTCGGAGGTTTGGTCGTCCATCCGGGTGGCGCCGCGTTCGGTGATCTGCGTGATCGCGGTTTCGGCGATGATCTGATCGACCGTCGCCGCGTCCGAGGACACGGGGCAGGTGCAGGAGATGTCGCCGACGGTGCGGAAGCGCACCACTTGCGTTTCGACGGTTTCGCCTTCGCGCGCCGGCGTCAGGTCGGTCAGCGGCACCAGCAGGCCGTTGCGCGGAATGACCTTGCGTTCGTGCGCGAAGTAGATCGGCGGCAGTTCCAGTTTTTCGCGGGCGATGTACTGCCACACATCGAGTTCGGTCCAGTTCGAGATCGGGAACACGCGCATGTTCTCGCCCGGATGGACGCGGGTGTTATACAGGTCCCACAGTTCCGGGCGCTGCGACTTCGGATCCCATTGGCCGAATTCGTCGCGGAAGGAGAAGATACGCTCCTTGGCGCGGGCCTTCTCTTCGTCGCGGCGGGCGCCGCCGATGCAGGCGTCGAAGCCGTGGGCGGCGATGGTTTCGAGCAGCGTGACCGCCTGCGCGGCGTTGCGCGAATCGGTCTGCGGATTGCGCAGGCGCACGGTGCCCTTCTTGATCGAGTCTTCGACCGAGCCGACGATCAGGCGCTCGCCCAGTTCGGCCACGCGCTTGTCGCGGAAGGTGATCACTTCAGCGAAGTTATGGCCGGTATCGACGTGCACCAGCGGGAAGGGAAATTTGCCGGGGCGGAAAGCCTTCTCCGCGATGCGCAGCAGCACCACCGAGTCTTTACCGCCGGAGAACAGCAACGCGGGGTTGCTGCACTCGGCCGCCACTTCGCGCATGATGTGGATCGCTTCCGATTCCAGGGCGTCGAGATGGCGCGAATTTACGTGCACGTTGTTTTCAACTAAAGCGTTCATGGACTAGCCTATTCTTTTGAGGGGGGCTTACGCCGCCACGGATTTAATGCGTATCAGTTTGCCGTCAACCATGTGCAGGCCGCACTCTTTCGATTCCGGATTCTCCCACCACCAGCGGCCGGCGCGGACATCTTCGCCCGGCTCGATGGCGCGGGTGCACGGCTCGCAGCCGATCGACGGATAGCCTTGGTCATGCAGTGCATTATATGGCACGCCGTTGTTGCGGATGTAGTTCCAGACGTCTTCCTCCGACCAGTCGGCCAGCGGATTGAACTTGGTCATGAAGTGCGCCGGATCGTCCTCCTCCACCATCAGCGAGGTGCGGGTGGCCGATTGCGCGCGGCGCTGGCCGGTGACCCAGGACTTGTTGCCGGCCAGGGCGCGGCCCAGCGGCTCGACCTTGCGGATGCGGCAGCATTCCTTGCGCATCTCGACGCTGTCGTAGAAGGCGTTCAGGCCGTTCTGCGCGACGTAGGCATCGACCGCTTCGGGCTGCGGCTTGTACAGCGCGATGTCGTAGCCGTAGTGCTCTTTCACCTTGTCCACCATCGCCAGCGTTTCCTTGTGCAGGCGGCCGGTTTCAAGAGAGAAGATGCCGATATCCAGTTTGGATTTCAGGATCAGGTCGGTCAATACCATGTCTTCCGCCGCCAGGCTGGAGGCGAAGACGGCCGGGCTATGTTCACTGGCGATGCGGGCCAGCGTGGCGCTGGTGTCCGCAATCAGCTTGCTCAGGTCACTCATTGTTGCTCCTGTCAGATGCCGTAGCCGTCGTTGTTTGCGCCGGCGCCGACGCCGACATTGCGGGCGTGGCGGCGGAACAGCGGCACTTTCTGGTCCACCGATGCCTGGTAGGTTTCCGAGAAATCGGACAGGCCTTTCAGCGCGTCATGGATGCTGCGGTCCGGGCGCGTGGCGTAGGCGTTGAAGCCGACGCGCTGCATCGAGAACAACTGGTCGCGCAGCACGTCGCCGATGGCGCGCAGTTCGCCGGTCCAGCCCAGGCGGGTGCGCAGGTTGTAGGCGATCGAGTAGCCGCGGCCGTCGGTGAATTTCGGGAAGTCGACGGCCACCACGGCCAGCTTGGCCAGATCGTCCTTCAGCGTTTCCGGACGCTCGTCGGGGGCGATCCAGACACCGATCCCACCGGCGGCGGCGCGCGCGGCCAGCAGCTCGCGCTGCACCAGCCACAGGCTCAGCGGCACGATGAATTTGCCTTCCGGGACCGACACGGTGGCCGGGTCGTGCTTGGGCGCGCCGTCGACCGGCTCGGCCAGGCGCAGCACCTGCCAGTCGTCCTCGACGACTTCGCGGCCCTTGATGATCAGGTTTTTCACGGCTTCAGACATATTCATCCTCTCCTACCAGGCGGCCACCTTTTTCGGTGATCGGCGTGGCGTACACATGTTCCTTGAACGGCGCGATGCCCAGGCGCTGCGCGCAGGCGGCGAACGATTCGTCTTCATAGCGCTCGCGCACATAGACCTGCAGCAGGCGGTCGATCACTTCCGGCATTTGCAGCGCGGAGAACGACGGTCCGATGATCTTGCCGATGGCGGCGTTGTTGCCTTGCGAGCCGCCGATCGACACCTGATACCATTCGCTGCCGTCCTTGTCGACGCCCAGCACGCCGATGCTGCCGACGTGGTGGTGGCCGCAGGCGTTGATGCAGCCGGAGATATTCAGCTCGATCTCGCCGATGTCGTGCTGGAAGTCGATGTTGTCGAAGCGCTCGGCGATGGCGGCGGCGATCGGCAGCGACTTGGCGTTGGCCAGCGAGCAGAAGTCGCCGCCGGGGCAGCAGATCATGTCGGTCAGCAGGCCGATGTTCGGCGTGGCCAGGCCGTGCGCCTTGACTTCCTGCCACAGCGTGAACAACAGCGACTGCTCGACGTCGGCCAGCACGATGTTCTGCTCGTGCGTGACGCGCAGTTCGCCGAAGCTGTAGCGGTCGGCCAGGTCTGCCATGAAGTCCATCTGCCCGGCGGTGGCGTCGCCCGGCGGCACGCCGGTTTTCTTCAGCGACAGCACGACCGCCGCGTAGCCCGGCTGCTTGTGCGGCTTGACGTTGCGGTTGACCCAGTTGGCGAAGGCCTTGTTGCCCGCCTGGGCGGCGGTGACGTCGCCGTCGTCCAGCTGCTTGTAGGCGGGCGGCTGGAAGTAGTCGATCACGCGCTGCATCTCTTCGACGGTCAGCGTTTCAGGGCCATCCTTCAGGTCCGCCCATTCCTCTTCCACCTGGCGCGTGAATTCCTCGACGCCGATGGCTTTCAGCAGGATCTTGATGCGGGCCTTGTACTTGTTGTCGCGGCGGCCGTACTGGTTGTAGACGCGCATCACGGCTTCGGTGTAGGTCAGCAGGTGCTGCCATGGCAGGAAGTCGCGGATCACGCTGCCCAGGATAGGGGTGCGGCCCATGCCGCCGCCGGCCATGAACTTGAAGCCGATCTCGCCGGCGTCGTTGCGCACCACGGTCAGGCCGATGTCGTGCACGGCGATGGCGGCGCGGTCTTCGACGGCGCCATTGATGGCGACCTTGAATTTACGCGGCAGGGCGATGAATTCCGGGTGGAAGGTCGACCACTGGCGCAGCACCTCGGCGTACGGACGCGGATCGATGATCTCGTCGGCGGCCACGCCGGCGTACGGATCGGAGGTGGTGTTGCGGATGCAGTTGCCCGAGGTCTGGATGGCGTGCATCTCGACCGAGGCCAGGTCGGTCAGGATGTCCGGCGTCTGCTCCAGCTCGATCCAGTTGAACTGGATGTTCTGGCGGGTGGTGAAGTGGCCATAGCCGCGGTCGTACTTGCGGGCAATGTGGGCAAACATGCGCATTTGTTTCGATGCCAGCAGGCCGTAAGGCACGGCGATGCGCAGCATGTAGGCGTGCCGCTGCATATATAAGCCATTTTGCAGGCGCAGCGGCAGGAATTCGGCTTCAGTCAGCTCATCGGACAGGCGGCGGCGTACCTGGTCCCGGTACTGGGCGATGCGCTCACGCACGATGAGATGGTCGTATTGGTCGTATTGATACATATTCTTCCTAGATAGTCGCTTGCTAGAATCCCCAAACTAGCGCTAATAGTAATAAACTTCGTCTTTATTCCATACGACTTAGTCTTTATTTGCTTATATAAGGATTGGGCATAAGCATGGACGCTAATAATTTATGACGGGCCACGACTAGCAATGAACCTTCACCAGCTGCGCTTTGTGCGCGAGGCAGTACGCCAGAACTACAATTTGACCGACGCCGCCAAGGCGCTGTTTACCTCGCAGCCGGGCGTGTCCAAGGCGATTATCGAGCTGGAGGAGGAGCTGGGCGTCGACATCTTCACCCGCCACGGCAAGCGGATACGCGGCCTGACCGAGCCGGGACGCCTGGTGCTGGAGTCGGTGGAGCTCATTATGCAGGAAATCGACAGCCTCAAGCGCATCGGCAAGGAATACGCGGCGCAGGACAGCGGCAGCTTTACCATCGCCACCACACACACGCAGGCGCGCTACACGTTGCCCAGGGTGGTGCAGGCCTTCATGCTGAAGTTTCCCAAGGTGCGCTTGTCTTTATTGCAAGGAAATCCGCAGCAGATCGCCGAAATGGTCCAGCGCGACCAGGCCGACCTGGCCATCGCCACCGAATCGATCGCCGGCATCAGCGGTTTGATCACCTTGCCATGTTATCAATGGGAACACGTGGTGGTGGTGGCGCCGGACCATCCGCTGCTGAAATCGCGGCAGGTCACGCTGGAAGAAATTGCCGCTTTCCCCATCATCACGTACGATAGCGCCTTCGCCGGCCGCAGCAAGATAGACCACGCGTTTTCGCTGCGCGGCCTGAAGCTGGACGTGCTGCTGGAAGCCATCGACGCCGACGTGATCAAGACTTATGTGGAGTTGGGCATGGGGATTGGTATCATAGCGGGCATGGCGTTTGACTCCGAGCGCGACAAGAACCTGCGCGCCATTCCGGTGGGCCACCTGTTCGGCATGAACGTGTCGCGGGTGGCGGTCAAGCAGGGCGCCTACCTGCGCAGCTATATCTACACCTTTATTGAACTGCTGGCCCCCACGCTCAACCGCAAGTTGATCGAACAGGCCATGAGCGGTGAAAAAGAGCACTACGAATTGTAAAATTAGAAAGCAATACCATGATCACCAACCAGTTGGCACAATTTTATGCCGTCAACGCCGACAATTACGACCAGGTCTATGCGCAGGAAGAGCGCTTCGACGACCTGGATGACCTGCAGGAAATGGTCGCCGAGCTGTTCCAGGGCCACAAGGTGCTGGAACTGGCCTGCGGCACCGCTTACTGGACCGATTTGATCGCCGAAGTGGCCGAATCGGTGCACGCCACCGACTTGTTGCCGGAAATGATAGCGTTGGCGGAAACGCGCGGCCTGGACGAGGACGTCGTCACCTTCGGCGTGATGGACGCGTTCAACCTGCCGGACGGCCTGGAAGGCCAGTACACCGCCGTGTTTGCCGCCGGCCTGTGGTCGCACGTCAAGCGGGAGGACCAGGAAAAGTATTTGAAGACGCTGCGCGCCAAGCTGGGCAAGGACGTGCTGCTGGTGCTGATCGACGAAACTTATGTGGATGGCAACAGCATGGTGTTCGCCCGTACTGACATGGAAGGCAACACCTTCCAGATCCTGACGGCCGACGATGGCCAGCGCTATGAAGTGATGAAGAACTACCTGACCGACAGCACGCTGCGCAAGCGCTTTGCGGCGTCGGCGCGGCAGATCCGTGTCGAGCGGCTGGAGTATTACTACCTGCTGAGCTGCCGGCTCAAGTAAGCAGGCGAGCAATCCAATTCACGAAAAGCCGCGTCCTGCGGCTTTTTTTCATTCTGATGCTGATTTACAACAAATGGCCAATGTCACATTGTTGAAGTAATTGATAGGCATGATTCCGCCCGTAGATTCATTACATGCAGTATTTCTTCCAACCTCAAGTAGAGAACATCAAGTGAAAAAACTTACTCTGGTAGCAATGATCATCGGCGGTTTCGCAGCCCAAGCCCAAGCTCAATCGAACGTCACGATCTACGGCCTGGTCGATGCAGGTATCGTAAGCGAGCGCGGCGGCGCTGCCGGCTCCGTGACCAAAGTCACCAGCGGCATCGGCAGCCAGTCGCGTCTGGGCTTCCGCGGTACCGAAGACCTGGGCAACGGCCTGTCGGCCATCTTCACCCTGGAAACCGGCCTGAAAGTGGACGACGGCTCGCTCGACAACACCAACAGCGCCCTGTTCAACCGCCAGTCGTTCGTCGGCCTGAAATCGAAAGAAGCCGGCACCTTGACCCTCGGTCGTCAATACACCATGCTGTACAACGCCATGAGCCAGGTCGCCGACCCATTCGGCGCCGGCTACGCAGGCAGCATCAAGAACTTGTTCCCAGCCGCCGGCGCGAACACCCGCACCAGCAACGCCATCGTCTACGCCACCCCGTCGTATGAAGGCTTCAGCGCCGAAGGCCTGTACTCGCTGGGCGAGCAGGCTGGCAGCACCACCGCCGGCCGCCAGTTCGGCTTCGGTCTGCTGTATGGCCAGGGCCCGCTGAACGCCCGCCTGGTGTACAACAACCGCAACAACGACACCGCTGCCGTCGGCGCCACTCCCGCCAAGCTGCAGGACACCGGCCGCAACACCCTGTTCGCGATCAATTACGACTTCCAGGTTGTTAAGGCTTACTTCGCTTATGGCGCGGACAAAGGCGTGAACAGCGCGGCCCTGCCAGTGGCTAACGCCTACGGCTACACCGTTGCTCCCAAGGCCAGCCTGGACAGCAACGATCTGCTGATCGGCGTGCAAGTGCCGGTTGCACCTAACGGCACCATCATGGCTTCGTACATCCGCAAGAACGACAAGACCGTCAACAACCAGGACGCCGACCAGTGGGCGCTGGGCTACTCGTACGCCATGTCCAAGCGTACCAACATGTACGTCGCATACGCCAAGATCAAGAACAAGAACGGCGCCGGCTATACCGTTGGTAACAACAACGAAGCTGGTTCCGGCGACAAAGCCTTCAACGCGGGCATCCGTCACTCGTTCTAAGCTGGTTCAGGCGAGGCTTTCCTGAGGCAGCGGCAGGCGGATCATGATCCGCGTGCCGTTGTCGCTGACGATGGAGATGTCGCCATGCAGCGCCCAGACGCGTTCGCGCATGCCGATCAGGCCGAAGGACGAGGCCTTGTCCATGTCCTTTTCGGCGATGCCGCGGCCGTCGTCATGTATCGTAATCTGCAGCATTGAATCGGTGCGGTATAGCGACAGCACGACGCTGCGCGCTTCCGCGTGGCGGGTGATGTTGGTCAGCGCTTCCTGCGCAATGCGGAAGATGGCCGTGCTGTAGGCGTCGTCCAGTATCAAATCCTCTTCGTTCGCGTCCAGCTTGCAGGCGATGCCGTAGCGCGAGACGAATTCCTGGCGCAGGCTTTCCAGCGCAAAATACAATCCTCCCTCATCGAGCGCGCGCGGCCGCAGGTTGCTGGCGATGCGGCGTAGCGACGTGATGGCCGACATCAGCAGCTCGTCCATGCCGGCCTGCAGCTTGCGCGCCGTGTCGCTGCCGTGCTGCTGCTGCAGCAGCGCCAGGTCGACGCGCAGGGTAGCCAGCAGCTGGCCGAGATCGTCATGCAGCTCGCGGGCGATGTGCTTGCGCTCCTCTTCCCGTATGGTCTGCAGCGCCGCCGACAGCTCGCGCAGCTGCGAATACGATTGCTCCAGCTGCTCCTGCACCTGCTTGCGTTCGGTAATGTCGCGCAGGATGATGGTGTAGATCTGGTGGCCGTCTTCCCTTAGCGAGGAGATCGAGCCTTCCAGCGGAAAGTGCTGGCCGCTGGCCTTCTGGCCGGTCACCGCGTAGTCGCTGGCGCGGCGGCCCTTCATGCGCAGCCGGATGCCGGTGGCGCCAAAATAGTGGACGGCGTTCGGCTCGCTGGTGGCGCGCTGGTCGCGCGGAATGTAGCGGTGCAGCGGCGAGCCTTCCATCGCCTGCACGGTGGTGCCGAACATGGCGGCGGCCGATGGGTTGGCCTGCAGGATGTGCTGGGTTTCATCGGTGGAGATGATGGCGTCGCTGGCGTGCTGGATGATGCCGCGGCTGCGCTTGTGCGCGGCCGCATCGCGCGCGCATTGCCAGCCCATGCGCCACGACAGGCGGGTGGCCAGTGCAACGAGGCCGGTAAGCAATAGCAACGATCGGGTGCGGCCCATAATGCGCGTCTCCATACGGCCGGGAGACCGCGTGGTCACACACTAAAGCAAGCGCGGGGGAGGGGCTTGATATGACGCAAACGCCCTGTGGCGTTTGCATTTTCGACTCGGCTTCGGATTACATCTGCTTGAACAGGTGCAGGAAACTGCGGCTGACTTCCAGCTTGTCCGGCTTGCCCTTGATCATGACCAGGTGGCGGCCGCGGATATCGCGCGTCACGCCTTCGATGGCGTTGACGTTGACCAGCGTGGCGCGGTGGATTTGCCAGAACAGCGCCGGATCGAGCTCCTCGGCCAGGTCGCGCACCGGCTTGCGGATCAGCGCTTCGTAGCGCTCGGTCTGCACGCAGGTGTATTTTTCGTCGGAGCGGAAGAACAGGATTTCCTCGACCGGTATCATGCGCAGGTCCTGGCCGATGCTGGCCTGTATCCATTGCAGGTATTGCGGCTTGGGCGCGGTGATCTTCTCGGCCAGTTGCGACAGCATCGCCGTCACGCTGGCGTTGACGTCGGCGGCCGGCTTGTTCAGGCGGGTCTTCAGGCGGTCGACGGTGATCTGCAGCCGCTCCTGCTCGGGCGGTTTCAGCACGTAGTCGACGGCGCCGCGCTCGAATGCTTCCACCGCGTAGGCATCGTAGGCGGTGACGAACACGATGTGGCTCTTGGCGCCGATGACGGTGGCTGCTTCCATGCCGGTCTTGCCCGGCATGCGGATGTCGAGGAAGGTGAAGTCCGGCTTCATCTGGTCGACCAGTTCGATCGCTTCGTCGCCGTTCTTGGCTTCGCCGATGATTTCCAGCTCGGGCCAAACCTGGCCCAGGCGCATACGCAGTTGGTCGCGCATCAAACGTTCGTCGTCGGCAATGATTGCTGTAGGCATGTGGGTGTGTTCTGCAATGTTAATTATTCAATCAATTATTCAACGAATCGCTGTAATAATCAATCTATCTTATTTGGACAGCTGATACGGCACTTCGATCGTTGCGATAACGCCGCTTGGGCTGTTGGCCGCGATCAGCAGTTGGCCCTGGTCGCCGTGCAGCAGTTTCAGGCGCTCGCGGATGGTCATCAGCCCCAGGCCGGTGCCGTCGCTGGGCACCGCGCCGAAGCCGAGGCCGTTGTCGGTGACGATCACGCGCAGCTTGTTGTGGGCGACGTCGGCGCGCACTTTCAGCGTGCCGCCCTCCGGCTTGGCTTCGAGGCCGTGCTTGATGGCGTTTTCCACCATCGATTGCAGCATCATCGGCGGGAAGGCGGCGGTGCGCAGGCCGTCCGGGATGTCGAAATCGACGGTCAGGCGTTCTTCCATGCGCATTTTCAGCAGGTTCAGGTAGGCCAGCACCATGTCGGCTTCGCGGCCGAGGTTGGTGATCAGCGCGTTGTCGCGCATTTGCGGCAGCACCGCGCGCAGGTATTTGATCAGGCTGCGCTGCATGGCGGAGGCGCGCGGCGGATCGGTTTCGATCAGGTGTTCGACCGAGGCCAGCGTGTTGAACAGGAAGTGGGGCTCGACCTGGGCCTGCATCATCTGCATCTTGGCCTCGCTCAGCTGGCGCTGCATGGATTCGCGTTCGACGGCGGCGTTGGCGGTCAGCGTTTCCGCTTCGGCGCGTTTTTTGCCGCCCATCAGCGCCTTGGTGCCGAACAGCGCGAGCACCAGCAGCGAGACGAAGCTCTTGAACCAGGTGGAGGCTTGGCGGTGGTAGCGGGTGACCTTCTGCTCGGCGGCGTCGTCGACGGCCTCTTCAATTGCGTTCGACAGTTCCTCACCGATTTGCGGCGGCAGGTCGATGTGGACTTCTTCGCCAGGCAGCGTCGGCAGGGCGGGGACGGCTGGCGCCGCAGGCTTGGCGCCCTTGGCCGGAGGCGCGGCCGGCGCGGCCGGTGCCACTTCGGCCGGTGGAGCCACCGGCGCGACCGGGGCTTCGCCGTTGTCATCGCTGCTGGAGTCGGATTTTTCGCTCTTGTCGGTCTTGTCGGCATCCTTGTTGCGCAGCTTGCCGCGTGGATTGAAATGGATGCCGCTGTCATCGATCAATATATTGGTGTCGCCATTTTTGCGTTTCCCCGGTTTGTCTTTTTTGACGATGACTTCTTCGTCCGAGTTGGATGAGAACAACTCGTCCTGCAGGATGGAGCCGGCAATCAGCGTCAGCACCGCAAACACTAGGAATTTCCACCACGACAGCTGGGTAACCCAGGTCGCGGTCGTATCGAAGCCGCGGTGCAGCCAGGCGCCGGCGGTTTTCAGGGTGTCTTGCGTTTTAGGCATAGGAAACATGTAAGACTTTCACTCTTGAGTACGAAGCAAGTGTAACGAGTTTTTTGATGATGCAACTGTACTGATTAGCGTCAGCGCACGCCATGCTATTGCGACAGTCTGCAAGAAACGCGGAGTGGACGGCACAAGATGGGGAACAGAAAATAAGTGAAGGGGAGGGGTTGACGATATTCGCGATGTCCCCCATAATCTCATTTCTCTGCTGCGAACAAAACGATTCGTAAGCAAGCAGTACCAACGCTCGGCGCGTGCCCCGTTCTTTAAAAATTAACAGTCGATAAGTGTGGACGTTTGATGGAAGTGCACACGAAACCTTCGGGTTTCGTGAAACTTAAAAAATATCAAATGTTCACAAGAAGTAATGAAATAGGCGCTACGAAAGTAGTGGCCTGTCAGTATTTTGAGTGAGCGACCCAGCAGAAATGCTGGTGACACGAAAGTGTCAAAGTAACAGAGATTAAACTGAAGAGTTTGATCCTGGCTCAGATTGAACGCTGGCGGCATGCCTTACACATGCAAGTCGAACGGCAGCGCGGGGCAACCTGGCGGCGAGTGGCGAACGGGTGAGTAATATATCGGAACGTACCCTGGAGTGGGGGATAACGTAGCGAAAGTTACGCTAATACCGCATACGATCTAAGGATGAAAGTGGGGGATCGCAAGACCTCATGCTCCTGGAGCGGCCGATATCTGATTAGCTAGTTGGTGGGGTAAAGGCCCACCAAGGCATCGATCAGTAGCTGGTCTGAGAGGACGACCAGCCACACTGGAACTGAGACACGGTCCAGACTCCTACGGGAGGCAGCAGTGGGGAATTTTGGACAATGGGCGCAAGCCTGATCCAGCAATGCCGCGTGAGTGAAGAAGGCCTTCGGGTTGTAAAGCTCTTTTGTCAGGGAAGAAACGGCTGCCTCTAATACAGGTGGCTAATGACGGTACCTGAAGAATAAGCACCGGCTAACTACGTGCCAGCAGCCGCGGTAATACGTAGGGTGCAAGCGTTAATCGGAATTACTGGGCGTAAAGCGTGCGCAGGCGGTTTTGTAAGTCTGTCGTGAAATCCCCGGGCTCAACCTGGGAATGGCGATGGAGACTGCAAGGCTAGAGTTTGGCAGAGGGGGGTAGAATTCCACGTGTAGCAGTGAAATGCGTAGATATGTGGAGGAACACCGATGGCGAAGGCAGCCCCCTGGGTCAAAACTGACGCTCATGCACGAAAGCGTGGGGAGCAAACAGGATTAGATACCCTGGTAGTCCACGCCCTAAACGATGTCTACTAGTTGTCGGGTCTTAATTGACTTGGTAACGCAGCTAACGCGTGAAGTAGACCGCCTGGGGAGTACGGTCGCAAGATTAAAACTCAAAGGAATTGACGGGGACCCGCACAAGCGGTGGATGATGTGGATTAATTCGATGCAACGCGAAAAACCTTACCTACCCTTGACATGGCTGGAATC
>NZ_BPWI01000015.1:0-163311 GCF_040369125.1 Duganella hordei
CGTGGTCAAAGGGAGAACGTCGGAAAGCATGGCGCGAAGGTTAACAGCCTTCGCGCATGTTTACAACAACTAACTGGGGCCGGCCTAGTTCCTTAACTTAACGGCATTAGGATCTGCCCCCGGATTTTAGGTGCAAAAAAAACCCTCGGCCCGGGAGAGGACGAGGGTTTGAAGACCACAAACAACACAGGACTTACATGAAACTCCGTGCTTACTGCTTAACTTAGAACGTCTTGCCGACGTTGACGCCGAAGGTGCGTGGAGGCAGATACTGTGCCTGCCAGGCGCCGTTCGCGCTCAAGGCGCTGGTCTTGATCTTCGCGTCTTCCGCATTGCGTACGAAGGCGTCGACATACCACTTCGAATCCGCATCGAAACGCAGACCCAGATCGGTGCGGGTGTACGACTTCTGCTGGTCCGGCGCACCCAGGTTGAACACGCTCAGCCAACTGGCGGTTTCGTAGTGGGCGCTGATGCGCGGTACCAGCGTGCCGCCGGCCAGCTGGAAGCTGTGCTGGTACATCACTTGCGCGCTGAACTTCGGCGAGTGCGGCATGGTGTTGCCGGTGACGTCCAGGCAGGTGCTGATGCCCGGCACCGAGCAAGCCGGCAGCACGTAGTCGTTGCTGCCGCCGATCAGGTGGCCCAGCTCCGCGTGGGTGTAGGCGGCGGTGAACTGCACGCGGTCTTCCTTGGTGATCTTGGCGGCGATCTCGGTTTCCAGGCCCCAGATCTTCGCGCCTTCCGCATTGGTGGTCGCCAGGCCGCGCGAGCCGTCAGGATTGGTGATCGGTGCGCTGAACTGGAAGCCCTTGAACTTCTCGTAGTACGCCGCGTTGTTCATGCGTACCGCGCCGCCCAGGAAGGTGCTCTTCGAGCCGACTTCGTAGTTGGTCAGCGTCTCGGAACCGTAAGGTACGCCGCCATCCTGCAGGCCGCCCGACTTGTAGCCGGTCGATACGCTGGCATAGACCATGTTGCTCTTGTCGATGTCGTAGTTGACGCGAATCAGGCCGGTCAGCTTGTGATCGTTGAACACGCCGTCGTTCTTCTGGTAGGTCGAGAAGCCCGACGATGGATCCAGCGGGTTGGTGCTCGGGCTCACCGGCACTTGCGGCGCGGTCGCGGCGCAGCAGCTGTTGTTGGTGCCGCCGATGTTCTTGCGCTCGTCCGAGGTGTAGCGCAGGCCGCCGGTCAGGTGCAGGCTGTCGGTCGCGTTCCACGTCGCCTGGCCGAACACCGCTTTCGAATCCACGGTTTCCTTAGGCTGGATGAAGGAACCCTGCCAGCCCACGCTGCCCTGCTGGGTACCGTTCATGATCGGGATGTCGAAGCGGATGCCGTTGTCTTCGTTGGCGTAGTACAGGCCGAGCAGCCAGTCGACATCGCGCTTGCCGGTCGATTGGATTTCCAGTTCGTGGCTGTAGTTCTTGTACTTGGACCAGACGGTGTTGTCTTCCTGGTGGTTGCCGCCGCTGGTGAAGCTGGTCGGCACCACGGCGCCGCCGTCCTGGTCGTAGGTCGACGAACCGTTGAAGCGCGAGTAGCCGGCGATGTAGGCCAGGCTGATGTCCGGCGAGATCGCATAGTCGACGCGGCTGCGCAGCGAGTTCGAATCGCGGTTGACGTTAGGCGCGGTGTCGATCAGCGCCGACCAGAACTCCTGGCCCGCGCGCGGCGTTTGCATCAGGTTCATGTTCGGCGTGCCGCGGTCGACGTAGTGCTCGTACGCGACGTTCCATTTCAGCGCAGCCGACGGTTGCCACAGGAAGCTCAGGCGCGCAGCGGTCTGGTCTTGCGCGCCGTATTTCTGGCCGTTGCGCACGAACAGGTTCTGGTTCAGCGGCTGGAAGGCCATCGGATTGCCCGGATGAGCCGTGTTCCAGGCGGCGATGACCGGATCGGCCGCCGCGTGCTGGTCCGCCAGCGAGATGTTCGGCGGCGCCTGGTAGTCGACGTAGCCGTCGTGCTGCTCGTGGACCACGGCAAAGCGCATCGCCATCGTGTCGTTGATCGGGATGTTGACGGCGCCGCGGGCGCCGAAGCGCGCGTAGCTGCCGTAGCCGCCTTCGAAGCTGCCGGCACTGCTGCCGATTTCCGGCTTCACGGTCTGCATGTTGACTGCGCCGACCGACGAGTTGCGGCCCCACAGCGTGCCTTGCGGTCCGCGCAGCACTTCGATCGCTTCCAGGTCGAACAGCAGCGCGGTCGCGCCTTCGGGACGCGGCGAGTAGATGCCGTCGACGAAGCTGGCCACTTCCGGGTCGGCGTATTCGGTCTTGGCGCTGTCGTTGCCGATGCCGCGCAAGGTCATCGTGATGACGCCGTGGTCGCCCTGCGAGGTGGCGGCGAAGCCTGGAACCAGGTTGACCACGTCCTGGATGGTCTGCACGTGGTTGTCGTCCAGCGCGGCGGCATTGAGCGCGGTGACGGCGACCGGGGTCTTTTGCAGCGAGGTGGTGCGCTTGGTCGCGGTGACGTAGACCTCGGTGATGGAGGTGGAGTTCTTGTCGGCGGCAGCGGTGGCGGCGGCCGATTGTTCGGCTGCCTGAGCGGCCGGGGCATCGGCGGCGTAGACATTGGTGCCTGCCATCAGCGCGAGGATGGCCATCTGGATAGGGGAGCGCAGGCGCTTCCCGGACTGGGGTACGTGGGTATTCATAAGTCTCCTAAGCTGGCGATCGCGGCGTGTTGGCGATGCCACATTTATCATGGAAAACGATTTCATGTTGTTTGAAAACGTTATCATTTTATCTGAAATCGTTTTCATTATTTGTGAAATCGTTTTCATGGTACATAATTAAAAACACGGATGTCAATTTAAAAATTGTAGCGTTGTTGTTTCATTGGCATTTTCATCAATGCTCAGGAGCAACAAATGCTATTTACGGAGGCGGAAGCGACCATGAAAACGTTACCAAATGTTGGCGTCAAAAACGTACTGATCGTTGGCGGCGGCACCGCCGGCTGGCTGACGGCCGCTTTTCTGGCCCGCACCCTGGGCACCGGCGCGGACGCCGACAGCGTGCGCGTCACGCTGGTGGAGTCGAAGGAGATCGGCATCATCGGCGTCGGCGAAGGCACCTTCCCCTCGATCCGCGGCACGCTGGCCGCCATCGGCATCGAGGAAGCACGCTTCGTCCGCGAATGCAACGCCACCTTCAAGCAGGGCATCAAGTTCACCGACTGGGTGCGCGAACCCGGCACGCCCGGCAACGACCACTACTTCCATCCATTCAGCCTGCCGAGCCAGCGGCCCGGCGGGCCCGAGCTGCTGCCCTACTGGCTGCAGGGCGCGGCCGCGCCGGGCGCCGGCTTTGCCGCCGCAGCCACCATGCAAAAGCGCGTGGCCGACGCCGCGCACGGGCCGAAGCGCTTCAACGACGCCGACTTCATGGGCCCTTTGAACTACGCCTACCATTTCGACGCCGGCAAATTCGCCACCCTGCTCAGCACCCACGCCCAATCGCTGGGCGTGCGGCATCTGCAGGCGACGGTGGATCGGGTGGAGCTGGACGAGCAAGGCGCCATCGGCGCCGTACACACGAAGGAAGCCGGCGCGCTGACGGCCGACCTGTACATCGACTGCACCGGCTTCCGCGCCGCGCTGATCGGCGAAGCGCTGGGCACGTCCTTCCGCAACATCAACGACACGCTGTTCGTCGACCGCGCGCTGGCGATGCAGGTGCCGTATGAGACGGCCGACGCGCCGATCCCGTCGTACACCATCGCCACCGCGCACGAGGCGGGATGGACCTGGGACATCGGCCTGCAGCAGCGGCGCGGGGTCGGCTACGTGTATTCGAGCCGCCACACCGACGACGCCAGCGCCGAGCAGGTGCTGCGCGACTACATCGGCAAGGCCAGCGAGGGACTGAATCCGCGCCAGCTCAAGCTGAACGTCGGCTACCGCGAGCAGCACTGGGTCAAGAACTGCGTGGCGGTCGGGCTGTCGGGAGGCTTCCTGGAGCCGCTGGAATCGTCCGGCATCGGCTTGATCGAAACGGCGGCCTACCTGGTCAGCTACCTGTTCCCGCACAACGGCGACATGGCGCCGGTGGCCAAGACGTTCAACGAAATGATGAAGGCGCGCTACGAGCGCATCGTCGATTTCGTCAAGCTGCACTACTGCCTGACGCAGCGCAGGGACAACCAGTTCTGGATCGATAACGCCGACCCGGCCAGCATTCCGGAATCGCTGCGCGACAAGCTGTCCATGTGGCGCCGCCGTCCGCCGCACCGCATGGACTTCGTGGTGGACCTGGAGATGTATCCGCCGTCAAGCTGGCAGTATGTCCTGTACGGCATGGAGTTCCCGACCGAGCAATACGCCAACGCCTTGACGCTGCCGCGCCTCGACGAGGCGCGCAAGGAATTCCAGATGATCGAGCTTATGTCGCACCGCGCCGTCGCCGACCTGCCGACGCACCGCGCGCTGGTCGAACACATGGTACAGCGCGGCGAACGCGGTCAGCGCAAGACAGCCTGAGCCAGCTACGCCGGCTTGCTGGCGGCGCCCAGCCGGGCGCTGGCTGCGATCAGCAGCATGGCGCCGCCCAAGCCGGCAAAGGCCACGTTCAGGCTGAGGGCATGCGCCACGAAGCCTATCGCCGCCGGGCCGGCGAGGATGCCGGCGTAACCGAGCGTGGTGATGGCGCCGATCGCCAGGCTGGCCGGCATCGCGCTCTGGTTGCCGGCGGCGGTGAACAGGATCGGCACGATGTTCGACGCCCCCAGCCCGATCAACACAAAGCCCACCAGCGCCAGCGGCACCGTCGGCGCCAGCACCGCGCCGAAGAAACCGGCGGCGCTGCATAGCCCGCCCAGCAGCAGCACGCGCTTGCCACCCAGCTTGCGCACCACACGGTCGCCGGTCAGGCGGCCGGCGGTCATGGCAATCGCAAAGGCCGCGTAGCCCAGGCCGGCGCGGCTGGCATCGAGCCCCTGCTCAGCCGTCAACAGCAAGGCGCTCCAGTCAAGGATCGCGCCTTCGGCCAGGAAGCACAGGAAGCACAGCACGCCGATGAAGATCACCGCGCCGTGCGGCACCACGAACAGCGGCGCATCGCGCTCGGAGGCATCCGGTTCGTGCAGCAGATGCGGCGCGCACACCGCCAGCGACAAGGCCACCAGCACCGCGACCACCACGCTGGCCGACACCGGACCCAGTCCCGCATACAACATCGCCGCCATCAGTCCCGCGCCGATAAAACCGCCGACGCTGAACAAGCCGTGAAAGCCGGACATCATCGACCCGCCGCTCTCGCGCTCGACGATCACGGCCTGCACGTTCATTGCCACGTCCAGCGTGCCGATGGCGGCGCCGAAGGCGAACAGCGTGCAGCCCAGCAGCAGCGGCGTCGGCGCGAAGGCCAGTCCCGGCAGCACCAGGCAGACCAGCGCGCCGGACGCCAGCACCACGATGCGGCAGCCGAAGCGCGCCGCCAGCAGGCCGGTCGCCGGCATCGCCAGCAGCGAGCCTGCGCCGAGGCATAACAGCAGCAGGCCCAGTTGCGCTTCGCCCAGCGCCAGCCGGGCCTTGGCGAACGGCACCAGCGGCGCCCAGGCCGACATGGCCAGGCCGGCGGCGAGAAAAGCGAGACGGGTAGACAGGCGCTGTTTGGGGCCGACGGTATTCATGCGTAGGACTTTCTGTGGATGAGCGGGACGGGATGCGCGGCCACAGTATAGACAAATATTCCGGGCAAAGCGCGCCGAATGTACGCGCACTAACATACCGCCCTTCCGGGTCGGGAGATGATCGGCTTCGCATCTACACCACAACAGAGGAGAAAAAATGATTACTCAACCATTGCATGCCGGCGTCGCAGTCGCCGGCGGGGAAACGGACGACGGCTACGCATCCGGCGTCTCGTGGGGCGCCGTGTTCGCCGGCGCGGCAGCTGCGGCCGCACTGTCGTTCATCCTGCTGATACTGGGCGTGGGCCTCGGCCTGTCGTCGGTATCGCCCTATCAGTACCACGCCGCGCCGATGGGCACCGCGACCATCGCCTGGATAGCCTTCGTGCAGCTGGCCGCATCGGGCATAGGCGGCTATATGGCCGGCCGCCTGCGCGTCAAATGGGCCAGCATCCACGGCGACGAAGTGCACTTCCGCGACACCGCGCACGGCCTGCTGGCCTGGGCGGTGGCGACGCTGATCACCGTGGCTGTACTGGCCGGCGGCGCCCGCGCGGTGCTGAGCGGTGCGATCGACACAGGCTCCGCAGCGGCACCGGTCGCAGCCTCGGTCGTCGGCGCGGCTGCCTCGCCGAATGGCGCCGGCCGTTCCAACACCTACTTCGCCGACATGCTGCTGCGTTCGCCGAACGGCGACGTCGCCACCGACGCGCAGCGCAGCGAAATCAACCGCATCCTGATCACCGACCTCGCGGCGGGCAAGATCAACGCGGATGATCGCAGCTACCTGGCGCAACTGATCGCCAAGCGCACAGGCATGGCGCCAGCGGAAGCCGAACAACGCGTCGACACCATCTACGCCCAGGCCGCCCAAGCCGCCAACGACGCCAAGGCCAAAGCGATGGCCGCCGCCGAAGAGGCACGCAAGGCAGCCGCCCATTCGGCGCTGTGGATGTTCGTTGCCCTGCTGCTGGGCGCCTTCATCGCCGCGCTGCTGGCCACCATCGGCGGCCGCAACCGCGACCATGCGCGCGTCATCGTGCGCACCACCACCAACTAAGGGAGAATGAAATGCGCTCAATCCTGCTTCTGTTACTTGGTATTCCACTCCCTATCGTCATCCTGATCGCGCTGTTCGTTCGTTAGAGGCGGTCGACATCGATCACGGCCTGGGCAAACGCCTGCGGCGCTTCCTGCGGCAGGTTGTGGCCCACGCCCTTGATGACGCGGTGTTCGCGCTTGCCGGAAAAGCGGGCGGCATAAGCCTTGCCGTCCGTGGCCGGCGCGACGCCGTCGCTGTCGCCGTCCAGCGTGATTGTCGGCGCGGCGATCACCGGACCGGCAGCCAGCTTGCGCTCCAGCGCATCCAGCTTCGGATCGCCTTCCGCGATGCTCAGGCGCCAGCGGTAGTTGTGGATCACGATGGCGATGTAGTCCGGGTTGTCCCACGAGGCCGCGCTGCGGTCGAAGGTGGTCTGGTCGAAGTTCCATAGCGGCGAATTGGCTTTCCAGATCAGGTTGCCGAACTCGCGGCGGTTGGCCTGGTAGCCAGCCTGGCCGCGATCCGTGGCGAAGTAGAACTGGTACCACCAGCCATGTTCCACCTTCGGCGACAGCGGCAGCTTGTTGCGTTCGCGGTTGTTGATCAGATAGCCGTTCACCGACACCATCGCCTTGCAGCGTTCCGGCAACAACGCCGCGATGATGTTGGCTGTACGCGCGCCCCAGTCGTAGCCAGCCAGGATGGCCTTGTCGATCTTCAGCGCGTCCATCAGGGCGATGATGTCCAGCGCCACCGCCGCCTGCTGGCCGTTGCGGAAAGTGGCATCCGACAGGAAGCGCGTGGTGCCATGGCCGCGCAGGTGCGGCACGATCACGCGATAGCCCTGCGCCGCCAGGATGGGCGCGACGTCGGCGAAGCTGTGGATGTCGTAAGGCCAGCCATGCAGCAGCAGCACCGGCTTGCCGTTGGCGGGACCGGCTTCGTAGTAGCCCACATCCAGCTCACCGGCGCGGATTTGCCGGATCGGCGCCAGCGCCTGCGGCACACCGGCGGCGCGCGCCAGCGAAACGAAAGGCAGCTCGGTGGCGGCCAGACCGACAGCGGCCAAAGCGCCGGTCAGCAGATTGCGACGATAGGTATTCATGCATCCTCCACGACAGATAAACTTGCGCCGTCATTGACGCCGGCGTCCAGGGAATAAGGATCGACGCCTTCGAGGCAGCCGACGTTGACGCGCCACAGCAGCGGATCCTTGCGCGTTTGATGGAACGGGTAGATCCCGCAGTGCTTGCAGAAATAATGCTTGGCCACGCGCGTGTTGAACTGGTACAGCGTCAGCGCGTCCTCGCCCTGCACGATCTTCAGTTCGGCGGCCGCGAACGGCGGCGACATCAACGCGCCCTTGCGGCGGCACAGGCTGCAGTTGCAGCGCGCGGCCGGCGCGACGGCGGTACGGACTTCGAATTTCACGGCCCCGCAATGGCAGGAACCTTTCAGCAGCTCGGCGCTCATGGCGGCCTCCTCGGGTTTTGATGTTTTTTAATCGCATCCGATGAAATCGGATAAGTCGAATAATATAGCAACCAAAAACAAAGTCAAGCAATTCCGATCAAATCGGATCCGATGTATAATATGCTCATAATTTCATCACGAGGACCATCATGACCACTCCCGCCAAAGCCGAGCCGCGCAAGCTGGCCGATTTCCTGTGTTTCGCCATTTACTCGACGAACCTGGCGTTCGGCCGCGCCTACCGCCCCATCCTCGACAAGCTGGGCCTGACCTACACGCAGTACATCGCCATCGTGGCGTTGTGGGAAGAGGATCACCAGACGGTGGGGGCGCTGGGCGAAAAGCTGTTCCTGGAATCGAACACGCTGACGCCCATCCTGAAGAAGCTTGAGGCCATGGGCTATCTGCGCCGCGAGCGCGACCCCGGCGACGAGCGCCAGGTGCTGGTCAGCCTGACGGCGGCCGGCCGCGAGCTGCGCGAAAACGGCCTGAACATCGACCTGGTCCAGGCCTGCGGCCTGACGCCGGAAGAGTTCCCGCAAATGCGCAACGCCGTCAAGACGCTGCGCGACAACCTGATCAAGTCGACGGCGGACAAGGGGTGAGCGGTGCTAGTATCAGGTTGGAGTATGACCGGATAAGGGGTCCTCATGAACATCATCGCTTTGATCACCGCTGCGTGGGAGCAATTCCAAAACCTGCTGGAAGATAAAGAGCTCCTCAAGATTGCAGAGGAAAGATTGAATGACGGGCTGGCGCCGATAGAGGTCAGCCTAGATGATTTGTGACCTTCAATTCCTCCAAAAGGCGAGACAGCGTGCGAGCTCGGATCAGCGCGAATAGGTCCGAAAGTATGCTAAGGTAATACCAATACAGACCAACCGATTCCTGAGGTGCACTGTGACAATCGCATCCACAAAACCCATAGCGATCAAAATCGATCAGGAAACTCGAGACCGCGTCAAACGTCTCGCGGATTTGCGCCAACGTACGCCTCACTGGTTAATGAAAGAAGCCATCGCGCAATACCTTGATCGCGAAGAAAAACGCGAAGCATTCCGCCAGGACGCGATCAATGCGTGGACGGAATACAAGGATACCGGCATGCATGTCGATGCGGCAGAAGTGACAGCATGGCTGGAAACGTGGGGGGATGAGAACGAGTTGGCACCGCCCAAATGCCACAAGTAAGATTTGCTCCGGCCGCGCTGCGTGATCTCGAGCGGCTACGTGAGTTCCTGCGGGCGAAAAATCCGACGGCGGCAAAGCGTGCGGCAGCAACCATCATCAAGGCCATTCAACTGCTAGGCCAACAACCGCAGATTGGCAGACCGGCACCAGAAATGGATGCTGTCTACCGGGAACTCCTGATCGACTTCGGTGACTCCGGCTACAGCGCACTATATCGCTACGACGACGGGGACAGCGTGACAGTTCTAGCTGTACGCCATCAGAAAGAAGCTGGATATTGATTCGACGCGGCCGTCCGTCAATGCCATCAGATAGGTATGGAGCGGGTGAAGGGAATCGAACCCTCGTCGTAAGCTTGGGAAGCTTCTGCTCTACCATTGAGCTACACCCGCATTAGCCGCGATTCTACGCGGCTTTGCGCATCGCTGACAACTTTTCACGCCAGACAACACGCCAAGCCTGACTGCTTGCCATCCGTCAGCCTGTTGCGCCCATGCAAAAATAATACTAACCAGAAATTAGTTGCCACTTAAGTCTGTTAGTATGCTGACCACCTTAGTCAACCCCATGCACAGGATCGTCCATGCGCAGCACATCTCACGCGACCGGCCAGGAAACCATTCTTGAAGACGGCAAGCCCATCGTCACCACCAGTGACCTCCAGGGCCGCCTGACCTACGCCAACTCCACCTTCATCGACGCCGGCGGCTACGCCGACGAGGAGCTGCGCGGGCAGTTGCAAAAATCGCTGTACCACTCCGACATGCCGTCCGAGGTGGACGCCGACATGTGGCGCACCGTGCTGTCGGGCGAGCCGTGGCGCGGCCTGGTCAAGTACGCCCGCAAGGACGGCGGCTACTTCTGGTGCATCGCGAACGCCACGCCGGTGATTGAAAAGGGCAAGACCACCGGCATCATGTCGGTGTGCACCAAGCCCAAGCGCGAACAGATCCAGGAAGCCGAGCAGCTTTACCGCAGCGTCAAGGGCGGCAATCCGGACGGCATCCGCATCGTGCGCGGCGCCGCCGCCGCGCGCGGCTGGCGCAGGCTGGCCAACGCGCTGCGCGACATCACGCTGGCGCAACGCCTGGCCGCATGCTTCGGCGGCATGGCGCTGCTGGCGCTGTCCATGGCCGCGCACGCGCTGCTGCCCTATTCCGACACGGCCCTGCATGTGCAGGCGGTGCTGATGGTGGCGCTGGCCCTGTACGGCTGGCGCAACCTGCACCTTGCCGTGGTCGCTCCGATCCAGGCCAGCATCAACGCCGCCCGCATCCTGGCCGGCGGCGACCTGACCACGCGCATGGCGGTCGACCGCCACGACGAGCTGGGCCAGCTGCAAGCGTTCGTGCGCCAGCTGAACCTGAACCTGGCGTCCATCCTGGTCGACATCCGCAGCAATTTCACGCTGACCCGCAGCACCACCACGCTGGTGCGCGCGGCCAACGTCGACCTGTCGGCGCGCACCGAGGCGCAGGCGTCCAACCTGGAGCAGACCTCGGCGCACATGGGCCAGATCACCGGCATGGTCAGCCAGACCGCCGACAACGTCAACACCGCCAGCGGCGTGGCAAGCGAGGCAACCGCGCTGGCCGAACGCACCGGCGTCGCGGTGGCGCAGGTGGTGGCGGCCATGAACGACATCAGCAGCTCCTCGCGCCAGATCGTCGACATCATCAGCCTGATCGACGGCATCGCCTTCCAGACCAATATCCTGGCGCTCAACGCGGCCGTCGAAGCGGCGCGCGCCGGCGAACAGGGGCGCGGCTTCGCCGTGGTGGCCACCGAAGTGCGCAACCTGGCTCAGCGCAGCGCGGCGGCGGCCAAGGAGATCAAGGCCTTGATCGACGTCTCGGCCGGCAAGATCGAGATCGGCGCCGGCGTCGCCGGCACCGCCGGCCAGGACATGGATGCGGTGATCGCGGCCATCGGCCGGGTCGCCTCCATCATGGGCGACATCAGCGGCTCGACGCGCGAGCAGAGCAGCGGCGTCAACCAGGTCCAGGACGCCATCATGCAGTTGGACGAGGTGACCCGCCAGAACGCGCAGATGGTCGATGAGGCATCGGCCGCCACCGGCGTGCTCGACGTGCAGGCGCAGGCGGTGGCCAAGGCGCTGGAAGTGTTCAAGCTGCCGCCGCAAACCCGCCGAGCCTGAGGCTGTCAGCGGAAAGTATTTGACTTTTCGCATGGCCTGGCCGAAGGTGTCGAGAAAACGTTTTCAAACACCCTTTTCTCGACATGCGAAGGAATATAGTGAGACTTCCCCTCTTTCAACGCGCGCTGGGCTTGTCCATCGCCGCACTGGCTGCGCCGCTGGCATGCGCTGCGCCTGCCGACGTACAAATCAAACTGAACCAGCTCGGTTTCCTGCCCGCTTCGTACAAGCTGGCCGTCGTGCCGAACGTGGCGGCTCAAAAGTTCGCCATCGTCGAGGCGGGCAGCGGTGCCGAAGTGATGGCCGGGGAGCTGGGACCGGCCGCGCTGTGGGCGCCATCCGGCGAGACCGTCAGGCAGGCCGACTTCTCCGGCCTGGTTCAGCCGGGGCGCTATCAGTTGCGGGTCGCCGGCCTGCCGGATTCGGCGCCGTTCACGGTGGCGGCGGATGCCTACCAGGCGCTCAACGCCGCGGCGATCAAATACTACTATCTCAACCGCGCCGGCACCGCCCTGCCTGAACGGCACGCCGGCGTATTTGCCCGGGCCGCCGGGCATCCCGATACCCAGGTTCTCGTTCACGATTCCGCCGCGTCGGCCGCCCGTCCCGCGGGCACGGTCATTTCCAGTCCCAAGGGCTGGTACGACGCCGGCGACTACAACAAATACATCGTCAACTCCGGCATCACCACCTACACCCTGCTGGCCGCCTATGAAGACTTTCCCGAGTTCTTCAAGGCACAGCAGCTGAACATCCCGGAAAGCGGCAACGGCATTCCCGACCTGCTCAATGAGGCGCTGTGGAACCTGGAATGGATGCTGTCGATGCAGGATCCCAACGACGGCGGCGTGTATCACAAGCTGACCAACAAGGCCTTCGACGGCATCGCGGTCATGCCGGACCAGGCCACGCAGGCACGCTACGTGGTGCAAAAAACCACCGCCGCCACGCTTGATTTCGCCGCCGTCATGGCCACCGCCAGCCGGGTGCTCGCTCCGTACGACAAGCAGCTGCACGGCATGCCGGCGCGGATGCTGGCGGCCTCGCAGGCGGCATGGCAGTGGGCGCAGGCCCATCCCAAGGCGCTGTACCAGCAGCCCAAGGATATCGCCACCGGCGAATATCCCGACCAGGATGTGAGCGACGAATTCGCCTGGGCCGCGGCCGAGTTGTATATCGCCACCCGCAACGACGACTACTACAAGGCGATGCAGGCGACGAAGCTGGAAGCGACCGTGCCGTCGTGGGGCGACGTACACGGCCTGGCCTGGATGTCGCTGGCGCGGCACCGCAAGCAACTGAGCGCGGCGGCCGACCAGGCCCTGATCGCCGGCCGGATCGATGCGCTCGCCGGCAAGCTGCTGGCGGCGTGGAAGGGATCGGCCTACGGCGTCGCCATGCAAACCGGCGACTTCGTCTGGGGCAGCAACGCCGTGGCGCTGAACCAGGCGATGATGCTGTTGCAGGGCTACCAGCTGAACGGCAGGCGCGAGTACCTGCAGGCGGCCCAGTCCAGCCTGGACTATGTGCTGGGGCGCAATCCCATCGACACTTCCTTCGTCACCGGTTACGGCATCAAGTCGCCACTGCATCCGCACCATCGTCCCTCCGAAGCGGACGGCATTGCGGCGCCGGTGCCCGGCATGATAGTCGGCGGCCCCCAGCCCGGCCAGCAAGACAAGAAGGACTGCCGGCAGCCCTATCCTTCGGCGATGCCGGCCAAGGCCTGGCTGGACAATGTGTGCTCCTACGCCAGCAATGAAATCGCCATCAACTGGAACGCGCCGCTGGTCTACGTGTCGGCCGCGATCCAGCAGCTGACGACACCAGCCGCCGGCGCATACAAGAAACAACAGCCGTGAGGATTCGATAGAATTCCTCTTGCCGTTGGGTAATTACCGTCTTACACTGGTTTCATTGCCTCAGCGGCCCCCTCCTCCCGGGGCCACTGACCGCCTCTTCCGGCCCGATCCCCGCTGGACCCCAATGATTCCAGCAATGATGTAGCAAATATTGGCAATTTCATTGGCAATCTATATCACGGGTAAAAAAAATGAACGCAATAAAAAACCTCAAGATCGGCATCCGGTTGAGCGTCGGCTTTGCCGTCATCATCGTGCTGATGACCGCGTTGGCCGCAATCGGCATCAGCCGCATCCGGGCAATCGACACGAACACCGACATCATCGTCCATGACCGCTATGCCAAGGTCGCGCTCGCGCATACGATCGAAAACGAAGTCAATCGCCAGGCCCGCGCGCTGCGCACCGCGCTGATCGCCAACGACGACCAGGTCTCCGCCAGCGAACTGGCCAAGATCAGCGACTCGGCACCGATCATCGCCGGGGCGCTCGACAAGCTCCAGCTCATCATCCATACGGAAAAGGGCAAGGCGGCGCTGCAGGCGCTGATGGCGGCGCGCGCCACGTTCACGGAACGCGAACACCATATGATCGGCTTGATCAAGGGAAAACAGGCTGACGCCGGCCGCGACTATCTGATCAAGGAAGTCCTTCCACCGCAGACGGTCTACCTGGCTGCGATCGAAGCGTTCGCCGACACCCAGGTCAAGGGCATGGAACAGTTCGCGGCCGAGGCCAGCGATATGGCCGACAACGCCAACATGCTGATGATCGTGCTGGCCGTGGCGGCGGCGCTGCTGGCCGCCGCCATCGGCTACCTGCTGACGCGTTCCATCGTCCTCCCCTTGCGCCGCGCGGTGCAGGTAGCTCAAACCGTCGCCTCCGGCGACCTGAGCACCCACTTCGACGCCTGCGCCACGGACGAAACCGGTCAGTTGCTCACTGCCTTGAAGGAAATGAACGAGAGCCTGAAAAACATCGTCGGCCAGGTACGCTCCGGCACCGAGACCATCGCCACCGCGTCGACCCAGATCGCCACCGGCAACCACGACCTGTCGGCGCGCACCGAACAGCAGGCCAGCTCGCTGGAGGAAACCGCCTCGTCGATGGAGGAAATCACCGCCACCGTCCGCGAAAACGGCAACAACGCGCGCCACGCCAACAAACTGGCCGTCTCCGCGTCGGACGTGGCGGTCAAGGGCGGCGCGGTCGTAGCCCAGGTGATCGACACCATGGGCTCGATCAACGAATCGGCCAGGAAGATCGTCGACATCATCGGCGTGATCGACGGCATCGCCTTCCAGACCAACATCCTGGCGCTGAACGCCGCCGTCGAAGCTGCGCGGGCCGGCGAGCAGGGCCGCGGCTTTGCCGTGGTGGCATCTGAAGTGCGCAACCTGGCGCAGCGCTCGGCCACGGCAGCCAAGGAAATCAAGACGCTGATCGGCGCCTCGGTCGAGAAGGTGGAGCTGGGCAGCCAGCTGGTGAACCAGGCCGGCAGCACGATGGACGAGATCGTCGCCAGCGTCAAGCGCGTGACCGACATCATGGCCGAGATCGCCTCCGCCACGCAGGAGCAAGACTCCGGCATCGAGCAGATCAATCAGGCCATCAGCGAAATGGACACCGTGACCCAGCAAAACGCCGCGCTGGTGGAGGAAGCGGCGGCCGCCGCCGAATCGCTGCAGGACCAGGCGGGTTCGCTGGCACAACTGGTCAGCGTGTTCAAGCTCGCCGGCGATATGCAGCAAGCGCCGCGCGCGGCCAGCCAGGCAACCGGCCGGCCGGCCAAGCGCGCGCCCAAGGTAGCGCGTCTGGCGATGGCCTGACGTATTGTTTCGTCCCGGCAGGCGGCAAATCATTTATATTCTTGGTTTGCCTGACATGTCGAAAGGACGTTACATGAAATCAGCAGCCCTGATGGCGGTGCTTGCGCTGGCCATCCCTCTGGCCCAGGCGCAGGCGCCAGCCGCCGCCGATCCCGCGGCCGATCCGATCTCCACGCTGGTCGGCCAGCTGGACCTGGAAAAATACAAGGCCACCATCAAAAGCCTGACCCGTTTCGGCGACCGCCGCCAGGGCACCGAACGCAATCGCCAGGCACTGGACTGGATCGAGGCGCAGCTCAAGTCCTACGGCTGCACCAACACCGAACGGCTGCAGTATCAATACACGCAACCGGCGCCGGACGCGCCGCCGGCCAAGCGCGCACCCGGCATACCGAGCGGCGGCGCCGGCGGCCCGCCGGGCCAGGGCGGCAGCACGCTGTTCGGCAACCGCATCCCCACCGGCGTGAACACCGATCCGATGCTGCAGCCGGATGAAAAACTGCGCGCGCTGAACGCCGAGCAGACTCCGGTCGGCACCTCGCAGCGCGAGAACGTCTACTGCACCAAGGTCGGCGCCACGCATCCGGAAGAGATGTACATCGTCAGCGCCCACATGGACGGCATCGGTTTCGGCGAGGCCGCCAACGACGACGGCTCCGGCACCGCGCTGGTGATGGAGTTGGCGCGCATCTTCAGCGCGCCCGGCGTCGAGACGGACCGCTCGATCCGCTTCGCCTTGTGGAACAACGAGGAAACGGGCCTGAACGGCGCCACCGCCTACGCCATGCAGCGCAAGGACTTGCAGGGCATCGAGTCGCCCAAGGGCTCGGGCAAGTATCCGGAGCCGAAGTGGCTGGGCATGATCCAGCACGACATGATGATGTGGGACCACGGCATGCCGATCCCGAAACTGGATGCCGCCGGCAAGCCGGTGCTCGATGCGAAAGGCCAGGCGGTGTACGTGTCGCCGCCCGAGCAGCGGCGCGAGGCCGACGTCAACATCGAATACCAGTCGGTGTCGAAACAGGCGGAGGCTTCGGCCAAACTGGCGTGGGCCTTCCGCGCCGCCAACGACAAGTACGCGACCAACTATCCGGCCGCCGTCGGCTTCCACATGACGAACACCGATTCGACGCCGTTCATGGACCTGGTGCCGTCGATTTCGCTGCGCGAGAATGAGCGCGGCCAGCAGATCGGCGCCGGCTGGGACCCTAACTGGCACCAGCCGTCGGACGTGTACGCGACCTACTCGGACAAGGATTTCCTGCTCGGCCTGAACGCCGCCCAGACCACACTGGCCGGCGTGGCGCAGCTGGCCGGGGCGCGTATCAGGAAGTAGTCCGCCGGGAAGTCATTACTGTTGCTGGTACTTTTCCGAACGGGGGCCGTACAACATGCCGTTGGCAAGGCCGCCCGACAGCAGGCGGGCGCTGGTCACGCCGGCCACCGGATGTGAAGCATCGGTGGTGCTGTTGATGATCTGTTTGACGGCAGCTGCCACCAGCGCGCCGATCAAGCCACCGCCGCCGTTGTTGCCGCCCTCGTTGTTGGAGGCGCTGGCGGTGCCGGTCCACAGCACCGCGCCGGTCTTCAGATCCACCAGCTTGGCATTGGCCGACACCACCACCACGCTGTTGAGCACCGTGTAGCTGGCGCCGTAGTTGGTGATGGTGACGTACATCGCGGCGTCGGCGCCAAAGATCTCTTTCAGCTTCGCCGTATCGACCGCATGCATGTCGCTCGCGCTGGTCAAACCGTTCTGCTTGAAGGTCTCGCCGACCAACGCCACCGGCAACACATAGTAACCGGCTTCGGCCAGCGGATAGGTGACTTGCTCATAGACGCTGTTGGCAGCGTTGACGTCCGGCGAATTGTTCAGCGGCGGCAGCACCAAAATCGAACGCGGCCTGGCCGCCTTGAAGGCGGTATAGTCATATGGCGCCTTCGGCGTCGCGCAACCGACGATCAGGGCGGCGGGCGCCATCACGGCGGCCAGTTTCAGGATTCGGTTCAGCATATCAGTTCACACTCTTCTTGGTTTTCGCCAGCAGGAAATCCATATAGACCGCCGACTCCGGGAATAATTTTTTCTCGTCCTCGAACTGAGCGACGACCTGGTCCGGCTTGCCGGCGATCGAGTACAGCATGCCGAGGTGCGCATGGAAGCCCGGTGGCGCGGTCTGTCCCTTGGCGCTGATGTTCTGCAGCGCCAGCTCCATCGCGGCGATCTGCTGGTCCGGGCTTTCGCCTTTCAGATGCTGGTATACCTGCGGCTGATAGCCTTCCCAGCCGTACATAGTCTTGGGCGCGCTCGCGCACCCAGTCAACGCCACGCCGGCGGCCAGCGCCAGCACCATGCCGGCGCGCTTGATCATTGTCTGTTTCATGGGTCGCCTTATTGAGTGCGGGTATTCATCGCGCCGGCTTCGACGCCGGCCACCAGGTGGTCGACCGCTTCGCGCACGGCCAGGTCCAGCACCTTGCCGTTCAGCGTGGCGTCATAGCTGGCGGTGCCGCCAAAGCCCAGCACTTCGCGGTTGGACAGGCTGTACTCGCCCGCGCCCTGGCTGGAATACACCACTTCCGAAGTGGCGATGTTGACCACGTTCAGCGTGACCTTCGCGTAAGCGACCTGGGTCTTACCGCGCCCCATGATGCCGAACAGTTGGTGGTCACCCACTTCCTTGCGGCCGAACTCGGTCACATCGCCGGTGATGATGAAATCGGCACCCTTGATGCTCTGGCTTTGCTTTTTGAAGTCGGCTTCCTGCTTGGTCTCAGACAGGTTGTCGCGGTCCAGCACATTGAAGCGGTTGGTCTGCTGCATGTGCGAGATCAGGATGGTCTTGGCTTGGCTGCCCAGACGGTCGACGCCGTCGGAGAAAATGCCGCGCATGAAGCTGGAGCGGTTATCGAACTTGCCGACGGCGACCAGGGTGCGGGCGCCGGCGTAGGGACGGGCGGCGCTCGTCACGGTCGGCACAGCCAGCGCCTGCGAGCTTTCAGTTGCGCAGCCTGCCAGCGCCGAGATCATTGCCGCGCCAATCGCCAGCGCGCTCAGTGTATTTCTTTTCATTTTTACCCCGGAGTTAAAATTTTATATGAAGCAATTTTTCTTCGAGGCAAGTGTACTTGATTGCAGGCCAAACAATCTATCCAATAGTCACTGGACAAAAGACAGGCGGTCGCCCCTTACTGCGGCGCCTCCACCTTGTACCCCTTGGCCTGCAAGGCTGCGATATAGCCCTGCGGGTCGAGGATGTCTTTCAGGCGCAGCACCGCGAACGTCGATGCGTTGGCGGCCAGCGATTTCTCCGCCGCCGTGACCCATACTTCACGCAGGCGCGCATCCATGTCCTTGAAACCCGGCTGGCTCTTGAGGAAGTCGCTGTTGGTCAGCGCGGCCTTGCATGCGCTCTCGCGGTCGGCGTAACTGAGCTTTTGTATCGCTTCGATGTCGCCCACCGCCCAGGCGTTGGCGCGCACGCGCATGGCGTCAAGATCGGTCTCCAGCCGCTCCAGCGTGGTCGAGAAACATGCCACGTCGTCCATGGTGGACTTCTTGAAGTCGCGCAGCGCCTTGACCTGGCTGTCGATTTCCAGCTCCACGCCTGGCGACGTCGATTTGATGTTGTTCTTCTTGACGATCTTGTCGATCGTCGCGTACACCTCGCCGCCCGACGACAGTCCGGCATGCGCCAGTCCTTTGCTGTACAACTCGTCGGCCACGAAAATCGGACGCTCGCTCTCGATGCCGTTGTCCTTGCCGATGTACTTGTCCTTGAGCCGCTGCCAGCGCGCATAGACGTCGGCCGGCAGCACGTCCTTCAGTTTCGCGCCGTCCGGATTGTCCTTCAAGCCGACGACGAAAGGCAGCAGCGTCAGCGAACGAAAGAATCCGACGTGCGCGCCGGCCATCGGCTGCTTCAGATATTCCTGCGAGCCGGCCAGGATGGATTCCACCTGGCGCGAGCGCCATTCCATGTTTTTCGGCAGCGGCGAATAGCTGCCGAACACCCACAGCACATGGTCGTCCTTCGATATTTTCCATAGGCCCGGGCCAGGGCGCTGGCCGGTGACGAGGATTTGTTCCGGCACCGCTTCGGCGGCCTCCGCCACCGGCGCGGCCGGCGCAGTTTCAGCGGTTTGCGCCCATGCTGGCGCGGCCAGCGCGCCGAGATACAACGAGAACATCAAGCGTTTCAACATGGTGATAGTCCCTGTACGTGGCGGAGTCGGATGCTGCGCCCACGTTGCAAATTATATATCTCCCGCCGTATGCGTCGCCAGGGCTTGCAGCACGATGTCATGCAGGCGCTGCGCCGGCGCGTTGAGTTCCGCCTCGCCCCGGTGCAGGTGCAGGCCGATCACCGGCAGCGGCGGCAACCCGCCCTGCTCCAGCATGCGCAGCGACGGCGGCAGGGCGACGCCGGTGCGCACGGTGACGCCCAGCCCCGCCGCCACCGCCGCCCACACGCCGCCCAGGCTGGGGCTGGTGAAGGCGATCCGCCACGCGATGCCGGCCCGGTCCAGCGCCTCCATCGCGGCCGAGCGCATCAGGCACGGGGAATCGAACACCACCAGCGGCAGCGGCTCGCCGCCGGCCAGCGACGGCGCCACGCCGTCCCTGGCCACGATCCAGCGCAGCGGCACGCGCGCCACCTCCCGCGTCTGGCGCGGCTGCAGTTGCGACAACGACGTGCCGGCGTGGTCCCAGGCCAGCGCCAGGTCCAGCCGGCCGCCGGCCAGCAGCGCCAGCAGGTCGGCGTTGCGCGCCACGCTGGCTTCGATGCGCAGCTTGGGATGCACGCGGGCGAAACGGCCCAGCACCTCCGTCAGCAGATGCTCGCCGAAGTCCTCCTGCATGCCCAGCCGCACGCTGCCCGCCAGTTCGGCGCCGCGCACGGCCGTCGCCGCCTCGTCGTTCAGCTCCAGCAGCCGGCGCGCATAGCCCAGCAGCGACTCGCCGGCCGGCGTCACCACCATGCCGCGTCCCTCCTTGCGCAGCACCGGCATGCCCACCTGTTCCTCCAGCTTCTTCAGCTGCGCGCTGACGGCCGAGGTGGAACGCCCCAGCCGGTCGGCCGCCCTGGCGAAACTACCCAGGTCGACGCCGGTGACAAAAGTGCGCAGCACGTCCAGGTCGAAAGTAATCCGTCGCATGACAATCCCGTTTTATCGAACCATCTATCAAAATATTCCTGATTTTCAGGATCAAAATAGACCTGTATCGTGAGCCTGTCAATCACACAAACAGGAGCGCATCATGCCGATGAGCCGCATTTCACTGCTGAAGGGGAAATCCCCCGAATACCTGGCCGCGCTGTCGGCCAGCCTGCACCGGGCGATGGTCGAGGCCTTCAACGTGCCCGCCAAGGACCGCTTCCACGTCATCCACCAGCATGAACCGCACGAACTGGTTTTCGACCGCGACTACGAAAGCGAAGGCGGGCCGCGCTCCGACGATTTCGTGCTGATCGCGATCACCATCGGCAAGCCGCGCACGGTGGAGCTCAAGCAGGCGTTCTACCGGCGGCTGGTCGAACTGCTGGCCGACGCGCCCGGCCTGCGGCCGGTGGACGTGATGGTGGTCGTCAGCAGCACCAGCGGCGAGGACTGGTCGTTCAGCGGCGGCATGCCGGCCGCCTCGCTGCTGGGAGCGCAGCGATGATCGCCATGCAATACGGCTTCACGCTGCCGGCCGACTACGACATGGGCATCGTGCGCGAACGCATCGCCACCAAGGGGCCGTTGCTGGACAACTTGCCGGGCCTGGTGTTCAAGGCCTACCTGTATGCCGACCGCGCCGGGCATGTCGACGCAGCGGATAACCGCTACGCGCCGTTTTACCTGTGGCGGGACGAGGAATCCATGCACGGCTTCCTCAACGGCCCCGGCTTCGCCGGCGTGGCGCAGGCGTTCGGCTGGCCTTCGGTGCAGACCTGGACGCCGTGGCACGCCAGCGTCGGCGGCGAGCTGCGGCAGGCGCGTCATGCCACCCGCAGCGTCGAGGCCATCGCGCCCTACAGCGACCTGGCGGCGCTGCGCCTGCGCGAGGAAGGCCATGCGAGGCATGCGCTCGAATGCGGCGCGCTGGCGGTGGTGATCGGCTTCGAGCCGGCCGGCTGGAGCATCGTGCGGATGGTGCTGTGGCGCGGCGAACCGGCACTTCCGCCATTGCCGCATGAACAGCGCTACCGGATCGGCCACCTGTCAGCGCCGGGGCTGGCCTGACGCTAAAGGTCAGCGCAGCAGCAGCAAGGCGCTGCGCGGCTGCGCGTTGGCCTGGGCCACCATCGAGGCGCCGGCCTGGCGCAGGATGCTGGCGCGCGTCAGTTGCGCGGTTTCGCTGGCGTAGTCGGTGTCGCGGATGCGCGAACGCGCCGCTTCCAGGTTGACGGCGCCGTTGTCGGCATTGCCGGCGGCCGCCGACAGCCGGTTGCTGGCGGCACCCAGCAAGGCGCGGATGCTGCCGATGTCGTCGATCTTGCCGTCGATATAGGTCAGCGCATCGGTGGCGCCGCTGAAAGTGGACAGGTCCAGCGGCGGCTCGCCGGACGTGTACGCGCTCACTTCCTCCAGATCGGGCGGGCCGATCACGACCGATGCCTGCGCCCCCGCGCTGAGCCCCGCCGCCGCCGGGTTGGCGCCGGCGATGCTCATCGCATGTCCTCCGGGACGGGGTGCCTCGGTCACCGTCACCGTGCCTTTGTGGTTGCCCAGCGCCAGCCCAAGCGAACCGGCGCTGCCGGCGTTCGCTTCGGCGATGACGATATCGCGGCCATCGGCGGCGCTCAGCGTCAGCGTGCCGCCCACGGCGCTGGCGGTGACGCCGCTGGTGCCGGCCTCGTTGCTGATGGCGGCGGCGGCACTGGCCGCGCGCGCGGCGGCCGTAACGCCGCCGATGGCGCCGATATCGACGCCGTTGATGGAAAAGCTGGCGGCCGCCAGCGCGCCGGCGGCGCCGACCGCGCCATCGAGCGTGGTCGACGCCGACGCCGAGACGTTGCGGATATTGGCCGTGTTGACCGCCGCCGCCACCGCATAGGCGCTGCCGGCGCTTTGTCCCGGCAGAGCGCCGGCCACCGAGGCGCCCACCACCTTGTTGTTGATCACCACGTCGCCGTACTGTATCGCTCCCAGCACCGTGGTGCCGGCCGCCGTCGCCTGCTGCGGCGCCACGTCGGCCATCGTCTTCTCAAAGCCCGGCTGGATGATCGCGCGCGGTATCGTCAGCATCATGGTCTGGCTGGCTTCCGCGCCCACTTGCAGCTGCTGCGAGTAGCTGCCGTCCAGCAGGCCGATGTTGTTGTAGCGCGCGCCGGCGGCGATGTCCTGGTTGGAGGCGGCCAGCGCGTTGGCCTCGATCTGGATCGCCGCGCGGTCGCCCTGGCTGTTGGTGTCGTTGGCCGCCTGCACCGCCAGCTCGCGCATGCGCTGGAAGTTGTCCAGCAACTGCGCGGCCGCGCCGTCGGCCACCTGCAGTAGCGAAATGCCATCGTTGATATTTTGCCTGGCGCGGTGCAGGCCGTTGACGCCGGCCGTCATGCGCTCGCTGACGGCCAGCCCGGCGGCATCGTCGCGCGCGGAGTTGATGCGCAGGCCGCTGGAGAGCTTTTGCAGGCGCGCAGCAACGTCCTCGCCCGAGCGCGCATAGCTGCGCTGGGCGTTCAGGGAGGAGAGGTTGGTGTTGATCTGCATGCCGGCCGTTAGCGTCGCAACCGCGGAATCGCGGTTGTCGGTTAACTAACGGCGGAAACGCCGAAGACTTGAGACGCCGGCTCAGCCGGGCAACAGCTCCAGCCGCTCGCGCGCCTGCGCCAGCTGCTCGCCGTCCATGCGGGCGGCGGCAGTTTTCAGATAGCGGGCGGCCGCGGTAAAGCCGGCGCGGTCGGCCATCGCCAGCCATATCCATGCCTGGCCGATATCGGCGCGCACGCCCTGGCCGAACATCAGCATCAACCCGAGGTTGAACTGCGCCCGCGCGTGGCCCTGGCCGGCGGCCTTCAGGTACCAGTGGTGCGCCTGCGCGTAATCCTGCGCCAGGCCCTGGCCGTTGTCGTAGCGCAGGCCCAGCGTGAATTGCGCCAGCGCGTGGCCCTGCTCCGCCGCCTTGGCGTACCAAGCGTTGGCCTGCGCGCAGTCGGGCTGCGGACCGTCGTCCTTGTCGAACAGCAGGCCGAGGCTGTACTGGGCCGCCGCGTAATCCTGCTCGGCGGCGCGGCGGTACCAGCCCATCGCCTTGCGTTCGTCGCGCGGCACACCGCGTCCCGTTTCGTAGCGCAGGCCGAGATCGAACTGCGCGCGCAGGTGGCCCTGGTCGGCCGCCTTGCGGTACCAGAAGATCGCCTCCTGCGGATCCTGCACCACGCCGTGGCCGGCGTCGTACAGCATGCCCAGATGGTATTGCGCGCCGGGGAAGCCCTGCTCGGCCGCCTTGCGGTACCAGAACTGCGCCTGCTCGTAATCCTGCGGCACGCCCTGGCCGTGGTCGTAGCGCAGGCCCAGGTTGTTCTGCGCCGCCGCATGGCCCTGTTCTGCCGCCTTGCGGTACCAGTCCAGCGCCTTCTGCTCGTCGCGCGGCACGCCCTGGCCGTTGTCGTAGATCAGGCCCAGGTTGAACTGCGAACTGGCGTGATCCTGCTCTGCCGCGCGGCGATACCACAGGATGGCCTTCTGGCTGTCCTGCGCGATGCCGTCGCCCTTGTCGAAGCGCAGCGCCAGGTTGAACTGCGCCGGCGCGTAGCCCTGGTCGGCCGCCTTGCGGTACCACGACATCGCCTGGCCCACGTCCTGCGGCACGCCCTGGCCGTTGTCGTAGCGCAGGCCCAGATTGAACTGCGCGCGCGGATAGCCCTGCTCCGCCGCCTTGCGGTACCAGGAGATCGCCTGCTTGAAATCCTGCGGCACGCCCTTGCCGGTGTCGTACATCATGCCGAGATTGTTTTGCGCGCCGGCGTCGCCCTGATCGGCCGCCTTGCTGAACCAGTGCATGGCTTTCTGCGTGTCCGCGTCCACTCCCTGGCCCTTGGCGTACAGCCAGCCCAGGTTGTACTGGGCGGCGGCGTAACCCTGCTCGGCGGCCAGCTGGTACCACGCCGCCGCCTCCTGGTAATTCTGCTCGACGCCCTGGCCCTTCTGGTACATCACGCCCAGGTTGTACTGCGCGTGTTCCAGGCCGGCGCTGGCGGCCTGGCGATACCAGACCACGGCCAGCTCATAGCTCTGCGCCACGCCCTGGCCGTTGAAGTACATGAAGCCCAGGCTGTGCTGGGCATTGGCGACGCCGCGCTCGGCCAGTCCTTTGACGCGCAGGAATTCGGCTGTGTAGGTGCTGCCGTTGTTCGCGTCGGCTTCGTTGGGACCGTATTTCGTCATGCTGGCTTAGGCTTGGATCGCGATCATCGTCGGTTGAGGTTGAGGGTCGACGCTGGGCACCGCGTGCAGCACGGCGTGGCCGTGGCCATGCGCCATGGACGGCACCGATGCGAGGTTCTGCGCCTGCAGCACATCGATGAAGCTGGTCAGCGAGATCGGGCGGTGGTACAGATAGCCCTGCATCGTGGTGCAGCCGTTGGCCTGCAGGTAGCGCGCCTGCACGTCGGTTTCCACGCCCTCGGCCACCAGGTGCAGGCCGAGGCCGCGCGCGATCGAAATGATCGCCAGGATCACCGGGTAGTGGCCGTTCTCGTCGTGGATCTCCTTGACGAAGGACTGGTCGATCTTGATCGTGTGGATGGGGAAGCGGTGCAGATACGACAGCGACGAATAGCCGGTACCGAAATCGTCGATCGCCACCGACACGCCCAGCTGGCAAAGCTTGTTGAGCTGCTCGATCGCGTACTGCGGATTGCGGATGCAGATGTTCTCGGTGATCTCGACCTCGATCTGCGCCGGCGAAATGCCGTAGCGCGTCAGCGCGCCGCGCATCTTCTCGAAGAAGTCGCCGCGGTCGAGGTATTGCGGCGACAGGTTCAGCGACAGGCGGATCGCCTCGCCGCCGGCGGCGTTCCACTGCAGCAGGTCGCGGCACAGCGCGCCCAGCATCCAGTCGGAGATCGGCAGCATCAGGCCGTTCTCTTCGGCGAACGGCAGGAACTCGCCGGCCGACAGCAGCCCGCGCTGCGGATGGTTCCAGCGCATCAGGCCTTCGGCGCCGATGATGCGGCCGCTGGCCACGTCGACCTGCGGCTGGTAATACATTTCCAGCTCGTTCAGTTCCAGCGCCTTGCGCAGGCTCTGCTCCAGCGCGATCTTCTGGTGCGACACGTCCAGCATCGAGTTGTGATAGAAGCTGTGGCCGTTCTTGCCCAGCGCCTTGACCTGGTACATGGCGATGTCCGCGTGGCGCAGCAGCTCGTCGATGGTCTCGCCGTCGCCCGGATAAATCGCGATGCCGATCGAGGCCGAGATGTGCACCTCGTGGCCGTCCAGGTCGAACGGCTTGTGCAGGCTCTCGAGGAACTTGTCGGCGATGGACTTGGCGTCCTGGCGGTCGCGCAGCTCGGGCAGCACGATGGTGAATTCGTCGCCGCCCTGGCGCGCCAGCGTGTCGCCGCGGCGCAGGCAATCCTTGAGCCGCTGCGCCACCTGCTGCAGCAGCTCGTCGCCCTTGACGTGGCCCAGCGTGTCGTTGACCAGCTTGAAGCGGTCCAGGTCGACGAACATCACGGCCAGCTCGGTCAGCTTGCGCTTGGCCTGGATCACGGCCAGGCCCAGGCGGTCCTTGAACAGCATGCGGTTGGGCAGGTCGGTCAGGATGTCGTGGTAGGCCTGGTAGGAGATCACTTCCTCGGCGCGCTTGCGGTCGGTGATGTCGCGCGCGACGCCGTAGGTGCCGAAGAATTCGTGCTTCTTTACCTCGTGGTCCGGGATGTGCATGCCGATCGCGTTGAGCGAGATCGTCATCAGCGTGTTGTTGAAGGTGCGCTCGATGCCGCCGCCGGTATTGCACTTCAGGCGCAGCTCGACGTTGCGCGAGGCGCGTTCGTCGACGCGGCGCTCGTTGAAGGCGTAGCGCGCGCGCTCCTGGTCCTCGTCGTGCACCAGGATCGAGTAGTGCTTGCCGATCAGCTCTTCGCGGGTGAAGCCCAGCAGCTGCTGCACGCGGTCGTTGACGAAGGTGAACTTGCCCTCGTGGTTCAGCGTGTAGATGATGTCCGGTGAACTGTCCACCAGGTAGCGGTACATCTTCTCGGAGTTTTCCAGCTTGGAGGCGATGCGCTCGTTGTCGATGGCCAGGCGGCGCTTCTGCAGCGCGTTCTCCACCGTCTTGAGCAGCTCCTCGCGGCTGTAGGGCTTGCGCAGGTAGTCGTAGGCGCCGCGTTTCAGCGCGCCGATCGCCGCCTCGATGCCGACGTCGCCGCTCATGACGATGACGTCGCCGTCGATGCCCTTGGCGTTGATGAAGTCCATGATCTCGTGGCCGCTCATGTCGGGCAGGCGCAGGTCGAGCAGGATCAGGTCGAACTGGAGCCTGGTCAGCTGGGCCAGCGCTTCACTGCCGCAGGTCGCGGTCACCAGGTGGTAGTCGCGGTCGCGCAGCAGTTCGTACAGGGATGACAGCAGGCGCGGCTCGTCGTCAACGAGCAGGATGCGCGGGCAGTTATCGGTAGCAATGGCGACGGGGGCGTGGTCGTCAGGGTTCACAAGATTCATCATGGCCTTAAACTGAATCCATCACCCGCGTTTGCACGCCGGTGATTTGACTGGCGCTGCCACGGGCGGGCAGCAGAATTTCAAAGGTAGTACCCGTTTTGCCGGATCGGCAGGTAATCAGGCCCTGCATTTTCTTCACCAGGCTATGGACGATGGACAGGCCCAGGCCATGGTGCGCACCTTCCTTGGTGCTGCGTACCGCCGAGAACAGGTTGGCCAGTACTTCGGCCGACAGTCCCGGTCCGGTGTCGCTGATCACCAGCTCCAGATACAGTTTGCGTTCGCGGTTGACGTGACCGCGATGCGATATTTCGATCTTGCCGCCGCCGGTCAGCGCTTCGACCGCGTTCTTGATCAGGTTGACCAGGATCTGCTTGAGCAGGTCGGCGTCGCCGTCGATCTCGGCCGGCTCCTCCTGCATGCGCACCACGATCTGCACCGAAGCCGGCACGAACTCGGTGGCGCGGAACAGGCGCAGCACGTCGTCGACCACGCGGGCGACGTCGGTCACGCGCGAGGCGTCGGTCGGCTGCAGGTCGGCCAGGCCGTTGATCAGCTGGCCGACGCGGTCGATTTCCTCGTTCAGGATCGACATCTCGCCCACCACCGGCTCGCGCTTGGCCAGCTTGCTGTCGAGGACCGACAGGTAGTTCTTGATGATCGACAGCGGGTTGTTCACCTCGTGCACCACGCGGCGCGAGGCTTCGCGGTATTCTTCGGCCACATGGGCGATCTGGCGCCGGGCGTGGCCGCGTTCGCTGATCGCCGTTTCCAGCGCGGCCGCGGCCTGCGTGCCGAACGACTGCAGGAAGCGCTCGCGTTTCTGGAACGACGGCATCTGCCAGGCCGGCGCGCCGCCGATCAGGATGCCGAGGCAGCGCTGGTTGGCCACCAGCGGCAGGCACACCATGCCCTCGCTGCCGAGGATGCGGAACAGCTGTTCCTCCGCCACGTTCAAGGTCGGCGACTCGCGGCTGATGTAGGTCAGCTTGCGCTCCAGCGCCGATTCCGCCACCACGCCGCCCTTGTTGAGCGGGATGACGAATTCGGCCAGCTTCTGCAGGTGCTCGCCGGTGGCCATGCCGTGCAGCGCATGGCCGGTCGGATTCTCCATCAGCACCACGGCGTTTTCGAAATCGAACAGGATGCGCGCCGAGCGCGTCATCGATTCCAGCAGGCCGGATTCGCCCTGCTGGCGCGCGAAGGTCTGGCCCATCTCGGACACCAGCACCATGTTGCGCACTTCCTCGGACAGCCGCTGCTGCACCGGATCGACCGCCGGCGGCGCATAGGCGGCCGGCGTCGGGATGTCGTCGGCGCCGGCCAGGTCGATGCCCAGGTAGGCGGCGGACTTCTCCACCTGGCGCGCGGCGTTGCGGATGATCTGTTCCAGCGTCCCGGCGTCGAGGCCGCACAGCTGGCTGGCGTCTTCGATGGCCTGCTCCTCCTCGCCCTCGTGGAAGCACAGCAGGTGCGCCAGGCGCACGATGCGGATCAGCGGATGCGCCGACTCCAGGCGCGCAATCGGCTCGTGGTGATACAGCACGCTGTCGGCCAGGAAGGAATCGAGGTGCCAGCGTTCGATCAGCCAGGCGCCCGCTTCCGAGTGCGTGATTTGCAGCGTGCGCTGCTCGACGGCGCACAGATCCTCGTCGTCGCGCGCCGTGAAGTTGAACGAGTATTCCTTGGGCGCGGTCGCCAGCAGCGCCAGCCGGCCGACGTTGTGCAGCAGGCCGGCCAGGTAGGCTTCCTCGACGTGCGGGTACTCCATCTTCTTGGCCACGTCGCGGGCGATGACGGCGGTGGTGAGGGAACCTTTCCAGAAGCCGCGCAGATCGGTGCTGCCCGAATGGGGGAAGCTGTTGAAGGTCTGGAACACGGATTCGCTGATGACCAGCGTCTTGATCATGTCGGTGCCCAGCGACACCAGCGATTGCTCCAGGCCGACCGTGCGCTGGTTGCGGTGGTAGGCCGAGCTGTTGGCGACGGTGAGTATCTTGCTGGTCATCGCCGCATCCTTGGCGATGAGGGCGGCCAGCTCCGGCATGCCAGCGTCGTCGGCTTGCAAGTGCTCAATCAACTTAATGAGTATCTGCGGCATTGCCGGCAGACGGGCAATCAGCAGGCGATTGCGAATATCATGGTCAGGTTGATGCATCGTATCAAGCGGTCTTGGGGGCCAGGAAACGTTGTATTAAAAAATTATACTAACATAAAGTCTCGTAGTAACTTAATAGCAAGTAAGATTTCTTTCTAAACTAAGTGAATTTCCTGCCGTTAATGATTATCGGACCGGATGGCGTAGAAGCATGCGCCGGTAATAGCGCGACGTCAACCACAAAACGAGAGCAGAGGTACTAAATGCCATCTGTCCCGCGGCTAACCACAGCACCGAATGTGATAGAAAGGGTGCAATCACCCCCGCCACCATCGCTCCCAGCAGGGTCACGGCGAAAGATTGGCAGGATGCCACCGTCCCCCGGATATGCGGAAACAGGTCCAGCGCCAGCAAGGTTGCCCCCGGGGCAACGAGCGACATGCCGAAGGCATACACGAACATCGGCGCCACCGACCACGGCAGCGAAGCGGGCATCAGCGCATGGTATGAAAGGTTAAATATCGACGCCGCCAGCAGGAAACAAAAGCCGATGCCGATCTGTCGCGAAAATGTCATCTTTCCGGCAATCCGGTTCGCCGCCAGCGCGCCGAGGAAGATCCCCGCCACCGATGGAATGAACAGCCAGCCGAACTGGCCCGGCCCCAGGCCCAGGTGTTGGGGCAGGAACACCGGCGCCGACGAGATATACAGGAACAATCCGGCGAAGTTCAGCGCCACCACGCCGGACTTCATGTGGAACAGCGGCGAGCGCAGGATTTCGCCGTAATTGCGCAGCAGGAAGCGCGGATTGAAGGGATGGCGCTTTTCCTTCGGCAGCGTTTCCGGCAGGCGGCGGTAGCAGTAGATGAACAGCAGCACGCTGTAGGCCAGCAGCGCCAGGAAGATGGCGCGCCAGTCGAACAGCGTGACCACCCAGCCGCCCAGTATCGGCGCGATGGCCGGCGCGATCGAGAAGATCATCGTCACCATCGACAGCAGGCGCGCGGCGGCGGCATCCTCATACAGGTCGCGGATGATGGCGCGGCCGACCACCACCCCGGCCCCCGCCGACACGCCCTGCAGGATGCGGAACACCCACAGGTACTGGACCGTGTGCGCGGCGGCGCAGCCCAGCGTGCCGATGGTGAACGTCACCAGCGACACCAGGATCACGTTGCGGCGGCCGAAGGCGTCCGACAGCGCACCGTGCCACAGCACCATGCAGGCAAAGGACAGCATGTAGAAGGTCAGGCTTTGCTGGACCTCGATAGCGCTGGCATGCAGCGTGGCCTGGATGTTGGGGAAGGCCGGCAGGTAGGCGTCGATCGAGAAAGGCCCCAGCATCGACAACGCGGCCAGCGTGGCGGCCAGCGCGCCGGCGGAGAGCACCCTCATGTGCGAAGGCGGCGGCGGCGGAATGTCCGCGGCGGGGTCGGGAGGAATATTGGCGGGAGGCGTAGGGAACATAAAACGTTTTCCTTCGAGAGCGCATGCTGTCACCCCCAACCGCGATGCCGCAGCCGGGGTCGGACCCCGCGCGGCCCCGCGGGGTTAGGCGGTTAGACTTCTTTGGGTTTGGCGGCTTCGCGGCGGTTGAAGCCAGCCACCATATCGAAGCGGAACAAGCGGCATTCCAGCGCGCCGTTGAAGAACGGCGTCTTGCGCGATTCCTTCAGGCGCAGCAGCTTGGGCAGGCCCAGGTCCGCCGTGAACAGGAACACCGTCCAGCCGGCGAAGCGCTGCTTGAGCGTGGTCGACAGCGCCGAATAGAAGCTGCTCGCCAGCTCGTCTTCCGGCAGCGTGCTATCGCCGCGCACGCCGATACGCTCGCCGTACGGCGGGTTGGTCAGCAGGATGCCCGGCTGCTCGGTCGGCGCCTTCACTTCCTGCGCCTCGATCTGCTTGAGCGGCACGTCGAACATGATGCCGGCGCATTTCAGGTTATGGCGCGTCATCGCCACCATGTCGCCCGAGATGTCGGAGCCGAAGATGGTCGGCGACTCCGGCAGCGGATTGGCCTTGATCGAATTCTTCATGTCGTTCCACGGCGCCGGATCGAAGTCGTTGAAGGCTTCGAAGGCAAAGCGGCGGCGCGCGCCCGGCGGTATGCCCTGCACCATCTGCGCCGCTTCGCACAGGATGGTGCCGGAGCCGCACATCGGGTCGAACAGCGGGATGCCCGGCTTCCAGCCCGACACGCGCAGCAGGCCGGCGGCCAGGTTCTCGCGCAGCGGCGCGTCGCCGGTTTCCTCGCGCCAGCCGCGCTTGAACAGCGCCTCGCCCGAGGTATCGAGATAGATGATGAACTGGCGCGCGTCGAGGAAGCCGACGATGCGCATGTCCGGTTCCTTGGTGTTGACCGAAGGACGCTTGTCGAACTGGTCGCGGAAGCGGTCGCAGATGGCGTCCTTGATCTTCAGCGTGGTGAACTCCAGGCTTTTCAGCGGCGACTTCACGGCGGTGACGTCGACGCGGATGGTATGGTCGTAGGTGAACCAGTCTTCCCACGGCTGCGCCAGCACCAGGTCGTAGATGTCGTTCTCGTTCTGGTAGCCGGTGACGGCCATGCGCATCAGCACGCGCGAGGCGATGCGCGAGTGCAGGTTGATGCGGTAGGAATCAAGCAGGTCGCCCGAGCAGTGCACGCCGCCCGGAACCTGGTTGTGCACCTTCATGGTGGTGCTGAGTTGGGCGATCTCGCCCAGTTCTTCGGCCAACGCCGCTTCCATGCCGCGCGGGCATGGGCAAAAATAGGATGCCATAGGTGTACCTTTTGTCCGTTAAAAAATGCGCGCCGCCCGAGTGGCGCGGCGCGTTTACTTCTGCATTGCCCGCTCCAGGAAGTCCAGGCGGTCCTGGCCCCAGAAGCTTTCTCCATCCAGCACATACCACGGCGAGCCGAATACGCTGGCCGCCGTCGCATCTTCCGTGTTGCGGTCGTACTCGGCCTGCACGCTGGCCGTTTCCGCCGATTTGATCAGCGCGCGGCCATCGAGGCCGCAGCTGCCGGCGATCTGCGCCAGCGTGTCTTCGTCGCCGATATTCTTGTCTTCAGCCCACAGCGCGCGCATGACGGCGAACGACAGCGCCAGCGCCACGTCGACGCCGTGCGTCAGGCGCGCCGCCACCACCATCTTGTTCGACAACTCCGGCGACACCGGGAAAAACTTCGGCTGCACATTCAGCGGAATGCCGAGAAAATCCGACCAGCGCGTCAGCTCCAGCAGCCGGTAAGCCTGGCGCTGCGGCGCGCGCTTGGCCAGCGGCAGGCCGCCGGACACGCCGAACACCTTGCCCAGGTCGAAAGGCTTGACCTCGATCTGAACGCCATGCCGGCGCGCCATCTCAACCAGGCGGTCATGGCCCATGTAGGCCCACGGCGAATGGGTGGCGAAAAAATACTGGCAAACTTTGCTCATGACGCTCCGATCAGAATGGTTTGACGACTACCAGCAGCACGATCGCCAGCATCAGGAACACCGGCATTTCATTGAAGACGCGATACCACTTGTGGCTGCGGGTATTGGCACCCTTCTCGAACTTCTTCAGCATGCCACCGCACGCGTGGTGATAGCCGATCACCAGCACCACGAAGAACAGCTTCGCATGCAGCCAGTGCGGCATCTGCGCGCCATACTGCATGTAGACCAGGATCGCGCCGAACACCACCGCAAACACCGACAACCACATCGAGAAGCGATACAGCTTGCGCGCCATGAGCAGCAGGCGCGCGGTGGCGGCCTTGTCGGTCTCCATCGCCAGGTTGACGAAGATGCGCGGCAGGTAGAACACGCCGGCCATCCAGGCAATGACGAAGAATATGTGCAGCGCTTTAATCCAGAGCATGGCTTCCTTTATTGACGGATTTCGCCGTGACCGAACACGACGTACTTCAGCGAAGTCAAACCTTCCAGCCCGACCGGGCCGCGCGCGTGCAGCTTGTCGTTCGAGATGCCGATTTCGGCGCCCAGGCCGTATTCGAAACCGTCGGCGAAGCGGGTCGAGGCGTTGATCATCACCGAGGCCGAATCGACTTCGCGCAGGAAGCGCATCGCGGCCGTATGGTCTTCCGTGATGATGGCTTCCGTGTGCTTCGACGAGTACTTGTTGATGTGCTCCATCGCCTCGTCGATGCCGTCGACGATCTTCACCGACAGGATGGCCGCCAGGTACTCGGTCGACCAGTCTTCCTCGGTGGCCGCCGCCAGATGCGGATAGCCCGCCAGGATCACCGCCGCTTCCGCGTCGGCGCGCAGCTCGACCTGTTTGGTCGCGTACAGCTTGGCCAGCTCCGGCAGCACCGCCGGTGCGATCGCGCGCGCCACCAGCAGCGTTTCCATGGTGTTGCAGGTGCCGTAGCGGTGGCACTTGGCGTTGAAGCCGATGTCGACCGCCTTCTTCAAATCGGCCCTGGCGTCGATGTAGACGTGGCAGATGCCGTCCAGATGCTTGATCATCGGCACGGTGGCTTCCTCCATCAGGCGCGCGATCAGGCCCTTGCCGCCGCGCGGGACGATGACGTCCACGTATTCCGGCATGGTGATCAACGCGCCGACGGCGGCGCGGTCGATGGTGTCCACGACCTGCACGCCATCCTCCGGCAGGCCGGCGCCGGCCAAACCTTCCTTGACCAGCTTGGCCAGCGCGCGGTTGCAATGGATCGCTTCCGAGCCGCCGCGCAGGATGGTTGCGTTGCCGCTCTTGATGCACAGCCCCGCCGCATCGACCGTGACGTTCGGACGCGACTCGTAGATGATGCCGATCACGCCCAGCGGCACGCGCATCTGGCCCACCTGGATGCCCGACGGGCGGAATTTCAAGCCGGAGATTTCACCGATAGGGTCCGGCAGCGCGACGATCTGGCGCAGGCCTTCCACCATCGTGGCAATGGCCTTGTCGGACAGCGCCAGGCGGTCCAGCATGGCCGGCGCCAGGCCGTTGGCGGCCGCCGCGTCCATGTCCAGTTGATTGGCGGCGCGCAGTAGTGCGGCGTCGCGCTCGATCGCATCGGCGATCAGCGTCAGCGCGCGGTTGCGCGTGGCGCTGTCGGCGCGGGCCATGGCGCGCGATGCCTTGCGCGCCTGCTGGCCCAGTTGTTCCATGTAGTGCTTGATATCCATCGCTATCCCTTGTACCGTCATTCCCGCGCAGGCGGGAATCCATGCCGAGCATCCTGGCCGGCGCTCTATGGATTCCCGCTTTCGCGGGAATGATGGCGGTTATCCGCCGCGGGCGACTCTTAACGCCAACTGCAGCATCGAATCCCACGCGTCGCCGGCATGCGCTTTGGCGCGCAAGCCCTTGATCATCTTGTCGACCTGCGCCGCGTCCTTCATCGCCGCCTCCAGTACAGGCAGCGAGATGCGGCGCAGCGCCGGCTCCATCATGCGTTCCTTCGGTCCCCAGATACGATACTCCTTGAGCAGCGCACCCAGCGGACGGCCCTGCGCCATGCCCGACTTGAGCTTGAGCAGCGTGCGGATTTCCTCCGACACGGCCCACAGCACCAGCGGCAGCGCTTCGCCCTCGCCCTTCAAGCCTTCCAGCATGCGCACCAGACGCGCCGGATCGCCCGACAGCATCGCTTCGCTGAGCTTGAACACGTCGTAACGCGCCACGTTCAGCACCGCATCGTGCACCTGCTCGTAGGTCAGCTTGCCCGGCTCGTGCAGCAAGGCCAGTTTCTGTATCTCCTGATGGGCCGCAAGCAGGTTGCCTTCAACGCGATCGGCGATGAAATCGATGCTCTGCCGGTCCGCGCTCTGCCCTTGTGCGGCAAGGCGCTGGCCTATCCAATTGGGCAACTGCGCCCGTTCCACCTGCGCGATGTCGATATACACCGCGGCTTGTTGCAGGCTGGCGACCCAGGCCGCCTTCTGCGTCTGCCAGTCCAGCTTGGGCAGCGTGATCAGGGTCAGGTTGTCCGGACTCAGATCCTTCACATAATTCTGCAGCGCCGCGCCGCCATCCTTGCCCGGCTTGCCGGTCGGGATGCGCAGCTCGATCAGCTTCTTGTCGCCGAACAGCGACAGCGCCTGGTTGGCCGCCAGCAGCTCGCCCCACTTGAAGCTGCGCTCCACGGTCAGCACGTCGCGCTCGGAATAGCCTTGCGCGCGCGCCGTCTTGCGGATCTTGTCGGCCGCCTCCAGCGCCAGCAAATGCTCGTCGCTGGTGATGACGTACAGCTGCGACAGCGATTTGCTCAGATGGCCGTCCAGCGCTTCCAACCTTAATTGCATCGCGCGTCCTTACGCCTTCGGCGGCAGCGAAACCTGCGGCACCTTGATGGCCGCGATACGGCGCATCATCTGCTGCACCAGGTCGGTCTGCATATCCTTGTACAGCAGCGCTTCTTCCTGCTCCTTCGCCAGCAACTGGGTTTCGTTAAAGTCGATCGGGCGGGTCAGCAGCAGCTGGGTGTTCCCCAGCAGCTCCTTGCCCTGTTTGTCCAGCACGCGGAACACGATGTTGTACGACAGCAGATACTGACGCACGCGACCATTGCTGTTCAGCGACAGGATGGACTTGGTGCGGGTCTTCTCCGGATCGGAAATCACTTCGATCACGCCGTCGGCATCCTTGGGCGAATTGACGATCGTCGTGCCGCCGTTGGCGCGGATGTTGCGCTTCAAATCGATCGCCAGCGGCGACGACTCCGGCAGCCCGACATACATCGTCGGGAACGGCAGCGTGTAGTGGCCGCCGTCGCCGCGCAGATGGAAGCCGCACGCCGACAGCACCAGCGACAGCGCCAGCAGCGCCGCCCAGAGCCGGCCGCGCCGGAACAGATTCGAAGTAGTCGCCATGTTGTATCCGTTTAAACCACGATGTTGATCAATTTTCCCGGCACCACGATGACCTTCTTCGGCGTGCCTTCGATGAACTTCTGCACGCTTTCCTCGGCCAGCGCCGCCGCCTCGATGCTCGCCTTGTCGGCGGTTTTCGACACGACCACGCTGCCGCGCAGCTTGCCGTTCACCTGGATCATCATCTCGATCTCGGCCTGCTCCAGCGCCGCGGGATCGACCTGCGGCCACTGCACGTTGAGGATGTCGCCGTGCGCCTTGGCGTAGCCCAGCTCTTCCCACAGCACGTGGGTGATGTGCGGCGCCACAGGGTTCAGCAGGCGCAGGAAGATCGCGTAGCCTTCGGACACCGACGCGGCGTCCGCATCCTTGGCCGATTCCAGCGTGTTGAGCATCTTCATGCAGGCCGACACCACGGTGTTGTACTGGATGCGCTTGATGTCGTAGTCCGCCTGTTGCAGCACCTTGTGCAGCTCGCGGCGCAGGGTCTTGCCGGCGTCGGTGGTGGCGGCGGCGGTCAGCGGCGCGCCGGCGGCGGCGATGGCCTCGCGCTGCGCGTAGCCGAACGCCCACACGCGGCGCAGGAAGCGGTTGGCGCCTTCGACGCCGCTGCCCGACCATTCCAGCGTCTGTTCCGGCGGCGAGGCGAACATGGTGAACAGGCGCGCGGTGTCGGCGCCGTACTGTTCGATCTGCGCTTGCGGATCAATGCCGTTGTTCTTCGACTTGGACATCTTCTCGGTGCCGCCGATCAGCACCGGCTGGCCGTCGGCCTTGGACACGGCGCCTTGCGGACGGCCCTTGTCGTCCAAGGTCAGGTCGACGTCGGCCGGGTTGAACCAGGTCTTCTTGCCGGCCGCGTCTTCGCGGTAGTAGGTCTCGTTCAGCACCATGCCCTGCGTGAGCAGGTTGACGAACGGCTCGTCGAACTTGACCAGGCCGAAGTCGCGCATGATCTTGGTCCAGAAGCGCGCGTACAGCAGGTGCATGACCGCGTGTTCGATGCCGCCGATGTACTGGTCCATCGGCATCCAGTAGTCATTGCGCTCGTCGACCATCTTGTCCGCACCCGGCGAGGTATAGCGCATGTAGTACCACGACGAATCGACGAAGGTGTCCATGGTGTCGGTTTCGCGGCGCGCGGGCTTGCCGCACTGCGGGCAGTCGCACTTGAGGAAGGCTTCGTATTTGTTCAGCGGGTTGCCGGTACCGTCGGGTACGCAGTCTTCCGGCAGCACCACCGGCAGGTCTTTTTCCGGCACCGGCACCACGCCGCAGTCGCCGCAATGGATCATCGGGATCGGCGTGCCCCAGTAGCGCTGGCGCGAGATGCCCCAGTCGCGCAGGCGGAAGGTGATCTTCTTCTCGCCCAGTCCCTTGGCTTCCATGTCGGCGGCCACGGCGTCGACCGCTTCCGCGTAGCGCAGGCCATCGTATTTGCCGGAGTTGGTGACGATGGAGATGTCCTTGTCGCCATACCATTCCTGCCAGGCGTCGGCGGAGAACTCCTTGCCTTCGGCCTTGATGACCTGCTTGATCGGCAGATTGTATTTCTTGGCGAAGGCGAAGTCGCGCTCGTCGTGCGCAGGCACGCCCATGACGGCGCCGTCGCCGTAGGTGATCAGCACGTAGTTGCCGACCCAGACCTCGACCTGATCGCCGGTCAGCGGATGGGTGACGAACAGGCCGGTCGGCATGCCCTTCTTCTCCATCGTCGCCATGTCCGCTTCGATGACGGAGCCCAGCTTGCACTCGGCGTTGAACGCGGCCAGTTCCGGATTGGTCTGCGCGGCGTGGATCGCCAGCGGGTGCTCGGCCGCCACGGCGGCGAAGGTCACGCCCATGATGGTGTCCGGACGGGTGGTGAAGACGTACATCTTGCCGTCCTGGATCAGGGAGCCGTCGGCGCCCTTGATCTGGTGCGGGAAGGCGAAGCGCACGCCGGTCGACTTGCCGATCCAGTTGGTCTGCATGGTGCGCACACGCTCGGGCCAGCCTGGCAGCTTGTCGTCGACATAGGCCAGCAGCTCGTCGGCGTAGTCGGTGATGCGGGCGTAGTACATCGGGATTTCGCGCTTTTCGATCAGCGCGCCCGAACGCCAGCCGCGGCCGTCGACCACCTGCTCGTTGGCCAGCACGGTCTGGTCGATCGGATCCCAGTTCACGGTGCCGGTCTTTTTGTAGATGATGCCTTTTTCCAGCATCTTCAGGAACATCCACTGGTTCCACTTGTAGTATTCCGGCTTGCACGCGGTCATTTCACGCGACCAGTCGATCGCCAGGCCCATCGACTCCATCTGCTCGCGCATGTGGGCGATGTTGGAATAGGTCCATTGCGCGGGCGGCACGTTGTTGGCCATCGCCGCGTTTTCCGCCGGCATGCCAAACGCGTCCCAGCCCATCGGCATCAGCACGTTGTAGCCGTTCATGCGCAGATAGCGGTACATCACATCGTTGATCGTATAGTTGCGGACGTGACCCATGTGCAGCTTGCCCGATGGGTAAGGCAGCATCGAGCATGCGTAATACTTGCCTTTCGGGAAACGCGGGTCGTGCTCGACGGCTTTGTAGGCGTCGATGGCTTTCCAGTGGGATTGCGCGGCTTTTTCTACGTCGGCGGGACTATATTTATCTTGCATGGTGGTGTGGCGCCAAAAGTGAATATGAACCGGACATTATACTGGCTGAAGCGCCAATAGCGCACGAGAGTCGGCCCCGGCAACCCTCTGAGGTAAGATAGTTCCCATGCTTTACCGCGAATATCCCCCTCATCCCGCCCTTGCCGCCCATGTGGAGTGCATGTGGACGGCCTGCGTGGCGGGCGTCGCGTCCGGGCAAACCCACACGCACCGGGTGTTGCCGGACAATTGCGTCGACATCCTCTGGCAGGACGGCGGCCAGGCCGGTTTTGCGGTGGGCATGATGACCAGCGCCATCCAGGTGGCCAGCAGCGGGCCCGTGCGGACGGTGGCGGTGCGCTTCAAACCGGGCGCCGCCGGGGTTTTCCTGGCCTTGCCGCTGCACGTGCTGACCGACCAGCGCGCCGATATCGACCAGTTGTGGGGCCGGAGCGAGGCCGACCGGCTGGCCGACGGGCTGTGGACCGGAGAGCTATCCGACCATCAGCGCATAAAATTAATTGAAAAACAACTCCTGCAACGCTTGGCCGAACGCGTCGCGGACGGCGGCGCGGGCGCCGATGCGCTGGTGCGCCGGGCACTGTCCGCGCTGGACGCCAGCGGCGGCGGCCTGCGCATCGAGGACCTGGCGGCGCGGATGGGCGTGTCGCGCCAGCACATGGCGGCGCAGTTCCGCGAGCGGGTCGGCCTGTCGCCCAAGCTCTATGCCCGCATCTGCCGCTTCCGCCGCGCCACCAGTGCGCTGAAAGCCGCTGCAGCGCCGGACTGGGCGCAACTGGCGCTGGACTGCGGCTATTTCGACCAGTCCCACCTGATCCACGAGTTCCAGGAATTTTCCGGCAGCGCCCCGGAGCGCTTCCTGCTGGCGGCCTAGCTTCCATTTTTACAATCGCCGCCGCTGGCTATGTGCCAAGATGATGTTTTCAACATCTTCATGGAGACAGGCATCATGATCAAGGGACTACGTACTGCGGCATATCCGGTGGCGGACCTGGCCGCCGCCAAGGCCTGGTACGGCAAGGTGTTCGGCACCGGGCCGTATTTCGACCAGCCTTTCTACGTCGGCTTCAACATCGGCGGCTTCGAACTGGGGCTGATACCGGACGGCACGCCGGGCACCACCGGCAGCATGGTCTACTGGGGCGTGGACGATATCGAGGCCGAAGTCGCGCGCATCGTGGCGCTGGGTGCCACCTTGCCGGGGGCGATCCAGGACGTCGGCGAGGGCATCAGGACGGTCGAACTGGCCGACCCGTTCGGCAACCTGCTTTGCCTGATCGACAACCCGCACTTCGATTTGGCAGCAGTCCGCTAGCGGATGTGGCACACTACTGCCTCTGAAAAATAAAGAGGTAGTGCCATGTCCCGCCGTAACGCCAACCTGATCAAGTCGCCCGAGCAAATCGTCCTGGCGCGTGTCGCCGCCCAGCTGGCGGCCGATGTGCTGACGATGATCGGCCCGCACGTCAAGGCCGGCGTGACCACCGGCCACCTCGACAAGCTGTGCAACGACTACATCGTCAACGTGCAGCAGGCGATACCTGCCAACGTCGGCTACGGCGGCTTCCCGGCCACCGTGTGCAGCTCGGTCAACCACGTGGTCTGCCACGGCATTCCGGCCGACGACGAGGTGCTCAAGGATGGCGACATCATCAACATCGACGTGGCCGTCATCAAGGATGGCTGGCACGGCGACACCAGCCGCATGTACTACGTCGGCGAGCCGTCGAAATCGGCGCGCAAGCTGGTCGAGACGACGTATTCGGCGATGTGGGCCGGCATCCGCGCCGTCAAGCCGCGCGCCACCTTGGGCGACGTCGGCTTCGCGATCCAGACCATCGCCGAGAAGGCCGGCTACAGCGTGGTGCTGGACTACTGCGGCCACGGCATCGGCATGGTGTACCACGAGGAACCGCAGGTGACGCACTACGGCCGTCCGGGCCAGGGCGTGGTGCTCAAGCCGGGCATGCTGTTCACGATCGAACCGATGATCAACGCCGGCCGCGCGGCAACCAAGGAATTGAGCGACGGCTGGACCGTCGAGACGCGCGACAAATCCTTGTCGGCGCAGTGGGAACACATGGTGCTGGTGACCGAGACCGGGTTCGAGGTGCTGACGCTGGCGCCCGGCGAAACCGGCGCCAAGGCGCAAATCCCTATCGCCGGCTGATTATTTCAGCGTCAGCTTCAAGGCCGGCTTCTCGCCGTAATCTTCGTAACGCTCGTTGATGCCGGCCACGCAGTACGCCACCTCTTCCAGGATATCCGGCACGGCGGCCTTCATCGCCCCGGCGTCCTGGATGACGATCTCCAGCACCTCGTTCGGCTTCAGGCGGAACTTGCTCATGCCGTCTTCATCGCGCAGATAGCTCAGACAATCGACCCAGGCGTCCATCGTGTTGCCGTAGCCGTCGGGGAAGCCCATCGCCGCCTTGCAGGCCGCGTGGAAGCTGCCGAAATCGACGATCGCCGCGCCGTTCAATTCTGCGGTTGCCATTATTTTTTCTCTTTCCTGGGGTCCGTCACGAATCCCAACTTCGTCAATCCGTTCGACTGCGCCGCCGCCATCACCTGCGCCACCACTTCGTAGCGGGTGTCCTTGTCGGCACGCAGCTGCAGTTCCGGCTGCGGGTCCAGTTTGGCCGCTTCGACCAGGCGCTTTTCCAGCCCATCCTGCTCGACCGCGTCGTCGTTCCAGTAGATCTTGCCGGCGCCGTCGATAGACAGCGTCACCGTGGCCGCCTGCTGCGGACTGGCTTGTGCCTGCGCCTTCGGCAGGTCCAGCTTGACGGCGTTGGTGAACATCGGTGCGCTGAGGATGAAGATCACCAGCAGCACCAGCATCACGTCGACCATCGGCGTGACGTTGATGTCGGCCATCGGCCCCGGATTGCGGTGGTGGTTGAATGCGCCAAAGCTCATGCTTGCTCCCGGCAGTGGATTACCTGCTTATTTTGTCAGATACGCGTGCAGGTCGTGCGCGAAGGCGTCCAGCTCGGCCAGGGTCAGCCGGTTGACGCGGTTGAAACCGTTATACGCCAGCACCGCGGGGATCGCCACCGTCAGGCCGATGGCCGTCATGATCAGCGCCTCGCCGACCGGGCCGGCCACCTTGTCGATCTGCACCGTGCCGCTGGCCGACACATTGGCCAGCGCGTGGTAGATGCCCCACACGGTGCCCAGCAGGCCGACGAAGGGCGCGGTGGCGCCTATCGACGCGAGCAAGGTCAGGCCGCCTTCGAGCCGGTTGGTGGAGCGCTGGATCGCCACGCGCAGCACGCGCGTGACCTGCGCCGCATGGTTCATCTCGCCGCCCAGCGAAGCACGGCCGGAGGCGGCCAGCTGCGCCGCGCCCTGCTGCGCCAGCGGCAGGAAAATCTGCTCGGGATCGGCCAGGGCCAGCGTGGCGACACCGTCCGTCATCGACGGCGCGTCCCAGAACCCCTGCACGGCCGGTGCGCTGCGGCGGATGCGCCAGGCGGCATAAGCCTTGGCCAGGATGAAGAACCAGCTCACCAGCGACATCGCCAGCAGCACCAGCGCCACGATGTGGCTGATGGTGTCGCCCTGTTCCCAGTAGCTGGCCAGGGTGAAGTGGTTGGGCGTCATCAGTTCAGCGCCAGCACGTCGTTCATGTCGTACAGGCCGGTGGCCTTGTCGGCCAGGAAGCGGCAGGCGCGCAGCGAGCCGTGCGCATAGGTCACGCGGCTGCTCGACTTGTGGCTGATCTCGATGCGCTCGCCGGTGCCGGCGAACAGCACGGTGTGGTCGCCGACGATGTCGCCGCCGCGGATGGTGGCAAAGCCGATCGACGACGGATCGCGCTCGCCGGTCACGCCTTCGCGGGCGTAGACGGCGCAGTCCTTCAGGTCGCGGCCCAGCGCGTCGGCCAGCACTTCGCCCATCTTCAGCGCGGTGCCGGACGGCGCGTCGACCTTGTGGCGGTGGTGCGCTTCGATCACTTCGATGTCGTAGCCGACCGACAGCGCCTTGGCGGCCTGCTGCAGCAGCTTGAGCGTGACGTTGACGCCGACGCTGAAATTGGGCGAGAACACGATGGCGGTTTTCTTGGCCGCCTCGGCGATCGCCGCCTTGCCCGCCGCGTCGAAGCCGGTGGTGCCGATGATCATCTTGATGCCGTGCTCGGCGCAATAGGCCAGGTGCTCCAGCGTGCCTTCCGGACGGGTGAAGTCGATCAGGAACTGGGCGCCGGCCAGGCCCTTGGCGAATTCCGATTCCACCAGCACGCCGGCCGGCTTGCCGAGGAAGGCGGCAGCGTCGCTGCCGACGTTGGCCGAACCGGCGCGGTCCAGCGCGCCGGACAGGCGCGCGTCCGGCGCGTCCAGCACCGCTTCGATCAGGATGCGGCCCATGCGGCCGCCGGCGCCGGCGATGGCGATGTTCATGTCAGTCATGCTGCTGTCCTCGTGTTTGTTCGTTGGTGCTTATTTCTTGTCGTTCGTCACCGTGACGCCGACCGGCGACGCGGCGGCGTTGTCGCTGCCGGCCGGGATCGGCGAGGTGTTGCCGACCGGCCGGGCGTCCGGCACGTCCAGGTTTTTCTTGACCTTGGGCGCCGGGCCGGCGATGCGGGCGATGTATTCTTTTTCGGTCGGCAGGTTGCCGCCTTCCCAGCGCGCGACCTTGTTGTCCTTGTCGAAGAACACGATCACGCGGCTGGTGGTGATTTCGCCGTTGCCCTTGGCCATGCGGAACGCGTAGTCCCAGCGGCTGGCGTGGAAGGGGTCGGTCAGCAGCGCGGTGCCGAAGATGAAGCGCACCTGGTCCTGGGTCATGCCGACCTTCAGCTGCGCCAGCATTTCCTCGGAGACGAAGTTGCCCTGCTGGATGTCCGGACGATACGGCGAGAAGAACCACATGAACTTCTGCAGCTGGGTGATGGTGGTCGTTTGCGCGCCCTTGTTGGCGTCCAGCGTGGCACCGGTTTCTTTCACTGCGGTCGATTTCTCGCCCAGCGTGGTGTTGGAAGCGCAGCCGCCCAGCGCCAGCGCGACGCACACAGCGCCTGCGAGCCGGGGAGTGAAACGGTGCAACAAAGACTGCGATAAAGCCTGGGTGACGCGCATGGTTGTCCTCAATCTGATCGAGCGGAAGTGCCGAAAAACGCCATATCATAAAGCACAAGCCGCGACATGGGGCTGCGTGGGCACTCGAAGAGATCGCATTATCCAGCAAATCGGATGTTATGTCCTTGTTTTATAAAGAATAATTGTAAAACATTGCAAATGTAAATTTCCCCCCGGCGCGCGCCGCGGGGGCGATTTAGCTGCGGCGGCACCCGGAGTGCGTTAAACTGTCACCTCGCACCGCCAACCACATTATAGAGTCTCGACCATGGGTAACAATCCTACCGATCTGAAGGCCAGCGGCCTGAAAGCCACGCTGCCACGCCTCAAAATCCTGGATATTTTCCAGAACAGCGAAGTGCGCCACCTGACCGCCGAGGATGTCTACAAGATCCTGCTGGCCGACAATATGGATGTGGGCCTGGCCACCGTCTACCGCGTGCTGACCCAGTTCGAGCAGGCCGGCCTGCTGAACCGCAACCACTTCGAAACCGGCAAGGCCATCTTCGAGCTGAACGAAGGCTCGCACCACGACCACCTGGTGTGCCTGGACTGCGGCCGCGTGGAGGAATTCTTCGACGAGGCAATCGAAACGCGTCAGCAACTGGTGGCGAAAGAGCGCGGCTTCAAGATCGCCGAGCACGCGCTGGCGATCTACGGCAACTGCACCAAGACCGCCTGCCCGCACCGCCCTTGAAAATCCGGGGTCAGATCCGACATTTGGACACGGGCTCTACCGTAGCAGCCGCTACGGTAGAGCCCGTGTCCAAATGTCGGATCTGACCCCGGATTAGTTGTGGCTCAGCGCGTTCGATAGCAGCTTGGCGGTGATGTCGACGATCGGTATCACCCGCTCGTAGGCCATGCGCGTCGGGCCGATCACCCCCAGCGTGCCGACGATCTTGCCGTTGGCCGTGTACGGCGCGGTGACCACGCTCATCTCGTCCATCGGCACCAGGCTCGATTCGCCGCCGATGTAAATCTGCACGCCGCTGGCCTTGCTCGACACGTCGAGCAGCTGCATCAGCCCGGTCTTCTGCTCGAACATGTCGAACATCTGCCGCAGCGACGTCATGTTCGACGACAGGTCGCTGACCGACAGCAGGTTGCGCTCGCCCGCGATGACCATGTCGTCCGAGTTGTCGGCCATCGCCTCGCTGCCCGCCTCCACCGCCGCCTGCATCAGCCGCCCCATGTCGTCGCGCAGCTGGCGCAGCTCGTGCTGCAGCCGCGTGTGCACCTCGTCGAAGGCCAGCCCGCCGTAGTTCTGGTTGATGTAGTTGGCCGACTGCACCAGCTGCGCCGGGCTGTAGTCGACGTCGGTCAGCAGCAGGCGGTTCTGCACGTCGCCGGTCGGGCCGACGATCACCAGCAGGATGCGCTTCTCGCCCAGGCGCAGGAATTCGATCTGCTGGAACACCGACTCGCGCCGCGGGCTGAGCACCACGCCGGCGAACTGCGACAGCGACGACAGCATCTGCGCGGCGTTGGAAATCATCTTCTGCGGCTGCGGCGCCTGCAGCCGCATGCGCCCCTCCACCGATTGCTCGTCCAGGTGCTGCACCGTCAGCAGCGTGTCGACGAAGATGCGGTAGCCGCGCGGCGTCGGCACCCGGCCGGCCGAGGTGTGGGGACTGGCCACGTAGCCCAGCTCCTCCAGGTCGGCCATGATGTTGCGTATCGTCGCCGGCGACAGGTCCAGTCCGGAGATCTTGGACAGCGCGCGCGAGCCTACCGGCTGGCCGTCCGCGATGTAGCGTTCGACCAGGGCCTTGAGCAGTGTTTGTGCGCGTGTATCGAGTTGCATGTTGAGTCTATCGAGGTAGTTCCGTCGGGTTTGCTTCTATTATGCACGCTCCGCGCCGGACGGGGGCCGCGGCGTGGCGTCAATGCCGCATTTGCTCGCGTACCCAGGCCAGAAGTTCGTCGAACGAGGCGCAGATGGCGTCCGGCGCGATGCCGGCCTCGAGGTGCGCGCTGCCGCCGCCACGGTTCATCCATACCGCCCGCAGCCCCGCCCCTTGCGCGCCCTGCACGTCCAGCCGCAGGTCGTCGCCGACGTAGACCGCGTCCCGCGGCGCCACCCCCATCGCCTCGCAGGCGGCCAGGAAGATGTCCGGGTCCGGCTTGGCGCGGCCGAACCTGGCCGACGCCAGCGTGTATTCAAAATGGTGGTGCAGCCCTATGACTTCAAGATCGGCATTGCCGTTGGTGATCACGCCCAGCCGCAGCATGCGCTGCAGCTCGGCCAGCGCCGGGACCACGTCGGCGAACGGCGTGACGGCGTTGCGGCACTCGGCGAAGTGGCGCATCGCGCCTTCCACATGGACGGCGTCCTCGCCGGTTTCGGCAAACACGTCCAGCAGCGCCTGGCGGCGCAGCTGGTACAGGTCGGTCACCAGCTCGGGCCGGCGCTCCAGCAGCGCCATGCGCATGGCGCGCAGCTCGGCGATCGTATATTTGCCGGTCACCTTGGGCGCGCGCTCGGCCAGCCAGGCGTGCCAGCTGACTTCCGCCGCCGCGATGACCGGGCCGATCGGCCACAGGGTATCGTCGAGGTCGAACAACAAGGCGTGGGGGCGGCGTGAGGTCATGGCGGGCCAAAAATAGTGGACAAGCGGTATTGTCGCACCGATCACGGCGCCGTGACGGCATGGTAAATTATTGGATTACTCAGCCGGAGATGCCGTGTTCCCGACCACTCTTTGCCGTCCAATGCCGGCCCTGGCGCTGGCCTCGCTGCTGGCCGGCTGCGCCACCGCCGTCCAGCAGCCGGACTTTTCCTCGTTCGTGGTGATGGGCGACAACGGCGCCGCCGTGGCGCGCGTGCTGGTCGCCGCGCCGGCCTGCCCCGACATCGTCATCGACGGCCGCCCGCTGGCGATGGCCGTGCGCGCGCCGGCCGCCACCATCGCGCTGCGCTCCACGCCATCGGCGCCGGCCGACTCCAGGCCGGCCAGCTTCCCGCTGCTGACCTGCGAGGCGCCGCTGCCGGCGGGCGGCCAAGGCGCCACCGTGCTGGGCCGCGCGCTGCCGCTGCCGAAGGCCGAGCCGCAACGCATCGTCGTCATCGGCGACACCGGCTGCCGCCTGCAAAAGAGCAGCGCCAGCTACCAGGCCTGCAACGACGGCGCCGCCTACCCGTTCGCCGCCGTGGCGGCCCAGGCCGCCGCCTGGCGTCCGGACCTGGTGATCCACGTCGGCGACTACCATTACCGCGAAAACGCCTGTCCCGACGGCGACGCCGGCTGCGCCGGCAGTCCCTGGGGCTACGGCTGGGACGCGTGGAACGCCGACTTCTTCGCCCCCGGCGCGGCGCTGCTGCGGGCGGCGCCGTGGATCATGGCGCGCGGCAATCATGAAAGCTGCCCGCGCGGCGGCCAGGGCTACTGGCGCTTCCTCGACCCGCGCCCGCTGCTGGCCGGCCGCGACTGCAACGCCGACGCCGACGACGCCGTCGGCAACTACAGCGATCCCTACGCCGTGACTATCGGCCAGTCCACCCAGCTGATCGTCATGGACACCGCCGCCACCACGTGGAAGGGCCTGAAGCCGGGCGACCTCGGCTACGACAAATACCGCGAGCTGTACCGCAAGGTCGACGCGCTGTCGCGGCAGGCGCCGCACAACATCGGCATCACCCACCACCCGCTGCTGGGCATGGGCGCCGACCGCAAGGGCGACGGCCCCATCGTGCTGCTGACGGGCGACGCCGGCCTGCAGCAGGCGTTCGGCTCGCTCAACCCGCAACTGCTGCCGGCCGCGATACAGACCATGCTGTCCGGCCATGTGCACCTGTGGGAACAGGTCAGTTTTTCCAGCGGCCACCCGAGCCAGCTGATTTCCGGCTTTTCCGGCACCGCCGAGGATATCGTCCCGCTGCCCGAGCGGCTGCCGGCCGGCGCCACGCCCGCGCCGGGCGCGGTGGTCGACAGCTTCAGTTCCTGGGTCGACGGCTTCGGCTTCATGACCATGGAGCGGCGCGGCGCCGAGCAATGGGAGGTGCTGGTGCACGATCTGCAGGGCAAGGTGCGCAACCGCTGCCGCATCGACGGCCGCCGCTCCAGTTGCGACGCCGCGCAGGTCAAATAAGGCGGCAGCCGCCGCCGCCGCCGGTCCGGTGTCACATGCTGTTACATCGGTTCAGGGCCCGGCGTTACCAAATGCACTAAAATACCGGGCAATTCCGTGTAATATGCTGCACCCAGTGGTGTTGCCGGCCCTATTCGTTTTGGAGAGAGATTTTTATGAAAAGTTTGTATCTGCGTTCGGGCCTCGCCCTGCTGTGTGCCGTCATTTTGAGCGCCTGCGGCGGCGGCAACGGCAGCCTGGCCCTGTCCGGCACCGTCAGCAACCTGACCAAGGATGGCCTGGTGCTGGTCAACACCAACACCGGCGAGAAGCTGCCTATCCCGAACGGCACGAGTACTTTCGTCTTCACCAAGCTGGCCGCCGTCGACGAGCAGTTCAACATCGTCGTCGATACCCAGCCGACCGGCGCCAAGTGCGCTCCGAGCGGCACCACCAACACCGGCAAGGCCAACGTCTACACCGCCTACTACATCGCCTTCATCTGCGTGACCAATCCGTGGACCCTGGGCGGCACCGTCACCGGCCTGGACACCAAAGGCCTGGTACTGGCCAACGGCTCCGACACGGTGGCGATCCTGCCGGGCGCATCGGCCTCGACGCCGGTCAGCTTCACCTTCCCGACCAAGGTCGGCGACGGCTCGCCGTTCGGCGTGACCATCCTGTCGCAGCCCAAGGACACCACCAAGACCTGCACCATCGCCAACAACGTCGGCACGATGCCGGCCGGCGACTACTCGCCGGTCACCGTCACCTGCCAATAATTGCCGGCCCCGCTTATTTTTTGGAGTAATACATGAAATTTTCGACTTTGGGCGCCGGCGCGGCGCTGATCCTGGCTGCGGCGCTGGCCGGCTGCGGCGGCAAGGCGCAGTTCGCGGTGCAGGGCACGATTGCAGGCTTGAACAACGACGGCCTGGTGCTGGCCAACGGCAGCGACACCGTCAAGGTGCCGGCCGGCGCCAGCAGCTTCGTGTTCCCGCACCAGATCCCGTACGGCTCCGACTACAACATCACCATCCAGACCCAGCCCGCGCACATGGCGTGCGCAATAGGAGGGAATGTCGGCTCGGCCGGCCACAACGTCGCCATCGCGGCCCAAATAGTGTGCAAGCAGGCCACCCACACGCTGGGCGGCCAGTTCAGCGGCCTGTTCCAGTACAAGGACGCGACCTCGGCCACGCCCGACACGCTGCTCAACCGCAGCGTGGTGCTGCTGAACGGCTCGAGCGGCGGCCAGTTGACGGTCAGCAGCCCGACCGACAGCAGCGGCAAGGGTGATTTCGTGTTCGGCAGCGAAGTGGCGGACGGCCAGGCCTACGGCGTGACCATCCTGACCCAGCCGGTCGGCGCCACCTGCACGCTGGTCAACGGCACCGGCGTGATGCATGAAAACAATGTCAGCAACCTGGTGCTGACCTGCACGACGAACTAAGCGAAGGACGGGAAGCGGGAGGAGTGTTATTCACATTCATGATGTTCGATATGTGAAAAATAAACTTGTGTTATATGCCGCGTCGCAGCATAATTCACCTGTCTCCTCCACTTCTTGCAAAGGAATTGGATTTAGCCCGCTTTAACCAGCGGGCTTTTTTTTGCCTAGACGGTTTGCGGCTTGAGCAGGTTGGCCAGCGCGACGTACTGGGCCAGGCCCACCGTTTCCGGACGCATGGTCGGGTCGATGCCGGCGGCGACGATCTGTTCCTCGGTGAACATGCCGGCCAGGCAGTTGCGGATCACCTTGCGGCGCTGCGAGAACGCCTTCAGCACCACCGCCTCCAAGGTCGGGCCGTCGCACGGCAGCGGGTTGGCCACCGGGATCATGCGCACGATCGCCGACTCCACCTTCGGCGGCGGATCAAACGCTTCCGGCGGCACCACGAACAGCAGCGACATGTCGTAGCGCCATTGCAGCATCACCGACAGGCGGCCGTAGGTCTTGCTGCCCGGCTCGGCCACCATGCGCTCCACCACTTCTTTTTGCAGCATGAAATGCTGGTCCTGCACCTGCGGCGCGAACGTCGCCAGGTGGAACAGCAGCGGGCTGGAGATGTTGTACGGCAGGTTGCCGACGATGCGCAGCTTTTGGCCGGCCGGCACCGGGATCGTGGAAAAATCGAACTTCAGGGCGTCGCCGGCGTGGATGGTCAGCTTGGCCGGGTTGTAGGTCTTTTCCAGCCGCGCCACCAGGTCGCGGTCCAGCTCGACAACGTGCATCATCTTCAGCGTGCGCATCAGCTGCTCGGTCATCGCCCCCAGGCCGGGGCCGATTTCCACCATCGCGTCGTCCGGCGCCGGGGCGATGGCGTCGGTGATGCTGGAGAGGACGTATTTATCGTGTAAAAAGTTTTGGCCGAAGCGTTTGCGGGCGACGTGTTTCATGATTGTTCTTATTGAGAGTGATTAGGAGGCTGGGAGGCCGCGGCGTTGGCCATGGCGACGGCGGTGTCGATCGCCGCCTCCATGCTGCCGCAATCGGCCAGCCCCAGGCCCTTGGCGGCCAGGTCCAGCGCGGTGCCGTGGTCGACCGAGGTGCGTATCAGCGGCAGGCCCAGCGTGATGTTGACGCCCTGGCCGAAGGTGGCGTACTTCAGCACCGGCAGGCCCTGGTCGTGGTACATGGCCAGCACGCAGTCGGCGTCCTTCAGGTATTTGGGCTGGAACAGCGTGTCGGCCGGATACGGGCCGGAGGCGGCGATGCCGCGCGCCCGCGCCGCCGCGATGGCCGGCGCGATGACGTCGATCTCTTCGCGTCCCAGGTAGCCGCCCTCGCCCGCGTGCGGGTTCAGGCCGCACAGCAGGATGCGCGGCGCGGCGATGCCGAATTTGGTCTTCAGGTCGTGGTCTATGATGTCGAGGATGCGCGCCAGCCCGTCCTGGCTCAGCGCGGCGGCGACGTCCTTCAGCGGCAGGTGCGTGGTCGCCAGCGCCACGCGCAACGGCGGCAGCGGCGGCGCGCCGGCGGGCGACGCCGGCATGCCGGCCAGCATCATCACCACCTGCGGCGTGCCCGTCTGGTCGGCGAAGTATTCGGTGTGGCCGGAGAATTTGACGCCGGCGTCGTTGATGGTGCTCTTTTGCAGCGGCGCGGTGACCACCGCTTCGAACCAGCCGGCCCGCACGCCCTCGATGGCGGCGTCCAGCGTGGCCAGCACGGCGCGGCCGTTTTCCTTGTCCAGCCGGCCCGGCACCACGTGCGCGGACAGCGGCACGTCGATCACGCTGATGCGCCCGGGGCCGAAGTGCGGCAGGCCGCCGTTGCGCACCGCCTGCAGCGACAGCGCCGACAACTGGATCGCGGGATCGATGGCGCTGGCCGTCATGGCCAGGAAGGCGGCGTCGCCCAGCAGCACGCAGTTGACGTCATGGCGCCGCGCCCAGGCGGCGCGGATCGAGATTTCCGGGCCGATGCCGGCCGGCTCGCCGACCGTGACGGCGATCGCCGGACGGGCGGACGGGGAACGCACTGCGGTGCGCCCAGGGTTCAAAGTGGCGCTCACGCGTGGTCCCCTTGCCGCTTATTTGTTGACGTTGTTGCCGTCGTCGGTGCGGTACTCGACGTAGGCACGGTCGCGCACTTCACGCTGCCAGCTTTCCGACGCTTCTTCCAGCTTGCGCTCGCGGATCGCCTGGCGCGCGTTGTTGCGCTCGCGCTCTTTCGACACGTCGTCGCTCTTGCGCTCGAGCACTTCGATCAGGTGGATGCCGAAGCTGGTCTCCACCGGCTGGCTCACTTCGCCGATCTTCAGATTGTTCATCGCCGCCTCGAATTCGGGCATGGTGTCGCCCGGGTACAGCCAGCCCAGGTCGCCGCCCTTGGCGGCCGAGCCGTCGTTGGAGAACAGCCGCGCCAGTTCCTCGAACTTGGCCGCCTTGTTGTCCAGGCGCTCCTTGAGCTCGGTCAGCTTGCGCTTGGCGTCGGCCGCGCTCATCGTCGGCGTGACCTTGATCAGGATGTGGCGCGCGTGGGTCTGCTGCACCGAGGCCGCCGCCTGCGCCTCGGCCACGCTGCGGCGGTCGACCGCCTTCAGGATGTGGAACGCGCCCACGCTCTTGATGATGGGCGTGACCTGGCCCGGCTTGAGCTTGACCAGCGCCTCGGCAAACACCGGCGGCAGCCGCTCGGGCTGGCGCCAGCCGACCACGCCGCCCTGCAGCGCGTCGCTGGCGTCCGAATAGGTGGCGGCCATCTTGGCGAAGTCGGCGCCGGTGCGCAGCTGGCGCATCACTTCCTCGGCGCGCGCGCGGCGCTGGGCGATCACCTCGGCGGTGGCGTTGTCGGGGATGCGCACCATGATCTGCGAGATGTTCACCTCGAACTGCTCGGCGGCGGCGGCCTTTTCGGCGGCCATGAAGCTATCGACCTCGGCGTCCGAGATCTGGATCTTGGAGTCGACCTCGTGCTCGCGCAGGCGCTGCATGATGATCTCTTCGCGGATCTCCTCGCGGAAGGCGGCGAACGGCGTGCCGTCCTTTTCCATCTGGTTGCGCAGGTCCTGCACGGTCAGCTTCTGCGCCTCGGCGATGCGGGAAATCGAGCGGTCGAGCTGCAGGTCGTCGACGCGCACGCCCATCTCCTTGGCCATCTGCAGCTGGGCGCGTTCGACGATCATGCGCTCGAGCAGCTGGCGGCGCAGGTCGGCCGGGTCCGGCATCTGCACGTTCTGCGCCTTCATGCGGGCGGTGACGGCCTTGATCCGGTTGCTCAGCTCGCGCTGGGTGATGACGTCGTCGTTGACCACGACCACGATCGAATCGATGGCGACGTTGCCCGACTCGCCAGGCGGCAGGAAGCCGCCCTTGCCGTCAGACTTGTCGGCCTTGGCCGGCGCGGCCGGCGTGGTGTTCAAGGCCGTGGCGGCGGGCGCGGACGCCGGCGCGGCGGCGGGCGTCGGCGCAGGCTTCTTCGAGAACACGCTGCAACCGCCGAGGGCGGCCGTGCACAGCAGGACTGCGAGGATTTTCATTTCGAACTTCATCTGCATGGTGGAACGCTCATGAGTCAGGTGTAAAAAAAATCAAAAAGCGCCCGCTGCCGCTGTTGTTGCCATTGCTGCTGCGGCGGGCGCCGGGTTGCCTTGCTTTAGCGGCCGTAGCCCTCGTTCAAACGCTGATAACCGGGAATGCTGCTCTTCATCGCTTCAAGCGGACTGCCCACGCCCAGGTGCGACAGCCCGTTCAATTCCAGCTGGAAGAAGATCTGCGTCGAGGCCTTGGTCGAGGTGGTCACGAAACGCTGGGCGCCGGTGCGGAACACCCAGCAGTCGGCGTTGTACTCGAGGCCGACCAGGCTCTCGAGGATCTTCTTGTCCTGCACCGAGTAGCTGACCCGGCCCACGCCATACCAGCGCTGGAAGATCGGCCACTGGCTCGACAGCTCGATATTCTTGAAGCTGCCGCGCAGGTAGCGGTAGCCCAGGTTGAGCACCTTCTTGGCGCCCGGCACCCACTGCGCGGTATAGCTTTCCGACACCACCCGGCTCTGGCTCGGGTTGTACTGCACCGCGCTGTCGAAGGTCCAGGTCTCGGAGATGCGGCCGGTGGCCGCCAGCAGGATGTCGGAATGGGCGTCGACCACCGGCGTCGACGAGTCCAGCTGCACCTTCTGGTCGCGGAAATAGAAGCGCTGGCCGAACGCCAGGCGCAGCGCCTCGCCGCCGTTGGCGTCGAGGAAGCGCGAGGTCAGCGCGGCCGTCAGCTGGTTGGCGTCGCCGATGCGGTCCGAGCCGACGAAGCGGTTTTCGCTGAAGATCTGGCTGAAGTTGAACGTGGCCGCGTCGGTGTCGAAGGTGGGGAAGCGGCTCTGGTCGCGGTACGGCGTGTTGACGTAGAACAGCCGCGGCTCCAGCGTCTGGGTCATGTCCTTGCCGCCGAACTTGATGTCGCGCTCGAACACCAGGCCCGAGTCCAGCGAGAACGTGGGCACCGCGCGCGACAGGTTTTCCGATTTCTGCGTGCCGTAGGAATCGAGCTGGTAGCTGCCCAGGTTGACCATCACCTTGGGCGTGACGAAGTAGCTCGGCCCGACGATCGGATAGCTCAGCTGCGGGATCGCCACCAGGCGGGTGCCGTTGATCAGGGTCGGGTGGTAGAAGCGCGTCAGCTCGGAATCGAAGGCCCAGTCGAAGCCGCCCGCCACGTCGTACTGCGCGGCGTGGAAATTGACCGCCGGCAAGCGGTCGTAGGGGCGCGAGACGAACAGCGACGGATCGACCACCGATTCCGGATCCTGCAGCACCTGGTACTTCTGCACGCGCGCGGTCAGGGTCCAGAAGTCGCCGTGATAGTCGGTGCGCAGTTCGCGCAGCAGCTGGCGCTCGGTCGAGCTCGACACGGTCTTGGAAAAGTCGTTCGGGTAGTTGTCGTCCGACGCCGCGCGGATGCTCCAGCCGTACGACCAGCTGGGGCTCAGGTCCTGGGTGTGGTTGGTCCGTATCATCCAGCGGTCGCTCTGGTCGTTCGGATTGGCCTTGGCGTACTCGCGGTCGTGCGGCATGTACTCGATATACGTCTCGCCCTGGTACAGGCCACCGGCGGTCTCGCCCAGGTAGCGGCCGCTGGCGCCGAGCTGCATGCCGCGGTTGGAGATGATTTTCGGATACACGGTCAAGTCGCGGTTGGGCGCGATATTGAAGTAGTACGGCACCGTCAGCTCGGCGCCGTTCTTGGAGCCGAAGCCCGGCGTCGGCGACAGCCAGCCGGAGCGGCGCGCGCCCGACAGCGAGAACGACATGGCCGGCGTGCCCAGGATCGGCACGTCCTTGAAATAAATGATGGTCTTGCCGGCCGTGCCGACGTCGCGGCCGGAATCGAGGTTCAGCGTGTTCGAGCGCAGATACCAGTCCGGATTGTAGCCCTCGCAGGTGCTGTAGGTGCCGTTGAGCACCACCGCCTCGTCTTCGTTGATGAAGTTGATGCGCTCGGCCTTGCCCTGGGCGTGGTTCGCTTCCAGCTTGTATGTCGGGTTAAGCATATAGCCCTTGCCCGTGTCCATATTCAGCTTGAGCTCGTCGCCGGTGAAATAGTCGCCGAAGCGCCAGATCTTGACGTTGCCCTTGGCCTCGACCTCGTCCTCGACCTGGCGGTAGCAGGCGGTGTCGGCCTTGACGCGGGTCTTGTCCTTGACCAGCTCGGCGTCCCGCTCCAGCGTGATTTCCCGTTCCGGGCGGCCGCCGATGTCCTCGGCCTGGACCGTGGTGACGGCGTTCTTGTCCTCCACCCGCGGCGCGCGCGGCTTGGGCGCGCCGGTCTGGGCGTAGCTCGGCGCTGCCGAGACGGTGACGATGGCAGTCAGGGCATACGCCCAGCGTTGCGAGGTAGAGGGGGGGGCCAGTAGCCAGCGCATGCAACTCATGAAAAGAAGGGATGAAACACCATGACAGGCGATTTTTTGATTTGAATCCCTTATTATATGGGAATCTTCACCTGATACCGGTTTCCACGGCTCGCTTAATGTCTTTATTACAGAATTTAACTTCCGATACATCTTCCGACCCCCGCCTCGAACAGCTGACCGCCTGGCTGGCGACCCTGGGCGTGGTCGACGTGGCCAGCGCCCGTCCGGCCTCGGCCGACGCCAGCTTCCGCCGCTACTTCCGCGTCGATGTATTGCCGAATCAACAAGCCGCGCTGGGCGCCACCTTGATCGTCATGGACGCGCCGCCGGAGCGCGAGAACGTGCTGGCCTATGTCAAGCTGGACGAAATGCTCACCCATGCCGGCGTGACGGTGCCGCGCATCGTCGCCACCGACTACGAGCGCGGCTTCATGCTGATGTCCGACCTGGGCGTGACCACCTACCTGCAGGTGCTGGACCACGACAACGCCTCGACCATGTACGCCGAGGCGCTGGAGGCGCTGGTCAAGTTCCAGCTGACCAGCCAGCCGGGCGTGCTGCCCGAGTACGACCGCGCCTTCCTGCTGCGCGAAATGAACCTGTTTCCCGAGTGGTACATCGGCCAGCACCTGAAGGCCACCCTGAGCGACAAGCAGGCGGCCGAGCTGCAGGGCGTGTTCGAGGCCATCCTGGCCAACGTCACCGCCCAGCAGCAGATCTATGTGCACCGCGACTTCCATTCGCGCAACCTGATGTGGATGGACGCCGGCAACCCCGGCGTGCTGGATTTCCAGGACGCGCTGTACGGCCCGATGACCTACGACCTGGCCTCGCTGCTGCGCGACGCCTACGTGCAGTGGGACGAGGAGCTGGTGCTGGACTGGGCGATCCGCTACTGGCAGCACGCCAAGGCGGCCGGCCTGCCGGTCAACCAGGACATCGACGCCTTCTACAAGGATTTCGAGTACATGGCCCTGCAGCGCCACCTGAAGATCCTCGGCCTGTTCTGCCGCCTGAACTACCGCGACGGCAAGGCCCAGTACCTGGGCGACCTGCCCACCGTGATGGACTACGTGCGCAAGACCGCCGGCCGCTACAAGGACCTGAAGCCGCTGCTGCGCCTGCTCGACACGCTGGAAGACAAGCAGCCGCAAGTCGGCTACACCTTCTGAGGTGGCGCGCATGAAAGCCATGATCTTCGCCGCCGGACGCGGCGAGCGGATGCGTCCGCTGACCGACACCACGCCCAAGCCGCTGCTCAAGGTACGCGGCCGGCCGCTGATCGTCTGGCATATCGTCAACCTGGTGCGGGCCGGCATCACCGAGATCGTCATCAACCATTCGCACCTGGGCCAGCAGATCGAGGCGGCGCTGGGCGACGGCAGCCAGTTCGGCGCGCGGCTGATGTACTCGCACGAGCCGGTCGCGCTGGAGACGGCCGGCGGCATCGCCCAGGCCCGCCACCTGCTGGGCGAGGAGCCGTTCGTCGCCGTCTCGGGCGACATCTATATTCCCTACTTCGACTTCGAGCAGGTCAAGGACGTGCTGCACGACAAGGACATGTGGGGCAACCCCTACCCCGCCGACCAGCGCGACATCTGCTGGCTGTACCTGGTGCCGAATCCGGACTTCCTGCCGGACGGCGATTTCGGCCTGACGATGTACTCGCTGACCAACGACGGCTCGCCGAAATGGACCTTCGGCAACATCGGCGTCTATCGTCCCGAAATGTTTGACGGCATCGCGCCCGGCGCACACGCCAAGCTGGGACCGCTGATCCGCGCCTACGCCGACAAGAAACAGGTCGGCGGCGAGGTCTACCAAGGCGAGTGGCACAACCTCGGCACCGTGCAGCAGCTCGACCGGCTGAACGCGCCTATCGCCCCCCGCGCACGCGGCGCCAAGGGCGTGCAATGACGACGGTCCACGCCGAGCGCCGCGCGCGCCTGCTGGCCCACATGGCGCCCGGCGCGGTGGCCGTGCTGCCGACCGCGCCGGAAGTGACGCGCAACAGCGACAGCGAATACCTGTACCGCCACGACAGCTACTTCTACTATCTGACCGGCTTCACCGAACCGGACAGCGTGCTGGTGCTGGCGGCCGCGCGCGGCGATGTGCCGGCCCGCGCCGTCCTGTTCTGCCGCCAGAAAAATCTCGAGCGCGAAATCTGGGAAGGCTTCCGCCACGGCCCCGAGGGCGCGCGCGCGGCCTTCGGCTTCGACGCCGCCCACGCCATCGAAGATCTCGACGGCGAGATAGTCAAGCTGCTGGCCGACGCGCCGGCGCTGTACTACGCGCTGGGCAGCCCGCTGGATGCGCAGGTCAGGCTGTGGCTGGCCAACGTGCGGCGCATGGCGCGCACCGGCGTGAGCGCGCCGGCCAGCGCGGTCGACCTGCTGCCGCTGCTGGACGAAATGCGCCTGTTCAAGGACGCGGGCGAACAGGCGACCATGCTGCGCGCCGCGGCCATCTCGTCGCAGGCCCACGCGCGGGCGATGCGGGCCGCGCGGCCAGGCATGTACGAATACGAACTCGAGGCGGAACTGCTGTACGAGTTCCGCCGCAACGGCGCGCAGGCGCCGGCCTACAACTCCATCGTCGCGGCGGGCGCCAACGCCTGCGTGCTGCACTACAGCGCCAACAGCGCGCAGAGCAGGGACGGCGACCTGGTGCTGATCGACGCCGGCTGCGAGCTCGATGGCTACGCCTCCGACATCACGCGCACCTGGCCGGTCAACGGCCGTTTCAGCGCGCCGCAAAAACGCCTGTATGAACTGGTGCTGGCGGCGCAGTCGGCCGCGCTGAAGGCGATCGCCCCCGGCCTGCCCTACTCCGGCGGCCACGAGGCGGCGGTGCAGGTGCTGGCGCAGGGCATGCTGGACCTGGGGCTGCTCGACAAGAACAGCCACGGCAGCCTGGCCGACATCATCGCCGACAAGCGCTACCTGCAGTTCTACATGCACGGCACCGGCCACTGGCTGGGCATGGACGTGCACGACGTCGGCCAGTACCGCGACACCGCAGCCGAAGGCAAGCCGTCGCGCGCGCTGCAGCCGGGCATGGTGCTGACGGTGGAGCCGGGCATCTATGTGCGTCCGGCGGAGGGCGTGCCCGAGGAATACTGGAACATCGGCATCCGCATCGAGGACGATGTGCTGGTGACGCACGGCGGCCACACCATCCTCAGCACCGCGCCCAAGACCGTCGACGAGATCGAGCAACTGATGCGGCAGCAATGACGGATTCCACTTTCGACGTCGCCATCTGCGGCGCCGGCCCGGCCGGCATGGCGCTGGCCGCGCTGCTGGCCAGGCGCGGCATGGCCCCGAACCGCATCGCGCTGATCGATGCCAGGACGCTGGAGCAGGCCGGCAAGGATCCGCGCTCGATCGCGCTGTCCTGGGGCAGCCGCCAGATACTGGAAGACATCGGCGCGTGGCCGGTGGCGGCCACCGCCATCCACCAGATCCACGTGTCGCGCCGCGGCCAGTTCGGCCGCAGCCTGATCGACCGCGACGAGCACAAGCTGCCGGCGCTCGGCTACGTCACCCGCTACGGCGATCTGGTGACCGCCCTGGGCGCCGCCTGCGAACGGGCCGGCATCGTCATGCTGCGTCCCGCCCGCGTGCAGGCGATCAACGAAGGCGACGACGCCGTCGCGCTGGCGCTGGACGCCGCCGGCACCGCGCGGTCGCTGCACGCAGCCATCGTGGTGCAGGCCGAAGGCGGCTTGTTCAGCGACCAGGAAAGCAAGGCCCGCCGCCACGACTACCAGCAAACCGCGATCATCGCGCAGGTGCGCGCCAGCCGCCCGGTCGAGCATCGCGCCTACGAACGCTTTACCGGGCAAGGCCCGCTGGCGCTGCTGCCGCAAGGCGACGAATATTCATTGGTCTGGTGCGTGCGCCCCGAGTCGGCGGCGCGCCTGCAAGGCCTGGACGACGAGGCCTTCCTGGCCGAACTGGGCGCCGCGTTCGGCGAGCGCGTCGGCCGCTTCACGCACGCTTCTCCCCGTTTGGCGTTCCCCCTCGGCCTGAACGCGGACCCGCGCGGCACCGCCCGCACCGTCGCCATCGGCAACGCCGCGCAAACGCTGCATCCGGTCGCCGGACAAGGCCTCAACCTCGGCCTGCGCGACGTCACCGTGCTGGCGCGGCTGCTGGCGCAAGGCGCCAATCCGGCGATGCTGGCGCAGTTCACCGAACTGCGCCGCCAGGACCGCGACACCACCGTGCGCCTGACCGACACCATGGCCCGCATTTTCGCCAACGATTCGCCGGCCCAGGCGCTGCTGGGCCTGTCGCTGGCCGCCATCGACATGATCGGCCCCGCCCGCGGCGTGCTGGCCGAACTGATGATGTACGGTCACCGTTGACCTGAGAACACACAGGTGGGCTTGCCCGTCCCACTCCCTGTGGTAAACCATCGCTTTCGACCTCTCTTTTCCTCTCTTTTTCTTGCCTTACCTCGCTTTTTGAACTTCTTCCAAAATTTGCGGTCTAAAGAAATGAAAAGTGAAGAAAAGAGAGGAGAAAGCAGAATGTTTACCACAATGAGCGTGCAGCTCTCTACTGATACCCTGCTCCGGCTGGTCGAGCGGCTGCGCCGCGACGGCGGCGTGCAGGACTTGTCCGAAGCAATGAACGCGGCGCTGGAATTCTGGCTCGACGCCAAAAAAGCGCTGCCGCCGGTTCGACCTGTCCGTCAAATTCCCGGGCGAAAAGCATTTCAAGATGGCGAACCTGCTGCGCAAGGAGCAGGCGAAGCAGGAAGAGCTGCGGACGCAAGCGCAGCCCGGGGCCGCGGCTGCCGCGGCCTCTGTCCTGCCACCGCCTTTACCCGTCCCGGTCCAGGTCAAGCCGGCACCGGAGCCATCCCCCGCCCCGGCCAGAAATACCGACCACGAGCCGGGATGGAATCTTCCAGAGCGGCGCAAATTCCGCTACCGCCTGGAAGACGTGGCCTACTAGACTAGGTGCGGGTGATCGAAGCGCCGCCGTCGACCAGCGAGGCGGTGCCGGTGACGAAGGACGAGTCGTCCGAAGCCAGGTACAGCACCGAGCGCGCCAGTTCTTCCGGCTGCGCCACGCGTTTCAACGCATGCAGGTTGGTGACGAAGGAGGTCGACTCCGGCGTATCGTTCATGTCGCGATACATCGCCGTATCGACGGCGCCCGGCAGCACCGCGTTCACGCGCACGCCCTGCGGGCCGTATTCCGCCGCCAGCGCCTGCGTCAGCCCGATCAGGCCTGCCTTGCTGGCCGCGTAAGCCGCCACGCCCGGGAAGGCGAAGCTGTAGCCGACGAAGGTCGAGGTGAAGATCACCGAACCGCCGCCATGCTTGATCATTTCAGGAACCTGGTGCTTGGCGCCGAGGAAGGCGCTGGTCAGGTTGGCGGCGAGGGTGTCGTTCCAGCCCTGCTCGGAAACGCCGGTGGTTGCGCCCATTTCGCCCAGCGTGCCGGCGTTGTTGTAGGCGATGTCCAGGCGGCCGTAGGCTTCCACCGCGGCGGCGACCAGTTGCGCGTTGAACGATTCGGAAGTGACATCGCCGGCCAGCGCGATGGCGGCACCGCCGTCGGCGACGATTTCAGCAACGAGGGTATCGAGTTCGGCCTGGCGGCGCGCGGCCACCACGACTTTGGCGCCTTCGGCGGCGAACAGTTTGGCGGTGGCGCGGCCGATGCCGGAAGATGCGCCGGTGACGATGGCGACTTTGTTTTGCAAGCGGTTCATGGTGAGGCTCCTTGTGGTGGGTTGATGTAGCCATGGTAGGCTTCACCAACACCACCAACAATCACCTCAAAGCTAAGACATCATTCACAAAATGTGAATTACTCCACAGCCTTGACCATGTCCTCGATGACCTTCTTCGCATCGCCGAACACCATCATGGTGTTGGCCTGGTAGAACAGCTCATTGTCCAGGCCCGCATAGCCGGAGGCCATCGAACGCTTGTTGACGATGATGCTCTTGGCCTTGTAGGCCTCCAGGATGGGCATGCCGGCGATCGGCGATTTCGGATCCTTGGCGGCCGGGTTGACCACGTCGTTGGCGCCGAGGATCAGCACCACGTCGGTCTGGCCGAATTCGCCGTTGATATCCTCCATCTCGAACACCTGGTCGTACGGCACCTCGGCTTCGGCCAGCAGCACGTTCATGTGCCCCGGCATGCGGCCCGCCACCGGGTGGATCGCATACTTGACGGTCACGCCCTTGTGCGTCAGCTTCTCGACCAGCTCCTTCAGCGAATGCTGCGCGCGCGCCACGGCCAGGCCGTAGCCCGGCACGATGATCACGCTTTCAGCGTTGGCCATGATGAACGAGGCGTCGTCCGCCGAACCGGATTTGACCGGACGCTGTTCCTTCGAACCGCCACCGCCCGCTTCCGCCGGCGCGCCGCCGAAGCCGCCCAGGATCACGTTGAAGAACGAACGGTTCATCGCCTTGCACATGATGTACGACAGGATCGCGCCGCTTGATCCGACCAGCGACCCGGCAATGATCAGCATCGCGTTGTTCAGCGAGAAGCCGATGCCCGCCGCCGCCCAGCCGGAGTACGAGTTCAGCATCGACACCACCACCGGCATGTCGGCGCCGCCGATGGGGATGATGATCAGCACGCCGAGCACGAAGGCGATCGCGGTCATGATCAGGAACGGCACCCACGCCGGCTCGTTGCCGCCGGCGAAGCAGAACGCCAGGCCCAGGCCGACCATGACGATGGCCAGGATCAGGTTCAGCATGTGCTGGCCGGCAAAGCTCACCGGCGCGCCCTGGAACAGGCGGAACTTGTACTTGCCCGACAGCTTGCCGAACGCGATCACCGAACCGGAGAACGTGATCGCGCCGACGAAGGTGCCGATGAACAGCTCGATGCGGTTGCCGAACGGCAGCGCCTCGCCCACGGCGGCGATGCCGAAGGCGTGCGGTTCCGACACGGCGGCCACCGCGATGCAGACGGCGGCCAGGCCGATCAGCGAGTGCATCGCCGCGACCAGTTCCGGCATCTTGGTCATCTCGACCTTCTTCGCCAGCACCGCGCCGATGCCGCCGCCGACGATGACGCCCAGCGCCACCAGGCCGAGGCCCATGCCGCCGGAAGTGCCCGCCACGGCGGCGGCCGTCGCTTCCGCCTTCAGCTTCAGGATCAGCGCGATCGTGGTGACGGCCGCGATGGCCATGCCCGACATGCCGAACGCATTACCGGTACGCGCCGTGGACGGCGACGACAACCCTTTCAGCGCCTGGATAAAGCACACCGATGCGATGAGATACATCATCGTCACCAGGTTCATGGAGATGAAATTCATGCGTGCTCCTCCTTGATGGCCACGACGGGCTTCGCCTTGGGCTCTTTTTTCTTGAACATCTCCAGCATGCGCTGCGTGACCAGGAATCCGCCGAACACGTTGACGGCGGCCAGCGCCACCGCGACGGTGCCGGCGACCTGCCCGATCACGCCTTCGGTCAGCGAGGCGGCCAGCATGGCGCCGACGATGATGATCGCCGAGACGGCGTTGGTGACCGCCATCAGCGGCGTATGCAGCGCCGGCGTGACGGTCCAGACCACGTGGTAGCCGACATAGATGGCGAGCACGAAGATGATCAGATTGATGATGGTGTGGCTGACTTCCATGATGGTTCTCCTTCTTATTTTCTTACTTATTTTCGTAACAATTCGCCGCCGGAGCACAGCAGCGTGGCCTTGATGATTTCGTCTTCGCGGTCGATCACCAGCTTGTCTTCCTTGTCGATGATCAGCTTGAGGAAGTCCAGCACGTTGCGCGCGTACAACGCCGACGCGTCGGCCGCCACCAAGGTCGCCAGGTCCGGCTCGCCGACGATGTGCACGCCGTGCCTGACCACGGTTTTACCGAGTTCCGACAACGGGCAGTTGCCGCCCTGCGACACGGCCAGGTCGACGATCACCGAGCCCGGCTTCATGGCCTTGACCGTCTCCTCGGAAATCAGCACCGGCGCAGGACGCCCCGGTATCAGCGCGGTGGTGATGATGATGTCGGCCAGCTTGGCGCGTTCGTGCACCAGCTCGGCCTGGCGGCGCATCCAGTCCGCCGGCATCGGCCGCGCATAGCCGCCCACGCCCTTGGCGATTTCCTTTTCCTCGTCGGTCAGCAAAGGCACGTCGATGAACTTGGCGCCCAGCGACTCCACCTGCTCCTTGACCGGCGGCCGCACGTCCGACGCCTCGATGACCGCGCCCAGCCGCTTGGCCGTCGCGATCGCCTGCAGGCCGGCCACGCCCACGCCCATGATCAGCACCCGCGCCGCCTTGACGGTGCCGGCGGCGGTCATCAGCATCGGCATGAAGCGCTGGTAGGTGTTGGCCGCCACCATCACCGCCTTGTAGCCGGCGATGTTGGCCTGCGACGACAGCACGTCCATCGACTGCGCACGCGTGATGCGCGGCACGGCCTCCAGCGCGAACGCCTGCAGCCCCGCCGCCGCCATCGCCGCGTTGTTGTCCGCGTCGAAGGGGTTGAGCATGCCGATCACCACCGTGCCGGCCTTGATCAGCGCCCGTTCCTCGGCGCTGGGGGCGCGCACCTTCAGAACCACGTCCGCCGCGTAGGCTTCCGCCGCGCCAACGATTTGTGCGCCCGCCGCCGCATAGGCCTCGTCGGTCACCGAGGCCGAAATGCCGGCTCCCGATTGCACGACCACCTGATGCTTGGTTGCGAGTTTCTTGACTGTCTCGGGCGTTGCCGCGACCCGGGTCTCCCCCGGCCGTGTCTCGGCCGGTATGCCTATTCTCATGCTGCCTCCAAAAGGATTAATAAACTGACTAGAATCTAACACGGAATGCCGGGACAGCAACGCCCCTCGTTGGCCCCATCATACCCAATGAATTTTTATCAATAAATAGCGGTTTCATCACATCATTTATTACTATTTATCATGAATTGCCCGCTAAAAGCTTAATCCGACACAAAGCTTGTATCTTTTTGCTACGTTCCCGCCATTCGCCAGCGGCGTTCCAGACCAAATGCCAGGAACAGGCTAAAATGTCGGCTCTTTTCAAGGATGACTCATGCCGCGTATCTGGAAACCCTCTGTGACTGTTGCCGCCATCGTGGAAAAGGATGGCAAGTTCCTGCTGATCGAAGAAGAGACCAGCGACGGCATCCGCATCAACCAGCCGGCCGGCCACCTGGACCCGCACGAATCGCTGGAGCAGGCGGTGATCCGCGAAACGCTGGAGGAAACCGCCTACGACTTCACGCCGACCGCGCTGGTGGGCATGTATATGTCGCGCTACACCTCCAACCGCACCGGCGAGGAAGTGACGTATCTGCGCTTCACCTTCTGCGGCGTGCCGGGCGCCCAGCACGACCGGCCGCTGGACGAGGGCATCCTGCGCACCATGTGGCTGACGCGCGACGAACTGGCCGCCTGCGCCGACCGCCACCGCAGCCCGACCGTGCTGCAGTGCGTCGACGAATACCTGGCCGGGCGCCGCGCCCCGCTGGAACTGATACAAACCCACACCTCGGTGTACAAGCAAGCGGTGAGCACCGCGAATGGATAGGCAGGATTAGCAAGATGAGCAAGAAAAAAGTCGTCATCGGTATGTCGGGCGGAGTCGATTCCTCGGTCGCGGCGTGGATGCTCAAGGAACAGGGCTACGACGTGGTCGGCCTGTTCATGAAGAACTGGGAAGACGACGACGATTCCGAATACTGCTCGACGCGCCAGGACTGGATCGACGCGGCCAGCGTGGCCGACGTCATCGGCGTCGACATCGAGGCCGTCAACTTCGCCTCCGAATACAAGGACCGCGTGTTCGCCGACTTCCTGCGCGAATACCAGGCCGGCCGCACGCCCAACCCGGACGTGCTGTGCAACGCCGAGATCAAGTTCAAGGCCTTCCTCGACCACGCCATGCACCTGGGCGCCGACCTGATCGCCACCGGCCACTACGCGCGTGTGCGCCGGAACGGCGAGCGCCACGAGCTGCTGAAGGCGGTCGACCACACCAAGGACCAGAGCTATTTCCTGCACCGGCTGAACCAGGCCCAGCTGTCGAAGACGCTGTTCCCGCTGGGCGAGATCCCCAAGACCGAGGTGCGCAAGATCGCCGAGAAGCTGGCGCTGCCGAACGCGGCCAAGAAGGATTCGACCGGCATCTGCTTCATCGGCGAGCGGCCGTTCCGCGAATTTTTGAACCGCTACCTGTCGTACAAGCCGGGCCCGATGAAGACGCCGGACGGCAAGGTGGTCGGCGAGCACGTCGGCCTGAGCTTCTACACGCTGGGCCAGCGCAAGGGCATCGGCGTCGGCGGCATGAAGGCCTACAAGAATCCGGACGGCAGCAGCGACGCCTGGTACGTGGCGCGCAAGGATGTGGCCGAGAACACGCTGTACATCGTCCAGGGCCACGAGCATCCGTGGCTGCTGTCGTCGCGGCTGCGCGCCGACCAGGCCAGCTGGATCGCCGGCGAGGCGCCGTCGGCGCGCGCGATGTCGGCCAAGACCCGCTACCGCCAGGCCGACGTGGCGTGCGAGCTCGCCCCGGAAGGCGATACCGATTTCGCGTTGAAGTTCATGGATGCCCAGTGGGCGGTGACGCCGGGCCAATCGGCCGTGCTGTACGACGGCGACGTCTGCCTCGGCGGCGGCATCATCGACAGCTCGACCTTCGTCGGCTAAGCCGGCGCGCCGTCGTCCGCCTGCGGCGCATCGGCGGCCTTCGCCAGCGCCGCGCGCTGGCGCTTGACCATCGCGATCACCGTGTTGCGTATCGTATTGAGCACGGTGTCGGCCTTGAACGGCTTGACGATGAAGCCGTTCACGCCCATCGCGTGCGCGGCCTGCACGGTGGCCGCGTCGAATTCGCTCGAGACCATGAAGATCAGGGTCTTCGGCCAGTTGGTCTTGATTTCGCGCACCACGTCCTCGCCGTTTTCGATCTGCTCGCGGGCGATGCAGACGATGTGCGGATGATGCTTGATCAGCAGCGCCAGGCCGCTGGCGCAGGTGTGGGTCTGGCCCACCACGTCGTAGCCGCCGTCCAGCAGCACCGTGTTGAGCAGCCCGCGTGCGACGGCGCTGGTGTCGATAATGACCGCTTTTAACATCTTGCAAACCTTGTTCTAGTGGCCGCGTGCGCGCCTAGAAAGTCTCCCAGGCCAGCATATTCCAGGTCACCCCGACCCGCACGTCCGTTTTTAATTGCACCAATTGTCGAGAAAGATACAGCATTTCGCGTTCTTTTCGTAGTGTTTCGCCCAGCGTGTCCTTCAGAATCCCGGCGCCGGCCATGATCGCGTCCAGAGTGCCGTATGTACGCAACAGTCGGGCCGCCTTCTTGACGCCGACCTTGGACACGCCGGGGATGGAATCGGTGGCGTCGCCCATCAGCGCCAGCAGGTCCGGCAGCTGCTCGGGCGGCACGCCCCACTTCCGCTCGACCCAGGCGTGGTCGTGCCATTCGCTCTTGAAATGGTCCCACACGCGGGCGCCCTGCGCGATCAGGCCGTGCAGGTCCTTGTCGGTGCTGGCGATGGTGGCCTCGCCGCGGCCGTCGGCCAGCCAGCGCAGCACCACCGTGCCGATGACGTCGTCGGCCTCCACCTCCGGCAGCGACACCACGTGCAGGCCGAACTCGCGCAGCTTGTCGTAGAAGGCCGGCAGCGCCTCGCGCAGCGGCGACGGCATCGGCGCGCGGCCCTCGCGGTAGCCGGCGTACAGCTCGTGGCGCCAGGTGCGGCCGCCGAAGTCGAAGGCAGGCAGCACATGGGTCGGTTCGTGGTCGGTGACCAGCTTGCGGAAAGAGGACAGCGCGTGGCGCAGCGCGATCTCGGCCTTTTCCGGGCTGTCGGGTTCGGGGCTGGCTTCGTAGACGCGGCGCACAATATTGAGGCCGTCGATGGCAAGGAGTCTACCCATGTTCAACATCATCCGGGCTTGTTCAAGCCGCCATTCTACCGCACCGCCGCACCGGCCCGGCTTGATCTATTTCAGCAGCTCGTAAGGGCCGCCGCGCTCGAGCGCGCGCTGGAACGCCGGGCGGCTGTGGATGCGTTTGAGGAAGGCGCTCAGGTTCGGCCGGCTCGCGTCCAGCCCGGCGCGCGCGGCGGCGGCCTCCAGCGGAAAGCTCATCTGGATGTCGGCCGCCGTGAACTCGGCGCCGGCAAACCACGGCGTCTTGTTCAGCTCCGCCTCCAGGTAATCCAGGTGCGCCGCGATCTGCGGCAGGATGTAGCTGGTCTTGACCTTGCGGGCGATGGCGCGCGCGATCGGCTTGACGAAGAACGGCGCCGGGCTGGTCTCGACCCGGTCGAAGACCAGCTTCATCAGCAACGGCGCCATCGCCGAGCCCTCGGCGTAGTGCAGGAAGTAGGTCCAGCGGCGCCGTTCCGCCGTGCCGGCCGGCGGCACCAGGCGGCCGTTGCCGTAGGTCTCGATCAGGTACTCGACGATCGCGCCCGACTCGGCCACCACGATGTCGCCGTCGGTGATCACCGGCGACTTGCCCAGCGGGTGGATCGCGCGCAGTTCCGGCGGCGCCAGCATGGTCTTCTTGTCGCGCTGGTAGCGCACGATCTCGTATTCCAGGCCCAATTCCTCCAGCAGCCACAGCACCCGCTGCGAGCGCGAATTATTCAGATGGTGGACTACGATCATGGTCAGCTTCCCGAAAAAAAAGAACGGCCGTGCGCCGCAACCCCGCTAGCTTAGCATTGTTGTCCATCTTGCGCGCCCCCCCGCCATAGACTGATGGATTCCCCTGAGAAACAGCAGTACACTGCCCCCATCAGTGGCCTACCGGAGCGTCCATGAACCTGTTTTCACCGCGTTACCTCGTCTTTGTTGCAGCTGTCGTCACGCTGGCCGCCTCGCTGGCGCTGGGCGCGCCGTGGTGGATTCCGCTGACCGCCGCCGCGCTGACCGTCGTCGGCATCACCGACCTGCTGCAAACCAAGCGCGCGCTGCGGCGCAACTATCCGATCCTGGCGCACTTCCGCTTCTTCTTCGAATCGATACGGCCCGAGATCCGCCAGTACTTCCTGGAAGACGACACGGTGGCCGAGCCGTTCTCGCGCAACCAGCGCAGCATCGTCTACCAGCGCGCCAAGATGGACACCGACAAGCGCCCGTTCGGCACCCAGATGGACGTCTACGCGCCCGGCTACGAATGGATCAACCATTCGATCAGCCCGGCGCCCGAGCAGCACCACGACTTCCGCATCGAGATCGGCAACCATCCGGACTGCCGGCGCGCGCAGCCGTATTCGGCCAGCGTGTTCAACATCTCGGCGATGAGCTTTGGCGCCCTGTCGGCCAACGCCATCCTGGCGCTGAACGGCGGCGCCAAGGCCGGCGGCTTCATGCACGACACCGGCGAAGGCAGCATCAGCCCCTACCACCGCCAGAACGGCGGCGACCTGGTGTGGGAAATCGGCTCCGGCTACTTCGGCTGCCGCAACGCCGACGGCAGCTTCTCCGAGGCGAACTTCGTCGCCAACGCCACCTCGCCGCAGGTCAAGATGATCGAACTGAAGCTGTCGCAGGGCGCCAAGCCCGGCCACGGCGGCGTGCTGCCGGGCGCCAAGGTGACGATAGAAATCGCCACCACGCGCGGCGTCACGCCGGGCCAGGACTGCATCTCGCCGTCCAGCCATTCGGCCTTCAGCACGCCGCTGGAAATGCTGGCCTTCATCGACAAGCTGCGCACGCTGTCCGGCGGCAAGCCGACCGGGTTCAAGCTGGCCATCGGCCATCCATGGGAATTTTTCGGCATCGTCAAGGCGATGCTGGCCAGCGGCATCACGCCGGACTTCATCGTGGTCGACGGCGGCGAGGGCGGCACCGGCGCGGCGCCGGTCGAGTTCACCGACCACATCGGCACGCCGCTGCAGGAAGCCCTGCTGCTGGTGCACAACACGCTGGTGGGCGCCAACCTGCGCGACAAGATCAGGATCGGCGCCTCGGGCAAGATCATCACCGCCTTCGACATCGCCCGCATCCTCGCGCTGGGCGCCGACTGGTGCAATTCCGCGCGCGGCTTCATGTTCGCGCTGGGCTGCATCCAGTCGCAGAGCTGCCACACCGACCACTGCCCGACCGGCGTCGCCACCCAGGACAAGCAGCGCCAGCGCGCGCTGGTGGTGCCGGACAAGACCCGGCGCGTGGCCAACTTCCACCAGAACACCCTGAAGGCGCTGGCGCAGCTGATCGCCGCCGCCGGCCTGACGCACCCGTCGCAACTGAAGCCGCACCACCTGGTGCGGCGCATCTCGACCAACCAGGTCAAGCTGGCGTCGACCCTGCTGCCGTATCTGGAACCGGGCGAGCTGCTGGACCCGAGCCAGCTGTCGCGCCTGCCGCCGGTGTTCGGCCTGTACTGGCCGATGGCGCAGGCGGAGTCGTTCAATCCGCTTTGTTAGGAAGGCGTGGCAATCAGCGCTGCACGTGCAGCTTGATGACGCGCTTGAGCGGCGCGGAGGCGGGGGCGTCGGACGACGCGGACGGCGTGGTTTCGCACGAGCCGCAGCTGGCGCAGCCGTCGCCGCAGCTCGATTTCGTGTTAAACAGTTTAGCCAGTTTGTTCTGGTCGAAGCCGCGCCGGGACAGCAGGTAGACGATCTGCTTGCGCAAGGCCGCCGGCAGGTACTTGGTGCAGAAATGCGCCAGCGCCGCCACCACGATCAAAGCCACAATCACTTGCTGCCACATGGTCAGCCTCCGATAAAGAACAGTGAAATGCGATAAGTCAGGAACGATGCCGTATAGGCCAGCGCGAACATGTAGCCGGCCATCAGCAGCGGATAGCGGATGCTGTTGGTCTCGCGGCGCACCACGCTCAAGGTCGACATGCACTGCGGCGCGAACACATACCAGGCCAGCAGCGACAAGGCCGTCGGCAGCGCCCACGAGCTGGCGATGATGGGCGTCAGCGACTGCGCCAGTTCCTCGCCGCTCTGCGACAGCGCATACACGGTGCCCAGCGCGCCGACCGCCACTTCGCGCGCGGCCAGGCCCGGCACCAGCGCGATGCAGATCTGCCAGTTGAAACCGATAGGCGCGAACACGTATTCGAGACCGCGCCCCAGGATGCCCGCCAGGCTGTAATAGATGGCCGGATGCGTCGCCCCTTCAGGCGCGCCGGGGAAGGAGCTGAGGAACCACAGCAGCACCATCAAGGTCAGGATGATGGTGCCGACGCGCGACAGGAAGATCTTGCAGCGCTCCCACAGGCCCAGCGCCAGGTTCTGCAGATGCGGCCAGTGGTAGTCCGGCAGCTCCAGCATCAGCGGCTGCTGGTGGCTCGAGCCCATGGTGCGCTTCATGAAGTAGGCCACCGCCATCGCCGACGCGATGCCGGCGAAGTACAGCGCGAACAGCACCAGGCCCTGCAGGCTCATGAAGCCGCCCACTTCGCGCTCCGGGATGAAGGCCGCGATGATCAGCGCATACACCGGCAACCGCGCCGAGCAGGTCATCAGCGGCGCGATCATGATGGTCACCAGCCGGTCGCGCGGATTCTGGATCGTGCGCGCCGCCATGATGCCGGGAATGGCGCAGGCAAAGCTGGACAGCAGCGGAATGAAGGCGCGCCCCGACAGGCCGACGCCGCCCATCAGCCGGTCCAGCAGGAAGGCCGCGCGCGGCAGGTAGCCGCAGTCCTCGAGGATCAGGATGAAGAAGAACAAGATCAGGATCTGCGGCAGGAACACCAGCACGCTGCCGGCGCCACCGAGGATGCCTTCGACCAGCAGGCTGCGCAGCAGGCCGTCGGCCATCGCCCCCTTGATCAGGCCGCCGACGCCGTCGACGCCGGCCTTGATCATGTCCATCGGCACATTGGCCCAGCTGAACACGGCCTGGAACACCAGGAACATCAGCACCGCCAGGATCACCGGCCCCAGCGCCGGATGCAGCACCACGTTGTCGATCTTCTCGGTCAGGTTGCCGGTGTCGTGGAAATCGCTGCTGACCAGCGCCAGGATGCGGCGCACTTCGCGCTGCGTCTCCTCCACGCTGACGGCGTCGATCGCCGACAGCGGCTGCGGCGTGCTCACGTGCAGCGGCCACATCTCGTCGAGCGCGCGCAGCAGCGACTTCTCGCCGCCGGCCTGCACCGCCACCGTCTCGACCACCGGCATGCCCAGCTCCATCGCCAGGCGGTCGGCGTCGATCTCGATGCCGCGCTTCTTGGCCACGTCGACCATGTTCAGCGCCAGTATCATCGGCAGGCCCAGGCGCTTGATCTCCAGCACCAGGCGCAGGTTCAGGCGCAAATTGGTCGCGTTGACCACGCACACCACCACGTCCGGCGATTGCTCGCCCGCGCGCAGCCCGGCCACCACGTCGCGCGTGATCGCCTCGTCCGGCGTGTGGGCCGACAAACTATAAGCACCGGGCAGGTCCAGCACGCGGAAGGCGTTGCCGGCCGGCGAGTTGAACGAGCCTTCCTTACGCTCGATGGTCACGCCGGCGTAGTTGGCCACCTTCTGGCGCGCGCCGGTCAGGCGGTTGAACAGCGCGGTCTTGCCGCAATTCGGATTGCCCAGCAACGCCACCATCGGCGTCCTGGAGACGACCGGCGCTTCCGGCACTGGTTTTTCTACTGCACCCATGGTTTATTCCGGTTGGATCGAGATCAGCGCCGCCTCGAAACGGCGCAGCGCGAAAGTGGAGTTGCCGACCTTGATCGCCAGCGGCTCGCCGCCCGGCATGCCGCGCTTGAGCATGCGGATTTTCTCGCCCGGCACGAAGCCCAGCTCCATCAGCCGGCGCGCCAGCGTGGAGCCGTCCTCGTGCACGTCGCCGGGGGCGACATGCACCACGGTGGCGCTGCCGCCTACCTTCAGGGCATCGAGAGTGATCAGGGGAACAGCGTGCGTCATGGGCTAAGTCCGTTCAAGGCTTGCCGGCGGGCAGCAAAAACGCGTTCTCGCCGGAAATAAGATACTAGCATTATAAACGGTAATGCGAATTACTTCTATTTGCGCTTGCATCTGGATTCAAGTTGAGGCAGTATACGCTTAATGATAATGATTCGCATTAAGTAGCTAAGAAGCAATCATGTCGCTCTGTTATTTGTTCTCATGTAGCTTAGCCAGAAGGTGTAGCAATGATTGTATGTGTCTGCAACAACATATCTGATCGTGAAATCCGTCAAGCCATGGAGCTGGGCATCACCAGCATGGAAGAACTGTGCCGCGACCTGGGCGTGGCGACCTGCTGCGGCCAATGCTTCTCCTGCGCCGAGGAAATCCTGAACGAGCACCTGGCCGGCGCCGGGCTTCAGGAAACACAATTGAAGCGTCCCGTCTTCACCAACTAAGACTGTCTATATGAACACCATGGTTTATGGCCGGACGGCGCCAGCGCCCTCCGGAGATGCTGTCGGCTTGCCCGCGCAATTGCAGCGGCAATGGCAAACGCGCGGCCGCAAGTTCGCGCCGCTGGCCGCCATCGTCCTCGGCCATGCGTTCATGTTTTACCTGTTCCAGTCGGGCATGCTGCACAAGGCGGCGCACGCGATGATGCCGCAGGTGGTCAACATCACCTTTGTCGCCTCGCCGGAACCGCTGAAAGCGCCCGCGCCGCCGCCCAAGACAGTGCCGGTGGTGCACAAGGCGCCTGCTTACGTGCCGCCGCTGCCCCAGCTGAACATCGTGCAGACGGAACCGGCCATCACCGCCGCGCCGGTGCAGCCGCGCAACAGCGAGCCGGTCGCCGTAGCCGCGCCGGCGGCAACGCCCGCGCCGGCCCATGCGGCCGCACCGGCCGCGCCGAAAACCGTGTCAGGTGTGGAATATGTGCGGGCGCCGCAGCCGGTGTATCCAAGCATCTCGCGCCGCATGGGCGAGAGCGGCACCGTGATGCTGCGCGTGCTGATCGGCGAAAAAGGCCAGGCGGTGCAAGTGGATATCCAGAAATCGTCCGGCTCGGCCAACCTCGACGAGGCCGGCCGCCAGGCCGTGCTGCGCGCGCTGTACAAGCCGTGCTATGAGGACGGCAAGCCGGTGCCCGTGTACGCGCTGGTGCCGATCAACTTCCAGCTGGGCTAAGCCCGGCTCTCAAACGTCCAGGCGCCCCTCGACCGAGTCGTCGAGCGTCTTGCCGATGACGGCGCCGATCAGCATCTTGACGCTGGCCACCGCCCTGCCATGGCGGGTATCCCAATAATAGCCGTAGGTCGGCGCGAACTTGATCAGCGTGATGCGCGGATCGTCTTCGCCGCCGGTAAACCACGTCTTCATCGTAAAGCTCCACAACTCCTTCAGCTTGAGCGGATCGCGCAGCACCGTGGCGATGCCTTCCAGGTGCATGAACTCGGCGTTGCCCGTCCCCTGGAAATACAGCGTGGCCGACGGCTCGACCGCCAGCTCCTGGTTCTTCAGGCTGTCGCTGGCGCTGATGAACCACAGGTTGCCCTGCTCGTCGACCTGCAGCGCCGTCATCGGCCGCGCGTCGCCGGGGCCGCCCTGCGCGTCGCTGGTGCAGAAGAAGCAGCCTGGCGTGCTGTCGACGAAGTCCTTGATTTTCTTGACGGCATCCTCGCCGATCAAGTCCCGATGATGTTCTGTTGTATCCATGGCGATGCGCTCCGGTGGGGATGGTGGACCGATACTACCCCCGGCGGCGTCAGCACATCGTGCTGTTCCTCACACATCGGCCCACATGCGCAGCAGATTGTGATAATGGCCGGTCAGTTCCACGGTGATATCCGAGTCGCCGTGCCTGGCGCGCAGCTTCTGGATGTTCTGGTCCAGCTCGAACAGCATGCCGCGCTTGGCGTCCTCGCGCACCATGCTCTGCGTCCACATGAACGAGCTGACGCGCTCGCCCCTCGTCACCGGCTCGACCCGGTGCACGCTGCTGGCCGGGTAGACGATCAAATCGCCCGCCGCCAGCTTGACCTCGTGCGTGCCGTAGGCATCCATCACCACCAGTTCGCCGCCGTCGTACTCCTCCGGCTCGCTGAGGAACAAGGTGGACGACACGTCGGCCCGCATCGCGTTCGCGGTGCCGGGGCGGGTGCGCACCGCGCCGTCGACATGCATGCCGTAGTGCTCGCCGCCGGCATAGCTGTTGAAGTACGGCGGCAGGATGCGCAGCGGCAGCACCGCGGCGAAAAACATCGGATGCTGGGCCAGCGCCTGCGTGATGAAGCCGCCCAGCTCCTGCGCCAGCGGCGACATGTCCGGCAGCTGGCGGTTGCGCTTGACCTGCGCGCTCTGTTCGCCGGCGGTGGCGCGGCCGTCGATCCAGTCGGCCTGCGCCAGGCGCTGGCGGATTTCCTGCACCTGCGGCTTGGTCAGCACGGCGGGGATATGCAGCATCATCGGACGTCCTTGGCGGTGAGTGGCATGCGAATGTTAATTGTTTTCATTAGCGCCAACAATCTCAGTCCGGGCATATTGCTACAGTTTGGCCGGTTTCTGCCTGCGAGACTACGTGCCGGAAGGTGGTTCGTGGCAAAATGTCAGTATTCCACCACCATTTTAGAAAGCCTCCCATGAAGGGTGACCCAGAAGTAATCCGATTGCTGAATGCTCAGCTGACCAACGAACTCACCGCCATCAACCAGTACTTCCTGCACGCGCGCATGTACCGCCACTGGGGCCTGGAAAAGATCGCGAAAAAAGAGTACGAGGAATCGATCGGCGAAATGAAGCACGCCGACAAACTGATCGACCGCATCCTGATGCTGGACGGCCTGCCCAACCTGCAAGCCATGCACAAGATCATGATCGGCGAAAACACCGAAGAAATGATCGGCTGCGACCTGAAGCTGGAAAAAGGCGCGCAGATCACCGTCAAGGAAGGCATCGCGGCCGCCGAGAAGGCCGCCGACTACGTGTCGCGCGACCTGCTGCTGACGATACTGGAAGACACTGAAGAGCACATCGACTGGCTCGAGACGCAGCTGGACCTGGTCGGCAAGATCGGCATCCAGAACTACCTGCAAAGCCAGATGAACGAGGACTAAGCTCTACGCCGCCTCGTCAAGCCGCAGCTTCGCCTGCGGCTTTTTTATTTTCACCGCCAGCACGGCCAGCGCGCCGCACAGCATCAGCCCGCCGGCCAGCCGGATCACGTTCTCTGGATTGCCGCCCAACAGGCTGCGGTAGTACAGCGGCAGCGTGAAGATCTGGATGATCATCGGGATCACGATGAACATGTTAAAGATGCCCATGTAGACGCCGGTGCGCTCGGGCGGGATGCAGCCCGCCAGCATGACATACGGGTTGCCCATGATGCTGGCCCACGCCAGGCCGATGCCGACCATCGGCACGAACAGCAGCGCCGGCGTATGGATCATCGGTATCGCCAGCATGCCGATGCCGGCCAGCGCCAGGCAGATGCTGTGCGTGACCTTCGGCCCGTGGCGGCGCGTGAACGGCACCAGCGCCAGCGCGCCGATAAACGCGACGAAGTTGTAGAACGCGCCCACCTGCCCGGCCAGCAGGCCGGCGTCGCGGAAACCCTGCGAGCCCTGGTCGGTGGTGCCGTACAGGGTGGTCGACAGCGACAGCATGATGTACTGCCAATAGCAGAACATCGCATACCACTGGAACAGCTTGACCCAGGCCAGCTGCTTCATGGTCGCCGGCATCTCGCGCATCGCGCTGGCGACATCGCCCAGCGTGTGGCGCCAGCCGGCCGGACGCGCGCGGATCTGCGCCAGCTCCGCGCTGCTCAACGGATGTTCGGGCGTGGTCTTCAAGGTCCACAGCACGGAGGCGATCGAGAACACCGCGCCGATCAGGAAGGCGACGATGACGATATGCGGAATATGGCTGCCGTTGACGGCGTCCTTGTTCATGCCCAGCCACACCAGCAGCGACGGCGTCAGGTAGGCCAGCGTCTGCCCCAGGCCGGTGAAAGCGCTCTGCATCAGGAAGCCGACCGAATGCTGCCGCTCATCGAGCTTGTCGCTGACGAAGGCGCGGTACGGCTCCATCGTCACGTTGTTGGCCGCGTCCAGTATCCACAGCAGGCTGGCTGCCATCCACAGCGTGGGGCTGAACGGCATCGCCAGCAGGCCCAGGCTGCAGAGGATGGCGCCGACCAGGAAGTACGGCGTGCGCCGCCCCCAGCGCGTGACCGTGCGGTCGCTCATGGCGCCGATCAGCGGCTGCACCAGCAGGCCGGTCATCGGCCCGGCCAGCCACAAATACGGCAGGCTGGCCTCGTCCGCGCCCAGGTATTTGTAGATCGGGCTCATGCTGCTCTGCTGCAGGCCGAAACTGAACTGGATGCCGAAGAAGCCGATGTTCATGTTGACGATCTGCCAGAACGACAGGCGCGGCTTCATGACACGGCTCCGGCCCGCCACGCGGCGGCCCACGGCAGGTAGAACGCGATATCCGCCGGCACCGCGCCGGAGATGCCGCAAATGGCGCCGGCAAAGGCGTTGGCCCGCGCCAGCGTGAGCGCCAGCGGCCAACCCTGCAATTGCCCGTACAGGAACACGGCCGAGAAGGCGTCGCCGGCGCCGACCGTATCGACGATGCGCACCGGCGCGTGGCAATCCTGGTTGGACGTGACCGTGCCGTCGGCGCCGAAGTGCAGCGCGCCGCGCTCGCCCAGCGTGACGATCAGGCCTTGCAGCGAGAAGATGCGCATCAGCGCCTGACAGGCCTCCACCATCTCGGCGCCGTCGATGGCCTTGGTGCCGGGCTTGGTGTGGGTATACCAGCTGAACAAATCCTTGAGCTCATCCTCGTTGACCTTGACGATGTCCGCCAGGTGCAGCGACTCGAAGGCGCAGCGCTCCGTCACCTGGCCCTCGCGCACGTTCAGGTCCAGATAGCGCTGCGCGCCGGACGCATCGAGCATGGCCCGCAGCGCTGCGCGCGAACGCTCGTGCCGCTGCGCCATGGTGCCGAAGTAGATGACGCCGGGCGCGGCCTGCGCCAACGCGGCCAGCGCCGGCGCCGTTTCCACGTAGTCGTAGGCCTGGTCGGGCAGGATGATGAAGCGGTGGCCGTCCGCGTTGCGCTCGACCACGACGCGGCCGGTGGCCTCCTTCGCATCGATCTGCAGGCCCGCCTCGCTCATGCCGAAGCGCTCGAATTCCTTGCGCACCAGCGCACCGTTCTTGTCGGCGCCGATGCGCGTGACCATCAGCGTGGCCACGCCGAAGGCCGCCAGGTTGCGCGCGACGTTGAACGGCGCACCGCCGACGACTTGCTCGGTGATGAAATCGTCGACCAGCGCTTCGCCGAATACGGCGATGGTTTGTTGGGTCATGCTTGTCTCCACGCCCTGCTTGGGCGATTCTATATTATTTGCGTTCCAGCCAGTACATCGCATACGGTTCCAGCACCAGCGTGCCGCCCGTTGCGCAATTGGCCACGCAATCCCGCCAATCGCCCTGCAGCGCATAGCTTTGCGGCTGGCCGGAGAAATTCATCAGCGTCAGGAAGCGTTCGCCGCGCGCCAGCGCCAGCATGCCGTCCGGCGCATCGTCCAGCAATGCGCGCGGCGCGTTGGCCGCCAGTTCCTCGTGCCGCTGGCGGATGCGCACCAGCCGGGCCAGCGCCTGGTGCATCGCGCCCGGCACCGTGGATGCGTCGTAGCGATGCTTCCAGCGCTGCTCGTCGAACAATGGCCGCTGCAGCCAGCGGCTGTCCATCGCATGCTGCGGGCGATTCAGGTAGCTGTAATCGTTTTCCATCGCCAGCTCGTCGCCCATGTACAGCACCGGCAGCGCGCCGAAGCTCAAGGCCAGGCCGTGCAGCAGCAGCATGCGGCGCAGCGCCAGCGCGCGTGCTTGCTCGTCGGCCGCGCCCTGCAAGCCCGTCAGCGAGGCGGCCATGCCGTTGCTGCCGTGCGCCGCGTTCGGATCGCTGCTCTGGAAGGCGGCGCCGCTGGCGTAGCTGCCTTCGGCGCCGCTGAAGAAGCGGGCCACGCGCGCGAGGCGCGCCGCGCTGTCGCTGCCGTCGGCGGCCGCTTCCGCGCGCAGGACGTTCCAGCCGATGTCGTCGTGGCAGCGCACGTAGCTGAGCCACGTCGCGGCGGCCGGCAGCGCGGGCGTGTTGCGTATCACCTCGCGCAGCACGCCGGTGTCCTGCTCCGCCAGCCCCACCCAGCCGGCCGCCATCAGGCTGCTGTGATAGGCGATGTGGCACTCCGGCGCGGTGGCGCTGCCCAGGTAGGCCGGCAGCTCGCGCGTCGGCACGATGGCCTCGGCCTTCAGCAGCACGCCCGGGGCGACGATATCGACAATCGCGCGCAGGGCCTGCAGCAGCTGGTGCGCTTCCGGCTGGTTCATGCTGTTGCTGCCTTCGCGCTTCCACAGGAAGGCGGTGGAATCGAGGCGGAATACCTCGATGCCGCGATTGGCCAGGCGCAGCAGCGCGACGGCCATCTCGGCAAACACCGCCGGGTTAGCGTAGTTCAAGTCCCACTGGTAGGGATAGAAAGTGGTCCACACCCAGCCGTCCAGCGCGCCGACAAAACTGAAATTGCCCGGCGCGACTTGCGGGAACACCTGGCCCAGCGTGCGCTCGTAGCGGTCCGGCATATCGCGGTCGGCGAACACATGGAACATCGCGCGCGCGCCGGCGTCGCCCGCCTTGGCGGCCTGCGCCCAGGCGTGATCGTCGGCCACGTGGTTCAGGATGAAGTCCGAACACAGGCTGATGCCGGCCGCGCGCAGTTGCGCGGTCAGCGCATCCAGGTCGGCGTTGCTGCCCAGCGCCGGATCGACATCGTCGAAGCTGGAGACGGCGAAGCCGCCGTCGTTCTCGCCCGCGCGCGGGCGCAGGAACGGCAGCAGGTGCAGATAGCTGACGCCCAGCTCCTGCAGGTAAGGGATGCGCGACGCCACGCCGCGCAAATCGCCGCCGAAGTTCTGCACGTAGGCGCAGTAGCCCAACATGCGCTGGCTCAGGAACCACTCCGGCTGCGCCGCGCGCTGGACATCCAGCGCGCGCAGCTCCGCCGGCCGCGCCGCGTACAACACGCCCAGGGACTCCATCAGATCGCCAAGCCAGGCGTCGAAACCGGCGTGGCCGCCATACAGGCCGGCCAGCAGCCGGCGCAACACCGGCTCGGCCGCCGCCAGCCGCTGCGCGGCCTGCGGTCGCAGATCGTCGGGGAGGGCCGCCAGCAGGCGGCCCGGCATTACATTAGAAGGCATAGGACAGGCTGACTTTCGCGGCGCGGCCGGAGATCGAGCGCGCGGCGTGGCCGTCGCCTTCCACTTCGGTGTAGCCGATCTTGTTAAACAGGTTGTTCACGCTCAGCGACAGGGTGGCCTTCTCCGTCACGCGGTAATTGGCGAAGGCGTTCACCACCTCATACGCCGGCAGCACGATGGTGTGCGCGTCGTCGCCCCACGACTTGCCGGTGCCGATCAAGCTGGCGCCGACGGTGACCTTGTCGAATTCGTAGGTCGGAGCGATCTGGTACACCACCTTGGCCTGGCGACGCGGCGTGTTGCCGATCACCGCCACGTCGCCGGGCGCGGTGCCGGTGATCTTGGCGTCGGTGTAGGTCATGCCGCCGGTGACACGGAAGCCACCGATGTTGTACGCGCCTTCCAGCTCGACACCCTTGGCGTCGTACTGGTTGGAGGTGCTGCGCTGGGTGGTGGCTTCGTAGTTGCTCTCGTCGGTCTTGGCCTGGAACAGCGTGACGAAGGTGCTGATGCCGCCGCTGCGCCACTTGACGCCGCCCTCGACCTGCTTGACGGTGTTGATGTTGATCGGCGCGCTGCCGTCGAGCGGCGTGCCGAACAGGATGCGGTCGGCATTGAAGGCCACGCCGTCGCTGACGCGGGCAAACGCCGCCAGGTTGCTGGTCACCCGATAGTTGCCACCCACCGAATACGAATTGTGATTGATCTTGTAGTCGACCTGCTGCTCGGTGGCCGCATCGTAGCGCAGGCCGCCGGTGGCGATGTTGGCGGTGCCGCTGGCGCGCTGGCGGTCCTGGCGCACGCTGGCGTCCAGGTTCAGCGGGCCGGCTTCATAGCCCAGGTTCAGGTACGGCGACGTCAGCTTGTATTCCATGTCGACCGCGCGCGAGCAGCAGCCGCCGAAGGCCGGACCGACCAGGCCCGGCGTGGCGTTCGCCGTCTGCAGCAGCGCCGGTTTGTCGCCGGTGGCCTGCATCAGGTATTCGTTGAAGTTCCAGGTCAGGCCCAGCTTCTGCGTCGACAGGTACAGGCCGGCGGTGGTGGTCAGCTTGCTGCCATCGGCCAGCTTGAAGGTCTTGGCCAGCTTGGTGTCGTTGAGCGTATTGCCGGCGTCGTCGATCGAGGTGTTGAACACCACGGCCGAGAAGGCGCGGCCGGCATAGGCCTTGCCCTTGTTCGGTCCGGTCGCGAACACGTAGTTGCCGACCGTGCCGTTGTTTGCCGCGAACACGCCGGTGAAGCGGCCGCTGTTGCTGGAGACGCGGAATTTGTCGCTCAGGTTCCAGCCCTCGCCCAGGTCGAACGAGCCTTCGAGGCCGACCGTGTCGCTCTTCACCTTCAAGCCGTCGTTGACGTTGGTCGAGACCTTGTTGTTGCTCTTGTCGAGCGTGACATCGCGCACCCAGTACGGCGAATAGAAGGTCACCTTGCGCGGATCGATGCCCGGGATTTCCTGGATCTGCTGGTTCACCACCTGCACCGGCACCGGCAGCGCGGTCGGCGACTTGTCGTCCAGGTGCTTGAACGACAGGCGGATGAAGCCGTTGTCCAGGTCATGCGTGATATTGCCGCGGATCTGGCCGCCGTTCTCGGTGCTCATGCCGGTGTTGCGCACGCCTTCGCCGGTGCGGTAGCTGCCGCCGATGAAGAAGCGCGTCTTGTCGGAGATCGGCGCGCCGTAGTCGAAGTCGAGACGGGTTTCGTCGTAGCCCAGGCCGTGGCTGATGCCGATATGGCCGCCCTTTTCCTCGCCGGTCTTGGTGATGAAGTTGATGATGCCGCCCGGCGCGTTGGTCGCCAGCGTGGAGGCCGAGCCGCCGCGCACCACTTCCAGGTGGTCCAGCGTGCCGTCGATCTTGACGTAGCTGTCCGGCGTGATGAAGTTGAAGTCGCCCGATTGCAGCACCGGCAGGCCGTCTTCCTGGATCTGCACGTAGCGCGCGCCGCCGGCCGAGATCGGCACGCCGCGCACGGTGATGTTGGCGTTGCCCTCGCCGCCCGACGATTCCGAGCGCACGCCGGGCACCGAACGCAGCACCTCGGCCGCGCTCAGCGGCGCGCCGTTCTTGATGGTATCGCCTTCCAGCGTACTGATCGACACGCTGCTTTTCATTTTCGACGAGCCTGCGGTGGTGCCGGTGACCACCACCCGCTCCATGTTGAGGCCGTCGGTGGCCGGTGCGGCCTCCTGCGCCGAGGCGCCGCCCATGTGCAGGACAGCCGTTGCAACAGCGGCAGCGATGCCGCCCAGTTTGAAGGTGCGTTGTTCCATTGTCGTCTCCAGATATTGTCGTTTTGGCCTGCCCTTTTATTGAGCAGATGCGCCATTATTCATCGGATTTCAATTTAATGCAATCGATTGCATAACGGTGCAAAAAAATATTTACCCGCTACCTATCTGTCATAGTGCACAGTCATTGCAATCGGTTGCGTAAATCACACAGAGCTGGCGCGGACGATCAATTGGGTGGGAAGTTGCAGCGAAGGCGCCGGGCGGCCGTCGACCAGTTCCAGCAGCTGGGCCACCAGCGCCCGGCCGGCCTCGCGGATAGGCTGCCGCACGGTCGTCAGCGGCGGATGGAAGTAGCTGGCCAGCTCGATATCGTCATAGCCGACCACGGCCACCTGGCCCGGCACGTCCAGCCCGTGCTGGCGCAGCGTGTTGATCGACGTCATGGCCATCAGGTCGCTGCCGGCGAAGACCGCGTCGAACGGCACGCCGCGGCGCAGCAACTCCTGCACCGCCTGCCTGCCGCCCTCCGGCAGGAAGGACACCGACACCTGCAGCGCCGGATCGACCGCGATGCCGGCCCGTTCCAGCGCGCGGCACTGGCCCGCGTAGCGCTGGCCCACTTCGGGCAGGTTGATGTCGCCGAAAAAGGCGATGTGCCGGCGGCCCTGCGCGATCAGGTGCGCGGCCGCCAGTTCGCCGCCGGTCAGGTTGTCGCCGCCGACGGTGCAGTACAGCTGCTGCGGCAGCTGCGCGCCCCACACCACGATGGGCACGTGGCGCGCGGCCAGCTGGTTCAGCTGTTCGTGGTGGCGCCACTGGCCGATCAGCACGATGCCGATGACCCGGCCCGTGTCGAACGGCGCGGCGGCCGCGTCCAGCTCCTCGGCATCGACGCGCGACACCAGCATGTCGAAGCCCAGCTCGGTGAGCGCGTCGGCCAGGCTGCCGAGCATCGACAGGAAGAAGGGATCGGACAGGTGCTGGCGCGTGGCCGAGTCGTAGGGAATGACCACGCCGACGGTGCGGTTCTGCTTCATGCGCAGGTTTTGCGCGCCGATGTTGATGGTGTACTTGAGCGAGCGCGCCAGCTCCATGATGCGCACCCGCGTCTCTTCGCTGACCAGCTTGCTGCCCGCCAGCGCGCGCGACACCGTCGACGTCGACACGCCGGCCAGCCGCGCGATGTCGGCCATTTGCAGGCGCCGCTGCTGGGCGGAGCCGTCCGCGTCGGGCGGCGTGGTCTTGGGCATGGCTTATTGCGGCACGGTGTCTTTGAACGACTGGCGCTCGGACAGTTTGTCGTACAGCCGCGCCAAATTGGCGTAGTCGTCACGCCAGCTGATTTCCGGGAAGCGGAACGACAGCCAGCCCAGCGTGCAGCCGACCGCCACGTCGGCCAGCGTGTAGTGGTTGCCGGCGCAATAAGGCTGCTCGCCCAGCTTTTCCGACAGCGACGCCAGGCCCAGGTGCACCTTGCGCATCTGGCGCGCCATCCATTCCTTGCTTTGCTGCTCCACCGGGCGCTTGATGCGCTCCAGGCGCACGCTGACGGCGGCGTCCAGCATGCCGTCGGCCAGCGCTTCCCAGCACTTGATGTCGGCGCGGTCGCGGCCGTTGGGCGGCAGCAACTTGCACACGGGGGTCAGCGTATCGAGGTACTCGACCATCACGCGCGAGTCGATCATGACGTTGCCGTCTTCCATGATCAGGCTGGGCACCTTGCCCAGCGGGTTCAGCTTGTCGATGGTGGTATCCGCGGCCCACACATCTTCCAATTCAAACTCGTAGTCGAGCTTTTTTTCCGCCAAAACGACACGAACTTTGCGTACATAGGGACTGGCGAGGGAACCGATTAGTTTCATAGAGGCTTAGAGTGGAAGATCAGACAACAGTATAACATCGGCGGGGTGGGGGCCGGCCAATGGTAAAATCACGCTTTGCGCAATTTTAACCCTGCCTTTCCTCCCCCATCATGACCACTACTCCTTACTCCACGCTGTCGGCGCTGTCGCCGCTGGACGGCCGCTACGCCGGTAAAACCGATCTGCTGCGTCCCATCCTGTCCGAATCGGGCTTCATGCACCACCGCGTCAAAGTGGAAATCTCCTGGCTGCAGGCGCTGTCGCAGGCCGGCTTCGCTGAAATCAAGCCGTTCTCGGCCGCCGGCACCGCGCTGCTGGACAAGATCGCCAACCAGTTCACCGAACAGGACGCCGCCCGCATCAAGGAAATCGAAGCCGTCACCAACCACGACGTCAAGGCCGTGGAATACTGGCTCAAGGAGCAGGTCAAGGATGTGCCGGAACTGGTGGCCGCGTCGGAGTTCATCCACTTCGCCTGCACCTCGGAAGACATCAACAACACCTCGCACGGCATGATGCTGAAGGCGGCCCGCGACAGCGTCATGCTGCCGTCGCTGACCAAGATCATCGCCCGCCTGAAGGAAATCGCCATCGACAACGCCGACGTGCCGATGCTGTCGCGCACCCACGGCCAGACCGCCAGCCCGACCACCCTGGGCAAGGAAATGGCCAACGTCGTGGCCCGCCTGCAGCGCGCCATCCAGCGCATCGAGCAGGTCGAGATCCTCGGCAAGATGAACGGCGCCGTGGGCAACTACAACGCCCACCTGTCGGCCTACCCGTCGTTCGACTGGGCGTCGTTCTCGAAGGACGTCATCGAGCAGCGCCTGGGCCTGGTGTTCAACCCGTACACCATCCAGATCGAACCGCACGACTACATGGCCGAGCTGTTCGACGCCTTCGCCCGCGTCAACACCATCCTGCTGGACCTGAACCGCGACATCTGGAGCTACGTCTCGCTGGGTTACTTCAAGCAGAAGACCAAGGCCGGCGAAATCGGTTCGTCGACCATGCCGCACAAGGTCAACCCGATCGACTTCGAAAACTCGGAAGGCAACCTGGGCCTGGCCAACGCCGTGCTCAAGCACCTGTCCGAAAAACTGCCGGTCTCGCGCATGCAGCGCGACCTGACCGATTCGACCGTGCTGCGCAACATCGGCGTCGGCCTGGGCTACACCCTGCTGGCCTACGACAGCTGCCTGCGCGGCCTGAACAAGCTGGAAGTGAACCACGCCCGCCTGGCCGCCGACCTCGACGCCAACTGGGAAGTGCTGGCCGAGCCGGTGCAGACCGTGATGCGCCGCTACGGCATCGAGAACCCGTACGAGCAGCTGAAGGAGCTGACCCGCGGCAAGGGCATCTCGAAAGACGCGCTGCGCGACTTCATCACCGGCCTGGCCATCCCGCAGGACGCCAAGGACCTGCTGCTGGCCATGACCCCGGCCAACTACATCGGCATCGCCGCGTCTCTGGCTAAAGCCATCTGATGTAGCAAAGCAATCTGCTTTACACTAGCCCCCGCGACGCAAGTCCCCCGGGGGCTTTTTTTTCGCCCGTCCAGCACGCAATGCATTTCTTTGGTATATTAGTCCTAACACGTACTATTTTCTGGAGCAACGCTTATGCAACGCTATACCAAAACGGCAATGTTGCTGCACTGGCTGACCGCCCTGCTGATCATCGCCGCCTTCTTCCTCGGCCTGACCATGGTCGACATCCCCGGCATCACGCCGACCAAGCTGAAGTACTACTCCTGGCACAAGTGGCTGGGCGTGACGGTGCTGGGCGTGGCCGCCGTGCGCCTGTTGTGGCGCAAGGCCAATATCCCGCCGCCGCCGCTGGCCAGCATTCCCGCCTGGCAGCACAAGGCGGCCGAAGGCATGCACTACCTGCTGTACTTCTTCATCTTCGCGGTGCCGGTGTCCGGCTACCTGTACACCTATGCGGCCGGCGTGCCGGTGGTCTACCTGGGCCTGTTCCAGCTGCCGGCCCTCATCGCGCCGAACGCCGAGCTTAAGCCCATCTTAAAGACCGTTCATTATGTTTTGACCATGACGATGGCAGCGGCGGTGGTCGCCCACGCCCTGGCCGCACTGAAGCACCATTTTATCGACCGCGACATCACGCTCAAGCGCATGCTGCCATAAACTTCGCCTACTATTGGAGTCCAACAATGAAAAAACTCGTACTCGTATCCCTGATGGGCGTTGCCCTGGCCGCCAGCGCCGCGGCGCTGAAAACCGATCCCGCCAAGTCGACCGTGTCGGCCGTGTTCAAGCAGATGAACGTGCCGGTGGAATCGAAGTTCAAGAAATACACCGTCGCCATCGACTACGATGCGGCCAAGCCGGACGCCTCCAAGGCCACCGTTGAAGTCGAGACCGCCAGCCTGGACGTCGGCGACGCCGACATGAACAAGGAAGTGGCGAAGAAGGAATGGTTCAACTCGGCCCAGTTCCCGAAAGCCACCTTCGTCTCGAGCGCGATCAAGAGCGCCGGCGCCGGCAAGCTGACCGTGACCGGCAAGCTGACCATCAAGGGCAAGAGCGCCGACATCACCTTCCCGCTGACGGTCAAGGCCGACGGCGGCAAGCAGGTATTCGACGGCGCGCTGCCGATCAAACGCCTGGCCTACAACATCGGCGAAGGCGAATGGAAAGACACCGGCATGGTTGCCGACGAAGTGACGATCAAGTTCCACGTCGTCGCCGGCCAATAATTTTTCACACGGAGAGCGCTACATGAAATTACAGATCCTGATCGCCACGCTGCTGGCCGCCTCGGCCTCGTCGGCCATCGCCGCCACCTACAACATCGACCCGACGCACACCTACCCGAGCTTCGAGGCCGACCACATGGGCCTGTCGGTATGGCGCGGCAAGTTCGGCAAGACCAGCGGCACCGTGACCATGGACCGCGCCGCCAAGACCGGCGCGCTGGACGTGACCATCGCGGCCGACTCGGTCGACTTCGGCATGGACAAGATGAACACCCACGCCAAGACGGCCGACATGTTCAACGTCGAGAAATTCCCGACCATCACCTACAAGAGCAAGTCGTTCAAGTTCGACGGCGACAAGCTGGTCGGCGTGGACGGCGAGCTGACGATGCTGGGCGTGACCAAGCCGGTATCGCTGAAGGTGGACAAGTTCAACTGCATCATGCACCCGCGCTACAAGCGTGAAGTGTGCGGCGCCAACGCGCTGGCCGAGTTCAAGCGCACCGATTTCGGCCTGAGCTACGGCACCCCGGCCTTCGCTCCCGAAGTCAAGCTGGCGATCCAGATCGAAGCCATCAAGGCCGACTGAACGCCTGAGCCGGCGTAGCGTTGATCGCTTGCAAGACCCGACCACGCCCCGGCAACGCGGCGTGGTTTTTTTTGCAAATGGGTTACATTAACGTTCCATTCCACCAACCTGAGGAGATGTCATGGCCGCGAAAAAAATCGCCGTAGTGATCGGCAGCCTGCGCAAGGATTCGCTGAACCGCAAATTCGCCCACGAGGTCATCGCGCTGGCGCCGCCATCGCTGGCGTTCGAGATCGTGGAGATCGGCGAACTACCGCTGTATAACCAGGACCTGGAAGAGAACGGCGCCACCGCGCCGCAGGCGTGGACGCATTTCCGCCAGCGCATCAAGGACGTCGACGGCGTGCTGTTCTTCACGCCCGAATACAACCGCTCGGTGCCGGCGCCGCTGAAGAACGCCATCGACGTAGGCTCGCGCCCTTACGGCAGCAGCGTCTGGAGCGGCAAGCCGGCCGCCATCATCAGCGTGTCGCCGGGCGCGGTCGGCGGCTTCGGCGCCAACCACCACCTGCGCCAGTCGATGGTGTTCCTCGACATGCCGCTGCTGCAGCAGCCGGAAGCCTATATCGGCGGCGCCGCCGGCCTGCTGGGCCCGGACGGCAAGCTGAACAACGACAGCACCAAACAGTTCCTGCAGAAGTTCGCCGCCACCTTTGCCGCGTGGGTAGAGACCAACGCCAGGAAGTGATCAGCGCCTGATCGCCCTGAAGGCAAGCCCGGCCGCAGTCAGCGTGGCCGGCTTGCCTGGCGGTGCCGTCTCGCGCCGCAGCGCCAGCAGCAAGGGCGTATTCCCGGCCGGCAGCAGCGCCAGGTCGGCGCCCGGCAGGCGCTGCGCCAGCAGTCCCGCCTCGTCCTCGCCCACGCGCTCACAGCTGACATAGAGCCGGTACGACGCCCAGCTATTGCCCACCTCCAGCATGAATCCGGCGACGTGGGACGTGCCCGGCTGTCCCGGCAACGCCGTCACCCGCAGCCGCGTCTTGCCCTTGCGCAGATGCAGCGTATCCCAGGTTTGCATCGGATAAAACCGCGGCGCATCCGCCGCCACGGCAGCGCCCAGCTCAGCGTTGGTTGACGGCTCGACCATGATCACCGGCAAGCCGCCCAGCGCATCCAGCGGCGCCAGCCCGCCGTAGCGGCCGGCGCTGGCCGGCGTCACCAGCAGCAGGTCGGCTTGCGGCCAGTTGCGCACCGCCTCGGCGCTGTAAGCGTCCGCGTCGGCGCCCACCGTGAGAATATCCAGCCCCTGGAAGCGGATCAGCGCCAGCCCCTTGCCGGCCAGTTGCACACGCCCGGCGGACGTCTGCGGCACCCGGGTGGTCGCGTCCAGCTCGATCACATAACGGGGCCCGATCTGCGCCACGCCCATGCTGCAGCCCAGCGCCAGCAACAGCACCACGATCAATGCCCGCAATCCATACCTGTTCCGCATTGCTTCCTCCTGGCTGACGGCTCACCAGCCAGTAGAACACCGCCACCGCCAGCTTTTCTTGAAGCAACGCAATCGCGGCAGCCGGCTTGCCTGCCGGCGCTCAAAAATCGGGCACGAATGATACAATTCGCCCCTCGACGACGTGCTTATCCAGCGCGCTTCTTCCGCCAACTTCCTCTGAGATCCAGACAGCCATGCACCCAGAAATGCCGACGCCTTACGAAAAGGGCAATCAAAATCAAACCACCTTATGGACTGAATGCATCGCGTTCTACCAGGAGCTGGCGCAGCGCTTCCCGCAAGTGCTGCGGTTTGAGCAGATCGGCGTATCCGACGGCGGCATCGCCGTGCATGCGGGCGTGGTCAGCGCGGACGGCGTGTTCGACCGCGCGCAGATCAAGGCCGAAGGCCGCCCCGTCTTCTTCAACAACAACGGCATCCATCCCGGCGAGCCGGAAGGCGTGGACGCCTGCATGGCCATCGTGCGCGACCTGTGCTTCGAGCCGGCCCGCCTGGCCGCGCTGGGCAAGACGGTGCTGCTGTTCGTCCCGCTGTACAACGTCGACGGCGCGCTGAACCGCGCCAACACCTCGCGCGTGAACCAGGACGGTCCCGAGCAGTTCGGCTTCCGCGGCAACAGCCGCCACCTCGACCTGAACCGCGACTTCATCAAGTGCGACACGCTCAACGCACAGCTGTTCAACCAGCTGATCGCCAGCTGGGATCCGGACGTCATGGTCGACACCCACACCTCCAACGGCGCCGACTACCCGTACACGATGACCTTGATCCACACGCAGGCGGACAAGCTGGGCTACGGCCTCGGCCCCTTCCTGCGCGAGACCATGCTGCCGCACATCTACGCGCAGATGGAGGCGAAAGGCTGGCCGACCTGCCCCTACGTCAACCCGGTCAAGGACAGCCCGGACGACGGCATCGCCGAATTCCTGGAAGTGCCGCGCTTCTCGACCGGCTTCACGGCGCTGCACCACGTGATCGGCTTCATGCCCGAGACGCATATGCTCAAGCCCTTCAAGGACCGCTACGATTCGATGCGCGCGCTGCTGGACGTGACGATGGCCTTCACCGTCAGCCACGGCGAGCAGATACAGAAGCTGCGCGCCGAAGCGCGCGAGCAGGCCGCCAGCGCAAAGGAATGGACCGTCAACTGGAAGCTGGACGAATCGAATCCATCGACCTTCCGCTTCAAGGGCTACGAAGCCAAGCGCAGCCCCAGCCTGCTGGGCGACTACATGCGCCTGTCCTACGACCGCAGCAAGCCGTGGGAAAAAGACATCCCCTACTACAACAGCTTCGTGCCGTCGGTCACCGTGCGTGCGCCGAAAGGATACGTGGTGCCGCAAGCCTGGCGCGAAGTGATCGAGCGCCTGCAATGGAACGGCGTCGAGATGGCCCGCTTCGACGAGGCCTCGGTCATCGAGGCGCAGTACTACCATATCGCCGCCGTCACCTCGCGCCCGAACGCCTACGAAGGCCATATGTACCACGACGCGGTGGAACTGGAAGCGCGCACCGGCAGCTTCACCGTGCAGCCGGGCGACTACTTCATTCCACTCAAGCAGGTGCGCGCCCGCTACGTCGTCGAAACGCTGGAACCGCAGGGCCACGACTCGTTCTTCCGCTGGGGCTTCTTCAACAGCGTGCTGGAGAAAAAAGAAGCGTTCTCCGACTACGTGTTCGAAGACCTGGCGCTGGAGATGCTGGAAACCGAGCCTGAGCTGAAGGCCAGGTTCGAGCAGTGGAAGGCCGCCCATCCGGAACTGCTGGCCAACCAGGACAAGGTCCTCGGCTTCATCTTCGAGCACGGCAAGCGTCACGCCGAGCCGGAATGGCGCCGCTACCCGGTGCTGTCGGTTTTCTAAAACCGCCATGCACTACGCCCTCAACCCGCGCACCTTCTTCTACAGTCATTACTTCTATCTGGGCCTGCGCTTTGCCGCGGGCCTGATCGGCGTGACGCTGATCGCCCTGCAGTTCTCCAACATGGCGACCGCGATGACGGTCTGCATCGGAGCCCTCTGCACCGCGCTGATGGACATGCCCAGCCCGTTGCGCCACAAGTTCAACGAGATGAGCGCCTCGGTGCTGCTGTGCAGCGCCGTCACGCTGCTGATCAGCCTTTGCGCGCCGCTGCCATGGCTGCTGATGACGATGCTGGTGGTGATCAGCTTCCTGGCCTGCATGATGGTCGTCTACGGCAAGAAGTCGATGCCGCTGCAACTGGCCACCTTGTTCATCATGACCATGTCGATGGAACACGAGATGACGGTGCGCGAGTCCTTCATCCACACCGGCCTGTTCACGCTGGGCGCCGTCGCCTACCTGGCCTACGCCATGGGCATCTCGTGGATACTGCGCCACCGCATCAAGCAGCAGGTGCTGGCGGAAGCCTTGTTCGAGCTGGCCGCCTACATCGACATCAAGGCCGACTTCTACGACAACCGCTACAACCTCACCGAACAATTCAACAAGCTGGTGCGCCATCAAAGCCTGCTGGCCGACCGCCAGCAGGCGTCGCGCGACCTGATACTGCGCAGCCACCAGAACAGCAAGGACGCCATCGTCGTGCAGACCCACGTCTGCATGCTGGACCTGTATGAGCTGATCCTGTCGACCCACACCGACTACACCCAGCTGCGCCTGCACCTGGCCGATGCGCCGGTGCTGAAAACGCTGCACGACCTGGCTTACAAGGCTGCGCGCGATATCGAATCGGTGGCCTACGACGTCACCCGCAAGAAGGCTTCCTACCCGGAGATCAGCTACGCACCGGAGCTGGAGGCGATAGAGGCGGAGCTGGCGGCCCTGCAGCGCCGCATCGACGAGGGCAAGCCGCAGCAGGAGGCGCTGGCCGTGCTGCGCGCCCAGCGCAACAAGATCCGCGCCATCATCAAGATGATCGGCGAGCTGCACCAGGCCAGCCAGAAGGCCTACGACAGCACGCCATTCTGGGTCGACGCCGACATGGGCCCGTTCCTGTCGCAGCAGAAGTACGAGTTCCGCATGATCCTGTCGCACCTGCGCTGGGACTCGCCGATCTTCCGCTTCTCGCTCCGCGTGGCGATGGCGATCTCGGTCGGCCTGGCGGTGGCCGCGTGGCTGCCGTATGCGGCGCACAGCTACTGGATCGTGCTGACCATCGTCATCATCCTCAAGCCCAGCTTCAGCATGACCAAGCAGCGCCGCGGCGACCGCATCGTCGGCACCATCGTCGGTTGCGTGATCACCGCGCTGATCATCAAGTTCTTCAACTATCCGGCGGTGATACTGGGCTTCCTGATTTTGTCGACAGTGGCCACGCCGACCTTCATCTACCTGCGCTACCGCTATGCGGCGATCGCCGTCAGTATCATGATACTGCTGCAAATGCACCTGATCGCGCCGGGCAACCACGACCTGATCATGGAGCGCCTGATCGACACCTTCATCGGCGCGGCCGTGGCGACGGCGTTCAGCTTCGTGCTGGCCAGCTGGGAATATCAAACCCTGCCGGGCCTGATCCGCGAGGTGCTGGACGTGAACCTGCGCTACATGCGGGCCAGCTTCGATCTGCTGCAAGGCAAGGGCAAGGACGATTTCGCCTACCGCATCGAGCGCAAGCGGCTGATGGACAGCCTGGCCTCGCTCAGCTCCGCGCTGGTGCGCATGCTCGACGAGCCGGCCCGCATGCAGCGAGCGGTGGAGGACATCAATCTGTTCATCGTGCAGAACTACCTGCTGGTGGCCCATGTGGCCGCGCTGCGCGCCATCCTGCGCCGCCACACGAAGGAACTGCCGACGGCGCCCGTCAACGCCATGCTGAGCGAAAGCCACGACCAGGTGGTGCGCATCCTGACGCAGGCGCTGGCGCCGCAGGGCAAGGCCGCCATGACGATGACCGCACCAGCCGCCGCACCGTCCATCGACGAAACCAGCGTGCCGTGGTCCGGCTGGCCGCTGGTCCAGCGCCGCATCCGCCTGCTGCAGGCCGACGCCCTCAAGATCATCGTCCACAGCGAAGCCATCGTACGCGACGTCGCCTAGGCTGATAACATAGGGCGATGAACTCATCGTCCACTTCCTTCAGCACGCGCGACCTGGTGTCCGCATTGTTCGTCGTCCTGATCTGGGGCACCAACTTCGTCGCGATGAAGGTCGGCCTGCGCGACCTGACTCCGTTCCAGATGGGCGCCGGCCGCTACGTCTTCGCCGTGCTGCCGCTGATCCTGTTCGTGCGTCCGCCCAAGCTGCCGGTCAAGTGGGTCGTGCTGTACGGCCTGTTCCAGGGCGTCGGCCAATTCGGCCTGCTGTTCCTGTCGCTGCGGATCGGCATGTCGGCCTCGCTGGCCTCGGTGATCCTGCAAACCCAGGTCTTCTTCACCGCCTTCTTCGGCTTCGCGCTGCTGCACGAACGCGCCAGCCGCGCGCTGCAGGCGGGCTTGCTGCTGGCCGCCGCAGGCCTGGTCTGCTTCGGCATGAACTACGTGCAACCTGGCCACGCCGGCGCCACCACCGCTGGCGGCTTCGCCCTGTGCCTGGCCGCCGCCGCGATGTGGGCGGCATCGAACATCGTCGTGCGCCGCGCGCAGCAGGCCACGCCGCAATTCGATGTGGTGAGCTTCATGGTCTGGTGCAGCCTGGTGCCCATCGTGCCGTTCGTCGGCCTGTCGCTGGCCTTCGACGCTCCCGCCACCCGCTGGCACTGGACCGCCGCGCCTTTCAGCACCTGGATCGCCGTCGCCTACCTTGGCTGGATGGCCACCATCCTCGGCTACGCGATGTGGACGCGTTTGTTGAAGCGCCACCCCGTCAACCGCGTCGCGCCGTTCAGCCTTGGCGTGCCGGTGGTCGGCATCAGCACCGGCATGATCGTGCTGGGCGACGTCATCACCGCCTGGCAGTGGGGCGGCATCACGCTGATCGTGCTGTCGCTGGTCTGCACCATGTTCGGCGGCCGCTGGCTGGACAGGCGCTAGGCGAAGCACACCCGGTTGCGGCCCGACTCCTTGGCGCGGTACAGCAGCGCGTCGGCCTTCTGCAGCATCGCTTCCGCCGTGCCGGCGGCGATGTCGGCGTACACGCCCATGCTCATGGTCACCTTCAGGTCCGGGTGCATTTCATGCCACGGGAAGCCCTCGATCAGGTTGCGCAGCTTGTCGCACAGCGCGGCCGCCTGCGGCAGCTCGGTCTCCGGGAAGGCGATGACGAATTCCTCGCCGCCGTAGCGCGCCACCAGGTCGCTCAGGCGCATGTGGCTGCGCAGGATCTCGCCCACCTGGCGCAGCACCGCGTCGCCGGTGGCATGCGAGAACTGGTCGTTGATGCGCTTGAAGTGATCGATATCGCCGATCACCATGCTGAATGGGCGCTGGTGGCGCACCGCATGGCTGAACAGCGTGGTGGCCTGCTCGTCGAAGTGCCGGCGGTTATGCAGCTTGGTCAGCGCATCGCGCACGCTCAACTCGCGCATCTGCTCCGCCTGCGCCAGGATGGTCTGGTGCGAGTTCTTCAACTCTTCGTGCGAGCGCGCCAGCTTCTCGCTCATGTCGTTGAAGGCGCTGGCCAGCGTCGCCACTTCGTCCTTGCCCTCCACCGGCACGCGCTGCAGCAGCGAGCCGCCGTGCATCGCCCGCACGGCGCCGGTCAGGTGGCTCAGCTTGCGGCTCAGTCCACGGCTCAGCAGCACGCCCAGCGCCAGCGCCAGCACCGCGGCGCCCGTCACGCCGGCGATCAGCGCCTCGCGCATCGCCGCCAGGTATTGCAGTTCCTGCTTGCTGGGCGTGAACACGCCTTCCGGCGAGATGTAGGCGGCCACCTGGCCGTTCACCATCACCGGGCGCGCGTCCTTGCGCGAGGCCTCCGGCAGCAGGTCGTCGTGACGATAGACGCCGGCGCCCAGCAGCACACGGTAGTTCGGGCCGGTCAGGATGAAGTGGAAAGGCGGCTCTCCGCCCGCACCCGGCCCCCGTGGCGGTGGCGGGCGACGGCCTTCCGGCGGCCCGTTCTCCTCGCCACGAGGGCCTTCGGGCGGTGGCCCTTCCGATCTTTGGCCATCTTCCTCGCGCGGTGGCCTGCCGTTATCCGGCCGGCCGTCGGCGCGATGCATATAGTTGTCGAACGGCTCGGCGGCCACGGCCGCCTCCCAGCTGCCATGCTTTTGCAGATAAGCGTTGACGGCGTCGTAGAAATGATCGGCCGCCTGCTGGCGCCGGATCAGGTCGACTTTCTTGGTCATGCCGACGTACGCCAGTCCCCCCACCATCGCCACCGCAGCCAGACCGGTCAGCAGCAAAGCCAGCATGAATTTTGTGCGCAGGGACATCGAAACTCCATCAGATTATTGCCAATTGGACACAATGATACCTCGAACGAACGCGTCCGAGCCAAGAAATACTGACTATAACGTTGCCAATAGGAACGCTTTTCTCATAGGAGAAAGCACCAGTTATATAGAAAACTTATGGCGTTTATCACAAATCAAAAGTTTTCTTATTACTGAAAGCCGCGCATACTGCACTGCAACAAACGAACATTCATAGGAGCTTCTGATGAGCACGACCAACCTGACCTACAACGACTTCGCAAGCAATGGCTACCTGAGCAACGTGGCAACTGCCGCCCGCCAATTGATCGCAGCACTGTTCGCTGTCAAGGCAAGTCCAGCCGTAGTGGCGGACGAGGTGGCCGAGATGCACAGCAAGGAAGCTTCGATTTACTGGCTGAACAGCCTGGCCAATGATTGCGAACGTCATTCCCCTAACCTGTCTGCCGAACTGCGCTTCATGGCGTCGCGCGGTTAATTGAACCAATTTTTGAATTTAACTTCCTGGAGATCACCATGCTGACCATTATCGAAAACCTGCCTGCCGCCATCGCCCTGTCCGGCCTCGTTCTGCGCCTGTACCTGGGTGCCAACCCAAGCAAAGACGAAGCGTAAGCTGCAGACGTAAAAAAAGCCCCGGCCGCATTCAGCGCGCCGGGGCTTTTTTACGTCCAGGGCTGTTACTTGTTCAGGTTCGACTTGCGGATGCCGTAGAAGAAATAGGTAACGATCGCGGCGCTCATCCAGATGATGAAGATGGTGTAAGTCGTCAGCGACAGGCCGAACATCAGGTACAGGCAGGCGCAGATGCTCAGGCCCGGCACAAAGTAAGGGCCGAAAGGCACGCGGAAGCCCTTGGTGCCCTTGCCGTTTTCCTTCTTGCGCATCACCGGCACCGCCAGCGACACCACGATGAAGGCCGTCAGCGTGCCCATGCTGACCATGTCCCACAGGAAGGTCGCGTCGACAAAGCCGGCCACCAGGCCCACCACCGTGCAGACGATCAAGGTGTTGTGCACCGGCGATGCCGTGCGCGGGCTCACCTTGCGGAACGATGGCGAGATCAGGCCGTCCTTCGAGATCGCGTACAGGATGCGGGTCTGGCCGTAGATCGTCACCAAGGTCACGCTGAACACCGAGATCACCGCGCCCGCAGCCAGCACCAGCGCCGGCCAGGTCTTGCCGGTGACGTTCTGCAGGATCACGGCGAGGCCGGCTTCCTGCCCGGCGAATTTATAGGCCGGCTGCGCGCCCATGGCCGCCACGGCCACCAGCAGGTAGAACAGGGTCACGATGCCCAGCGCGGCCAGGATGCCGATCGGCACATTGCGCTTGGGGTCGCGCACTTCCTCGCCGGCGGTGGCCACGGTGTCCAGGCCGATGAAGGAGAAGAACACGGTTGCCGCGGCGGCCGTCACGCCGGTCATGCCGGTGATGTGGACGCCGTTGTCCGGGCTGAAGAACGGATGGAAATTGTTTATATCAAAGCCGGAGAAGGCGATCACCACGAAGAAGATCAGGATCGCCAGCTTGATCATCACCATGATCGCGTTGGTGGTGGCCGATTCCTTGGTGCCGCGTATCAGCAGCAGGCAGCACAGGCCCACCAGCAGGATGGGCGGCAGGTTGATATGGCCGCCATGGAACTCGATGCCCTTGGCCGTCGACACTATCATCGGCGAGCGCAGCACTTCGGGGATATGCCAGCCGAAGGCGTTGTTGAGGAAGTTGTTCAGGTAGTCGGACCAGCCGATCGCCGTGGCGCTGGCCGCCAATCCATATTCGAGCAGCAGGCAGGCGGCCATGATGAAGGCCAGGAACTCGCCCACCGTCGCGTAAGCGAAGGAGTACGAAGAGCCGGACGCCGGAATGCGGAACGACAGCTCGGCATAGCACAGCGCGGTCAGGCCGGCGGTGATCGCGGCGAACAGGAAGGACAGGATCACGGAAGGACCGGCTTTTGGCACGGCTTCGACCATCGTGAAGAAAATGCCGGTGCCGATCGTGGCGCCGACACCGATCATAGTCAGGGGAAACAGTCCGATGGAGCGGTGCAGGCTGTTGCTGCTTGGGGCGTGTTCTACTGCTGTGGTGTCGACCGGTTTGGTACGGGTCAGTTTCTGGACCAGCGTTTGGTTCACAGGCGGTTCCTTGTGGGAGAGATGTTCGGGCAAAAAAACTAAGCGATTATAGGGCCTTCCGGCCCATCGCCATACAGTAATTTTGTGTTAGAAAAACAACTCAGAGGCCAGACGCCACAAGGGGAAGGTTACAGTTGCTTACTTTTGATACAGCACGATGTATAGATTGAAAACCCGCGCCCCGCTACTCTTGAGTCAAGTGTTACATTCCGTCAAGAAGGAGCCTGCCATGCCTATCCAAAAGATCCCTACCGTATCCCGGCGTTTCCACCCTGCGGTGGCGGGCGCCGCCGTGGCCCTGCTGGGGCTGGCGGGCACCCTGGCGGCGTTGCTGATGCGCGGTTAAGCGAACGGTCCCAGATAGTCGCGTTTCCCCACCGGCACGCCCTGGTTGCGCAGGATGTCGTGCGCGGTGACGATGTGGAAGAAGAAATTCGGCAGCGCGAAGGTCAACAGGTAATCGTCACCTTTGAACTCGGGCTGGAACGAACCAAAATTAAGTTTGATCGTACGCACCTCGCTGCCCGCCAGCGCATCCGCGTCGACGCTGTTCAGATAGGCGATGGTGTTGGCGATGCGTTCCTGCAATTGATCGAACGACGTCTCGTTGTCTTCAAACTTGGGCGCCGCCACGCCGCTGAGGCGCTCCACCGACATTTTCGACGTATCGCTGGCGCGCTGCACCTGCGCCGACAGCGGAAGCATATCGTCGGCCAGCCGCGCAGAGATCATCGCATCCGGCACCGAGCCATGCTGCTCCACGTGCGCCTCCGCCTTGTGCAGCAAATCCGCCAGCACATTCAACCCGCGCACAAACACGGGCACCGAAACCTGATGCATCGATAGCGACATAGTCTGCTCCTGTTGATTGAATACAGCAGTATAGCCGCTACCCACCATGCGCGCCGTCAGGCCAGCTCGTCGACGTTGTTGCCGATTTTGCTGGCATCGGAAGCCTTGTCCGATGGATGCGAGACATCGTAGACCAGCTGCTCCTGTTCGGAGACCGTGCCATCCTGGTTGGTGTCGGCCGCTTCGTAGGTTTTGGTCGAGCTGCTGGCGCCACCTGCTCCGCCCGCGCCTTCAGGAGGCTTGCCACCGCCGTGTGCTCCGCCGGTGCCGCCCGCACCACCCGCAGGACGCGGCGGTGCGAAGGTGCCGCTCTTGATCGCCGTCTCCAGATCGGACTGCGTGATCGAGCCGTTCTTCTGCGTGTCGATGGCGTCGAACTGCTTGGTGGCGTCATCGGCCGATACGCCCTTGGACTCCAGGCCGGACACGAATTCATCCTTGTTGACCTTGCCATCCTTGTCGGTATCCAGATCGCTGAATACCTTGGATGCAAAGCGCGCCGCGCCCTTGGCGGGATCGAAGACGGTGGCTTGGGTGCTGGTGCTTGAGATGCCGCTGATTGCTGTCGTCATGGTGCTTACTCCGTAGTTAAGGACAATGCTGCTCCTGTTAACGAACTAATCCATGTAACCATGATCCCGCAAGGTGTAAAGGCGGGTAAAGATCGGGATCAGCTGACGCGCACCACCATCAAGCCGGCCCGCAGGCCGACGCGCACGTCGGGATTGGGGAAAACCACCAGCTCCTCGGGATGCTGGACGGTGTAGATCGTGTCGCCGTCGCGGGCGATTTCCTCGCCTTGCTTCAGCGCCGTGAAGTTGTGCGTGTCCTTGCCGAAGGCCATCTGGAACTGATCGCTCAACTTGATGATCTGGCGCGCGGTGTTGAAGACGTGCGGCTGTTGTTTGGCCTCGCGCCTGGCCGCGCCGCGCAGCAGATCGTCCAGCGCCAGCGAGGCGTCGGCAAATTGCGCGAGGTCGTTCTGGCCCAGCGTGCCGATGCGCCCCAGCTCGATCGTGGTGCCGGCCGCCGCATGATGCTCGGCCGAATAGTAGCTGTACGTCCCCACCGACGCCGGGTTCATGATGACGGCGCCGATGCCGGCCAGGCCCAGCCATTCGATCAGCGTATGCCGCGGCTGGTCCGCGATAATCTCCGGCACGATGGCGAAGGTTGGATAGACCGACGGCCGTATCGCCGTGTGCAGATCCAGGTGCCAACGCACCGGCCCCGCATCCGCAAAGAAGGCCGTGGTGGCGGCGATCATCACGTCGGCGCGCGCCGCTTCGGCGGTGCCTTCCAGCGACCCGCGCTCCTTGCGGAACATGCGGTTCAGGTCGGCATCGATGAAGCGTTTGCCGGCGCGGATGGCGCCGATATTGCCGACGCAAAGCATCAGGTTGACCGCCAGCGAGGAAGCCTGATGCGACAGGGCGTCCAGCAGATACGCCACCATCTCGATCGGGCCGGTCTCGTCGCCGTGCACACCGACCGAGACCAGCACGCTCGGACGATCGCCGGCAGCCTTGATGGTCAGGATACCGTCGGCCGGCTGCGCCACCGCAAAACCGGCCGCCGAAAAGCGCTGCGCCACGGCGCTGAAATCCGCTTCGGCGAGCGAGCGTACGGCTTCCGGCAAGGCTGCTGGAAAATCTCCCATCGCCTTACACCACCAGCATCGTGTTGCCGGAGTTGGTCGCTTCGGACAATGCCCACACATCCAGCATCGCCTGCTCCAGGTCCGTCGCCGCCGCATAGCCGGACAGGCCCAGCGTGTTGGCCACGACTTCCACCGCCTCCGACGCGCTGTGGCCGCCGGTCGCATGCTGCAGCACCTGCGACAGCAGGCGTTGCTGCGTGCGGCGCAGCGCGTTCTGCGCATAGCTGCGCAGCTGCTCCTGTGAACGGCTGGTGGCAGGCAGTTTCAGGCCGCGCTCCAGCGTATCGATGCCGACCTGCGCGCGCAACGCCAAGCCAACCTGCAGGAACGCCGGCAGGTCCATGCCTTCCGGACGCGATACCGACAGCGCGGCAAACACAAACGCCGCCACCGCCTCGATCGCTTCGACCGCTTTCCATGCCAGCACAAAACCGGTGCGCAGGCCGGCGGTGATATCCGCGTCGGACTGACTACCCGCAGGCGTCAGCGCCGCCAGCGTCTCCGGCTTGGCGAACAGCTTGGTCAGTTCGGCCACGCCCGCGCGCAGCTGGTCCGCAGGCACCGTCAGCACGCCTTCGATGACGGATTTCTGCAGCACGCGGGTACGGCCGTCGACCTTGATCGACACGGCGCGCGGCACCTTCAGCGCGTCGGCATCCAGCGTGGCAAAGACAGGCGCCAGGTTCAGCGCGGACCATGCCTGGCCCCACGCCAGGATCACTTCCGGTTCATCCACGCCATGCTCGCCGGCCAGCTGGCGCAGCATCAATGGACCGCAACGGTTGACCGATTCATTGGCCAGCACGGTCGCCAGGATGGCGTTGGCCAGCGGGTGCCCCAGCGCGGGACGGGTAGCCACCAGCAGGTCCGGGAAGTACGGCTTCAGCACCGACTCGGCCCAGCTCAGGTCCGTCAGCGGCAGCGCCGACAGGATGCGCTTGTAGCGGTTCTTGACGTTGGCGATCACCACCGCCAGTTCCGGCGTGGTCAGGCCACGGCCGTCGGCCTTGCGGCGCGCCAGTTCAGCCACGGATGGCAGCTGCTCCAGCTCGCGCGACAGCGCGCCCTCTTCTTCCAGGAAGGCGATCAGCGATGCGTAGCCGTCCTGCACGGAGGCGTCGGCCTGCGCCTGGGCTTCGCGCACCAGCAACTGCGTTTGCAGCGTGTTGTCGCGCAGGACCAGGCGTTCGATGTCGGCGGTCATTTCGTTCAGCACGCGGTTGCGGTCCGCTTCGCTCAACTGGCCGGCGTTCATTTCCACGTCCAGCCACATCTTCGCGTTCACTTCATGGTCGGAGCAATCCACGCCGGCCGAGTTGTCGATCGCATCGGTGAAGATGCGGCCGCCCGACAGCGCGAACTCGATGCGGCCGGCCTGGGTCGCGCCCAGGTTGCCGCCCTCGGCCACGACCTTGCAACGCAGCTGGTTGCCGTCGACGCGGATGTTGTCGTTGGCGCGGTCCTTGACCTGCGCGTGCGATTCGGTCGACGCCTTGATGTAGGTGCCGATACCGCCGTTATAGAACAGGTCCACCGGCGCCAGCAGGATGCGGTGCATCAGCTCTTCCGGCGGCAGCGAGGTTTCCTCGATATCCAGCGCGGCGCGGATCTGCGGCGACAGCTCGATGCTGCGGGCGGTGCGCGGGTACACGCCGCCGCCGGCCGAGATCAGTTCCTTGTTGTAGTCGTCCCACGAGGAGCGCGGCAGCGCGAACATGCGCTCGCGTTCGACGAAGGATTTTTCCATGTCCGGATTCGGATCGAGGAAGATGTGGCGGTGATCGAAGGCCGCGACGATCTTCAGCTTGCGCGACAACAGCGCGCCGTTGCCGAACACGTCGCCCGACATGTCGCCGACGCCGACCATGGTCACAGGCGTGGCGTGGATGTCGTGATCCATTTCGTAGAAGTGGCGCTTGACGGCTTCAAACGCGCCCTTGGCGGTGATGCCCATCTTCTTGTGGTCGTAGCCGTTCGAGCCGCCCGACGCGAACGCGTCGCCCAGCCAGAAGCCGCGCTCCACGGCGATGCCGTTGGCGATGTCGGAGAAGGTCGCGGTGCCCTTGTCGGCAGCCACCACCAGGTACGGGTCGTTGCCGTCGTAGCAGACGGTGTCGGCCGGCGAAACGATATTGCCCAGCACACGGTTGTCGGTCATTTCCAGCAGGCTGGCGATGAACAGGCGGTACACCGCCTCGCCTTCGGCCGCGATGGTCTCGCGCACGGCGTCCTTCGGCATCTGCTTGCAAACGAAGCCTCCCTTGGCGCCAGCCGGCACGATGACGGCGTTCTTCACCATCTGCGCCTTGACCAGGCCGAGGACTTCGGTGCGGTAGTCTTCCATGCGGTCCGACCAGCGCAGGCCGCCGCGGGCGACAGGGCCGCCGCGCAGGTGCACGCCTTCGAAGCGGCGCGAGAACACGAAGATCTCGCGGAACGGACGCGGCTCCGGCACCAGCGACAGATTGCTGGTGTCGAACTTGAAGATGATCTTGTCGCCCTTCTGATTGTTCTGGAAGTAGTTGGTGCGCAGCGTGGCGGTGATCAGGTCGACCATCGCACCCAGCACTTCTTCGCTGTCGGCGTGGTTGATGGCCGGCAGGCGGCTCTTGATGCCGGCCAGCGTATCGAGTGCGGCGGCGCGGGTGGCGGCGTCCAGCGCGGGATTGAAGCGCTGCAGGAACGCGTCCACCAGCTCCTTCACAATCGCCGGCTGCTTGCGCAGCGTTTCAGCGATGTAGCGCACCGAGAAACGGGTGCCGGTCTGGCGCCAGTAGCTCATGTAGGCGCGCACCAGTTGCACTTGTCGCACGCTCAAGCCGCCTTCGATGACCAGGCCGTTCAGGCGGCCGTCTTCGGCCTCGTTGTTGAACAGCGAGGCAAACAGTTCCTGCGCGACCGGCACCACTTCGGCCTTGGCCAGGTTGGCGGCGCTGGCTACATCCACCGTCAGGCTGGTGACGAAGCGACGCTGGCCGTCCAGGCGGATCGAGTGCGCCTGTTCGCGGTCGATGGCGACGCCGGCGTTATGCAACGCAGGCAGGATGGTTGACAGCGACGGTACGCGGTCGACGGAATACAAACGGATCGTGGTGGCATCTGCCTCCGCGCCGTTGCCGACGTCGACGCGAACGTCCACGCGCGATGGGTCGGTGTTGGCCAGGATCGCTTCCAGGTCGTGGAAGGCGGCTTGCGGCGCGGTCGAAGCGACATAGTCGGTCGGCAGCGTGGCGCACATGCGGCGCAGGTGCGCGCGCATCGGCACGTTCGGCACGGCGTCGGCCAGCGCGGAGAACTGGTCATGCCAGCCGTCCAGCACCGACAACAGCGGCTGCTGGATATCGGTTTCCAGGTCCAGCGGATAGCGCGCGGCATGGGCGATCAGGTAGACGCGGGCCAGCGGACCATCGGCCACCAGCGTCTGCGAGCTGACATGCTGGGCGCCGGAGCTGGCTTGCAGCGCCTTGGCCAGCGACGAAGCGACGCTTGCGCTGTAACGCTCGCGCGGCAGGTAGACCAGTACATTCAGGTGGCGCGCATAGACGTCGCGGCGGGCAAACACCTTGGTGCGCGGCTGCTTGTACAGCGATACCACGGCGCCGCAGACCTCGGCCAGCCATTCCGGTTCGCCTTCCAGCGCTTCGGTGCGCGGCAGCGATTCCAGGATCTCGATGAATTTCTCGGCGCGGAAGCCTTCCTGGCGCACGCCGGCGATGCTCAACACCTTGGCGACGCGGCCGCGCGCGAACGGCAGGCGATTCAACGGCGTGGCGGTGGCGGCGCGGGTGAACAAACCGACGAAGCAATATTCGCCAAGGATCGCGCCTTGCGCGTCGGTGTGGCGCACGCCGATGAAGTCCAGCTGCTGGTCGCGGTGCAGCGTGCCTTCGACGTCGGCCTTGACGATGGACAGCGTGTTGGCGCGTTTCGACAGCGTGTCGAAATCTCCGGGAATATTGGCCAGGCAGGTGCCGTAGACCGGATGCGACGTATCCTGCAGCACGCCGATGCGGCTCGGGATGTCGCGTTCCAGTTCGCGCACGCCCGGCTTGACCTGGTAGTAGGCATAGCCGAACGGCTCGAAGCCTTCGGTCTTGGCCCATTCGAGGAAGGCCGCGACTTCCTTGCCTTCGTCGCCGTGGGCGGCGGCTTCGGCGCCGATGCGGCTGAAGTGCGCTTCCATCGCGGCCTTGTCGCGGCGGACCACGGCGGCATCGCGCGACACCATTTCCAGTCGCTCGACCAGCATGCCGATTTCAGCATCCGGCAGGTCTTCGGACAGCAGGCACAGTACGTACGATTCCAGCTTGTCGCCACTCTGGCCGACGGCCGTCACCACGCCGTCCGCGTTACGCGCGACCGGCAGCACCGAATTCAACACGCCGTCGACGCCGACGCGCAGCTTGCGCATCGCCATGACGATGGAGTCCACCAGGTACGGCATGTCATCGTTCAGGATCAGCAGCGCGGTGGCCATGCCGCCGCGGCCGTCCGCGTAGCGCAGTTTGGCGATTTGCGCGCCGGATCCGGTGCGCTTGGAAGCGAAGGTGAAACCATCCCACAAAACTGGCGCCAGGCTGTCGGGCGCGGTGCCCGACAAGTCTTCGTCATCCAGGGAGCCGAGCCAGGCGCCGATCAGCGCCGCGACTTGTGTGCTGTCGCTGGCAGGCTTGCTTGCGTTGACCAAATCCAGCGTCTGTTTGCGCAGGTCTTGTGGCATTTGTTTCATCGTTGCTTCTCCAATACGTTATGAGTATTTTATGTTGCAGAGCCGCGCCGGCTTGTGGCTGCGCGGCGGTGGTCGCGTGTTATTAAACACCAAATCGCCATATGGGGGTGAAATCCCGTTTTACAAATCGTACAGGCCAGGCAGGCCCAAAATACGGCTCAAATCTTCCAGCGCGGCGTGCACCTCGATCGCCAGCGCGGGATCGGCCAGGTCGGACGGCTCCAGGCGGTCGCGGTAGTGTTTCTCGACCCACGCCACCAGCGTGTGGTACAGCGCTTCCGTCATCACCACGCCTTGATGCATGGCCGCCGCTTCGGCGTCGGTCAGCGCCACGCGCAGGCGCAGGCACGCAGGACCGCCGCCGTTGCGCATCGACTGGCGCAGGTCGAAATGTATCAGTTCGTCGACCGCGTTGCCGCTGGCGACCAGGCCTTCGAGATAGGCCGCGACGGCGGCGTTTTCCTGGCATTCCTGCGGGATCACCAGCGCCATCTTGCCGTTGCCCTTGCTCAGCAGCTGGCTGTTGAACAGGTAGCTGTGCACCGCGTCGGCCACCGACACCTTTGCCGTGTCGACGCGGATCGCGTTCAGGTCCGCGCCCACGCCGCCCATCGCGCGGCGCAGCTGCTCGAGCGCGCCCGCTTCGTCGGCGAAAGCCTGCTCGTGGTAGAACAGCACATTGCCGTTGCCTACCGCGATGACGTCGTTGTGGAACACGCCCTGGTCGATCACGTCGGGATTCTGCTGGATGTAGACGGTGCGTTCCGCCGACAGGCCGTGCAGTCGCGCGACCGCCTGCGACGCTTCCAGCGTCTGGCGTGCCGGGTATTTTTTCGGCTGCGATGCCGACACGTCGAACTCGGTACGGCCGTAGACGAACATCTCGACGGCGGCGCTGCCGTGGTCCTTGCACAGGCGCGTGTGATTGGCCGCGCCTTCGTCGCCGAACGCCGGTGTGCCCGGCAAGGCGTCATGCACGGCGAAGTGCTTGTCGTCCTTGAAGATGGCGCGCAGCGAACGGGCCGACTGCGCGTGCTCGAAAGCGCGGTGCAGCTTGTTGTTCAGGTTGGCGGCGGTGAAATGCGCGCGGCCATCGGCGCTGTCGGCGGATGGGCTGACGGTGGCCGCGTTGGCGGTCCACATCGGCGAGGCCGACCAGGCGCAGGCCAGGATAACCGGCGCTTCCTTGGCGGCCTTCGCCAGCACCTCGGCATCGCTGCCGGTAAAGCCTATGCTGCGCAGCAGGCGGAAATTCGGACGGTCCTGCGGCGGCAACAGCGCCTGGCCAAAGCCGCGCGCGGCCAGCGCGCGCATCTTGGCCAGGCCTTGCAGGGCCGCCAGCTTCGGATTCGAAGCGCTCTTGACGTTGCTGAACGAGGCCACATTGCCGAACGACAGACCGGCGTAGTTGTGCGATGGGCCGACCAGACCGTCAAAATTGAATTCGCGTGCGCTCATGGCAGTTCCTTAGAAGTTCATACCCGGCGACAGCTTCGCAGGCATTTCAAGTACGTTGTTTTCGATCGATGCGACCGGGTAGGCGCAGTAGTCCGCCGCGTAGTAGGCGCTCGGACGATGGCTGCCCGACTTGCCCACGCCGCCGAACGGCGCGCTGCTGGCGGCGCCGGTGGTCGGACGGTTCCAGTTGACGATGCCGGCGCGCGCGCGGACCTGGAAGATCTTCCACAGGTTCTCGTCGTTCGAGATCAGCGCCGATGCCAGGCCGAATTCGGTGGCGTTGGCCGCCTTGATCGCGCTGTCGAAGTCTGCCACGCGGATCACCTGCAGCAGCGGGCCAAACCACTCTTCGTCCGGAATGCCCTGCGCATCGGTCACATCGACGATGCCGGCGGTGACGAAGCCGGTGTTCTCGTCCAGCTGGCGCATCTGCAGCAGGCTCTTGCCGCCCTTGGCCACCATGTCGGCCTGCGCCTGCACCAGTCGTTTAGCGACGGCTGACGAAACCACAGGACCCATGAATGGCGCAGGTTCCGCGTTCGAGGCGCCGACCGTCAGGCGGCTGGCGACATCGACCAGGCGCACGACGATCGCATCGCCCTCGGCGCCCTGATTGACAATCAGGCGGCGCGCGCAGGTGCAGCGCTGGCCGGCCGAGATGAAGGCCGACGAAATCGCCATGAAGACGGCGGCGTCGATGTCCTTGACGTCCCACACCACCAGCGGATTGTTGCCGCCCATTTCCAGCGCCAGCATCTTGCCCGGCTGGCCGCCGAACTGCTTGTGCAGCGCGGTGCCGGTCTGGCAGCTGCCGGTGAACAGCACGCCGTCCAGCAGTTCGTTCCGGCCCAGCGCGATGCCCGCATCGCGGCCGCCGTTGACCAGGTTGATGACGCCCTTCGGTAAGCCGGCCTTCTCCCACAGTTGCACGGTCTTGACGGCGGTGCGCGGGGCGAATTCGCTGGGCTTGAAGACGACGGTGTTACCGGCGATCAGCGCCGGCACGATATGGCCGTTCGGCAGGTGGCCGGGGAAGTTGTATGGACCGAACACGCCGAACACGCCGTGCGGACGGTGGCGCAGCACGGCCTCGCCGTCGGCGACCTTGCTCTGCGTTTCGCCGGTGCGCGCGCCGTAGGCCTGGACCGAGATGTCGATCTTGTTGGCCATGGTGGTCGCCTCGGTGCGGGCTTCCCACAGCGGCTTGCCGACTTCCTCGGAGATCAGCAGCGCCAGCTCTTCGGCGTCCTGCTTCAGCAGATCGCGGAAACGGGTGCAGACGGCGATGCGCTCGGCCAGCGGCGTCAGCGCCCAGGCTTCGAAGGCGCCGCGCGCGGCGGCGCAAGCCTGCGCCACGTCCTGCGCGGTCGATTCCTTGCTGGCCCAGGTCTGCTTGCCGTTCGACGGGTCGATGGTGACCAGTTCGGCGCCGCTGCCCGGCAGCCATTCGCCGTTAATGTAGTTGCTTAAAACGTTAGACATGTGGATTCTTCCTCAGATTGAGAGACAGCGTGCGCACGGTATCGCCGGTGTGGCAGTGCAGGAGTTGTTGTTCGGCGTCCGGCAGCGCCACGATGCCGGCGACCGGCACCGACTGCGACAGGATCATGCGGAAATCCTTGAGCGTGGTGTTCGACACCAGCATCGGTTCGGCCACGGCGGTCTCCGGTGCGCAGGCCGAATCCCAGTCGCCGGCCAGGCCGATCTCGGCCAGCGTGCTGTCGCGCATCGCGCGCAGCTCGGACACGCGGGCCTGCAGCACCGGACCGGCGTCGAAGATGTCGATATAGCCCTCGAAGTACATGCCTTCCTGCTCCAGCAGCCGGCGCGCGGGCGCGGTCGAGGTGTGCACCTTGCCGATCACGGCCTGCGCGTCGTCCGGCAGGTAGGCCACGTACAGCGGCTGGCGCGGCATCAGCTCGGCGATGAAGGACTTCTTGCCGACGGCGGTCAGGTCGTCCACGTGGTCGAAGTCCATCTTGAAGAAGTGGCGGCCCAAACCTTCGTAGAACGGCGAACGGCCGCTCTCCTCCTGGTAGCCGCGCATCTCCGCGATCAGCTTTTCGGTGAACAGGTGCGGGAACTGCGCGATGAACAGGAAGCGGCTCTTCGACAGCAGCTTGCCGTTGTTGCCGGTGCGGTAGTCGGGATGCAGGAACAGCGAGCACAGTTCGGTGCTGCCGGTCAGGTCGTTCGACAGGTACAGCGTGTCCATGCGGGTGAACACGTCGAGCTCGCGGCTCGAGTGCACCAGCGTGCCGATGCGATAGTTATAGAACGGCTCCGTCAAGCCGACCGCGCCCTTGATCGCGCACACGCCGGCCAGGCGGCCCGTGTCGGTATCCTCCATGACGAACATGTAGTCGCGCTTTTCGGGCGGGATGCTCTCGGCGAACGAAGCGACGGCGATCGCCACGCGGTCGCCCATCATCTTCATGTCCGGCTTGAGGGTGGTCATGCCGCTGCCGACCTGCGTGGCCATCACGTACAGGGCGTCGAGGTCTTCGGCTTTGATTGCGCGTACTACTAGCATAGGTTGTCCACTCTTAGATTCTGACGCAGATGACGGTGTCGCCCTCGGCGACCTGGAGCGCTTCCTGCACATCGGCAGGCAGCGCCACATTGACTTGCGATTCCAGCGACGGGCAATGCGTGATCACCGCGCGGAAATTATGCTCGGAGCCGGAAGCGACGGCGTAGCGCAGCTGCGGCTCACGGCCGCGGTCCGGCGATTCGGCGGCGGTGGTCACGCGCCGCTGCAGCGCGCCGGTGAAGGTGCGCAGCGAATTCTTGTGCGCCTGCAGGATCGGGCCGCCGTCGAAGATGTCGATGTAGTCGTCGGCCTCGAAGCCTTCGGCCGTCAGCAGGTTGAACGCCAGCTCGCCCGACGGATGGATCTGGCCCATGGCCGCCTGCGCGTCGCCCGGCAGCAGCGGCACGTAGACCGGATAGTGCGGCATCAGCTCGACGATCAGGGTGCGGTTGCGGGCGCCGCCGATGACGCGCTCGGCGTCGAGGAAGTCCATCTTGAAGAATTTACGGCCCAGCGCATCCCAGAACGGCGAACCGCCGTCGGCATCGGTCACGCCGGCCAGCGGCACGAAGAAGCGGTCGGCGAAGCGGTGCGGAGCCAGCACGGCGAACATCAGCCGCGCGCGCGACAGCAGCGCCGCTTCCGGCGTGCCGTGCTCGCGCTCGCCGACGTAAAAGCTCGACAGCTGCGAATAGCCGGTCAGCTCGGAGCACAGCGTCAGCGCGTGCACGCTGTGGCTGATGTTCAGGTCGCGCGAGACCTGCTGGATCACGTCGTTGCGGAAGGAGAAGTAGGTGCCGTTGGAGCCGGCTGCGGCGAAGATCGCGGCGGTGCCGACGATGGTCTGGTCCTGCGGCGATTCCAGCACCAGCAGGTAGGATTCCTCGCTGGGGATGTCGACATGCGCGGCAAACGACGCGATCGAACGCTCGATCATGGCGACGATTTTCTCGCGCGTTTTCGGCAAGGTGTGCACACCCGGCATGGTCACTGCGGCCAACGCTTCGAGGGCAGCAAGATCCGCAAGTTCTACCGGACGGACTACATACATGGGAACTCCTTAGAAAATGCGAACCGGCCCGGCGAGCGCCGGGCCGTGTAGTCGTCATTCCCGCGCAGGCGGGAATCCATAGAACGCTGGCAACTCAAGCGCGGCATGGATCCCCGCTTTCGCGGGGATGACGGTGGTTTTAACTCAGGCCGCCGCCATCATGCCGTCCAGCGACAGGCGCAGGATGCGGTCGACTTCGGCGATCTGCGCGTCGGAGACGATCAGCGCCGGCGCCAGGCGCACCACGTCCATGCCGGCGATCAGCACCATCAGGCCGTTGCCTTCGGCGGCTTTCTGGATGTCCTTCGAACGGCCTTTCCAGGCATCCGTCACAACCAGGCCCAGCAGCAGGCCGGCGCCGCGCACTTGCGCAAACACTTGCGGGTAGTCGGCGATCAGCTTGTCCATCGTCGAGCGCAGCTTGGCGCCGGCTTCCTTGACACGGGCCAGGAAGGCCGGCTGGTTGATCGTGTCCAGCACCGTCAGCGCCACGGTCGCGGCCAGCGGGTTGCCGCCGTAGGTGGTGCCGTGGGTGCCCACGCCCAGCGTCTTGGCCAGTTCCTCGGTGGTCAGCATGGCGCCGATCGGATAGCCGTTGCCCAGCGCCTTGGCCGAGGTCAGGATGTCCGGCGTGATGCCGTAAGTCATGTAGTGGAACAGGTCGCCGGTACGGCCCATGCCGCACTGGACTTCGTCGAAGATCAGCAGCGCGCCGGTCTTGTTGCACAGCTCGCGCAGCTCCTGCAGGAAGGCCTTGTCGCCCGGCACCACGCCGCCCTCGCCTTGCAGCGGCTCGACGATCACCGCGCACACGTCGTCGCCGATGGCGGCGCGTGCGGATTCGATGTCGTTATACGTGATGTGCTCGATCGATGGCGGCAGCGGCTCGAAGCCTTCGGTGTACTTCGACTGGCCGCCGACGGACACGGTGAACAGCGTGCGGCCGTGGAACGACTGGTAGCACGACACGATGCGCGACTTGTGCTCGCCGAACTTGGTGTGGGCGTACTTGCGCGCCAGCTTCAGCGCCGCTTCGTTGGCTTCGGCGCCGGAGTTGCAGAAGAAGGCGCGGTCGGCGAAGGTCGCCTCGGTCAGCGCGATGGCCAGGCGCAGCACCGGCTCGTTGGTGTAGCCGTTGCCCAGGTGCCACAGGGTGTTGGCCTGGCGGGTCAGCGCTTCGACCAGGATCGGGTTGCAATGGCCCAGCGAGGCCACGGCGATGCCGGAGGTGAAGTCCAGGTAGTGCTTGCCATTCTGGTCCCACAGGTCCAGACCAGCGCCTCGGACCGGTACCATCGCTGCGGGTGCGTAGGTTGGCACCAGGACTTCATCAAAGGTCTGACGAGTCACAGGACGGGTGGTTACGGTCGTATCTAGCTTGGCGTTCATGGCATTCCCTATCAGTGTTGGGTAAGGCGCGGCACAGCACCGCGTGGACCCATTATAAAAAGCGGCATGCTAAAACTCTTTTCTAATGGCGACAAGGATTTTCACTTTTGGCCGCAAAGTAAGCTTGCCAGAACGACCAGTCTATACAACCGGCATCAGCTTGCGCTGCCGCTCCTCGCGCGGCGTGTTGCCGAACAGGGCGCCGAAGGCGGTGGAAAAATGCGAGCCGGAGGAGAAGCCGCACATCAGCCCCACCTGCACGATGGAGTGATTGGTTTCCAGCAGCAACTGCCGCGCCCGCTGCAGGCGCAGCTCCAGGTAGTAGCGCGACGGCAGGCTGCCCAGGTATTGCTTGAACAGGCGCTCCAGCTGGCGCCGCGACAGGCCGACCAGGTTGGCGATGTCGTCGGTGGACAGCGGTTCCTCGATATTGGTTTCCATCAGCGTCACCGCCTCGGACAGGCGCGGCTGCAGCGCGCCGAAGCGGGCCTGCAGGGCGACGCGCTGGCGCTCCTCGTGGCCGCGCACGCGCTCGACGCACAGGCTCTCCTTGATGGCGGCCTGCACGGTGGCGCCGAACAGGTGCTCGATCAGCGTCAGCGAAAAGTCGATGCTGGCGGAGCCGCCGCAGCAGCTCAGGTGCCGGCCGTCCAGTTCGAACAGGTGGGGCGTCAGGATGGCGCGCTCGGCGATTTCCTCGGTGTCGGCGTACAGCGCCCACGGCAGCGCGATGCGCACGCCCGACATCAGCCCGGCGCTGGCCAGCCACAGCACGCCGGCGCCGACGCCGCCCCAGTATTCGGCCGAGCGGCAGCGTTCGATGACGGCGCGGCACACCTCCGGCGCCAGCGGCGCCTGGCTCTCGTCGGCGACCAATAGCGCAATGTGCCAGCCCGGCTGCGCCAGCACCACTTGCGCCGGCGTCATTGTTTCCAGATGAAATTGATGCGGACCCAGCGACGCGGCGGCCAGCCGCAGCGGCTGCACCAGGCCGGCCCAGGTGATGGAATCGGCCTCGCCGGCGTTCACCAGCAGCATGCGCAGCGGCCGCTCCTGGGTGACGCGGGACAGGTTATCGAAAGACATGGGCTAGCTACTCCGGGGCCAGCGCGGCGGCAGGCCGCTCGGTGCTCCACTGGCTGACGATCATACCGGAGATCAACAGCACCGCGCCCAGCAGTCCGTTCCAGGCCAGCGTCTCGCCCAGCCAGAAATACGCGAAGATGGCGGCGCAGCCCGGCTCGAAGGCGTAGATCACGGCCGCCTCGTTGGCGCTGCTGTGGCTCTGGCCCCAGGTTTGCAGCGAAATGATGGCCGCCGTGGCCACCACGCCCAGGTAGACCAGGTTCAGGCCGTACATCTGCAAGCCCTTCCAGATATAGCTGACATAGTCCGGCAGGTCCTGGCTGCGCTCGGCCAGGCCCAGCGGCACTTCGCGTATCAGCAGCCAGGCCGCCGCGCACACGGCCACGGTGAGGATTTGCGAGGCCGTCAGCACCATCAGCTTCTCGACCTTGCGGGTGGTGCTTTCCATCAGCTTGACGTAGATGCCGAAGAACAGCGCGCACAGCAGCGCCAGCGTGTCGCCGCGGCCCCAGGTGAAGCTGCCTTCCCAGCACAGCGCGAACAAGCCGGCCAGCGCCAGCACCAGCGCGACGACGATGCGGCGCTCCAGTTTGGCCCCGAGCAGCACGCCCAGCAGCGGCGGCACCAGCACGTTGAGGCCGGTGACGAAGGCGTTGCGGTTGGAACTGGTCAGCGCCAGCCCCTCGATCTGGAACACGTAGCACAGGAACAACACCGCGCCGGCGGCGATGCCCCAGCGGATATCGTTCCACCGGGCGCGCCACATAAACGGCAGCAACAGCAGGCCGGCCAGCGCGAAGCGGCACAGCACGATCCAGCTGGCCGACAGGTAGCCGGTCATGTCCTTCATCGCGGGGAAAGTCGTGCCCCACACCAGGGTCACGATCAGCAGAGCGGCGATGCCGCGCAAGTGTTGAGGCATGGCTTTTTTATTATCAATGTTCGTCCGTCATTATAGTACCCGCCCGGGGCTGCCCGTGCGAAACAGCTATAATCACAGTCTATGGGTGAACGATTTTTGAAAAGTATCCGGCTGCTGGCGGATTGCTTACAGAGCTACGAACGGCTCTCTGGACAGTACGTGCGCCAGAGCGGCTTGACGCACGCCCAGTTCGATATCATCGCCACGCTGGGCAATACGCCCGGCATGTCCTATAAAGAACTGGGCGACAAGACGCTGATCACCAAGGGCACGCTGACCGGCGTGATCGAACGGCTGGAGCAAAAAGGATTGGTGGAACGTCAGCGCAACGACTGCGACAAACGTTCCTTCTTCGTGAAGCTGACCAGGGAGGGCGAGCAGGTGTTCTGCGACGTCTTCCCGGAGGTCATCTCACAGAGCGGGAAAGTGTTTGCGCACTACACCGAGGACGATTTCGCGGCACTTGAAAAAACCCTGTCCGAGCTCAAAACTGTGATCATGGCCGGCCACACCGAATGCCCGTCCACCCCTGACTCAACCAAGGAAAACATTTGAAAACGACACTGCTCGAAGGCAAAAAGCCTGCCAAATTCGACAAACACATCATCGGCAACCTGCTGCTGAACCAGGCCACACCAGACGAAGTGCGCCAGGAAAAGCTGCTGATCGGCATCCGCAACGAAGCCGGCGAGATCTATCGTCTGATCGGCGCAACCAAGCACAACAGCTTCATGAACGCGATCGAGGAACTGTTCGACCTGGGCCTGACCGACGAACTGCAAGACACCGACGCCACCCAGGACGGCTGCGACGCCATCTTCAGCGAGCAATAAGCCCGGCGGCGGCGGGCGTGGTACGGCAAAAAAGTATTTTCCCAAGAAGTGCCGCAAGGCAATATTCCGAGTATAATTTTTTTGCATGGACAGACTCGACGCCTTCAAGACCATTGCCGCTCAGGCGAGCCGGGGGGAGCTGACGTTCCCTGCCAACGTCAACGCCTCGCTGCGCCTGCAGCAGGCGCTCAACGATCCCGACTGCCACGTCGAAGCGGCGGCCAAGCTGATCCAGGCGGACCCGTTGCTGGCGGCGCGCAGCGTCGCCATCGCCAACTCGGTGGCCTACAACCGCTCCGGTACTGAAATTTCCAGCGTGCGCGCGGCCGTGCAGCGGCTCGGCGTGCGCACGCTGCAATCGCTGGTCGCGGCGCTGATCGTGCGCCAGATCGGCAGCCAGATCACCGATCCCGCCCTGCTGGCCAAGGTCAACCAATTGTGGGAACACACGGCGCACGTGGCGGCCCTGTCGCAGGTGATCGCGCGCCGGGTCACCCATGTCGACCCGGACACGGCGCTGTTTGCCGGCATCATGCACGAGGTGGCCGGGTTCTACATGCTGTCCTGCGCCGGCGAATACCCGGAAGTGATGGAAGGCGAGCCGGAGGACTGGGTCGAGCACGGTGAGGTGACGATAGGCCGCGGCGTGATGGCCAAGCTGGACGTGCCGGAAGCCGTGTCGCGCGCCATCGAATCGATGTGGGTGGGCTTGCGCGCGCTGCCGCCGGAAACGCTGGGCGACACGCTGCTGCTGGCCAACGACTTGTCGCCGGTCCACTCGCCGCTGTACCAGCGCCCCGGCGCCACCACCCTGCAAGGCGCCCGCACCATCGACTTCGTCGTCGGCGAAGGCACGCTGCACGCGATCATGACCGAATCCGCGCTCGAAGTGCAGTCGCTGTACGCGGTATTGATGCTGTAGACAAAAAAAAGCCCGCTGGGGAGCGGGCAAAGTCCAAAACTAGGGATCTCCTCCAGAGGAGACGTTTCAAGAATACCCCGCCCCCCCGTCCTGCTCTGTGCGCCAGTTCACATAAGGAGCACATTTCCTTACCAGACCGGCACCGTCTGCTTCCACGCCTCCAGCTGCTGCACGCGGCCATACCAGGCCATCAGCTTCGGATATTGCGTGACAGGCAATTTGGCTTGCTCGGTGTACATCAACGACGAAGCCAGCGCGAAGTCCGCCAGGCTCAGCTTGTCGCCGACCACCCATTCGCGCCCCGCCAGGTGCTGCTCCAGCACGGCGGCGAATTGCGCCACCTGGCGCCCGGCGCGCTCCAGTTCCGCCGGATCGGCCGCGCCGTTGCCGGTCAGCCCCTTCCAGATGTTTTCATAGACGATGGCCCCCAGCGCCGGCGCGAAATGCTGCGACGACCACAGCAGCCAGCGGTTGATGTCGGCCCGCGCCACGATGTTGTCGGGATACAGGGTCTGGCCCAGCGTGCGGTCGGCCAGGTATTGCATGATGGCGCAGGATTCCCACAGGATAAAGTCGCTGTCCTGCAGCACCGGCACCTTGCTGTTGGGATTGAGCGCGACCAGCCGCCGCCGGTCTTCCGGGCTCATCAGGTTTACTTCGGTCAGTTCCAGCGGCGTGCCCATGTGGACGGCGGCCAGCATCACGCGGCGCGAGCTGGAGGAGGCGGGGTGGTGGTATAAGCGCATTTGCAAATCTCCGATGACTGGGTTGAGGAGTTCATCGTAAGCCCGCCCCGCGACAGTTTTTGTCAGTAGTCTTCGCGCAGGTTCTGTTGCTGGCGCCAGGTCTTCAGCAGGTCGCTGCGGCGCGCCGGATAGCGCTGCCCGGTCGACTCCACCGAGGCGATGCGGTCGATGCGGAAATGGCGGAAGGCCATGCGCAGCTCGCACCACGCGGCCAGCAGCCGGCGCCCTTCCAGGAACGCCAGCGCAAACGGCCAGACCCACCGGTCCGACGGCTTGCCGTGCTCGTCGCAATAGGCCATGCGCAGGCGGTGCTGGTAACGGATCGCCTCGCGCACCGGCCGCACGTGGACGTCGCTGGCGGCGTTCTGGTCCATGCCCAGCGGCACCCACAGGCTGGTCTCGGCCATGTCGTCGCGCAAGTCCTTCGGCGTGGCGGCGGCGATCTTGGCCAGCGCGTTGTTGGCGGCGGCGGCCAGCGCCTCGTCGCCCTGCCTGCGCACCCAGCGCGCGCCCAGCACCAGCGCCTCCAGCTCGTCGGCGCCGAACATCAACGGCGGCAGGAAGAAGCCGGCCTTCAGCATGTAGCCGACGCCGGCCTCGCCCTCCAGCGGCGCGCCGAGGCCGGCCAGGGTCTGGATGTCGCGGTAAATGGTGCGTTCGGAGACGCCCAGCTGCTCGGCCAGGCGGGCGGCGGTGACGGGGCGGCGGTAGCCGCGCATGGCGTCCATCAGTAGGAAAAGTCGGCCGGTACGGCTCATTGCTGCGATCTCACTTGTCTCACTCCAGCAGGAAATTGCGCTGCGGCGCCTCCATGGCGGCGCTGTCGGCTGCCGTTTCATCCTTCAGCGCGACGCCGGACAATTGGCGCCGGCGCGATTCGGACAGCAGGTAGTGAAGCTTGAAGGCTGCGTCGTCGTAGGTCAAGCCCGCCGGACGCACATTCGAGATGCAATTGCGGGCGGCGTCGCTCAGGCCGACGCGCGGCGCCCAAGTCAGATACAGGCCCATGCTGTCCGGCGAGCTCAGGCCAGGGCGTTCGCCGATCAGCACCAGCACCGCGCGCGCGCCCAGCAACTCGCCCACCTCGTCGCCCACCGCCACCCGTCCCTGGCGGACGATGGACAGCGGCGCCAGCGACCAGGATTCGGCCGCCAGCCGCGCCATCAACGCTGTCAGGAAGGGCCGGACGTTCTGCTCGATGGCCAGCGCCGACAAGCCGTCGGCGATGACGAAGGCGAGATCGTAGCCGGCGCCGTCGCGCGGGCGCTCCAGCAGGGCCCGGCGCGAGGCGTCGTCCAGGCGCCGGCCCAGGTCGGGGCGCTGCAGGTAGATGTCGCGGCTGACGGCCGCGCTGTGCAGCGGCAGGCAGGGCAAGCCGGTGGCGGCCCGCAAGGCGTCGCCCAGCGCGGCGTGATCCAGGGCCAGGTGGACCGCGTCGCGCGCGCGCGCATGCGCCAGCTGGAATTCCAGCTGCGGCGCGGTTGGCTGGCTGACGCCGCTGCGCCCCAGCGCGATGCGCGCCGCCGTGAAACGCCGCAGCGAACCCCACGGATTGGGCGTCACCACGCCGTCGCCGCTGGGGCCGGAGGGACTGGCGGGCAGCAGGTCCTCGTCGTCGTTCATGTGCTTACCCATCAGTTCAGGCTGGCCAGCGCGCGCTGGAAGGAGGCCGGCAGCGCTTCGCCCAGTGTAACGTAATCGTCGCGGGTGAAGATTTCCATCTCCTTCAGCCAAGCCTCGAATTCCGGCGCCGGCTTCAGGCCCAGCACCCGGCGCGCATACAGCGCGTCGTGGAAGGATGTGGTCTGGTAGTTGAGCATGATGTCGTCCGAGCCGGGAATGCCCATGACGAAGGTGCAGCCGGCCGTGCCCAACAGGGTCAGCAGGATGTCCATGTCGTTCTGGTCGGCCTCGGCGTGGTTGGTGTAGCAGACGTCGCAGCCCATCGGCAGGCCCAGCAGCTTGGCGCAGAAGTGGTCTTCCAGCCCCGCGCGCACGATCTGCTTGCCGTCGTACAGGTACTCGGGGCCGATGAAACCCACCACCGAATTGACCAGCAGAGGCTGGAACTTGCGCGCCACCGCGTAGGCGCGCGTCTCGCAGGTCTGCTGGTCGACGCCGTGATGGGCGTTGGCCGACAGCGCGCTGCCCTGCCCGGTCTCGAAGTACATCACGTTGTTGCCCACCGTGCCCCGTTGCAGCGACAGCGCCGCCTGTTGCGCCTCCGCCAGCAAGGCCAGGTTGATGCCGAAGCCGGCGTTGGCCGCCTCGGTGCCGGCGATCGACTGGAACACCAGGTCGATCGGCGCGCCGCGTTCGATGGCGGCGATGGTGTTGGTGACGTGGGTCAGCACGCACGATTGCGTGGGGATGGCGTAGCGGCCGATGATCTCGTCGAGCATGGTGACGATCTTGATCACCTGCGGCACGTTGTCGGTGGCCGGGTTGATGCCGATCACCGCGTCGCCGCTGCCGTACAGCAGGCCGTCCAGCACGCTGGCGGCGATGCCGCTGGCGTCGTCGGTCGGGTGGTTCGGCTGCAGCCGCGTCGACATGCAGCCCGCCAGGCCGATGGTGTTGCGGAAGCCGGTAACGACGCGGCATTTCTTCGCCACCAGGATCAGGTCCTGGATGCGCATGATCTTGGAAACGGCCGCCGCCATCTCCGGCGTGATGCCGGGGGCGACGGCGGCCAGCGCGGCTTCATCGGCGGCGTCGCCCAGCAGCCAGTTGCGGAAGTCGCCCACGGTCAGGTGGGCGATGCGGGCGAAGGCGACGCGGTCGTGGTCGTCGATGATCAGCCGCGTCACCTCGTCCTGCTCGTACGGCACCACCATCTGGTTCAGGAACAGCGACAGCGGCAGCCCGGCCAGCGCCATCTGCGCCGCCACCCGCTCCTCGGCGCTGGCCGCCGCCAGCCCCGCCAGATAGTCGCCGGAACGCGCCGGCGTCGCCTTCGCCATCAAGTCCTTCAGGTCGCGGAACTGATATGTCCTGCTGCCTACCGTATGTGCAAAGCTGCTCATTGCCGTCTCCCGATGCCGCCGGTGTACTCGAGGTTGCTCGATGTTGTTAAAAGTTGCGCGAGGCCGTCACGACCAGGCGCTTCTGCGCCACGTTCTTGCCGCTGCCGTCGGCGTTGAAGAAGGTCCACAAGGGCGTGCCGTTCTTGCTGGCGTCGCCGCTGTTGTAGGTGCCCGCCGCCGAGACCGCCCAACTGTCGAAGGTCTTGGTCACGCCCGCCTTGACGTCGAAGAAATTGAAATCGCTCATGTTGCGCACCTGCTGGCGGCCCGCGTGCAGGTTCAGCACCAGGCCCGGCATCAGTTCGGGATTCCAGTTCACCTCGGCATAGGCGGTGCCGCGCGTATCGGCCAGCTTGCCGCTGTCCGGCTGCACCGCGAAGCCGAACCAGTATCGGCTCAGCGCCACCCAGGCGTAGGCGTTGAAGGCGCCGATGTTGACACCCAGCTTGGCCTCCTGGGTATGATACTTGATGTCCCTGCCGCCGGCCGCGTAGTGCGCGCCGGGGTACCAGTAGGTGACCAGGCCGGCGTCGATATTGCTGTCCGCGCTGAATGGATAGCGGTATCCGCCATAGACATCGATCTCCGAACCGCTGCCGTTGTTATAGGCCGCGTGCGAGACGCCGGAGCCGAACAGGCCCATGTAGAAGCCGCTGACGTGGGTGAAGTCCAGCGTGGCCTGCGCCGTCGGCTTGGCCTGCGTCTGCGAGATGCCGCGGAACAGATAGTCGGACGCCAGCGTGATGTTGCCGGTATTGGTCCAGTCGGGCGCGGGCGCCGCCGGCGCTGCGTCGGCGGCCAACGCGCCGCCTGCCGCGCAAGCCAGGCCGGCCGCGGCCAGCAGAGAGAAAATGGATTGGGACATGAAGAGTGCTCCGTTGATGTAGGTTAGGCAGCGTCAAGCGCCGCGTGCTGCTGGCGATTGCCCTTGGTGGCCAGGAAGAAACCATAGCCGACGGCCAGGAAGCCGACGAACACGCCAAAGATCAGCAGGTTGTAATAGATCATCGTCACCAGGCAGATCAGCGCGCCGGTCAGCGCGATGGCCGGGAACAGCGGATAGAACGGTGCGCGGAAAGGACGCGCCATGTGCGGCTCCATGCGGCGCAGCTTGAACAGGCTGAGCATGCTGAGGATGTACATGGTGATGGCGCCGAACACCGACATGGTGACGATGTTGGCGGTCAGAGTCTGGCCGCCGATCTTGATCAGCTCGTCGCTGTAGATGGCGGCGATGCCGATCACGCCGCCCGCGAGGATGGCGCGGTGCGGCGTCTTGAAGCGCGGGTGGATCTTGGCGAAGTAGTGCGGCAGGTAAGCCTCGCGGGCCAGCGCGAAGATCTGGCGCGAATAGCCGAGGATGATGCCGTGGAAGGAAGCGATCAGGCCGAACAGGCCCAGCCATACCAGCATGTGCAGCCAGTTGCTGTGCTCGCCGACGACGATCTTCATCGCCTGGGGCAGCGGATCGTTGATGTTGGCCAGCTTGGTCCAGTCGCCCGCGCCGCCGGCAAACACCATCACGCCGATCGCCAGCAGCACCAGCGTGATGATGCCGGCGATGTAGGCGATGGGAATCGACCGTTTCGGATCCTTGGCTTCCTCGGCCGCCATGGCCACACCCTCGATCGCCAGGAAAAACCAGATCGCGAAGGGGATCGCCGCGAACATGCCGGGGATCGATGCGATGCTGAAGCCGTCCTGGCCCGACCAGCCGCCCTTGACGAAGTTCGCCACCGAGAAGCCGGGCGAGACGACGCCCATAAACACCAGCAATTCGAAGATGGCGAGCAGCGTCATCAGCAGCTCGAAGGTGGCCGCCACCTGCACGCCGACGATGTTCAATGTCATGAACACGACGTAGGCGCCAACCGCCGCCGTCTTCGGATCGACGGTGGGAAACTGCACGTTCAGATAGGCGCCGATCGCCAGCGCGATCGCCGGCGGCGCGAACACGAACTCGATCAGCGTGGCCGCGCCGGCCAGGTAGCCGCCGACCGGGCCGAAGGCGCGCTTGCTGTAGGCGAACGGTCCGCCCGCGTGCGGGATCGACGTGGTCAGCTCGGTAAAGCTGAAGATAAACGTGGTGTACATGGCCGCGATGAACAGCGCGGTGATGGTAAAGCCCAGCGTCCCCGCCGAGGCCCAGCCGTAGCTCCAGCCGAAGTACTCGCCCGAGATCACCAGGCCTACCGCGATGCCCCACAACTGGAAGGTGCCCAGCGACTGTTGCAGCGCCGGTTGCCCGGCCGCCTGTTTTGCATTCATGTGATTCTCCCTAAGGTAAAGCGCTCTGGTATGGAAGTTGCAGCGGAATCGAGTATAGAAGCGAGCCAAATGCAAGCGTTATCGAAAATCGGCAAACTTGCGGTGGACTGGTGTCCACAGGAAGAAATAACGGGAAAACAACAGCGGGAGAAAAATAATATGCACCAGACTGCGACAGGATTGGTACACAGTGCGCCAGATTTGCGCACCGTGATGGCGCACGACGCCGACGAACTGGCCAGCAAGCTCACCAACTGGCAACAAAGCTACGACCAGATCAGCTCCGGCCTGTTCCGTGGCGCGCTGACCGAGTTGCGCCTGCCGCAGCTGCAAGTGTTCCGCGAAAGCCTGAGCCAGTCGGTGCGCCAATCCTGCCGCGTGTGGCCGGACGCCATCTGGTTCGGCCTGCCCGACCACGGCGCCAGCACCCGCATCAACGGCCGCCAGACCGAGGCCGACCGGATTATGGTTCAGCCTGGCAACGTTGAGTTCGAACTGGTAACACCGAGCGCCTACAGCATCTTCGGCATCGTCGCCAGCCGCGAGCTGTTGGCCGAGACGGCGCGCCGCTACGGTTCCCGGATCGACTGGCAGCGGGTGCAGTCGGCCGAGCTGTTGCAGGTGGATGCGCAAGCCCAGGCCAAATGCCTGCGCCTGCTGTCGCAGCTGCTGCCGGCCGAGGGGCCGGCCGCGGGCGGCCTCGGCGGCGGTGACGGACCATGGCAGGAACTGCTGCTGGGCGCGCTGATCGACATGCTGGACCACAGCAGCGTGGAGCCGGCGCTGGCGGCCAGCCTGAAACGCCGGCGCCACGTGGTGTCGCTGGCGCGCGAGTACATCATGGCCCATCGCGGCGATTCGATCACGGTGCCGGAGCTGTGCGAGCGCGTGCACGTGAGCCGCCGCACGCTGCAATACTGCTTCGAGGATGTGCTGGGCATGAGCCCCATGCTGTACCTGCGCATGGTGCGCCTGAACGGCGTGCGGCGGCAGCTGCAGGACGGCGGCGCCATCGGCGACGTGGCCGGCTCCTGGGGGCTGAGCAACTTCAGCCAGTTCTCCAGCGACTACCGCAAGCTGTTCGGCCAGTGTCCATCGGCGTCGCTGCGCTCACGCTCCACGGCGCACGCGCTCAGATGAGACGCAACGCGCCGGCCAGCGCGCCGGCCGCGATCAGCAGCACCGGATTGATTTTGGAGCGCAGCAGGATCAGCGCGGCCAGCACCGTCAGCACGTCGGCATGCCAGTTGACGTTGGAGATCCGGGCGAACAGCCAGGCCGTGGCCGCCAGGAAGCCTATCGATATCGGCGCGAAGGCGCCGCCCAGCGCTTGCGTCCATCGCCCTCCGGCGTGGCGGGCCTGCAGGCGTATCGCGGCCAGCGTCAGCAGCGTCGAAGGCGCCAGCACCGCCAGCGTGGTGAAGATCGCGCCCGCCCAGCCGGCGATCAGCCAGCCCACCAGCGAGACGAACAGCAGGTTGGGGCCGGGCGCCGCCTGCGCGATCGCATAGGCGGCCGAGAACTGCTCATTGTTCAGCCACTGCTTGCCTTCGACCACGTAGTGCCCCACCTGTGGTCCCAGCAGCACCACGCCGCCGCCCACCGCCATCAACGACATCAACGCTATGTGCAGCGAGAGTTCCAGCACCGGAGATTGCTCGTTCATTTCTTTTCTCCCAGCAGATAGGTCGCGCCGGTGCCCAACGGCGCCAGCACGCAGAACACCAGCGCCAGCTGCCATTGCAGCAGGCCCAGCCCGATGAAGGCCAGCGCCAGCAAGGCCGCCTGCAACAGCGTGCGGCGCTCGCGCCAGCCGGCCTTGGCGAACATGGCCTTGGCCATCTTCACGGCGGTGGCAAGGATGAGCCCGGCCGCCACCGCCGCCATGCCGCGTATCGCGTGGCGGAACATCTCGATGTCGCCGAAGCGCTGGTATACCACGCCCAGCGCGACCACCACCAGGAACGGGCCGCCGACCATGCCGGCCAGCGCCGCCAGCGCGCCGGCGGTGCCGGCGTAGCGGTTGCCCACCATCAGGGAGACATTGCAGATCGTCGGGCCGGGCAGCATCTGGCTACTGGCGAGATACTGCGCGAACTCCTCGGCCGTCAGCCACTTGCGCTGCTCGACCAGGGCACGGTAAGCGAACGGCATCACGCCGCCAAAGCCCATCAGCGCCAGCTTGGAAAACACCAGGAATATTGTCGATAAGGGCATGATGCGCTCCTCTTGGTTTCGATAGGGAGAATTTTCTTCTTCCCGGAAATATAAGTACAATGAATTTATTTAGACTATTCATTCATTTTTCTGATGAAAATCGACATACTCGGCGTGCAGGCGTTTGTCGCGATCGCGGACTTCGGCGGCTTTCAAAAGGCGGCGGAGACCTTGTACGTAACGCAGACCGCCGTCACCCAGCGGCTGCGCAACCTGGAGGACTTCCTCGGCGTGATGCTGGTCGAGCGCACCACGCGCTCGATCGCGCTGACCAGCATCGGCAAGGACTTCCTGCCGCAGGCGCGGCGCTTGCTGCAGGAGCTGTCGTCCACGCTGAACGAGATCCGCGAGACCGGCAAGGCGCAGCGCGGCGAGGTGGCGATCGCCTGCGTGCCGACGGTCGGCATCCAGTACCTGCCGCAGATCATCCAGGAATATTCGTCGCGCTTCCCCGACAACCGCATCAAGATCCTCGACCACGCCTCGCTGCGGGTGGCCGAGGCGGTGCTGCGGCGGGAGGCGGAGTTCGGCATCAACCTGGCCGGCAGCACGCACCCGGAGCTGACCTCCGTGCCGCTGCTGGACGATCACTTCGTGCTGATCTGCCGCGACGATCATCCGCTGGCCAAGCGGCGCTCGCTGACGTGGTCGCAGATCCAGTCCTACCCGCTGATCTTCTCGGGCGACGTCAACGGCAACCGCGCGCTGCTCGACAGCTACCTGGGCAGCAAGAGCATGGACCTGGACCTGCACTTCCAGTACGAGGTGCAGCGCAGCTCGACGGCGGTGGGACTGGTGGCATCGGGCATCGCGGCGGCCATCGTGCCCAACCTGGCGATCCTGAAAGGCAGCTATCCGCGCGTGCGCATCATCCGGCTGAAGGAGCCGGTCATCTCGCGCCAATTGGCGCTCATCAGCCGCAAGGCCGGGCACCTGTCACCGGCGGCGCAGGCGCTGTACGACATGATCAAGCCCAAATAAAAAAATCCCTCCCGGCGCGCACGCGGGGAGGGATCTTGATGAAGCCGGCGACGCTTACACTACCGCGCCATCCGTTTCGTCTTTTTCCTTGATCGGCTTGATCAGGTCTTCGCGCTTCACGCCCAGCCACATGGCGACGGCGGCGGCGACGAACACCGACGAGTAGATACCGAAGCAGATACCGATGGTCAGCGCGACGGCGAAGTAGTGCAGCGTCGGACCGCCCAGGAACAGCATCGACAGCACCATCATCTGCGTGCAGCCGTGGGTGATGATGGTACGCGAGATGGTCGAGGTGATCGCGTTGTCGATCACTTCATGCACCGACGCCTTGCGCTGCTTGCGGAAGTTTTCGCGGATACGGTCGAAGATAACCACCGACTCGTTGACCGAGTAGCCCAGCACCGCCAGCACCGCCGCCAGCACCGTCAGCGAGAACTCCCACTGGAAGAAGGCGAAGAAGCCGAGAATGATGACCACGTCGTGCAAGTTCGCCACGATCGCCGCGACCGCGAATTTCCACTCGAAGCGCACGGCCAGGTAGATCATCACGCCGATGATCACCATCACCAGTGCGTTCAGGCCGTTCTGCGCCAGCTCGTCGCCGACCTGCGGGCCGACGAATTCCACTTTTTGCAGCGATACGGCTTCGGCGCCGGCGGCGTCCATGCAGGCGGACTTGACCACGTGCTCGCCCTTGGCGGTCACGTTGTCGACCTGCTTGGTGGTGCCCTGCTCGGCCGCGCACAGTGCATTGAACACCAGCAGCGACGCATCCTTGGAGGTGACCGACTTGATCACCGGCAGGCGCAGCATGACGTCATGCGCGGTGCCGAAGCTGGTCACTTCCGGCTGCTCGTAGCCGATCTTCTCCAGCGAGTGACGGATCTGCTCCAGCTTTGCGGGCTGCTGGTATTTCAGTTCCATCACGGTGCCGCCGGTAAACTCCACCGAGAAATGCAGGCCTTTATGGATCAGGAAGAACACGGCCGCAACGAAGGTCAACGCGGAAATCACGTTGAACACCAGCGCGTGGCGCATGAAAGGTATGTCTTTTTTAATGCGGAAAAATTCCATGTGAACCCCTGTTTATTTCAGACCCGGTACCCAGACGGTACCGATGGCGATCGATTGCAGCTTCTTCTTGCGGCCGTACCAGAGGTTGACCACGCCGCGCGAGATGAACACGGCGGAGAACATCGAGGTCATGATGCCCAGGCAGTGCACCACGGCGAAGCCGCGGATCGGGCCGGAACCGAACACCCACAGGGCCACGCCGACGATCAGCGTGGTCACGTTCGAGTCGATGATGGTCGCCCACGCGCGGTCGAAGCCGGCGGAGATCGCCGCCTGCGGCGTGGCGCCCGAACGCAGCTCCTCGCGGATACGTTCGTTAATCAGCACGTTGGCGTCGATCGCCATACCCAGCGCCAGCGCGATAGCGGCGATACCAGGCAAGGTCAGCGTCGCCTGCATCAGCGACAGCAGGGCCAGCAACAGCAACAGGTTGCAGGCCAGCGCCAGCACGCTGAAGAAGCCGAACATCATGTAGTAGGCGATCATGAAGATGGCGATGGCGGCGAAGCCGTACATCGTCGAATGCAGGCCCTTGGTGATGTTCTCGGCGCCCAGCTGCGGGCCGATGGTGCGTTCTTCGATCACGTCCATCGGTGCGGACAGCGCGCCGGAGCGCAGCAGCAGCGCCAGCTCGGCGGAGTTTTCCGCGTTGCCCATGCCGGTGATCTGGAAGCGGCTGCCCAGCTCCTGCTGGACGGTCGCCACGGACAGTACCTCAGGCTTGCCTTTTTCGAACAGCACGATGGCCATCTTCTTGCCCACGCGGTCGCGGGTGGCATCGCGCATCTTGCGGCCGCCGTCGCCGTTCAGGTCGATGCTGACGGCAGGCTGCTGGTTCTGGTCGAGGCCAGCGGTGGCGCTGGAGATGTAGTCGCCGGTCAGCACCACGTCCTTGTACAGCACCACAGGCACGGCCTTGCCGACCGTGAACAGCTCCGAGTTGAACGGAATCGCCGCCGACAGTTCGGTGCCCGGCGTGATGGTCTCGTCGACCATGCGGATTTCCAAGGTCGCGGTGCGGCCGATCACGGCGCGCGCGCGGGCCACGTCCTGCACGCCAGGCAGCTGGACCACGATGCGGTCAGGGCCTTGCTGCTGGATGATAGGTTCAGCCACGCCCAGTTCGTTGACGCGCTTGGACAGGGTCGAGATGTTTTGCTTGACGCCGTCGTCGACGGTTTGCTTCAGCGCGGCCGGTTTCAGACTCACGGTGGTTTTCAGCGCGTCGCCCTCGCCGGCGTCGACGAACAGCAGGTCGGCCATCTGGCCTTGCAGCACGTCCTTGGCTTTCTGGCGGGTGGCATCGTCGCGGAATTTGATTTCGATGGTGTCGCCGACGCGGTCGATACCGGCGTGACGCACGTTCTTGTCGCGCAGCAGGCTGCGGGCGGCGGCCTGCATGCCTTGCACGCGCTTGGCCAGCACCGCCTTGGTGTCGACCTGCATCAGGAAGTGCACGCCGCCGCGCAAGTCGAGGCCGAGGTACATCGGCAGCGCATGCAGCGCCTGCATCCATTTCGGCGTGTCTTTTTGCAGGTTCAGCGCGACCAGGTAGGTCGGATCGGCCGGATCGGCGTTCAGGCCTTTTTCCAGCACCGACTTGGCGCGGAACTGGGTGTCCGGATCGGCGAAGCGTGCGCGCACGGAAGCGTAGTTGCCGGTGCCGTCGTAGGCGATGCCGTTATAGGCGATGTTGGCGCCCTTGAGCACCTCCTCCACCTTGGCCGTCATGGCGGACGACATCTTGACGGTCGATTTGCCGCTCGTAACCTGAACCGCAGGCGATTCGCCATAGTAGTTGGGCGCGGTGTACAGCGCGCCCAGCAGGATGGCGACTACGATCAGTATGTATTTCCAGAGGGGATAGCGATTCATATTGTTCAACGTTCAAAGTTAGGCGTCGGATGCAATACGGCCCGCGCAGCGCGGGCCGGGACCAATTAGAGCGCCTTCAGCGTGCCCTTAGGCAGCAGCATGGTGATGGAGTTCTTTTGAACCACCATTTCTGCACCGCTGGAGATTTCGATGGTCACATACAGGTCGGTCACTTTGGACACTTTGCCCAGCACGCCGCCGGCGGTAACGACTTCGTCGCCCTTGGCCAGTGCTTCCATCATGGCCTTCTGTTCTTTGGCGCGCTTCTGCTGAGGACGGATCATCAGGAAGTACATCGCTACAAACATCAGGATCAGCGGCAGGAAGCTGCCGATGTTGCCGCCCAGGCCGAGCGCGTCGAGTGGGGATGCCGATTGGGCGTAAGCGTTGGAAATGAACACAGGTGACTCCGATAATAGTTTGAAAAAATAGCGCTGTATTCTAGCACTGGCCGGGAGACGCTAGGCCTTCCGGCTATGTGGGTGGCATAAATCTTTTTACAAGAGTTACAACACTTTTAGTTGTTTTCAGACGCCGCGCGCCCGATCGGCATGGAATTGCAGGGTCCAGGCGTGGAAACGGTCCTCGTCCAGTGCCTCGCGCATCTGGCGCATGATGTCCAGGTAGTAGTGCAGGTTGTGGATGGTGTTCAGGCGGGCGCCGAGGATTTCCTGGGTGCGGTTCAGGTGATGCAGGTAGGCGCGCGAGAAGTTGCGGCAGGCGTAGCAGGCGCAGGTGCTGTCCAGCGGTTCCTTGTCTTCCTTGTAACGGGCGTTCTTGATTTTCACGTCGCCGAAGCGGGTGAAGATCCAGCCGTTGCGGGCGTTACGGGTAGGCATCACGCAATCGAACATGTCGACGCCGTTCGACACGCCCGCCACCAGGTCTTCCGGCGTGCCGACGCCCATCAGGTAGTGCGGCTTGTTGGCCGGCAGGCGCGGGCCGACGTGGGCCAGCATGCGCATCATGTCTTCCTTCGGCTCGCCGACGGACAGGCCGCCGATGGCGATGCCGGGGAAATCGATCTCTTCCAGGCCGGCCAGCGACTCGTCGCGCAGGTTCTCGAACATGCCGCCCTGGACGATGCCGAACAGCGCGTTCGGGTTCTCGCCGCGATGGAACTCGTCATGCGATCGTTGCGCCCAGCGCAAGGACATCCGCATGGATTTTGCCGCCTCGTCAAGAGTTGCCGGGCGGTTATCGATTTCGTACGGGGTGCACTCGTCGAACTGCATGACGATGTCGGAGTTCAGCACGCGCTGGATCTGCATCGACACTTCCGGCGACAGGAACAGCTTGTCGCCGTTGATCGGCGAGTTGAAATGCACGCCCTCCTCGGTGATCTTGCGCATCGCGCCCAGCGAAAACACCTGGAAACCGCCGGAATCGGTCAGGATGGGCTTGTCCCAGCCCATGAAGTCGTGCAGGCCGCCGAACTTGGCCATGACGTCGTTGCCCGGGCGCAGCCACAGGTGGAAGGTGTTGCCCAGGATGATCTGCGCGTCGATTTCCTTCAGTTCCAGCGGCGACATCGCCTTGACCGAACCATAGGTGCCGACCGGCATGAAGATCGGGGTCTGGACCACGCCGTGGTTCAGTTTCACCTCGCCGCGGCGCGCCTTGGTCAGGCCGCTACTGTCGGTCTTGTGTAGTTTAAATTCCAGCATATTGTTCCTTATTTTGCTCGTGCTTGCGTCGTCAGCAGCATGGCGTCGCCATAGCTGAAGAAACGATATTCGTTGGCGATCGCATGGGCGTAGGCCTTGCGGATCTCTTCAAAACCGGCGAAGGCCGACACCAGCATCAGCAGGGTCGACTTCGGCAGGTGGAAATTGGTGATCAGGCGGGTGACCGTCTTGAACTGGTAGCCGGGCGTGATGAACAGCGCGGTATCGGCGCTGCCCGCCTCCAGCTGGCCGCCCTGCGAGGCCGATTCCAGCGCGCGCAGGCTGGTGGTGCCGACCGCCACCACGTCGCGGCCGGCGGCGCGGGTGGCGCGCACGGCGTCCACCGTTTCCTGCGGCATGGTGTACCACTCGGTGTGCATCTTGTGCTCGGCCAGCACCTCGGCGCGCACCGGCTGGAAGGTGCCGGCGCCCACGTGCAGCGTGACGTAGGCGAAGTTGACGCCCTTGGCCTTCAGCTCGGCCAGCAGTTTTTCGTCGAAGTGCAGGCCGGCGGTCGGCGCCGCCACGGCGCCCGGCACCTTGTTGAACACGGTCTGGTAGCGGGTTTCGTCGAAGCTGTCGGCATCGTGCTCGATGTACGGCGGCAGCGGCAGGCGGCCGTGGGCCTCGATCAGGTCGAACACGTCGGCATCGAAATGCAGCGTGTAGAACTCGCCGGCGCGCTCGCCGACGGTGACGTCGAAGGCGTCCGCCAGGCGGATCTTGACGCCGGGGCCGGGCGACTTGGAGGCGCGCACCTGTGCCAGCACGGTGCGGTTGTCCAGCACGCGCTCGACCAGCGCCTCGATCTTGCCGCCGCTTTCCTTGACGCCGAAGAAACGCGCCTTCAGCACGCGGGTATCGTTCATCACCAGCAGGTCGCCGGGCTGCAGCAGGCCGACGATGTCGGCGAACTGGCGGTCGATGATCTGCCCGCCGTCCAGGTGCAGCAGGCGGGAGGCGCTGCGGTCGGGCAGCGGGAATTGCGCAATACGCTCTTGCGGCAAGTTAAAATCGAAATCGGAAAGCGAATACATTTGCGGACTTCTGGAAACTGTTGAAGAAAATACGGGTAGGCCCGATCGCGGTGCTAGCCTTACAATACCGGCGGCCAACCCTCTATTTTACGCTAGTGCCCGAAAAACGCTCCAAATATGCCTGTTTCAACGTCTAAACCCGTCAAGAAGACCGTCAGTCCGGAAGCCAAGCTGGCCAAGCTGGGCCTGCACACCGACATGGACCTGGTGCTGCACCTGCCGATGCGCTACGAGGACGAAACCCAGGTCATCACCATCGAGGAAGCCCGGCTGCACGGCGGCGAGACCTCGCAGGTCGAGGGCGTGGTGGTCAAGAACGAGATCAGCTACAAGCCGCGCAAGCAGCTGCTGGTGCACATCGCCGACGAAACGGGCGATCTGCAGCTGCGCTTCATGAATTTCTACGGCAGCCAGGTCAAGCAGCTGGCCGAGGGCACGCGGGTGCGCGCACGCGGCGAACTGAAACATGGCTTCTTCGGCGCCGAGATGGTGCACCCGGCTTACAAGATCGTCAACGAAGGCGCGCCGCTGCCCACTTCGCTGACGCCGGTGTATCCGTCGGGCGAAGGCTTGTCGCAGCCGATACTGCGACGCGCGATCGGCGACGCGATGAAGCGGATCGACTGGACCGACACCCTGCCGGCCGACTTGCGGGCCGAGATGCAGCTGTCCGACTTCGAACCGGCGGTGAAGCTGCTGCACTATCCGCCGCAGCAGGTGGACGAGCACGCGCTGGCCGACCGCTCGCATCCGGCGTGGACGCGCATGAAGTTCGACGAACTGCTGGCGCAGCAGCTGTCGCTGAAGCGCGCGCAGCGTGCGCGGCGCTCCAAGGGCGCGGCGGCGCTGAAGAAGATCGGCGCGTTGTCGGAACGCTTCCAGGCGGCGCTGCCGTTCAAGCTGACGGGCGCGCAGCAACGCGTGCTGAACGAAATCCGCGCCGACCTGCGCCATCCGTATCCGATGCAGCGGCTGCTGCAGGGCGACGTCGGCAGCGGCAAGACGGTGGTGTCGGCGCTGGCCGCCGCGCAGGCGATCGACAGCGGCTTCCAGGCCGCGCTGATGGCGCCGACCGAAATCCTGGCCGACCAGCACTTCCGCAAGATCGCCGCGTGGATGGAACCGCTGGGCGTCAAGGTCGCGTGGCTGACCGGCAGTTTGAAGAAGAAGGAAAAGCTGGCCGCGTATGCGCTGATCGAATCTGGCGAGGCGCAGTTGGTGATCGGCACCCACGCGCTGATCCAGGAGGCGGTGCTGTTCGCCAACCTGGGGCTGGTGATCGTCGACGAGCAGCATCGCTTCGGCGTCGGCCAGCGCCTGACCTTGCGCAACAAGGGCAACGAAGGCGCCGTTCCGCACCAGTTGATGATGTCGGCCACGCCGATCCCGCGCACGCTGGCGATGACCTACTACGCCGACCTGGAAGTGTCGGTGATCGACGAACTGCCGCCTGGCCGCACGCCCATCGTCACGCGCGCGATCGACCAGAACCGCCGCGACGAAGTGATCGAGCGGGTGCATGCGGCCGCGCTGGAAGGCCGGCAGGTCTACTGGGTCTGTCCGCTGATCGAGGAATCCGAAGCGCTGCAGCTGCAAACGGCCACCGACACCCACGCGCTGCTGGCCGAAGCGCTGCCGGACCTGAACGTGGGGCTGGTGCACGGCCGCCTGAAGCCGGCCGAAAAGCAGGTCATCATGGACGCCTTCAGCGCCAACGAGATGCAGGTGCTGGTGGCCACCACGGTGATCGAGGTGGGCGTGGACGTGCCGAATGCGTCGCTGATGGTGATCGAGCATGCGGAACGCTTCGGCCTGTCGCAGCTGCACCAGCTGCGCGGACGGGTGGGACGAGGGTCGGCGGCGTCGGTGTGCCTGCTGCTGTATCAAAGCCCGCTGGGAGGCGTCGCCAAGCAGCGTCTGATGACGATGCGCGAAACCACGGACGGTTTCGAGATCGCCCGCCGCGACCTGGAGATCCGGGGCCCCGGCGAATTCCTCGGCGCGCGCCAATCGGGGCAGGCGATGCTGCGCTTCGCCGACCTGGAAACGGACGGCTGGCTGGTCGACCAGGCGCGCGACGTGGCCCACGACCTACTCCACGCCAACACCCCCGAAAAAGCCGCAACGGTGGAAGCCCACCTGGCCCGCTGGCTCGGCGGCCGCGAGGAATTCCTCAAAGTCTAAACCCGGGGTCAGATCTGAAAATTGGACACGGCCTCTGCCGTAGCGGCCGCTACGGCAGAGGCCGTGTCCAATTTTCAGATCTGACCCCGGATTAAAAGCACAGGTAGATGCGGTTGGCGAGGTCCATCATGAAACCTGGACTCAGGTAGGCCATGAACACCAGCGCCAGCACCAGCGCGCCGGCGGCGTATGCTGCCACGCGTGCCGGCCGCAGCTTCATGCCGGCTTCAACTCGCCGCGTACCAGCGGCTTCTCATTGATCGGCAGGTTGGCCAGCGCCGCCATCAGCCCCAGTCCGATCGCTATGCCCCACACCGCGTCATAGCTGCCCAGTTTGGTGAACAGATACCCGCCCAGCCATACGCCGATAAAACTGCCCAGCTGGTGCGAGAAGAACACCATGCCCGCCAGCATAGCCATGTGCTTGACGCCGAACACGCCCGCGATGATGCCGTTCGTCAGCGGCACCGTCGACAGCCACAGGAAACCGATCGCCGCCGCGAACACGTACACCGACGCCGGCGACAACGGCGCCAGCAGGAACAAGGTGATCACGATGGAGCGCATCAGGTAGATGCCCGACAGCAGATAGCGCTTGGGCATGCGCCCACCCAGCTTGCCGGCATAGTAGGAGCCGACGATGTTGAACAAGCCTATCAGCGCCAGCGCCATCACCGCCACATTCGGATTGGCCAGGCCCTTGTCGCGCAGATAGGCCGGCATGTGCACGCCGATGAACACCAGCTGGAAGCCGCACACGAAATAGCCGGCCACCAGCAGCAGGAAGGAGCGGTTGCCCAGCGCCTCGCTCATCGCTTCGCCTATGCTTTGCTGCGGGCCGTGGCCATGCTCCACCGCCGGCTCGCGCAGGAAGAACGACATCGGTACCATCGCCACCACCACCAGCCCTGCCAGCAGATAAAACGCGTGCTGCCAGCCGATCGCGGATATCAGCTGCTGCTCGACCGGCATCATCAGGAACTGGCCAAACGAACTGCAGGCGCCCGATACGCCGAACGCCCATGACCGCTTTTCCATCGGCGCCACGCGGCCGATGATGCCGCTGACCGCGCCGAACGCGGTACACGCCAGCCCGAGGCCGACAAAGACGCCGGAGCCCATGACGAACAAGGTCGGATTGGTGACCAGCGCCATCCAGATCAAGCCCGCCATGTAGCTGACCGCGCCCACCAGCACCACGCGCATGGTGCCGAAGCGGTCGGCCGCCATGCCGGCGAAAGGTCCGAACACGCCCCACAGCAGGTTTTGCATGGCCATCGCCAGCGAGTAGGTTTCGCGCGTCCAGCCGTTGGCCTGCGAAATAGGTTGCAGCCAGAAGCCGAAGCCGTGGCGCACGCCCATCGCCAACGTCAGCACGACGCCGCTGGCCAGCAGCACGGTTTTCAGGGAGGGAGCGCGGGTGGCGATGAACATGGCAGGTCCTGGTTATCGAAACGACATCCGCCGATTCTACCTAGTTCCCGCCACCCGCGCTTGGAGGGCTATCGGTCGGCGCTGTAACTCAGGCCGATCTGTGCGCGGATCTCATCCAGCGTACCCATGATGGAAAGCGTTTCCTCGTGCGGCATGACCGGGCTTTCGATCAGGCCGGCGCGGATGCAACGGCCCACTTCCTGTGCTTCATGCGTATAGCCGTTGCCGCTGCGGGGCAGGTTCAGCCTGCGCTCGCTGCGCGAGGTGCCGTCCACCAGCGTGATGGTGATGGTCTCGGCGTTGTGGAAGCGGTCGTGCAGGCGCACGAAGCCCTTGGTGCCGGAGATCGTCAGCTCGGTCGGCGTGCGCGCACGCAGGCTGCAGGCGCACGACGAGACGCCGCCGCCCTTGTGCGACAGCGTGAACGCGGTCTGCATGTCGACGCCGGTGGCGGCCATCTCGGACTGCGCCTTCACGGCGGTGACCGCGCCGAGGAAGAACGAGGACATCGACAGCGGATAAATCCCCAGGTCCAGCAGCGCGCCGCCACCCAGCTCCGGATTGAACAGGCGATGCTCCGGGCCGACGTCGGCGGTAAAGCCGAAGTCGGCGCTGACGTGGGCCGGCACGCCGATCTCGCCGCTGTCGACGATGCGCTTGGCCTCGACCACGGCCGGCATGAAGCGGGTCCACATCGCTTCCATGACGAACAGTTTTTTGGCGCGCGCCAGGTTGATGATGTCCTCGGCCTGACGGCGGTTCATCGTGAACGACTTCTCCACCAGCACCGCCTTGCCGCCGTTCAGGCACATCAGCGCGTTTTCGTGGTGCATGGGGTGCGGCGTGCCGATGTAGATGACATCGACGTCGGGATCGTCCGCCAGCGCCTGGTAACTGCCGTGGAATCGGTCCGCGCCAAACTCGGCGCCGAATTTGGTAGCGCTATCTACGGTGCGCGAAGCAACCGCGACCAGTTTTGCATCAGGCGTGTCCTGCAATGCGGTGGCGAAGGCCTTGGCGATCTTGCCCGTTCCCAGTATGCCCCAGCGAATTACCTGCGTCATGGCGTGCTCTTTCTGCCGCGTCGGCGGCGAAGTCGGTTAAAAAAGACTATTTTACTGCCGTTGGCCGCTTGGGGCGGAACACCGTTGCGTCGTTATAGAAATCGTCGTCCTGGTCCGGCCACCAGCCCGGCACGCCCAGCGCCTGCATCGGCGTGAAGTCTGCGGTACTGAGGCCATGCCCGACCAGCTCCTGCGCCACGCGCTCGTCCAGCCAGCGGCGGCGTGCGTCGTGGTCCATGGCGAAGAAGTCGTCGCCCGCCACCACCACCCGGGTGTGCGCGGTGATCGCCTTGCGCGGCGCCACCAGCTTTTCCATCAGCGCGTGGCCGAACAGCCAGACCTGCGCATCCGGCCCGAAGCTGGCGCGCCGCTCGATGAAGGCCTCGCGCCATTGATGGTCACGCAGCGCCGCCGTCAGCGCCTGGCCCGCGGCGCAGTCGCGCACCACCAGCAGGGCGGCGTTTTCGTCGAAGATGGTGGCGCCGTCGCGCGCCGGGCCGCGCGATTTGCCCACGCCGTCCAGCGCTATCTGCGCCGCCTGCAGGGCGTTCAGTTGCACTTTGATGCGGGGGAAACTCAGCCAGACAAGGCCGTTGAAGAAGTCATGCAGGTTGTCGCGCGTGGGCACGCCGCCGGTCGCTCCAATGAAGGCTTCGTAGGCGGTACCGTCAGGCAGCGCCTCCTGCGGCACGAACGACAGCGGCAGGCCCTGGTGGTTGCGCAGGCCCAGCGCCGCGGCCTGCGCGTTGAAGCTGTCGCGGAAGTGCGCATCCGCCGTCAATTGGCCGGCCGCCGTCCGTACCGATTCGTACCAGGGACGCGACCAGTCGATTGCCTGCAGCACTGCTTATACCATTTTCCAGTTGATGGTTTCGCCGGCGTTGAGCGGCACTACCTGCTGGTCCGCCAGCGGCAGCGTTTCCGGCAGCGTCCACTGCTCGCGCTTGAGCGTGATGGTGTCGGTATTGCGCGGCAGGCCGTAGAAGGCCGGGCCGTTGAAGCTGGCGAAGGCTTCCAGCTTGTCCAGCGCGCCGGCGCGTTCGAAGGCTTCGGCATACAGCTCCATCGCGTGCAGCGCGGTGTAGCAGCCGGCGCAGCCGCAGGCGGCTTCCTTGGCGCCCTGCGCGTGCGGCGCGGAGTCGGTGCCGAGGAAGAAGCGTTCGTCGCCGCTGGTGGCGGCGGTGACCAGCGCCAGGCGGTGTTCCTCGCGCTTCAGCACCGGCAGGCAATAGTAGTGGGGACGGATGCCGCCCTTGAAGATGTCGTTGCGGTTGTACAGCAGGTGATGCGCGGTGATGGTCGCTGCGATCGGGCCTTCGGCTTCGGCCACGTACTGCGCCGCGTGCTTGGTGGTGATGTGTTCAAAGACGATGTTCAGCGCCGGGAAGTCGCGGCGCAGCGGGCGCATCACGCGTTCGATGAAGACGGCCTCGCGGTCGAACAGGTCGATGTCCTGGTCGGTGACTTCGCCGTGGACCAGGAAGGGCATGCCCACTTCCTGCATCATTTCCAGCGTCTTGTAGCAGTTGGACAGGTCGGTCACGCCGGCGTCCGAATTGGTGGTGGCGCCGGCCGGATACAGCTTGACCGCGTGGACGATGCCGCTTTCCTGAGCGCGCAGGATTTCGTCCGGCGGCGTGTTGTTGGTCAGGTAGAGCGTCATCAGCGGCTCGAATTTCATCCCTGCCGGCAGCGCCGCCACGATGCGGTTGCGATAGGCCTCGGCGGCGGCGGTGGTGGTCACCGGCGGTTTCAGGTTGGGCATCACGATGGCGCGGGCGAACTGGCGGGCACTGTGCGGCAGCACGCTGGCCAGCGTGGCGCCGTCGCGCAGGTGCAGGTGCCAGTCGTCTGGACGGGCGATGGTGATGCTGTCTGGGGTGTGTTCGAGGTCGGACATGGCGGCTGGCTTTCAGGCTATCAATGGCGAATACCGCCATTTTACCCTCTTGCGCTGGTCGCTTGACAGTGCGTACGTTAAAGCGTACGTTTTAACCTCAACCGAGGGAGTTTCCATGGATACCATCTCAGCCAGCGACGCGCGTGCACGGCTCTACAACCTGATCGACGAGACAGCGGCCAGCCACGTGCCGATTACCATCACTGGCAAGCGGAACAACGCGGTGCTGGTTTCCGCCGAAGATTGGACGGCGATACAGGAAACGCTGTACCTGCTGTCCGCGCCTGGAATGCGCGAGTCCATCATGGCGGCTCGTGAGGAGCCCCTCGATGGCAGCGACAAGGAATTGATCTGGTGAGCTGGCAGCTGGTGTACTCCCACCAAGCCCAGAAAGACGCAAAGAAGGTAGCCGCGGCCGGAATGAAGAAGCAAGCGCAGGCACTGCTCGACTTGCTGGCCGACGCCCCCTTCGCCCGGCCGCCGCCTTTTGAAAAGCTGGTCGGCGACCTGGCGGGCACCTACTCGCGCAGGATCAACATACATCACCGCCTCGTCTATGAGGTTTTTCCGGATCAGCACATCGTTCGCATCCTGCGCATGTGGACGCATTACGCTTGACATCATTTGTCAGAAGCGGACCACCGTCTTGCCGGCGCCGTGGCCGGTTTTGTTGCGCTCGATGGCGTCTACGGCCTGCTCTGCAGTGACGACTTCGGAGATCACCGCGGTCAGTTCACCGCTCGCGACTTGCGCCGCGATCCGTGCCAGCAGTTCGCCATTCTGCTGCAGGGCGAACCAACTGCCGCGACGTCCCGCAGGCACACGCGCGGCGATGTCCGGCGCGGCGGTGCTGATGATACGGCCTTGCGGCGACAGCACCCGCCACGAGCGGTCCAGCGTTTCGCCGCCTACCAGATCGAACACCAGGTCGACGTTATCGACCAGCTCCTCGAAGCGTGTGGTCTTATAGTCGATCACTTCATCGGCACCGAGACGGCGCAGCAAGTCTGCATTGCGGCTTCGCGCCGTGACCAGCACACGGGCACCTGCCTGTTTCGCAAACTGCACCGCGTAGCTGCCGACGCCACCCGCCGCGCCATGGATCAGCACCGTCTCTCCGCGCTGCAGCTTGCCCGCGTCGAAAAGCGCCTGCCACGCCGTCATGGCCGCGACCGGGATCGCGGCCGCGGTCGCGTCGTCAATCACCGCGGGCGTCGGCACCAGCTTTGACGCGGCGAGCGCAACGTGCCGTGCATAGGCGCCAACGCCGCCCAGCGCACCGAAGACGCGCGAACCGATCGCATGACCTGTCACGCCCTCGCCCACGGCCACCACCTCGCCGGCCAGCTCGATGCCCAGCGTGGCGGGTAGCGGCAGCTTGAACACGTCCTTGACCAGGCCGTCGCGAATTTTCCAATCAAGGCCGTTGACGCCTGCAGCGGCCACCCGCACCAGCACCTCGCCCGGCGCCGCTTGCGGCATCGGCACTTCATCCCACTGCATCACCTCCGTGCCGCCGTAGGCATGGATGCGCAACGCGCGGTTCGATTCGCTGTCGGCCAGCGCCGGATAGTCGATATAACCCTGCGCGCCCGGCGCGTAGAACAGGGCCGGGTTCGGCATGTTCAGTTCGGCCTTCAGCGCAAAGCGGCGCGGCAGGTCCGGGTTGGCGAGGAACGCGCTGCCATATGCCACCGCGTCGGCTTCGCCGGCCGCGATGCGCTGCTCGCCTGTTTCGCGGGTCTGGCCGGCGCCCAGGATATAAGTCCCGTTGAACAGCGGACGCAATGCGCCGTGGTAGTCGTATTCCGCCTTGAACGTGGCCACGTGCAGATAGGCCAGGCCCAGCGCAGCCAGTTGCCGCACCAGATAGGTGTAGGTCTCGACCGGCGATTCATCCTTGATGTCGTTGAACCCCATCTCCGGCGAGATCTTGATGCCGACCCGGTCACTGCCCGCCTCCAGGATCATCGCATCGAGCACCTCCAGGATGAAGCGTGCGCGGTTCGGAATCGAACCACCGTACTGGTCGCCGCGCTGGTTGGTGCCGGACGACAGGAACTGCTCCGGCAGATAACCCGACGCCGCATGCAGCTCGACGCCGTCGAAGCCCGCCTCCAGCGCACGGCGCGCCGCCAGTCGGTATTCGGCGACGACGCCCGCCACTTCCGAGGTTTCCAGCGCACGCGGCGTCACAAAGTCCGCCAGGCCGCTGGCGGTGTAAGCCTGCCCGGCCGCCTTGATGGCCGACGGCGCCACCGGCTGCGCGCCGCCAGGCAGCATGCTCGGATGCGAGATGCGGCCGGTGTGCATCACTTGCAGGAAGATGCGGCCGCCTTCGGCATGCACCGCGTCCGTCACCTGCTTCCAGGCGGCGACCTGCGCATCGGAGTAAATGCCCGGCGTACGCACGTAACCCTTGCCCATCGCGCTGGGGAAGGTGCCTTCGGTGACGATCAAACCTGCGCTGGCGCGCTGGCGGTAGTAGGTGACGGCCAGCTCGGACTGCACGCCGTCGGCGTCGTTGGCGCGCGAACGGGTCATGGGCGCCATGACCATGCGGTTGCGCAGGGTGTGACGGCCGATTTGTACTGCTGTCGATAAGGTGTTCATGGAGAGCCTCGCTAAGTGAGTGAATGTGCAGCCATCATCCATTGATTCACTCTTGGGATAAATAGCTTAAAATGAAATCACTGATCCACCCACGGAGCAATCAAAATGTCACTGTTATCAAGCATGGAGCTGTTCGTGGCGGTCGCCAACGCAAGGGGCTTCCGCAAGGCAGCCGACATGCTGGACATGCCCAATTCGACGCTGTCGCGCCGCATCTCCGATCTGGAAAAAGAAATCGGCGTGCGCCTGTTTCACCGCTCCACGCGCAAGGTGGAGTTGACCGAGGCCGGCCAGGCTTACTTCCGCCGCTGCGAGAGCATAGTCGCGGAGGCACGCATCGCCCATGAATCGCTGCTCGAACTGGCGGAGCGTCCCAGCGGAACGCTGCGGGTATCGATGCCGGTGGACCTGGCGATCACCTACCTTTCCCCCATGCTGAAGGCGTTCGGTGAACAATACCCGCTGATCGATTTCGAGATGGACCTGACGCCGCGCCGGGTCGACCTGGTGACCGACGGCTTCGACTGCGCGATCCGCATGGGCGCGCCGCCGCCGACGCCGTCCACGCTGATCGCCAGGCAGGTCGGCCTGCTGCCGCGCTACCTGTATGCGTCACCGGCCTACCTGCGCGGCGCGCCGCCGCTCAGGCATCCGGACGATCTGCGGCACCATCAGTGTTTGATCGGGGCCGGCACCGGAAAACAAGCCCAGTGGACGCTGACGTCCCGCAAGAAGAGCGTGACCACGGCCGTCTCCGGCCGCTACACCTGCAACAACGTCGGCATGACGCGGACGCTGGCCGCGCTGGGCCTGGGCATCGCGGTCTCCGCCGGCCCCCAGGCGCGCGAGGACATGGAACGCGGCGATTTGCAGCGCGTGCTGCCGCAATGGGATTTCGCGCCGATACCCGTCTACGCCATCATCGAATCGCGCCTGATCCCGTCGCGGGTGCGGCTGTTCATCGACTTCGTCCAGGCCAGCCTGAAAGGCTACTCCTCGCCGCCATAGGACTACTGCTGGGCTGCGACCCAGGCCTTGGTCTCGGCCAGCATCCTGTCGAGCCGCGCGCGGTCGTGGACCTGGCCCCGGCTGACCACCGTGCGGATCTCGCGCGTGGCGGCGATGTCCTGCAGCGGATTGGCGTCCAGCACCAGCAGGTCGGCCGACTTGCCGGCCTCCAGGCTGCCGTAGCGATCCAGCTTGCCGAGGAAGCGCGGGCCGTTCACCACCGCCGTCCGCAGCGCCTGCACCGGCGTCAACCCGTACTGCACGTACAGGCCGATTTCGTCATGCAGCGCCTGGCCCGGATAGTCGTAGGAATTCAAGAAGCCGGCATCGGTGCCGGCGATGATGCTGACGCCTTCCTGCGCCAGTATCGGCAGCAGCGCGGCCGATTTTTCAAACGTCGCCTTGCGCAGCGCGATGGCTTCCGCGTTGTCCAGCGCAGCGCGCTGCACGCGCCAGTCGTAGGTGGCGCGCAGTCCCTTGCCGATGTACTGCAAGGCCGGATCCTTCGAATGATCGTCGCGGTCCAGGTAGGCGACCACGCGCGATACCGACAGCGTCGGCACCACCGCCGTGCCTTTCGACGCCATGTAGCGGAACGATGCGCGCGCGGTCTGCTCGTCGTAGCTCGCCAGGCTTTGCCTCATCGCTTCCTTGCCGGTCAGCGTGCCGGCAGCCACTTGCGCGGTCAGCTCCTTCTCCCGCGGCGTCGACGCGCGCAGCAGGTAGGACTGGTGCTCCACCGTGCCCAGGCCGGCGTCGAACATCTGCGCCAGCGTCAGCTGCACGGGAATGTGGCCGGAGGTGCGCATGCCGCGCTCCCTGGCCTGGCGCAGCGCTTCGAGATAAATTTCCGGCTTCAGCGTGTTCTCGGTGATCTTGACGAAGTCCACCTTCTGCGCCTGCAGGCCGTCCAGCGCCTTGCTCACCTCTTCCGGCGTGCCGACTTCGATGGTGCCCTTCCACAGCGGCTTGTAGCCTTCCAGCTTGGCGCCGGAGGTGAAGATGGTCGGCCCTTCCATCTGGCCGGCGTTGATCTGGCCGCGCCAGGCCAGCACGGTGTCAGGCAGGTCGCCGGAGCAGTCGCGCACGGCGGTGATGCCGTTGGCCAGGTACAGCGCCAGCAGATGCCTGTTCTCTTCGATCAGGGCCGGGCCGCCGCCGAAGTGCACGTGGGTGTCCCACAGGCCGGGCATCAGGTACTTGCCCGGCAGGCGCAGGGTCTTTTTGGCGGCATAGCCGGACAGCTGACGGTCGTCGACCACGGCGACGATGGTGTCGCCCTTCAGCAGCACCGACTTGCCGGTGACGGCCTTGCCGCCCGCCACATCGATCAGCGTGGCCCTGGTCAGCGCCAGGTCGACGGCGATCCTGTGACCCGCATGGGCGGCGCCCAGCAATCCCAGAGCCAGCATGGCGCCCGCCAGAGGCTTGAGAATGTTCATTAGTGAATATTAGTGGATTATCCGTGCCAGGAAGTCGCGCGCCCGTTCCGAACGGGGCGCGCCGAAGAACTCGTCCTTGCTGCAATCCTCGAGGATGCGGCCCTTGTCCATGAACACCACGCGGTTGGCCACCTTGCGGGCGAAGCCCATTTCGTGGGTGACCACCATCATGGTCATGCCGTCCTGCGCCAGGCCGACCATCACGTCCAGCACTTCGTTGATCATTTCCGGATCCAGCGCGGAGGTCGGCTCGTCGAACAACATGGCGATCGGGTCCATCGCCAGTGCGCGGGCGATGGCCACGCGCTGCTGCTGGCCGCCGGACAGCTGGCTGGGGAATTTGTCCTGCTGCGCCAGCAGGCCCACCCGGTCCAGGTACTGCAAGCCGCGGGCGGTGGCCTCGTCGACGCTGCGGCCCAGCACCTTGGTCTGGCCCAAGGTCAGGTTGTCGCGTATCGACAAATGGGGAAACAGCTCGAAATTCTGGAACACCATGCCGATGCGGGCCCGCAAGGCCGGCAAATCGGTGTTTTTGTCGCCGACGGCGATGCCATCGACGGTAATTTGCCCTTGCTGGAACGGTTCCAGCCCGTTGACGGTCTTGATCAGCGTGGACTTGCCGGAGCCGGACGGCCCGCAAATCACCATCACATCGCCCTTTTCGACCCGGGTGCTGCACTCGCCGAGCACCTGAAACTGGCCGTACCACTTACTGACGTTCTTAATTTCGATCATATGTACGCTGAATAAAAAAGCCGGTCCGCACCTGTGTGGATGCGGCCCTACATGCGCTTGACAGCGCCTCTGCCCACAAGGATACTGCGGAACTTGCCAATAGTTTCATCAACCGGACCATAAAATACCGGTTGCAGCCAATGCAGAACCACAGCAGCGGCGGACACCCCGCCCTCTGCGCAGGCCCAGAGAGACACTACCACAGGAAGCTTATAACATGCACAAACAAAGCCGATTGACCACCTACATACTCGTCGCCCTGGCGCTGGGTATCGTTGCCGGCTACCTGGCAAACCTCAACCTGGCCAAGCCGGTCGAGTATGCGGACTACATGTCGCTGATCACCACGCTGTTCCTGCGCCTGATCAAGATGATCATCGCGCCGCTGGTATTCTCGACGCTGGTGTGCGGCATCGCCAAGATGGGCGATGCCTCGGAAGTGGGCCGCATCGGCATCAAGACGCTGGGCTGGTTCTTCATCGCCTCGGTAATGTCGCTGAGCCTGGGCCTGGTGCTGGTGAACATGTTCCGCCCTGGCGACGCACTGCTCGGCCACATGGCCGCCACCACCGCCAAGGCCGACATCGTCACCTCGGGCCTGACCTTGAAGGAATTCGTCACCCACCTGGTGCCGGCCTCCATCGTCGAAGGCATGAGCAAGAACGAGATCCTGCAGATCGTGATCTTCTCGCTGTTCTTCGGCTCGGCCGCAGCCGCCGTCGGCGAAAAGGCCAACGTCATGATCAACGCGCTGGACGGCGTGGCGCACGTGATGCTGAAGGTCACCGGCTACGTGATGCAATTCGCGCCGATCGCCGTGTTTGCGGCGGTGTCGGGCGTGATCGCCAAGAGCGGCCTGGGCGTGCTGCAGACCTACGGCGTGTTCATGGCCGAGTTCTACTTCGGCATCGCGCTGCTGTGGGCACTGCTGATCTTTATCGGCTTCCTGTTCCTCAAGGGCCGCATCTTCTCGCTGCTGAAGGAACTGCGCAGCCCGGTGCTGCTGGCCTTCTCCACCGCGTCGAGCGAAGCGGCCTATCCTAAAACGCTGGAAGGCCTGGAGCGCTTCGGTGTGCGCAACCGCATCGCCGCCTTCGTGCTGCCGATCGGCTATTCGTTCAACCTGGACGGCTCGATGATGTACTGCACCTTCGCCACCGTGTTCATCGCGCAGGCTTACGGCATCGAGATGTCGCTGGGCCAGCAGATGACCATGATGATGGTGCTGATGCTGACCTCCAAGGGCATGGCCGGCGTGCCGCGCGCCTCGCTGGTGGTGATCGCCGCGACGCTGGGCCAGTTCAACATTCCGGAAGCGGGCATGCTGCTGTTGCTGGGCATCGACCACTTCCTCGACATGGCGCGCTCGGCGACCAACGTCATCGGCAACGGCGTGGCCACCGCGGTGGTCGCCAAGTGGGAAGGCGAGCTGGCCGCTCCCGGCGAAGTCGAGCTGGTCAAAGCCGCTTAAGCAAGCAGCGCCCCAACAAGATGGCCACCTCGCGGTGGCCATTTTTTTATCAGAACCAGGTACGCTTGCCTTCCGGCTTATAGCCCAGGTCGCGAAGCTTGCGTCGCAAGCGCGCGTTGTCCCAGATGGCGCATACCAAAGTCACCAACATGATGACGCTGAACGCAGCGTTGCCGAGATACTTAAAAAACAGCCAGGCACCGACTGAGCACGCTATCGCGGTAAGCAACAACAACAAACCATCTTTCATTTAGCTCTCCTAACTTGCGCAACCTTGCGTCGGCTATAAATTTCAGGATGGCGCATCATTACAGCCGCCAGCCAAGGACGATGAAGGTGATTCATTTGGGCATTCAACAGAACATCGGAAAGAGAGGTTCCGCCCGCCAAGGCGCGCCCTGTTGCAATGGCGATACTACCAATAACCGCCCCCACATAATATGATGCATTCGCCGCCCCTAGGACCGCCAGCTTTTCAATACCTGTGCCAGCTCCGATCATCTCCGCTACCGTTACCTTTTTTCCGAACCTATCAATCAACGCGAGCAGCGTCGAAGCCGTCGAAACTGCCGATTGGCTGCTGCCGAAGAGGTTTTCAGGAGTAGCTAATCCCAATCCATCCATATTCTCTTTGAAGTATTTGTAAAAGTCAGACATAAGGCCTCCGTTGTCTACAAGTGTTTCACCGGAGGGTAGTTTGAATAAATATGATGCGCCTTGCGCCACCTCACAGCAAGCGGGCGGAACTATAGCTGACATTGCGCGGAATCGTTATCGGGCTTGGTGAGATTCGTAATTGCGACGGCCGGTGGGCTGATGCACCATCTACGCACTATTTTGCACAGATGGAGACGACATGACATCATCCCGGCGCACCGCGCTCAAGACGCTGTTGGCGGGCGCCGCGGTCCGGCCGCAGCTGGCCCACGCAGCCGAGCCGAAATGGGGCCGCGGCGTAGAAGGCCAGCGCAAGGCCGACCTGGGCAACGGCACCTACCTCAATCCCATCCTGTCCGGCGACCATCCCGATCCCACCATCCTCAAGGATGGCGCGGATTACTACATGACGTTTTCGTCCTTCCTGTCCTATCCCGGCGTCATCCTCTGGCACTCGCGCGACCTGGTGAACTGGGAGCCGATCGGCCCGGCTCTGACCAAGCCGATCGGCAGCGTGTGGGCCATGGACCTCGTCAAGCACAACGGCCGCTACTTCATCTACATCCCCGCCACCCCGGACGGCAAAGGCACCATCTTCGTCATCTGGGCCGACAACATCAGGGGCCCGTGGAGCGATCCGATCGACCTGCACATCGACGCCATCGATCCCGGCCACGCGGTCGGCGAGGACGGCAAGCGCTACCTGTTCGTCAACGGCGTGCGCCGCATCGGCCTGACCGACGACGGCCTGGCGACCGTCGGAACGCTCGAAAAAGTCTATGAGCCGTGGCGCTATCCATCCGACTGGGTGGTGGAGATGTTCGCGCCCGAAGGACCGAAGCTGTTGCGCCGCAACGGCTGGTTCTACCTGGTGCTGGCGGTGGGCGGCACCTCCGGCCCACCGACCAGCCACATGGTGATCGCCGCGCGCTCGCGTTCCATCCATGGCCCGTGGGAGAACTGTCCTCAGAATCCGCTGGTGCGCACCAAAAGTGCCGAAGAACGGTGGTGGTCGCGCGGCCACGCCACGCTGGTCGAAGGCCCGGCCGGCGACTGGTGGATGGTCTACCACGGCTACGAGAACGGCTACCGTACTCTCGGCCGCCAGGCGCTGCTCGAACCGATCGAATGGACGGCGGACGGCTGGTTCAAGCCCAAGGGCGGCGACCTGTCGTCGCCGCTGCCGATGCCGAAGAAAGGTACGGCCGTTCCAGCAGGCTTCGCCAAATCGGACGACTTCACGAAGAACAAATTCGGCGTGCAGTGGTGCTTCTTCAATCCGGGGCCGGACGAGACGAGGCGCGTGCGCTTTGAACAGGGTTCGGTAGTCATCGCGGGCAAAGGCACATCTCCGGCCGACTGCTCGCCGCTGTCCTGCATCGTCGGCGACCACGCTTATGAAGCCAGCGTCACGCTCGAGATCAGCGGCGCGGGCCATGGCGGCCTGCTACTGCACTACAACGAGCATATGTTCGTCGGCGTCGGCTTCAGCGCCACGCACATGCTGACCTATCACTACTCCCGCGAACAGAGCTGGATGCGCGAAGCCGTAAAGGCTTCCACGGTACGCATCCGCGTCAGGAATGACCGGCACATCGTGACGTTCTTCTACGCGCTGGACGACGGCAAATGGATACAGCACCCGTGGCAGATGGAGACCTCAGGCATGCACCACAACGTCTTCGGCGGCTTCCTCAGCCTGCAGCCGGCGGTGTACAGCGCCGGTGAAGGCGCTGTACGCATGCGGGACTTCCAGTACCGCGCGCTGGCTTAGTTCTGGCCGGCGTAGACCTTCACCAGGTCATACAGGAAGGTGCGGCCTTCCATCAGCGACTGAACGCCGATGTATTCGTTCAGGCCGTGGATGTTACCCAGGTCCGGTGTCAGGAAGATGCCGCTGATGCCGTAGGTCGGAATGCCGGCCGCGTTCAGGAACTGGCCGTCGGTGGCGCCCGATTGCAGGATGGGCAGCACCGGCACGCCGGGCCACATCTTCGCGGTCAGCTTCTCGACCGGCTCCATGATGGCGCGCGTCAGCTCCGGCGGCGCTGAATTCTCGCCACGGATTTCCAGCGTCTCCACCTTCACAGCAGGATCGTTGATCGCTTTGACCAGCGCCTCGCGCACCGTCTCCTGCGTCACGCCGGGGAAAATGCGGCAGTTGATGTTGGCGCGCGCGCGCTGCGGCAGGGCGTTGGTGGCGTGGCCCGCATCGAGCATGGTCGCCACGCAGGTCGTGTGCAGCATCGCACCCCAGCTGGCGTCGCGACCTGAGACCAGCGCCACCGCCTTGGCGTCCTTCGGATTCTTCACTACCGCCAGCATCGCCGCCGCCACGTCCTTGTGTCCCTCGGCCGTCTGGATTTTTGCCATGCCGTTCAGGTAGCCACGGCTGCCGTCGGCCAGCTGGATCGGGAAGGTGTAGCCTTCGATCTTCTTCAGCGCGCCGGCCAGGTGGTAGATCGCATTGTCCTTTTGCGGACGCGAACTGTGCCCGCCGCGATTAGTCACTTCCAGCCGGTAGTTCTGCGAGACTTTTTCGCCCGCCTGCACCGTCATCGACACGCGCTTGCCGGCAGCATCGAGCTCGCCGCCCGCGCCTTCGTTGATGGCGAAACCGGCGTCGATCAGTTCGCGGCGGTTCTTGGTCAGCCACTCTGCGCCGTTGAAGGCGCCGCCGGTCTCCTCGCCGCAGGTCAGCGCCATCTTCAGCGTGTGGCGCGGCACGTAGCCCTCGTTCTTGAAACGCACCAGCGTGTCGGCCCAGATGGCCGCCTGCGCCTTGTCGTCCACCGCGCCGCGCGCGTAGAACTTGCCGTCTTCCTCGACCAGCGTGAACGGATCCCGGGTCCAGTCTTCACGCTTGGCTTCGACCACGTCGATGTGCGCCAGCAGCAGGATCGCTTTCGCCTTTGGATCGCTGCCCGGCATGACGGCGACCAGGCCGCCCTCCTTCGGATGCGCCGGATCGGCGAACAGATGCAGCTCGGCGTCGGCAAAGCCGGCCGTCTTCAGTCGCGCGGCGATACGCTCGGCGGCCAGCGTGCAGCTGCCGGACGACAGCGTGGTGTTGGTTTCGACCAGCTCCTTGTAGAGGGCGCGGAACTGCGGTTCCGTAGGATCGGCATACGCACTCTGAACACAAGCCATCAAGACAGTTACTGCACCCAGCGCAAAACGAGACTTCATAGTCGTTTCCTTATTTAGACTGCGTCAACGACGTCGTCGGGGGACGACGCCAATTCTTCATCGGCCTTGGCCTGCTGCCGTTGCCACATCTGCGCATACAAGCCATCGGCCGCCAGCAGCGACTGGTGCGTGCCGCGCTCGACGATGCGGCCGTGGTCCAGCACCAGGATCTGCTGCGCGTCCGCCACCGTCGACAGGCGGTGCGCGATCACCATCGTCGTGCGGCTCCTGGCGATTTCCTTCAGCTGCGCCTGGATCGCCTGCTCGGCCTTGGAGTCCAGCGCCGACGTGGCTTCGTCGAAAATCAGAACGGCGGGATTCTTCAGCAGCGTGCGGGCGATCGCCACGCGCTGCTTCTCGCCGCCGGAGAGTTTGAGACCGCGCTCGCCGACCATGGTCGCGTAGCCGTCCGGCAGGCTGTCGATGAAGTCGTGGATCGACGCCGCGCGCGCCGCCGCCACGATCTGCTCCTTCGTCGCGCCGGGCTGGCCGTAGGCGATGTTGTATTCGATGGTGTCGTTGAACAGCACCGTATCCTGCGGCACGATGCCGATGGCGTGGCGCAGCGTGTCCTGCGTGATCGAGCGCAGATCCTGGCCGTCGATGGTGATGCCGCCGGCGTTCACCTCGTAGAAGCGGAACAGCAGTCGCGACAAGGTCGACTTGCCCGAGCCGCTATGGCCCACCACCGCCGTCGTCGTACCCGGCGCGATGGTGAAGTCGACGTCGAACAGGATCTGGCGCTTCGATTCGTAGCTGAAGTCCACATGGTTGAAGCGCACTTGCGCGCCGTGCGTGACCAGCGGCTGCGCATCCGGCGAGTCGGCCACTTCGCGGTTCTGGTCCAGCAGCGAGAACAGCTTCTCCATGTCCGCCAGGCTTTGCTTGATCTCGCGGTAGATCACGCCGAGGAAGTTCAACGGGATATACAACTGGATCATGAAGGAGTTCACCAGCACCAGGTCGCCCAGCGTCATCTTGCCGTCGATGACGCCTTGCGTGGCGCGCCACAGGATCAGCGTGACGGCGGTGGCGATGATCAGCGACTGCCCGGTGTTCAGCAGCGACAGCGAGGTCTGCGACTTGACGGCCGCCGATTCGTAGCGCTGCAGGCCTTCGTCATAGCGCCTGGCCTCGTAGTCCTCGTTGCCGAAGTACTTGACGGTTTCGTAGTTGATCAGCGAGTCGATGGCCTTGGTGTTGGCTTTCGAATCCAGCTCGTTCATCGTGCGGCGGAAGTGCGTGCGCCAGTCGGTGACGAAGATGGTGAACGAAATATAGGTCACCAGCGCGACGAAGGTGATCACCGAGAACCAGATGTCGTAGTGCGTGACGAGGTAGCCCAGCACCAGCGTGATCTCCACCAGGGTCGGCAGGATGTTGAACAGCGTGTAAGAAATCAGCGAGCCGACGGCGCGCGTGCCGCGCTCGATATCGCGCGTCATGCCGCCGGTCTGGCGGTTCAGGTGGAAGCGCAGCGACAGCGAATGCAGATGGCGGAACACCTGCAGCGCGATGGTGCGCACCGCGCGCTGCGTGACGCGGGCGAACAGGAATTCGCGCAGCTCGGTGAACAGCGTGGTCGACACGCGCAGCACGCCGTAGGCCACCAGCGCGCCGAGCGGCAGCACCAGCAGTGCCTGCGGATGCGAGGGCGAGACGCTCAGGCTGTCGATCAGGCGTTTCATCACCACCGGCACGCCGACGTTGGCCAGCTTGGCGCCGATCAGGCAGCCCAGCGCCAGCAGCACGCGCCATTTGTAGACCCACAGGTAGGGAAAGAGGGTTTTCAGCGTGGCCATGTCGCTGCGCTCGGCGGCCGGGGCTGCTTTACTGGAGGTGTCTGGCGGGGTATTCGGGTAACGGCGCATGGCGGATGTCGGCTTTTTATGGTTCAATCCCGGTAATTGTAGCCCTTCAAGAGAATTCACGATGACCGCGTCCCAAAATCCCCCGTCCACCAATGTCGAAACCGTCAACCGCGGCCTGCCGCCGGGCAAAATGCCGGAATTGCGCATGATGCCGGCGCCGTCCGACGCCAACGTCTACGGCGACGTGTTCGGCGGCTGGATCATGGCCCAGGTCGACATCGCCGGCTCGCTGCCGGCCACCCGCCGCGCGAACGGCCGCGTGGCCACCATTTCGGTGAATTCCTTCGTGTTCAAGAATCCCGTGTTCGTCGGCGACCTGCTGTCGTTTTATGCTGATATCGTCAAGGTTGGCAATACGTCCATCACCGTCAACGTGGAAGTGTACGCGGAGCGCAACCGCCTGCAGGCCTGCACCGTCAAGGTGACCGAGGCCACGCTGACCTACGTCGCCACCGATTCGGACCGTAAGCCGCGCAAGGTACCGCCTATCGAAACACTGATCAACGCCTGATCCGCCGCGGCGACGCATGGACCAGCAGCGCCGCGCCCTCCTCCTCGCCGCCGGCCGCCTTTCCGCGCTGGCGCTGGCCGCCGTGCCAGTGCCGGCCAGCGCCAGCTCCAACTCCGGCGCCTATCCCTTCAGCCTCGGCGTCGCTTCCGGCTCGCCACTGCCGGACGCCGTCATCCTCTGGACCCGCATCCTGCACGATCCGCTGAACGCCGCCGCCACGCCGCCGGTGGCCTTCAGCGTGCGCTGGGAAGTCTCCGAGGACGAGCGCTTCAGCCGCATCGTCGCCAAGGGCACGGCCAGCGCCGTACCCGGGCTGGCGCACAGCGTCCATGTCGACGTCACCGGCCTGGCGCCGGCTCGCTGGTACTGGTACCGCTTCATGCTGGGCGACGCCGTCAGCCCGGTCGGCCGCACCCGCACCGCGCCCGCCGCCGGCGCCATGCCGGACCAGCTGAAACTGGCCGTGGCCTCGTGCCAGCACTGGGAGTTCGGCAGCTACGCGGCGCACCGCCACATCGCCGCCGCCGCGCCCGACCTGGTGGCCTTCCTGGGCGATTACATCTACGAGTGGGGACCATACCAGCTGAAGCACCCGCAAAGCGCGCTACGGACCGCTGAGAGCTTCACGTTGGCCGATTACCGCGCCCGCTACGCCCAGTACAAGACCGACCGCGACCTGCAGGCCGCGCACCTGGCCGCGCCGTGGATCGTCACCTGGGACGACCACGAGGTGGCCAACGACTACGGCAGCGACCGCGACGAGCGGCTGGCGCCGGATTTCCTCCACCGCCGCGCCGCGGCCTACCAGGCCTTCTACGAACACATGCCGCTGCGCGTGGCGCCGGCCGGCTTCGCGCACCTGCGCATGTACCAGCGCTACGACTGGGGCCGGCTGGCGCGCATCCACGTGCTGGACGACCGCCAGTACCGCGCCCACCACGCCTGCACGCCGGCCGGGCGCGGCGGTTCCAGCTCCGTGCTCAGGCGCGATTGCCCGGCGCTGGCCGATCCCGCGCGCACCATGCTCGGCGCCGCCCAGCAGGACTGGCTGGAGCAGGGCTTGAAGTCGTCGCCGGCGCGCTGGAACATCCTGGCCCAGCAAACGCTGATGGCGCAAAACAGCCAGGTTCCCATCGTCAAGGAATCGGACGGCCGCTTCTGGACCGACGGCTGGGACGGCTATCCGATGGCGCGCCAGCGCCTGTTCGACGCGCTGCACGCCAGCGGCGCGCGCAATCCGCTGGTGCTGGGTGGCGACGTCCACAGCTTCTTCGCTGCCGAGCTCAACCGAAATCCGGCGCGTCCGCGCTCGGCCGCCAACCCGGTCATCGCCACGGAATTCGTCGGCACCTCGGTCACCTCGCCGTCGCGCCCGCAGGCCCGTACCGAGCAGTTTGTATCGATGAACCACGCCATCAAATACGGCCGCAGCGACAAGCGCGGCTTCATGCTGCTCAATATCACGCCGGCCGACACCACCACGCTGTTCCTCGCGCTGGACGACGTGCACGATCCCGCCAGCCCGATCGGCGCCGCCGCCAGCTTCCTGGTGCGCGACGGCCATCCCGGACTGGTCCGCGCTTGAATTGACGCGCTCATTGCCTATACTGGCTAGACCACCCTGTATGGAGGTGCTTCATGTTGAAAGTCACAGAGAGTGAAATTGCGCGCGAGCTCGATAGCTATCTGCACCAGGCTCTGACGCAAACGATAGTCGTAGAAAAAGCCGACCACGACGCTGTGGTCGTGCTGTCGCTAGCCGAGTTCGAACGGCTGCAGGATGTCGACGACCAGCACTGGGCCGAATGCGCCCGCAAGGCCAACGTCGAAGGCTACATCGATCACGATCATGAGGTGCGCCAGCGACTGGCCGCCGCCATGAGAGAAAAGCGGCTCGCTTGCATCAAGAAAGGGCCGCGATCAGACCACCATTGAGCTAAAAAAATCGCCTGGCTCAGCAGGCGATTTTTTTGCCTTACGCGGCGACTTTTTCGTCGCGCAGCTGGCGGCGCAGGATCTTGCCGACGTTGGTCTTCGGCAGCTCGTCGCGGAATTCGATGTACTTCGGCTTTTTATACGCGGTCAGCTCGTGCTTGCAGAACTCCAATATCTGCTCGGCGGTCAGGTTCGGATCCTTGCGCACCACGAACAGCTTGACGGCCTCGCCGGAATTCTTGTCCGGCACCCCGATGCACGCCACTTCCAGCACGCCCGGATGCGACGCCACCACGCCCTCCACTTCGTTCGGATACACGTTGAAGCCGGACACGATGATCATGTCCTTCTTGCGGTCGACGATGCGGGTGAAGCCCTGCTCGTTCATGATGCCGACGTCGCCGGTCTTGAAGAAGCCGTCGGCCGTCATCGATTTGGCGGTCTCGTCCGGACGGTTCCAGTAGCCGGCCATCACCTGCGGGCCGCGGATGGCGATCTCGCCGGTCGAACCCAGCGGCAGCACGTTGCCGTCGTCGTCCAGGATGCACACCTCGGTCGACGGAATCGGCAGGCCGATGGTGCCGGTGAATTCCTTGATGTCGACGCGGTTGGCGGTGGCCACCGGCGACGTTTCCGACATGCCGTAGCCTTCGATGATCGGCGTGCCGGTCAGCTTCAGCCAGCGGTCCGCCACCGCCTGCTGCACGGCCATGCCGCCGCCGTTGCAGACCGAGTAGGACGAGAAGTCCAGTTTGGCGAACTCGGGGTTATTGAGCAGCGCGTTGTACAGCGTGTTCACCGCCGGGAACACGGCGACGCGGTACTTGGCCAGTTCCTTGACGAAGCCCGGGATGTCGCGGGGATTCGGCACCAGCAGGTTCAGCCCGCCCATGCGCATGCCCATGAAGGCGCTGATGGTCAGCGAATAGATGTGGTACAGCGGCAGCGCGCACACAAACACCAGCTGCTCCTTCTGCTGCTTGAACTGCAGCCACGCTTCGTTCTGCAGCACGTTGGCGATGATGTTACGGTGCAGCAGCACGGCGCCTTTCGACACGCCGGTGGTGCCGCCGGTGTATTGCAGGAAGGCGATGTCGTCATGGCCCTGCTTGACCGGCTGCAGCGTCAGGCGCGCACCTTCGGCCAGCACCTGCTTGAACGACACCGAACCCGGCAGCGAAAACGCCGGCACCATCTTCTTTACCTTGCGCACCACCAGGTTGACCAGCATGCCTTTCAATCCGCCCAGCATGTCGCCCATGGTGGCGACGATCACATGCTTGACCTGGGTCTGCGCGACCACCTGCTGCACCGTGGTGGCAAAGTTTTCCAGCACGATGATCGCTTCCGATCCCGAGTCGACCAGCTGGTGCTGCAGCTCGCGCGGCGTGTACAGCGGATTGACGTTGACCACCGTGTAGCCGGCGCGCAGGATGGCCGCCATCGCCACCGGATATTGCAGCACGTTGGGCAGCATGATCGCCACGCGCGCGCCCGGCTGCAGGCCCTTGCTTTGCAGCCAGGCGCCCATCTGCAGCGACAGCTTGTCCAGCTCGCCGTAGGTCAGGAACTTGTCCATGCAGACGTAGGCGTTGCGGTCGGCATACTTGCGGAAGGATTCCTCCAGCAGGTGGGTCACCGAGCGGTACTGCGTGCTGTCGATTTCCGCGGGGACGCCTTCGGGGTAGGACTTCAGCCAAATCTTTTCCATCTTATGCAGCTTTCTGGTTCTGGCCGGGTGGTTCATCGCGCAGCATGCGCCGCAGGATTTTCCCGACATTGGTTTTGGGTAGCTCCTCGCGGAACTCGATATATTTCGGCTTCTTATAGCCGGTAAATTGTTCTTTGCAATAGGCCATCAGCTGCTCGGTGGTCAGGTTCGGATCCTTGCGCACGACGAACACCTTGACCGCCTCGCCCGAATGCTCGTCCGGCACGCCGATGCAGGCGCATTCGAGCACGCCGGGGTGGGCGGCGATCACGCCCTCCAGCTCGTTCGGATAGACGTTGAAGCCCGACACCAGGATCATGTCCTTCTTGCGGTCGACGATCTTCACGTAGCCGCGCTCGTCCATCACGCCCACGTCGCCCGATTTGAAATAGCCGTCGGCCGTCATGACCTTGGCGGTTTCGTCCGGACGGTTCCAGTAGCCGGCCATCACCTGCGGACCGCGGATAGCGATCTCGCCCGGCTGGCCCAGCGCCACCTCGTTGCCGTCATCATCGAGTATGGCGATATCGGTCGACGGCACCGGCAAGCCGATGGTGCCGCTGAAGGCGGTGCTGTCGGCGCGGTTGCAGGTGGCCACCGGCGACGTCTCGGACAAGCCGTAGCCTTCGATGATGGACACGCCGGTGACCTTCAGCCACTTGTCGTTGACCGACTGCTGCACGGCCATGCCGCCGCCGTTGCAGATCTTCAGCCCCGAGAAATCCAGGTTGCCGAATTGCGGATGGTTCAGCAGCGCGTTGTACAGCGTGTTCACCGCCGGCAGCATGTTGAACTTGTACTTGGCCAGTTCCTTGATGAAGCCGCCGATGTCGCGCGGGTTCGGAATCAGGATGTTGAGCGCGCCCACGCGGGTGCCCCACATCGCGCAGCAGGTCAGCGCGAAGATGTGGTACAGCGGCAGCGCGCACACGATGGTGGTCTGTTCGGTCACGCCGCCCAGCGCCGGCGCCGACCAGGCCTCGCTTTGCAGCAGGTTGGCGACCACGTTGCGGTGCGTCAGCGTCGCGCCCTTGGACACGCCTGTGGTGCCGCCGGTGTACTGCAGGAAGGCCGGATCGGTGGGCTGCAGCGCCACCGGCGTCAGCTTCATCGCGCCGCCCTGCGACAGCGCATCCTTGAAGCGCACCGCGTTCGGCAGCGAGAACGGCGGCACCATCTTCTTGACGCTGCGCACCACGAAATTGACCAGCATGCCCTTCAGGCCGCCGAGCATCTCGCCCATGCTGGCCACGACGATGTGCTTGACCTGCGTGCGCCCCAGCACCTGTTCCAGGGTGGTGGCAAAATTTTCCAGGATGAGGATGGCTTCGCTGCCCGAATCGTTGAGCTGGTGCTCCAGCTCGCGCGGCGTGTACAGCGGGTTGATGTTGACCACCGTGTAGCCGGCGCGCAGGATCGCGGCGATCGCGATCGGATACTGCAGCACGTTCGGCATCATGATGGCGACCCGCGCGCCCTTTTTCATGCCGCGGCTTTGCAGCCAGGCGCCCAGGCGCTTGGAATAGGCGTCCACTTCGGCATAGGTGAGGAACTTGTCCATGCAGACGTAGGCGTTGCGGTCCGCGAACTTGTGGAACGACTCTTCCAGCAGCTGCACCAGCGAACCGTATTGGCCGGGATCGATGTCGGTCAGCATGCCGGGAGGGTACGACTTCAACCAGATTTTTTCCATCCTGTGCCTCGTGTCTCAATATTATCGTTGTATGGTCCGGCGCACAGTGCCGGTTCAGCGTCGGGGGTGTCGTCTGCGCGAGTTACCGGAGCTTACTTGTTACGATGCTATCGGGCAGCAAGCTCGGACGCAAGCGCATTTAACCATATTTGAATGCGGCTTCTAACGGCTTTTTATGTTGCGTCGCAACATCAATGTGTGCCTTCCGGGGCGGCCGCCGGCTCCTTGCTGGTCTCTGCATTGAGCATTACCGGGCGGCCCAGTTGTTGCAACTGCTGCTGGCGTTGAACTAGATCAAGAGATGCTAAATTTTGCACTGCAGCATAAAATCGCACGAACGTTCGTTCTTGCTTTAACAACGTGCGAAAGGCGGGCAAATAATCGTGGTAAGTTCCCACCGCGCTGAGGTGGGCGTTGGTCAGCGGCTCGGCAAACCAGCGGTCGTAGCCGGCATAACCGCCCCAGCTGTCCTTGAGCTTCTGGTAGTCGGTTTTCAGATGGGCGAAGATGCGCAGCTTTTCCGCGCGCTTGTGGCGGGTGCTGGTTTTGCCGGCGTACAGGTCGGCCAGCATCTTGCGGTGGGCGACCAGCAGCGCCAGGAAATCCTGGCGGCGGGCGTTGTAGCGCGTATAAGCCTCGCGCATTGGATCGGTGCCGTACAGCTCCAGCCAGCGCGCCACGCCGGCCTCCTCCACCGCCGTGGCGAAGCCTTCGTTGAATTGCGAATCGCCCTGCACGTACACCACCTGGTGCGCCAGTTCGTGGAACACCATGCGCGCCAGTTCGGCGTCCGAATAGTTGATGAAGGTCGACAGCAGCGGGTCGCTGAACCAGCCCAGCGTGGAATACGCGGGCACGCCGCCCACCTGGACGTCGTTGCCTTCCTTGCGCAATTCGTCGGCATAGGCCATCGCGTCTTCCTTGCTGTAGTAGCCGCGGTAGCTGACGCAGCCGGCGATAGGGAAGCACCACTGGATCGGCCGCAGCGACAGTTCCGGCGTCGCCACCACGTTCCACAGCACGAAGGGCCGCGACAGCGCCGCGTAGTTCTTGTAGCTGGCGTTGTCGGGCAGGCCCAGTTCCCGGACCGCGAACTTGCGTATCAACAGGGCTTTTTCCAGGCGGGCCTTGAGCTGGGGATCGGTGGACGGATCGCCCAGCCAGTCGTCAATCGGACGGGCGTCCGACCACAATGCGTACTGGCCTTGCGCGGCCTGCATGTAGTACTTCAGTTGCGCGCAACCCGCCAGCAGAAGTGCTGCACATGCCGCCGCCAACCAGTACCTGGCGCGGACGATCCGGCGGGCTAAATTGCGCATACATTACCTTCAAGCAGCGACTCTTTCGACTTGTACCAGTGTATCGTAAAAAGTTGGTGCGCGGCCCATATCGGTTAACTGTTGGCTGGTAACCTCATTGGCGTTTTTACCATCCCGCCCGAGCTTTTTCCACCACACTGACAAGCCGACAACAAGACCGGCGCGGGCCTTGTCCGTCACGCGCGCCTTGGCGATGAAGGTGCCGCGGTCATTGAAGATGCGCACCATGTCGCCGTCGACGATGCCGCGCGAAGCGCTGTCGTCAGGATGGATGTCCAGGTGCGGCTCGCCCTCCGCCGAACGCAGGCTCTTGACGTTGACGAAGGTGGAGTTGAGGAAGTTGCGGGCGGGCGGAGAAATCATCGCCAGTGGATAGCGTTTTGCCAGTTCCGGGTTGCTCGCCACCGATTCGTACGGCGGCAAATACGTGGGCAACGGATCGAGTCCGTCGGCCTCCATCGCGGCCGAATAAAACTCGCACCTGCCGGACGGCGTAGGGAAGCCGCCCCGCGCGAACGGCGCCTCCGGCATGTTGAGTTTTTGCCAGCCTTTGCGCTTCAGCGATTCCCAGTCGAAGTGGATGGCGCGCGCGTCCTGCGCGTTGAAGGCGATGGCCGCCAGTTCGTCGTCGCTGTCCTTGAAGCAGGGATCGTCGTAGCCCATCGCCGCCGCCAGCAGGCGGAAGATTTCGGTGTTGGCCTTGGCCTCGCCCATCGGCGCGATGGCGGCGTTGTTGGCCATCATGTACAGGTGACCGTAGGAGGTGTGCGCGTCGACGTGCTCCAGCTGCGTGGTGGCGGGCAGCACGATGTCGGCATAGTCCACGGTGTCGGTCTGGAAGTGCTCCAGCACCACGGTGAACAGATCCTCGCGCGCGAAGCCGGCCATCACCTTCGACGAATCCGGCGCGATCGCCAGCGGGTTGGCGTTGTAGACGATCACCGCCTCCACCTGCGGGCCGAACTCCGGCGAGGATGGGCGCAGCAAGTCGTCGCCGATGGTGGTCATGTTGATGGTGCGCGGCAGCTGCGTCAGCAGGTCCGGCCGCTGCAGCGCCGCCTTGTTGGTCGGGAACGAGCCGCTGGACGACAGCTGGATGCCGCCGGCCGGATGGCGCCACGCGCCCACCAGCGCCGGCAGGCAGGCCATGTTACGCACCGACATGCCGCCGCCGCGCACCCGTTGCACGCCGTAGTTGGTGCGGATCGCCACCGGCTCGCCGGCCCTGGCCATGCTGCCGTACAGGCGCGCCAGGTCGACCACTTCCGCCACCGTGATGCCGCAGGTGTCGGCGGTGCGTTCCGGCGTCCATTCCGCCGCGCGCGCCTTCAGCTGCTCGAAGCCCAGCGTGTAATTGGCGATGTAGTCGTGGTCGAGCAGGTCCTCGGCGATCAGCACATGCATCATGCCCAGCGCCAGCGCGGCGTCGGTGCCAGGCAGCAGCGCGATGTGCTGGTGACACTTCTCCGCCGTCAGCGAGCGGTAGGGGTCGATGGCGATCAGCTTGGCGCCGTTGCGCTTGGCCTCTTGCGCGCGGGTCCAGAAATGCAGGTTGGAGGCGATCGGATTGCCGCCCCAGATCAGGATCAGCTTGGCATGCTGGAACTGCTCCATGTCGATGCCGACCGAGCCGCCGATGGTGTACTTGTAGCCGGTAAAGCCGGCCGTCGCGCAGATGGTGCGGTCCAGCAGCGAGGCGCCGATCTTGTGGAAGAAACGTGAAGACATCGATTCGCCCTGCAGCAGCCCCATCGTGCCGCAATAGCTGTACGGCAGGATCGCTTGCGGCGCGCGCTCGGCCAGCGGCTTGAGCCGCGCTGCGATGGCCTGCAGCGCCTCGTCCCAGCTGATGCGCTCGAACTTGCCCTCGCCCTTTTTGCCGACGCGGCGCAGCGGGTACAGCAAACGGTCCTCGTGATAGGTGCGCTCGGTATAGCGCGCCACCTTGGTGCACAGCACGCCGGCGGTGGTCGGATGATCAGGGTCGCCCTTGACGGCGGTGGCGACGCCGTCCTCCACGGTCACCAGCAGGGCGCAGGTATCGGGACAATCGTGCGGGCAGACCGCGCGAACTTGTGTCGTTGTCATGTCAAAAGTCCAAAAAGCGTACACTGAAAGCAGTATGGTAAACGATTAGGCGACCATTCCGTCCGCTCTGGATTTGTTTGGCTGACAAGGGCTACAATGGCTGTTCTCGCTGCTCAAAAGGCAGGCGAACCCTACATTGGAGAAGCAGATGAAATTAGTTGAACCCATCATTGCATTTCAATCGGAAATCCAGCAAATCCGGCGTGACCTGCACGCCCATCCAGAGCTGTGCTACGAAGAAAAACGCACCTCGGACGTGGTGGCCGACAAGCTGAGCGAATGGGGCATCCCCGTCATTCGCGGCCTGGGCCTGACGGGCGTGGTCGGCATCATCAAGAACGGCAGCTCCACGCGCGCCATCGGCCTGCGCGCCGACATGGACGCGCTGCCGATGCAGGAGGTGAACACCTTCGCCCATGCCTCGCGCCATCCCGGCAAGATGCACGCCTGCGGCCACGACGGCCACACCGCGATGCTGCTGGGCGCCGCCAGGCACCTGGCCGAGCACCGCAATTTCGACGGCACGGTGTATCTCATTTTCCAGCCGGCGGAAGAAGGCGGCGCGGGCGCGCGGCGCATGATCGAGGACGGCCTGTTCGAGCAATGCCCGATGGATGCGATCTACGGCATGCACAACTGGCCGGGCGCGCCGGTCGGCACCATGAGCGTGGTCGAGGGACCGATGATGGCCTCCAGCAACGAGTTCTACGTCACCGTCAAAGGCAAGGGCGCGCACGCGGCCCAGCCGCACAAGGGCATCGATCCGGTGATGGTGGCGGTGCAGATCGCGCAAAGCTGGCAGACCATCATCAGCCGCCAGAAGAGCCCGCTGGACACGGCCGTGCTGTCGATCACGCAAATCCATGCCGGCAGCGCCACCAACGTGATCCCCGACGAGGCCGAGCTGGTCGGCACGGTGCGCACCTTCACGCAGCCGGTGCTGGACATGATCGAGCAACGCATGGGCGAGATCGCCAGGCACACGGCGGCCGCGTTCGGCGCCGAAGTCGATTTCACGTTCCGCCGCAATTACCCGCCGCTGGTCAACCACGCCGCCGAAACGAAGTTCGCGGTCGAGGTGATGAAATCGGTGGTCGGCGCGGACAACGTCGACGACAATGTCGAACCGACCATGGGCGCGGAGGATTTCGCCTTCTTCCTGCAGGCCAAGCTGGGCTGCTACGTCTTCATCGGCAACGGCGAGGGCGACCACCGCGACGGGGGCCACGGCCTCGGTCCGTGCGTGCTGCACAACGGCAGCTACGACTTCAACGACCACCTGCTGCCGATCGGCGCCAGCTTCTGGGTGCGCCTGGCCGAACAGAGCTTGCCGATGGCCTAAGCCAATTTATCGGGGGCGGTGCCGACGCGCTGCCCCGGATTCAAGGCTTCCAGTCCCAGCAGCGCCGCCGAGTGGTCGGCCTGCGGGACGGTCTCCACCAGCGACTGGTAGCGCTCGGTCACCAGCTGGGTCACCGGCAAGGTGATGCCGGCCGCCTCTGCCGCGGCCAGGATGTTGCGCTGGTCTTTCAGCTGCGTCTTCACCTGCCCGCCGGCGACGAAATTACGCTCCAGCATGCGCTGGCCGTGCACGTCGAGGATCTTGCTTTCGGCGAAGCCGCCGCGTATCGCCGCCCGCATCGCCGCCGGATCGGCGCCTGCCGCCTGCGCCAGCAGCATGGCCTCGGCCACGATGTTGATGGTGGCGCCGACGATCAGCTGGTTGCACAGCTTGGCCACCTGTCCGCTGCCGGCCGGGCCGACCAGCGTAGGCCGGCCCATCGCCGACAGCACCGGTTCCGCCTCGGCGAAATCCTCGGCGCTGCCGCCCGCCATGATGGCCAGCGTGCCCGCCGCCGCGCCGCCCACGCCGCCGGACACCGGCGCGTCGACAAAACGCCGGCCCTGCGCCGTCAGCAGCGCGTGGAATTCCTGCGCCTCCGATTGCCGCGTCGAGCTCATGTCTATCCACAGCGCGCGCGGCGCCAGCGCCGGCAAGGCGTCCTGCATCACGCCGCCGACGATGGGGCCGGCTTCCAGCATCGAGATCACGATGTCGGCGCCGCGCACCGCCTCGTCCAGCTGAGCGGAGGCCTGCGCGCCGGCGCCGGCCAGCGCCTGCGCCTTGGAAAAAGTGCGGTTCCAGACCGTCACGGGGTAGCCCGCCGCCAGCAAGCGGCGTACCATCGGGTCTCCCATCAAGCCGATACCCAGAAAGGCGATACGCATAGATACTCCAACTCCTGAAATAGTCAAAACGGCCGCCTCCGGAATTATTTTTGGAACCCCGGTACAATCTCGGCAGCCGTATTAGTGAGAAATACAGCACAAACCTTGCAAGGATACTATGTTCGCTAAAAAAATGATGGCGGCTGCAGCCGCTCTGCTGCTGGCCCAGGCAGCTTACGCCGAAGACAAACTGATCGATTCCGTGTCGGTCGACTATGGCAACGCCGCCAAGGTCCAGATGACCCGCATCAGCGTGCAAAAAGACTGGAGCGCCCGCTGGTTCCAATCCAACGGCACGCACCTGAGCGGCTACTGGGACCTGACCGCCGGCTTCTGGAAACAGAACCAGTACCAGAACGTTTCCGGCCGCTCCAAGAGCCTGTGGGACATCGGCCTGGACCCGGTCTTCCGCTGGGAAAATGATAACAAGAAGGGTATTTACTACGAAGGCGGCATCGGCGTGCACCGCCTGTCCGAGCTGTATGACAACGACACCTATCGCTTGTCGACCCACTTCCAGTTCGGCGACCACATCGGCATCGGCTATGTGGTCGACAACAACTGGGAAATCGGCGCCAAGGTGCAGCACTTCTCGAACGGCGGCTACAAAAAGCCGAACACCGGCGTGAACTTCATCGTCGTCAAAGCGGCCTACCACTTCTGATGCATGTGTAAAAAAGCGGGGGTCAGTTCCGGCAATCTGCCACGCGTGGCAGATTGCCGGAACTGACCCCCGCTTTTTTACACGTTCGATTCAGCCACAATCTTCCAGTTCTTGCCTTCCTTGGCCCAGTACTGCTTCTTGCGCACCGCGTGGCGGTATTTGCCGACCACGATCTGCTGCGTGAAGCTGCTGACGATGACCTCTTCCTGGCTGGGCTGGCGGAAGAAGCTCGGCTCGGTGACCGTCACGCTGATCTTCTTCGCACCCGGCAGGAAGCGATTCTTGTCCAGCCAGGCATTCACATCCTCGTCGGCCGCCGACTTGAAGCGCGCCGAATACAGCGCGCGCAGGCTGGCGTCGTCGCGGTTCTCGACATCGCGGCGCCAGCTCTCCACCAGCGAACTGGCGACCAGCAGGTCGCGCTCCATCTGTTCCTTGCTGACGAACTCGACCTGATCGCCGATCAGGATCGGCGTCTTGCCGATTTCCACGGTCCGGGTCAGCGTATTCAAATCATCATTGCTGACCACCACGCAACCGTCGGTCGACAGCGGCGGACGGCTGAAGGTTTCCGGCGGCGTGCCGTGCACCCAGATGCCGGAACCGCTGCGGCCCTGCACCTTGTCCCAGTCGTTCGGATAGTCCAGCGGCAACGCGCCCTTGCCGTACATGTCAGGCAGCTTGATTCCCGGCAGATGGCCGATGATGTAGTACACGCCCACCGGCGTGCGCATATCGCCTTCCTTCAGCTTATGAATGCCCAGCTTGCCCTGGCTGACGTAGAAGTCCGACAGCAACCGGATCTGGTCGTTGCGGTTTTCATACAGGTAAAGGCGCGAGTGCTTGGCGTCGACGATCAGCGCGTGTCTCTGGTCCTTGCGCATCTGCAGCAGCGCGCGCGGCACCAGCGCCGACGATGGACGGCCAGGCTCGGCCTGCATGCGCACCGCGGCCTCGCGCCGCAGGTCGGCCAGTTTGGAGTCGGTTCCTTGCGGTGCGGCGGCGCCTATCGTGGTCACCGCGCGGGTATGCATCAGCAGGATATCGCCGCGCACCAGGTGGCCGAGGCGGAAATTGGGATAGGCAACGACCAGCGCATCGGCCTTCTGCTGGGCGACGCGCAGGTTGTGCTGGGACAGCTCTTTGTAGATATCAGAGAGCATGTCCTCAGGGTTGGCTTTACGGGCAGCAGCCCGTACCGGCTTTTTTGCGGCGTAGCTGACCTCTCCTCCCAATACGCTCAGAAGGGCTACGCACAACAAACTCCTTGCACGCCAGTGTTGCGAAAATCTAAAGTGTGACATCAGCTACCCGAGGACTCCTGCTTGATCTGCCATTTTCCACTATTTTTGATCAGCACGAGCGTCTTCCGGCTTTTGGCGGTCAAACGATCCGATTCATAGGTCTGGCGGAAGGTAACTTTCGCCGTATTGCCATTCACAACCACTTCCGGTCCGCCCACTTCCACGCGGATGCGGCCCTTGCCTTCGATGCGGGCGCGGCGCTCATCGGCCCACGCCTTGCGCGACAAGCCCTTGGGCGGCTCGAACTCGTGGCTGTAGTAACCCAGGTAGGAATCGACGTTTTGCGAGGCCCAGGCCTTGGCCCAGCCATTCACTTGGGCCAGCACCGCGTCGCGTTCGGCAGTGTCCGGCTTGGCGGCTTTTTCCGGTTCAGGCTTGACTGGTTTGGGCGGCTCGATCTTGGCCGGTTTGGCCGGTTCGACCTGGGCTACCACCGGCGCAGGCACTGGTTTGGCCGGCACAGGCGTCGGAGCAGGTTTGACCGGCTCGGCCTTGGCCACCACCGGAGCCGGCACCGGTGCCGGCTTCGACGGTTCGACTTTGGCGATCACCGGCGCAGGAACAGGCGCGGCCGGCTTGGCGGCAACAGGCGCCGGTATCGGAGCAGGTGCTGGCGTCGGCGCGGCGGCAACCTTGGCCGCAGGCACTGGCGTTGGCGCCGGCGGCGTGACGGACAATGCCGGGATCCGCTGCTGCGTAGTCTGCTTGCCGGCGTCCGCAGGGATTTGCGAAATCAGCGGTGGCGCCGAGCTGGCGGTGCGGGGCGGCGTCGCCTGCGCCACTTGCGCAGCAGGGGCCGGTGCGGGCGTTGGCGCCGTCGCGTCCGGCAGGCCAACCTTGGCGCCGGTGCTGCTGGAGAAGTTGCGCAGCAAAGTCAGCTTGGACTTGACCGGCGCATTGTTCGAACCCAGCGCCAGCGCCTTGTCGTAGGCCTGGCTGGCCATCTTGCCATACACGTCGCCCAGGTTTTCGTAGGCGGTCATATAGCTCGGATTGGTGCGGATCGCCCGTTCCAGCGCAACGCGCGCCTTGTCGTACTGGCCGTTGGCCGCATACAACACCGCCAGGTTGTTATACGGCTCCGGCAGGTCCTTGTAATCTTCAGTCAACCTGGTGAAGATGGCGATGGCCTCGTCCGACTTGTTTTGCTCGGTCAGCAGCACGCCCTTCATGAAGCGCATCTGCGGATCGGCTGGATGTTTGCTCAGGTATTCGTTGGTCTTGTTCAGCGCTTCGACGACTTTGCCGGCCTTGGCCAGTTTGCTGACGTCGGCCATCTCATCGGCGCGCGCAGGCGCTTGCGTGAAGATACTTGCTACGATGCCGGCGGTAGCCAAGGCACGATACAGCGTGGATTGGGCTGTCTTATTTTTCATTGAAGTGTGAAGCAAGCGCGAAAGAACACATGGTACACCTTTAGTTTCCTTAGATCAAAATCTAGCGTGTATCTTAAATGCGTCTTTAACCACAAAAGCAAAAAACCCCACCAGGATCACCTGGTGGGGTTTCTTATATAACTAGCCTGACGATAACCTACTTTCACACTGGTTGCAGCACTATCATCGGCGCAGAGTTGTTTCACGGTCCTGTTCGGGATGGGAAGGGGTGGGACCAACTTGCTATG
>NZ_BPWI01000016.1:0-151032 GCF_040369125.1 Duganella hordei
GGACTGGGCGGCGGCCAAGAGCATCAGCTTGTCGACGGCGGGCGGGGCGAATATCACCATCGACGGCGGCAATATCACGGTGCAATGCCCTGGTAAATTGACCATCCATGCTGGCAAGAAGGCGTTTGCCGGCCCAGCGAGCATGAACTCTGAGATGCCAGTTTTGCAGCGTGGGACTCTGGCGTTTGATGAAAAATTCCAATTGCTTGATCCATCAGGCGATCCCATCAAGAACATGCGGTATGCGATCATGAAAGAAGATGGTGCGCGTATTGAAGGCGTCACTGATGGCGAAGGTCGAATCCCATTGCAGCAAGGATTCCGGCCGGAGAATATTCAGATCGTGATTTTAGGTATGTTGAAATAAGGATTGATCATGTCGTACGTGCCACCCGATAAAGAGCGTGCTCAGCAAGCCCAGCCTGGCACAAATGGCAAACCTACTTTTGACTGGCAACTAACCGGTACTAGCTTGCTGGACACAGTGAAATTGACCTTGCCGCCCATGGTCTCTTTGCCTGTCGTGTTCGTGCCTGGCATTATGGGTAGCAATTTGGCAGATCAGGACGGAGAGCCGGTCTGGCTTCTCAATAGCACAAAGGGGCAACCTATTGGTTTGGCTTGGCGTTGGGCGAGCAAAGGGCCTGGCGCGCGTCAGCAAGTGCTCCATCCGCAGCGGACCCAAGTCTATAACGATGGAAGTGTTCCAAAAAAAATGGCGGGCATGGTGAGCCGGCGTGAAACCTATAAAGATCGCGGTTGGGGCGAAGTTGGCGAAACCAGTTATCACGAATTTCTGCTCTGGCTTGAAGATAAAATGAATGGGCAAGGATTTAACCCTGCCAAGTGGGATGATTTCTTTTATACCTCCGTCAGTGCCGCGCCTGCGCCAGGCGCACGTCCTCCTGAGCCCAAGCTGTATCCCGGCATTGCCATGGAGATGAACGGTTTGCCCAGGATGGCAGAAGAAGGTCATGTGACAGCGCCCGTGATGTCGGACGATTTGCTAAAGCGTGCAAAATGCAGGTTCCCGGTATATGCGTGTGGATACAATTGGCTTGCGTCCAATGAGGTGGCGGGAGCAAGGCTCAAAGCTCGCATAGAAACCATCATAGCGGAGAACAATAGCGGAGCGTTTAAATGTCAGCAGGTAATTTTGGTGACGCATTCTATGGGAGGGCTGGTAGCTCGCTTTTGCTCGCAATTGCCCGGCATGCAGGAAAAGATCGCCGGCATCGTACATGGTGTCATGCCCGCAGTAGGCGCTGCAGTTGCGTATCGACGATGCAAAGTGGGCATGCGCGACGAGGATTTTGGCGCGGCTCTGGTGATCGGCTCAACGGGACAAGAAGTGACTGCAGTATTTGCTCAGGCGCCGGGCGCGCTGCAATTGCTGCCGGCAAATGGGTATCGTCCACGTTGGCTGTCAGTATCAGATGCTCAAGGCAAGAATCTAGTCAATCTGCCTGCCGGCGATCCGTATGAGGAAATTTATCTGGTTAAGGACCGTTGGTGGGGATTGGTACGCGAGGAATGGCTGTCACCGACCAATGGAACACCGATCGATTGGAATGAGTTCAGCAAGAACGTCAAACGTGCAAAGGATTTTCATAGCAAAATCTCCGGCCACTATCACCCGCATACGTTTGTATATTACGGCGCAAGTGGCGGCCCGCAGGCCAGTTTTGAAACGATCAAGTGGAGCATGCGCAAAGGACTGCAGCCTGAAAAAGGGATGCGGCCAACAGAGCAAGAGATCTCCAGCTATACCCATCAGATGGTGCGGGAACAAGGGAGGAATGAGATTTTTGTTGGGGGAGAAACCAAGGTGCAGTCAACTTATGGCCCAGGTGGTGGTGGCGTGACCAGCTACGAAACCAGTTTTTGGGAGATTCAATCTGCTATGCAGGACGGAAATGGCGACGGCACCGTGCCGGCCAGCTCTGGTATGGCGCCACGCCGCGATGGAGGTACTAATATTCAACAGCAGTTTCGTCTGCAGGGATTCTCACATGAGCCGTCGTTCAAAGATCCAACTGCGCAGCGTGTGACCCACTATGCAATTACCAAAATAGCCGCAATGGCCAAACTATGAGAATTTTTGCTTGTTCTGTCCTGGTATTGATTGCTGCAGGATGTGATGGAAAAAAGACCGACGACCTAGCCCATTCGAAAATGAACCCAGTCATGAAAACACAGTGTATCGGCCGGAATCTTGTTGATCTGCCCGACGGATATGCGTTGAAAACCGGCGCGAGCGCCATGTTCACGCCAATACAGGATGCCGTGGAAAGCGCCAAGATTGATCTCCGTGTCACGCCGGTTACCGACATGGCGGCGTTTGTTGCTCAGGTCAAGGCGCGTCATGCTGAACTGGCCGCCGCCGGTTCTGGAGAGACAGACCGGCTTACACTGGCGCGGGAAATCTCCGATGGAGGTATGTTATATCGGGTCAGGGAGATCGATGATGCGTATCAAAGCGAAATTCATTGGCTCTTACGTGACCAATATTTAGTTGCAACCATTCATTCTTATAAAAACCAAATGAATGAAGCGGAGGAGCTGCTATATTCTTTAATGAAAAATATCGCGTACCAAGGTGAGCCCGCAGCTGCTTCGAAAGCGTTTTGTTTCAGCCGCGTGGCGGTTGGTGGCAACTATCGCGCGGAATCCGCGAGTTTGCGTTTCAAGAATGCTCTAAGGCCCGATATCTCGTTTTCTATCGATGTGGATACCTTCAGACGGGACGATACTGAAACATTGCTGCAACGTGTAGGCGGTCCCAATTCCCTCTTGAGAAAGTTCAAGGCGAAAGAGTCGGTGCTGCGCAAGGGGGAATTGGAAGTGGCGGGAATGCGAGCACAAGAGTGGGGGGCGTCAATTATGCTTGGCGAGGACGAGGACGAGAAAAAACTTGGCCTGACGCTGGAAACCATGCGCCCAGTTCCCTCTCTGTCTGCACCCAAGATTCATTTGGAAATGGACGTGAGTGGCAGCAGCGCGCACGACGAGAAAGGAGCGCTTTTACTGTGGGACAGCGTCGTAAGAACTATACGCCAGCATCCGCACTAGCTCGGCTCTTAGCTGGAGAGTTTACATTCAAGGTTGTGGAATGAAAAAAACCCGCCGGGCTGCACAGCCGGGCGGGGAGCGGAAGGAAGGCGGGGGCGATCAGTGCGCGTGGCGGGTCAGCGGCTGCAGGTCGGGATCGGTCACGGTCGAGCCGGGATTGTTCAGCTCCTTGTGCAGCGTGTCGTGATTCAGTTCTTTTTCCCAGTGCGACACCACCACCGACGCCACGCCGTTGCCGACGAAGTTGGTCAGCGCGCGGCATTCGCTCATGAAACGGTCGATGCCCAGGATCAGCGCCATGCCGGCCACCGGGATGGTCGGCACCACGGCCAGGGTCGCGGCCAGCGTGATGAAGCCGGCGCCGGTGATGCCGGAGGCGCCCTTCGAGGTCAGCATGGCGACGCCGAGGATGGTCAGTTCCTGCGTCAAGGTCAGGTCGGTGTTGGTGGCCTGCGCCACGAACAGCGCGGCCATCGTCATGTAGATGTTGGTGCCGTCCAGGTTGAACGAGTAGCCGGTCGGGACCACCAGGCCCACCACCGATTTGGAGCAGCCCAGGCGCTCCAGCTTGGTCATCAGCGAAGGCAGCGCGCTTTCGGACGAGCTGGTGCCCAGCACGATCAGCAGTTCTTCCTTGATGTAGCCGATGAACTTGAAGATCGAGAAGCCGGTCAGGCGCGCCACAGTGCCCAGCACCACCACCACGAACAGGCCGCAGGTCAGGTAGAAGCAGCCCATCAGCGTGGCCAGCGGTTTGAGCGAGGCGATGCCGTATTTGCCGATGGTGAAGGCCATCGCGCCGAACGCGCCCAGCGGAGCGACTTTCATGACGATGGCGACCACGCCGAAGATGGCGGACGACAGCTCGTCGATGAGCTTGGTGACAGGCTTGCCGCGATCGCCCAGCAGCGACAGCGAGAAGCCAAACAGGATGGCGATCAGCAGCACTTGCAGGATGTCGCCCTTGGCGAAGGCGTCGACCACGGTGTTCGGGATGATGTTCATCACGAAGTCGATGGTGGACTGGTGCTTGGCTTTCTCGGTGAACTCGGCGATGGCCTTGGTGTCGAGCGTGGCCGGGTCGGCGTTGAAGCCGGCGCCCGGGCGCACGATGTTGGCGACGAACAGGCCGATCACCAGCGCGAAGGTGGAGATCACCTCGAAGTACAGCAGAGCCTTGCCGCCGACGCGGCCGATTTTCTTGATGTCCTGCATGCCGGCGATGCCGGAGACGACGGTACAGAAAATCACCGGCGCGATGATCATCTTGATCAGCTTGATGAAGCCATCGCCCAGCGGTTTCATGGCGACCGCATCGGATGGGTAGAAAGTACCCAGCAGGATGCCGCAGGCGATGGCGAACAGCACCTGTACGTATAGAATTTTATAAAACGGCTTTTTCACGGGATCTCCTCGCGTTCTTGTGAGGAGTTCATCATCCGTCAAAATAAGAGACATCACCATTGTGGTTAACCGCATTCATCGCGGTGATATCTCTTATGGAAGTTGCTACAAACCGGGCTCAGCGAGGCGTGGCGCCGAAGGCAGTGCGCCTGCACGGCGAGGTGCCACAACGAAGCTGGGGCCGGTTTTTAGCGACTTCCTTATTGTGCTACCCAGCCGCCGTCCATATTCCAGGCCACGCCGCGCACCTGCTTGGCCGCGTCGGAGCACAGGAATACCGCCAGCGCGCCCAGTTCCTCCGGCGTGACGAACTCACCGGACGGCTGCTTGTCGGCCAGCAGCGCCTTTTTGGCGGCTTCATTGCTGATGCCATCCTTCTCGGCGCGCGCGTCCACCTGTTTCTGCACCAGCGGCGTCAGCACGAAGCCGGGGCAGATGGCGTTGACCGTCACGCCGGTGGTGGCCGTTTCCAGCGCGTTGGTCTTGGTCAGGCCGACCAGGCCGTGCTTGGCCGCCACATAGGCCGACTTGCCGGCCGACGCCACCAAGCCGTGGGCGGACGCGATGTTGATGATGCGGCCCCAGTTGTTGGCGCGCATGCGCGGCAACACCAGGCGCGACGTGTGGAAGGCCGACGTCAGGTTGATGGCGATGATGGCATCCCATTTCTCGACCGGGAAATCCTCGACATTGGCCACGTGCTGGATGCCGGCGTTGTTGACCAGGATGTCGACGCCGCCGAACTTCTCGCCGGCGTAGGCGATCATGGCTTCGATTTCCGCCGGCTTGGTCATGTCGGCGTTGTGATAGCCGGCCTTGACGCCGAATTCCCGTGCCATATCCTGTTGCAGCTGTTCGATTTCGGCGGCGTCGCCGAAGCCGTTCAGCAGCACGTTGGCGCCTTCGGCCGCCAGCGTGCGTGCGATGCCCAGGCCGATGCCCGAAGTCGAGCCGGTTACCAGCGCTGTCTTGCCGCTCAAAGTCTTGTTTGTCATGGAGTCCTCTGCAGGGTTGGAGAATAAAATGGGGCTGCGCTACACTTCGGTAGGATTTTAAGTGCAACGCCCGGTAAAATGGTGATTCTGAACATCATTACATAAAAACTATCAAGGAAGCCGCATGTTCGAAGCGAAAATAAAGTCTGTTCAATGCCTGTCGCTGGCCGGTTTGCATCGCATGTCGTACAAGGAATGGGGCGACGCGGCCAATCCCAATGTGCTGGTCTGCGTGCACGGCGTGACGCGCGTGGGCGACGATTTCGACGCCATGGCGCGCGCGCTGGCCGGCGACTACCGCGTGATCTGTCCGGACATCGTCGGCCGCGGCCGCTCCGACTGGCTGAAAAACCCGCAGCTGTACCGCATTCCGCAGTATGTCAGCGATATCGTAACCCTGCTGGCGCGCGTGCTGCCAGAGGGCGAAAGGCAGAGCGTCGACTGGTTCGGCACCTCGATGGGCGGCCTGATCGGCCTCGGCCTGGCGTCGCTGCCGGGCAATCCGGTGCGCAAACTGGTGCTCAACGATATCGGCCCGGTGCTGGCGCCGGTCGCCATGCAGCGCATCGGCGACTACATCGGCCAGGACCTGCGCTTCGACACCTTTGAGGACGGCGCCAAATTCATCCGCGACGTGTCGCTGTCCTTTGGCCAGCACACCGAGGCGGAATGGCATAAACTGTGCAGCGATGTCCTGCGCCAGGACAAAGACGGTCATTGGGTGCGTCATTACGATATGGGATTGGCCACGCCGTTCCGTTCGGCGACGCCGGAATCGGCCGATGCCGACCAGGCGATGCTGTGGGCGGCCTACGATGCGATCAAGTGCCCGACCTTGCTGGTGCGCGGCGCCGATTCCGACCTGCTGTCGCCGGAAACGGCGGCCGAGATGACGCGGCGCGGCCCGCAAGCCACGCTGGTGGAGATTCCGAACGTCGGCCATGCGCCGACCTTCATCCACGAGGACCAGATCGCGATCGCCAGGAAATTCCTGTTGGGCTAACAATAAGAGAACGGTAAAGAAGAGAAGTATGGAAATCAAACGACTGCATGTAGGCAAACGCTTGTCCGAAGTGGCAATTCACAATGGCACCGTGTATCTGGCGGGCCAGATCGCCGAGGAAACGTCCGCCGACATCAAGGGGCAGACCCGCGAAGTGCTGGGCCATGTCGACCGCCTGCTGGCCGAATCGGGTAGCGACAAGACCTGCATCCTCAGCTGCCAGATCTACATCAAGGACATGGCCGACTTCGAAGGCATGAACGAGGAGTGGGACATCTGGGTGCCGAGCGGCCACACGCCGCCGCGCGCCACGGTGGAATCCAGGCTGGCCAATCCGGACGTGCTGGTCGAGATCGTTATCGTCGCTGCGCAGCGCTAGGGGCATCATGGTTTCCATCACCGCACTGACAAGCGCCGCATCGGAGCAGCTGGTCCAGGGATTGTCGCCCGACGACAGCGCGCGCATGCTGGCGGCGCTGGACTTCGCCAGCACCAGCTACGCCGACAAGACCAGCGCCGGCGGCCAGTCGGCATTTGACTTCTCGGTCGGCGTGGCCGGCACGCTGGCCTTCATGCGCACCGACGTCGAGACCCGCATCGCCGGCCTGATGTTCGAGCTGACCTTGCTGGACACCGCGCAGGCGGCCATCATCGAGCCGCGCTTCGGCCAGGAGGTCGGCGACCTGGTGGCCGGCGTGCGCCAGCTGATCCGCCTGCGCGAGCTGACGCAGACGCAGGGCCCGCAAGGCGCCGTCGCGCGCGGCCGCAACGCCGCGCAGCAGGCGGTGGCGCAGGTAGAAACTTTGCGCAAGATGCTGCTGGCGATGGCCTCCGACATGCGCGTGGTGCTGGTGCGGCTGGCCTCGTGCGTGACGACCCTGCGCTACTTCGCCGACATCAAGCTGTTCAACGACATGACCTGCGCCTACGGCCGCGAGACGCTGGACCTGTACGCGCCGCTGGCCAACCGGCTGGGGATCTGGCAGCTGAAGTGGGAGCTGGAGGACTTGTCGTTCCGCTTCATCGAGCCGGAGGCGTACAAGCGCATCGCCAAGATGCTGGAAGAAAAGCGCATGATGCGCGAAGGCTTCGTCACCAGCGCGATCGCGCGGCTGCAGTCGGAGATGGCCTCGGCCGGCATCCAGGCCGAGGTGTTCGGCCGGCCCAAGCACATCTACTCCATCTGGAGCAAGATGAAGGGCAAGGAGCTGGACTTCACCGACCTGTACGATGTGCGCGCCTTCCGCGTGATCGTGGCCGACGTCAAGACCTGCTACACGGTGCTGGGCGTGGTGCACAACATCTGGACGCCGATCCCGAAGGAATTCGACGACTACATCTCGCGGCCGAAATCGAACGGCTACCAGTCGCTGCACACGGTGGTGACGGCGGAAGACGGCCGGCCGCTGGAGGTGCAGATCCGCACGCAGGAAATGCACAGCTTTGCCGAGTACGGCGTGGCGGCGCACTGGCGCTACAAGGAGGAGGGCGGCTCCAACTTCGCCGGCCAGAAGTACGACGAGAAGATCGCCTGGCTGCGCCAGTTGCTGGCGTGGAAGACCGACGTCGCCGACGCCGTGGTCGGGCAGGAAGACCAGCAGCGCGAATGGGTGGAAAAGCTCAAGGCCGCGGCGCTGGACGACCGCATCTTCGTGCTGACCCCGCAGGCGCGCGTGCTGGAATTGCCGGTCGGCGCTACGCCGGTGGACTTTGCCTACCACCTGCACAGCGATGTCGGTCACCGCTGCCGTGGTGCGCGGGTGGACGGCGTCATGGTGCCGCTGAACACGCCGCTGAAAAACGGCCAGACCTGCGAGATCATCACCGCCAAGGGCGCGCCCGGCACGGCCGGTCCGTCGCGCGACTGGCTCAGCGACGAATACACGGTGGCCACGCGCACGCGCTCCAAGATCCGCGCCTGGTTCCATGCGATCGACATGCAGGAAACGCTGTCGCACGGCCGTGCGATGGTGGAAAAGTCATTGCAGCGCGAAGGCAAGACTGCGGTCAACCTGGAGGCGCTGGCCAACAAGCTGGGCTTCGCCAAGGTTGACGACCTGTTCCTGTCGGTGGGCAAGGATGAGTTCAGCCTGCGCCACGTCGAGCAGGCGCTGCACGACACGGGCGAGCCGGCCGAACCGGAAGACGCGGTGGTGCTGGGCAAGAGCAAGGCGTCCAGCGTGGACCAGGGCGCCAAGTCGGGCGTGCTGGTGGTCGGCACGGACGGCTTGATGACGCAGCTGGCCAAGTGCTGCAAGCCGGCCCCGCCGGATGGCATCGTCGGTTTCGTCACGCGCGGCAAGGGCGTGTCGATCCACCGCGCCACGTGCAAGAACTTCGCCGAGATGCGCGCCAAGGCGCCGGAACGGGTGATCGTGACGGAGTGGGGACGGGCCGTATCGGACACGGTCTACCCGGTCGACATCTTCATCCTGGCGGGCGACCGCCAGGGGCTGCTGCGCGATATTTCCGAGATCTTCTCGCGCGAGAAGATCAACGTCATCGGCGTCAACACACAAAGCGCGAAGGGCTATGCGCGCATGACCTTCACGGCCGAAATCGGCGCCACCGCGCAACTGCAAAAAGCGCTGAACGCCATCGCGGAAGTGACCGGCGTGCAGGAGGCTCGCCGGGCCTGATTGCTTCAGCGCGGCTGCATGGCCTCCGCTACTTTTGCGGCGATGGCTTCGGCCAGCAGATGCACGTGGTAGCCGTCGACGAAGCCGTGGTGGGCCAGCACCGACATATTCATCTCCAGTTTGCCGTCAGCGCGCGGATCGCTGAAGCGTCCCCACGCCAGCGATGGGATGTCGTAGCTCTTGTGGTGGTAGATAGGATGTTCGATCGCCACCAGTTTCAACCACGGCGTGCAGGTGATGTGGATGTTGCGCTTCTTGTCGAGCGGACTCAGTGCTTCGGTAGTGTTGATCAGCATGTCGCTGGCCTCGGCGATCTTTTTCGCCGCCACGCTGCGGGCGACGAATTCCTGCAAGTCGGGCGACATCGAGAAGCGCGCGAAGTTCAGGTTCTTGTCCTGGTTGAGCACCGTGTACGAGGCCATGAAATCGTCGATCTTGATGACCTCGCCATCCAGGATGCGGTACATGAAGTTGTCGATCCCCTTTAATGCATGCAGAACGCAGTACAGGAAGAAGTGGAACGGCGCCAGCTTGTGTTCCTTGCAGTAGGGCCGGAAGTCCGGCACGGTCAGTTCGAAACTCAGGTTGACCAACGGGTTTTCAAATGAGGCAAAGGCATTGTATCGGTCGCGGCGTTTTTCGAAATTATGCATCGTGAGTGACTTCTGCTTGTAAGGTAATGTGGTCGATGCCATGCTTTTCCAGCAGCATGGTTTTGATGGCATGCAGGATATCGGGCCAGCGCGCGAGGTCGGTGATTTCGACGTGGCCGATCAGGGCCGGCTGGCCCGGCGACATGTCCCAGACGTGCAGGTCGTGCACCGAACGAACGCCTGCCACTTGCTCCAGGTCCGCGCCCACCTTCAGGTAGTCAATCTGATCCGGCACGCCCTCCATCAGGAAGTGGTATGACTCGCGCAGCACGTCGACGGTGGACTTGAGGATCAGCAGCGCGACAAACAGCGACAGCAGCGGGTCGATCTGCATCCAGCCGGTGTAATAGATGACGGCGCCTGCGATCAGCGCGGCCACCGAACCCAGCAAGTCGCCGATGACGTTGACCAGCGCGGCACGGGTGTTCATATTACTGTCGCCGCGCGAAAGAATGTAGGCCAGCACTACGTTGATGAGCAGCCCGATCAAGGCCACCACGAACACGGTGCCGCCTTGCACTTCCTGAGGCTGAGAGAAGCGGTGCACCGCTTCATAAACAATCCAGCCCACCAGCAACAGCAGCGCCAGGCTGTTGACGAAGGCCGCCAGCGCCTCGGCGCGGCCGAAGCCGAACGAGTGGCGCGCCGACGGCGGCCGCTTGGCGATCAGTTGCGCCAGCAGGGCCAGGCCCAGCGCGGCGGCGTCGGTGACCATGTGGCCGGCGTCGGAAATCAGCGCCAGCGAGTTGGACATGAAGCCGGTCACCACCTCCACCACGGCAAATCCCAGCGTCAGCGCCAGCGACCACGCCAGCACCGACTGGCTGCGCTGCTCGTTAAAATGGACGTGCTTGGCGTCGCCGTCGCGGTGCTCGTGCAGGTGGGCGGAAGGCGAGGGCGGCAGTTCTACGCCAGTGTTGGCGCGGGTTTCGGCTTGCATGGGCTTCTTGTTCGAGTGGGAATACCCGTAGTTTAATGGATGCGGATGACCCGCGTATGGCATCTCACAGTAACTTCATAGTGCATTCTGTAAATGTTTCCTATGAATGCCCTTGTTTTTCTTCGGGACGCTCTCTATAATGCTGGTCTTCGGGCGGTTAGTTCAGCTGGTTAGAATACTTGGTCGACATCCAAGGGGTCGCAGATTCGAATTCTGCACCGCCCACCAGATTACGCAGCACAGTAGTAAAAAGCAGTAAAATTAGCAGTAATGAGTAGTACCCCCGGGCGGTTAGTTCAGCTGGTTAGAATACTTGGTCGACATCCAAGGGGTCGCAGATTCGAATTCTGCACCGCCCACCAGAACATGTAAGAGCGAGAAAGGCAATCCGGTTATGACACCGCGAACTACTACCAAGCTTTGGGAGTGACGCTAGTCGATCGGGATTCTTTTTGCTCAAAAAAAGAGAAAACGCGGCTAGCCCGCGTTTTTTTTCGTCCGCGTTTTTTATTGTTTGTTCTACACCTGGCCTGAGTGCCGAAATGGAGATCGTTATGCTTTCAGTTCGCCTTCCTGATGGTTCTGCCCGTGAATTCGACGGCCCAGTCACCGTTGCTCAAGTGGCGTCCAGCATCGCCACCAGCCTGGGCAAGGCTGCCCTGGCCGGCAAGGTCGACGGCAAAGTGGTGGATACCTCTTTCCTGATCGAGAAAGATTCCGATCTGGCCATCATCACCGACAAGGATCCCGAAGGCCTGGATGTGATCCGTCACTCGACCGCCCACTTGCTGGCCTACGCCGTCAAGGAGCTGTTCCCCGATGCGCAGGTGACCATCGGTCCGGTCATCGAAAACGGCTTCTACTACGACTTCTCGTACAAGCGTCCATTCACGCCCGACGACCTGGTCGCCATCGAAAAGAAAATGACCGAGCTGGCCAAGAAGGATGAGCCGGTCACCCGCAAGGTGCTGCCGCGCGACGAGGCCGTGGCCTACTTCAAGTCCATCGGCGAAGCCTACAAGGCCGAGATCATCTCGTCGATTCCCGCCGACCAGGACGTTTCGCTGTACACCGAGGGCAGCTTCACCGACCTGTGCCGCGGCCCGCACGTGCCTTCGACCGGCAAGCTGAAAGTATTCAAGCTGATGAAGCTGGCCGGCGCCTACTGGCGCGGAGACAGCAAGAACGAGATGCTGCAGCGCGTCTACGGCACCGCCTGGGCCAAGAAAGAAGACCAGGAACAGTACCTGTTCCAGCTGGAAGAGGCGGAAAAACGCGACCACCGCAAGCTGGGCAAGCAGCTGGACTTCTTCCACTTCCAGGACGAGGCGCCGGGCCTGGTGTTCTGGCATCCGAAGGGCTGGACCATCTGGCAGCAGGTTGAGCAGTACATGCGCAACAAGTACCAGGTCAACGGCTACCAGGAAGTCAAGGCGCCGCAGATCCTGGACTCCAGCCTGTGGGGCAAGACCGGCCACTGGGACAACTACCGCGAAAACATGTTCGTGACGGAATCGGAAAACCGTTCCTACGCGCTGAAGCCGATGAACTGCCCGGGCCACGTGCAGATCTTCAACAGCAATATGCGCAGCTACCGCGACCTGCCGCTGCGCTACGGCGAGTTCGGCCAGTGCCACCGCAACGAGCCTTCGGGCGCGCTGCACGGCATCATGCGCGTGCGCGGCTTCACCCAGGACGACGGCCACATCTTCTGCACCGAAGAGCAGATCGAGCCGGAAGTCGTGTCCTTCCACACGCAGGCGATGGAAGTCTACAAGGACTTCGACTTCACCAACATCGAAGTCAAGCTGGCGCTGCGTCCGGACAACCGCATCGGCACCGACGAAGTCTGGGACGAGGCCGAGGACGCGCTGCGTTCGGGCCTGCGTGCCTGTGGCGTGAGCTGGACCGAATTGCCGGGCGAGGGCGCGTTCTACGGTCCGAAGATCGAATACCACCTGAAGGATTCGCTGGGCCGCCCATGGCAGGTCGGCACCATGCAGGTCGACTTCTTCATGCCGGAGCGCCTGGGTGCCGAATACGTGGCGGCCGACAACAGCCGCCAGGTGCCGGTCATGCTGCACCGCGCGATCGTCGGTTCGATGGAGCGCTTCATCGGCATCCTGATCGAGAACTACGCGGGCGCGCTGCCGATGTGGCTGGCGCCGGTGCAGGTGTCGGTGCTGAACATCTCCGATGCGCAGGCCGAATATGTGGCACAAGTGGCTGAAAAGCTGCGCCGCAGCGGATTCCGCGTACAGGCCGATTTGCGCAACGAGAAAATAACCTATAAAATACGCGAACATTCCGTCCAAAAACTGCCCTACATCCTTGTAGTTGGCGATAAAGAGCGGGATGCCAACACCGTGGCCGTGCGGGCGCGGGGCAATGTCGATCTGGGCGTCATGTCCGTCGATGCCCTGATCGAGCGACTCCAGCAAGACGTCGCCAACAAAGCCTGATCGCACTGGCCTTTCATTAGATTTTAAAAGGAATCACCATAGCTACTGACAAGTCGCATCGCATCAATGGCGAAATCACTGCCCCTGAAATGCGTTTAAGTGGGGTCGATAACGAGCCTCTCGGTATCGTGAGTTTGGCCGAAGCCTTCCGCCTGGCGGAAGAAGCAAACGTCGACCTGGTTGAGATCGCGCCTACCGCGGTTCCGCCGGTCTGCCGTTTGATGGACTACGGCAAATTCAAGTATTCGGAGCAGAAGAAGGCTCACGAAGCGAAATTGAAGCAGAAAATCATCGCCGTGAAGGAAGTCAAATTCCGCCCGGGTACCGATGACGGCGACTACAATATCAAGCTGCGCAACCTCATCAAGTTCCTCGATGAGGGTGACAAAACCAAGATCACGCTGCGTTTCCGCGGTCGTGAAATGGCGCACCAGGATATTGGCTTCCGTATGCTGGAACGCCTGAAGGCCGATCTGGAGCCGTACGGCCAGGTCGAGCAGTTCCCGAAGATGGAAGGCCGCCAGATGATCATGGTCCTTTCGCCTAAGAAAAAGAAGTAATCTTGCCGTAAATGCAAGCATAAGGGGCGCCGAGGCGCCCCTTATAATTTGTGGTGCAGAATTGCAGCAACTGGTCTATAATTGCCGGCTGTTGTAAATGTAGTGGACTCGCATCTGCTGCAAAAACAAGTGAAAGCAGGCATCTAAGCGCAGCGTAGTGTTGCCACCTGCAATCCTGTTTGATATGGAGCTACCCAAGAGGGTAGATTGCTATGCCAAAAATGAAAACCAAAAGCTCCGCGAAAAAACGTTTTCGCGTGCGTCCAGGTGGTACTGTTAAGTCGGGTATGGCGTTCAAGCGCCACATTCTGACCAAGAAAACCACCAAAAACAAACGTCAGCTGCGCGGCACCCGTAACATCAACGCATCGGATGTCACGTCCGTCATGCGCATGATGCCAACCGCTTAATCTCACACTTTTAAGGAGTTACTATGCCTAGAGTAAAACGTGGGGTTACAGCTCGTGCCCGTCATAAAAAAGTATTAAACCTGGCCAAGGGTTACCGCGGTCGTCGCAGCAAGGTTTACCGTGTTGCCAAGCAAGCAGTCATGCGCGCTGGCCAATACGCCTACCGCGACCGTCGTAACAAGAAGCGCGTCTTCCGCCGTCTGTGGATCGCTCGTATCAACGCCGCTTCCCGTGAGCATGGCGTTACCTACAGCGTCTTCATGAATGGTCTGAAGAAAGCTTCGATCGAACTGGACCGTAAAGTCCTGGCCGATATGGCAGTGATGGACAAGCCGGCCTTCGCCGCGATTGTCAACGCTGTGAAAGCAAAAATCGCTGCTTAATACGCATTGATTTGGGATCGCAATCCCTGCGGGGGTTGCGCAGAGAACGGGGCAAAGGTATATACCTGTGCCCCGTTTTTGATTGAGGATAAGAAAAACGCATGGACTCCCTGGAACAACTCGTCGCCTCAGCAGTGCAGGATTTCGACGCGGTCAAAGATGACGCCGCCGCACTGGAAAATGCCAAAGCCAAATATCTGGGCAAGACCGGCCAGATCACCGAATTGATGAAGGGGTTGGGCAAGCTCGACCCCGAAGCACGCAAGGCGCAGGGCGCCCTGATCAATGCTGCCAAAGGGCGGATTGAAGCGGCGCTGACGGCCCGGCGCGACGCGCTGGCCGACGCCCAGATGCAAACCCGTTTGAACGCCGAGGCCATCGATGTCTCGCTGCCTGGCCGCGGCCGCGCCGGCGGCGGCATCCACCCGGTGATGCGCACCTGGGAGCGGGTCGAGGAGATCTTCCGCTCCATCGGTTTCGACGTGGCCGACGGCCCCGAGATCGAAAACGACTGGACCAATTTCACCGCGCTCAACAGCCCGGAAAACCATCCGGCCCGCTCGATGCAGGACACCTTCTACATCGAAGGCAACGACAGCGAAGGCAAGCCGCTGCTGCTGCGCACGCACACCAGCCCGATGCAGGTGCGCTACGCCCGCAGCCACACGCCGCCGATCAAGGTCATCGCGCCGGGCCGCACCTACCGCGTCGACAGCGATGCCACCCACTCGCCGATGTTCCACCAGGTCGAGGGCCTGTGGATCGCCGAGAACATCAGCTTTGCCGACCTGAAGGGCGTGTACCTGAACTTCGTCAAGGCCTTCTTCGAGACCGACGACCTGCAGGTGCGTTTCCGTCCGTCGTATTTCCCGTTTACCGAGCCGTCGGCGGAGATCGACATCGCCTTCGGTTCCGGTCCGCTGAAGGGCCGCTGGCTGGAGATTTCCGGCTCGGGCCAGGTACACCCGTCGGTGGTGCGCAACTTCGGCCTGGATCCGGAAAAGTACATCGGCTTCGCGTTCGGCTCCGGCCTGGAGCGCCTGACGATGCTGCGCTACGGGGTCAGCGACCTGCGCCTGTTCTACGAGGGCGACCTGCGCTTCCTGAAGCAGTTCAATTAAATACGGATGACGTCATTCCCGCGCAGGCGGGAATCCATGGAACGCCGGCCAAGCCGCTTCAGCATGGATCCCCGCCTTCACGGGGGCGACGCGATAACTGACTAGAAAGTTTGATTATGCAATTCTCCGAAAACTGGCTCCGTACCATGGTCGATCCGAAGATGACTTCGGATGAACTGGCCCATCTGTTGACGATGTCAGGCCTGGAAGTGGAAGAAGTCGAAGCCGTGGCGCCGCCATTCTCCAACGTGGTGGTCGGCCTCGTGCGCGAAATGGCCAAGCACCCGAACGCGGACCGCCTGAACGTGTGCCAGGTCGATGTCGGCACCGGCACCTTGCTCAACATCGTCTGCGGCGCGCCCAACGTGCGCCCGGGCCTGAAAGTTGTCTGCGCGATGGCCGGCGCCATGCTGCCGCCCGGCGCCGACGGCAAGCCGTTTGAAATCAAGGTCGGCCAGCTGCGCGGCGTCGAGTCGCAGGGCATGCTGTGCTCGGCCAAGGAACTGAAATTGTCGGAAGAGGGCAGCGGCCTGCTGGAGCTGCCGGACGACGCCCCGGTCGGCCAGAACTTCCGCGACTACTACGCGCTCAACGACCTCAAGTTCACCATCAAGCTGACCCCGAACAAGGCGGACTGCCTGTCGGTGCTGGGCGTGGCGCGCGAAGTGTCGGCGCTGACCGGCGTGCCGCTGCATGCGCCGTCGTACCGCACCGCGGCCGTCAACAGCGCCGAAGTGCTGCCGGTGAAGATCTCGGCGCCGGACCTGTGCGGCCGCTTCTCCGGCCGCGTGATCCGCAACCTGAACGCCAAGGCCGCCACGCCGGACTGGATGAAGCAGCGCCTCGAGCGCAGCGGCCAGCGCTCGGTGTCGGCGCTGGTGGACATCTCCAACTACGTGATGCTGGAGCTGGGCCGTCCTAGCCACGTGTTCGACCTGGCCAAGATCCACGGCGGCCTGAACGTGCGCTGGGGCAAGGCCGGCGAAACGCTCAAGCTGTTGAACGGCAACACCGTCACCGTGGACGAATGGGTGGGCGTGATTTCGGACGACAAGGAAATCGAATCGCTGGCCGGCATCATGGGCGGCGACGCCACCGCCGTCTCGCTGGACACCGAGTCGATCTACCTGGAAGCGGCGTTCTGGTGGCCGAACGCCATCCAGGGCCGCGCCCGCAAGTACAACTTCTCGACCGACGCGGCGCACCGCTTCGAGCGCGGCGTCGACTACGCGACCACGGTCGAGCACCTCGAGCGCATCACTTCGCTGCTGCTGGAGATCTGCGGCACGCCGACCACCCAGGTGGGCCCGGTCGACGACCAGATCGTCAACCTGCCGAAGCGCGAGCCGGTCAAGCTGCGCACCGCCCGCGCGCAAAAAGTGATCGGCGTGGCGCTGGACGACCAGACCATCGCCGACATCTTCACCCGCCTGGCGCTGCCGTTCACGCTGGCGGACGGTGTGTTCTCGGTGACCGCGCCGTCGTACCGCTTCGACATCGAGATCGAAGAAGACCTGATCGAGGAAGTGGCCCGCGTCTACGGTTTCGAGAACATCCCGACCGTGGCGCCGGTGGCCGCCAACACCATGATCATCGCGCCGGAAAACACCCGCTCGCTGTTCGCCGTGCGCCACCAGCTGGCCGACCTGGGCTTCCAGGAAGTGGTCAACATGAGCTTTGTGGACGCGGCCTGGGAGCAGGATTTCGGCGGCAACGCCAACCCGATCAGGCTGCAGAACCCGATCGCCAGCCAGATGAGCGTGATGCGCTCGACCCTGGTGGGCAGCCTGGTGGCCAACGTGCGCTACAACCTGAACCGCAAGACCAGCCGCGTGCGCCTGTTCGAGATCGGCGCCATCTACCTGCGCGACGACAGCGTGGCCGACGGCGCGCTGACGGTGGCCGGCTATCACCAGCCGAAACGCGTCGCGGCCATGGCCTACGGCGGCGTGGCGGACGAGCAGTGGGGCCAGGACAGCCGCGCGGTCGACTTCTTCGACCTGAAGGCGGACCTGGAGCACCTGTTCGCGCCGCTGTCGCTGCGCTTCGTCAAGGCGGAGCATCCGGCGCTGCACCCGGGCCGCTCGGCCCACGTGCTGCTGGACGGCAAGGTCATCGGCTTCATCGGCGAGCTGCATCCGCGCTGGCTGCAGAAATACGAGTTGCCGCATGCGCCGGTGGTGTTCGAGGTGGATGCGGTTGCTTTGCAGCAACGATCCGTGCCAGAATACGTGGAAATCTCCAAGTTCCCCGGCGCCACCCGCGATCTGGCGGTGGTCGTCAAGCAAGACGTTCCGGCACAGGATTTGCTGGACGCATTTAATGCAGTTGTGCAAACAAATCCACAAGGCAAGATCGTGCAAGCCATTGTTTTGTTTGATGAATATCGTGGTAAAGGACTGGAGTCGGACGAAAAATCGCTTGCTTTCCGCTTTAGCTTGCAAGATACTCAAAACACGCTGCAAGACGATGTGGTGGAAGCCGTGATGACCGCCGTTGGCGATGCGGCCAAGCAAAAACACGGTGCCCGTCTGCGCGCTTAAACCTCGATTTTTTGACCAATGGGAGTCCGGCCTACGCCGGACTCATTCGTTCCTAGATAAGGCAGGGCAGGAAAATTAATAATAACGACGTTGATTCCGCCGTACTCCAATCCGCATTGGCTGCCGATCTGCATCGGGCCATGCAGGTGGCCAAGGTACGCCAGGATGCGGAAAAAGATTTGCCTACGCTGACCAAGGCGGAGCTGGCCGAGCTGTTGTTCGAGCAGGTCGGCCTGAACAAGCGCGAGGCCAAGGACATGGTGGAGACTTTCTTTGACGAGATCCGCAATGCGCTCGAGCGCGGCGAGGCCGTCAAGTTGTCTGGTTTCGGCAACTTCCAGCTGCGCGACAAACCGCAGCGGCCGGGCCGCAACCCGAAGACCGGCGAAGAAATCCCGATCACGGCGCGCCGCGTGGTGACTTTCCATGCCAGCCAAAAACTCAAGGGCATGGTCGAAGAGAGCAATCCGATGGCGCGCGCCGCCTGAGTGAGAAATGAGCCGTGATGAACGATCGCCTCGCCAAGTCTGAACTGGTTGTGCTGCCGCCTATCCCGGCCAAGCGCTATTTCACGATCGGTGAAGTGAGCGAGCTGTGCGGCGTGAAGCCGCACGTGCTGCGCTACTGGGAGCAGGAGTTCACGCAGCTCAAGCCGGTCAAGCGGCGCGGCAACCGGCGCTACTACCAGCACCATGAAGTGCTGCTGATACGGCGCATCCGCGAATTACTATATGAACAGGGCTTCACCATCAGCGGCGCCCGCAATAAGCTGGACAGCCGTGCCTACGATGGCGCCGCGGCGGAGTATGATGGCGCTTCAGCTGTCAACGGTTCGGTGCCGGCAGCCGTTCCTGCTCCGTTGGACCGTGAAATGATACGCAGCGAACTGCTGTCGATACTGCGCCTGCTCAAGCCCGAGTAGCGCGCACCGCTGCCGCGGGCTGCGGACGGCGGAACGATTGCTGCTATACTTTCAATATTATTCATTTATCAGCGACGCTGATACTCGGTGGCGTGAAGTCCGGCGGGGCCCAAGGCACGACAGCCGGACATGACGAGGGGAAACAATGATACGCGTTGCCATTTGTGACGACCATCAGATAGTAAGAGCAGGATTCAAACAGATTTTTTCCGCGTCGGACGACTTCGACGTGGTGGCGGAGGCCGGTACCGGCCGCGAAGCGCTGGATATCGCCCGCCGCGAGATTTGCGACGTGCTGCTGCTCGATATCGCCATGCCGGACCAGAGCGGCATCGATACCTTGCGCACCATCCGCCAGGGCCAGCCGGATTTGCCGGTGCTGATCCTGTCCGGCTATCCGGCGCAGCAATACGCGCTGAACCTGTTCAAGATGGGGGCCAACGGCTACCTGAACAAGGAATGCGAGGCCGACGAGCTGATCACCGCCGTGCGCACCGTCTACCAGGGGCGCCGCTACGTCAGCTCGACCGTCGGCGAGCTGCTGGCGCAGAGCTTCGACCGCGATCCGAACACGGCGCTGCACACCGAGCTGTCGGACCGCGAGTTCCAGGTGTTTCTGCGGCTGGCGCGCGGCGCCACCGTGTCGGACATCGGCGTGGCGCTGTCGCTGAGCATCAAGACCGTCAGCACCTACCGCACCCGCATCATGGAAAAAATGGGCATGCAGTCGAACTCCGACCTCACGTATTACGCCATGAAGAACAATCTTCTGGATTGATATCCCTAGGGGTGCGCACTATTGAGGTGCGCCCCTGGCGCAGCTATTTCCTCAGCGGTCTATAATTCGGTAACGTGGCGCATCCCCGCCCCGGATTAACCAGTGAAGGAAACTCGTCAGGATGTATTTCACCGTCGAAACAGCGCCGCATCATCGCCTGCCGCTGTACAAGACCGTCTTGTGCGTGACCTGTGCGTTGCTGCTGATCGTCAACGGATTCAGCCTGTTCCACAACTTGCAAGCACTGCGCGGCGCGCAGGTACTGCTCGGACAAAGCGCGCGGGTGGCCGATCGCCTGCAATATCTGAACGTGCTGGTGCTCGATGCCGAGAGCAGCATGCGCGGCTATTTCCTGTCCGGCCGCGACGCCTACCTCGGGCCGACCAAGACCGCGCTGGCGGAAACCGAAATCGAGTTCAAGGAGCTGGAAAAGCTGCTGGCCGATAATCCTTCGCAACTGCGCAACCTGACGCAGCTGCACACGCTGGTGCGCCGCCGGCTGACCATCATGAGCCAGGCCATCGATGTCTACCGCGAGGGCGGGCTGGATGAAATCGTCAAGATCGCCAAGCTCAGCGACGGCCGCGCCAGCATGGACGAGATCCGCCTGCAGGTCGTCATCATGGAGCAGGAGCAGAACGAGACGATGGCCGCGCGCAGCGCCATGTTTTACCAGGAATACCAGAAGGCGGTGTTGCTGGGCATGGGCATCAACGCCGTCGCCATCGTTGTGCTGGTCATGTTCTACCAGCTGGTGCGGCGCAGTTTCGCCAACCGCGCGCAGGTCGAGCATGCGCTGCAGAGCGCCAACGAAAACCTCGAATCTCAGGTCCAACAGCGGACCGAGCAGTTGTCGGTGCTGTCGCGCCACCTGATCAGCATCAGCGAGGAAGAGAAGGTGCGGCTGTCGCGCGAACTGCACGATGAAATGGGCGCCAACCTGACCTCGATCAGCATGGACATCGCCGCCGTCACCCAGCAGCTGCACAAGACCGATCCCGAGCTGGCGGCGCAACTCAAGCGCGCCCGCGCCACGCTGGTGGAAACGGTCGAGATGAAACGCCGCATCGTGGAAAATCTGCGGCCTAGCTTGCTCGACAACCTGGGCCTGTGCGCCGCGATCGAGAGCTATTGCAACGAGTTCAGCCGCCTGGCGCAGGTGCGCTGCGACTGCGACGTCGGCGAGGATATCGAAAGCGAGGCGCGCCATTCCGGCGACCTGTCGATCGCGCTGTTCCGCATCGTCCAGGAATCGCTGACCAATATCCGCAAGTACGCCAAGGCCAGCCGCGTGTCGGTGACCCTGAACCGCAACCAGGACGGCCTGATGCTGCGCATTATCGACGACGGCATCGGCATCGCCTCCAATACCATCGTCAAGCCCATGTCGCACGGACTGCTGGGCATGCGCGAACGGGCCTTGCTGCTTGGCGGCACGCTGAACATCCGCCGCGGCCGCAACGACGCCGGCACCTGCATCGAAGTGGCCATCCCCTTGCGAGCGCGGGAAGCGCCCGGCGAGGAACGCCGCGCCACGGCCGACGGCGAACCGGCCGCGCCCATCCCGACGCTGCCGCCCGCCCTCAGCGCCGTGCTTAGCAGCGTGCTACATCCACCAGCAGACGATCATACTCCGTCTTCGCCACCTTATAGCACTCACCCGCATACGCCTCCAAGCCTGACCGATCAAGCACAGTGATGTTGCCGCGGCGGTAGGTGATCAAGCCTTCGTCCTGCAGCTTGCCGGCGGCGGCGGTGATGCTTTCGCGGCGCACGCCGAGCATGATGGAAATCATTTCCTGGGTGACCTTCAACTCGTTCGATGGCGAACGGTCCAGGCGGTCCAGCAGCCAGCGGCACAGCTTTTGTTCGATCGAGCTGTGGCGGCCGCCGACGGCGTTCTGCGCCATCTGCGCGAACAGCGCGGTGTTGTAGCGCATCAGCAGCGCGGGCAGGGCGCCGCCCTGGTTGAAGGCGGCGCGCAGGTGCTGGGCCTTCATGCGGTAGCCGTAACCGGCGGCCTGGACCACGGCGCTGCACATCGCGCGTTCGCCTTCGAACAGCGACACGCCGACCACGCCTTCATGGCCGACCACGGCGATCTCGGTGGTGGCGCCGTCCTCCATCACATACAGCAGGGACACGATGGCGGTGGTGGGGAAGTGTACGTATTCCATGGCGCCGCCGAATTCGAACAGTTCCTTGCCGAAAGGAAGCGTCACCAGTTCCAGATGTGCAAACAGCGATTCGAGCACCTCGCGCGGCAGTGCGGCCAGCAATTCGTTCTGCTGGGCGCCGCTGACGCTGACAACAGGCCGTGACGCCACCTTGAATGCTTTCGAGCCCACGCGCGGGGCGCGCGGTGCTGCGTTTTTTTCGGTTGCGTTGACTTGGGTGTTGTTCATTTTGATCCTCACAATCTGCTATACAACGTGCTATACAAAGTCACCAAGTGCGTTCATTGGTGTTGGTGTAACTTTAGGGACTTTGTTAGATTGCGAACATAAGAGGAGCAGACGCACAAATGTAGGCTTGCAACATGGCGCTTTGTAGTCCTGGTCCTACACGGCCTCTGTTTTTCTCGTGGAGGCGCGTGCATAATGCACAAATTCATTCCGACTGGCGCACAGAACATGCACGTACTTGTAGTGGAAGACGACGCCGTCCTGGCCGATGGTTTGAGCCGGGTCTTGAGCGGGCACGGCATGGCGGTGGAGGTGGTCGGCAACGGCAGCCAGGCCGACGCCATGCTGCAGCGCGCCGAGCAGACCGAGGTGGTGGTGCTCGACATCGGCCTGCCCGGCATCGACGGCTTCGAGGTGGTGCGGCGGCTGCGCGCGCGCGGCAGCCAGGTGCCGGTGCTGCTGCTGACGGCGCGCGACGCGGTCGAGGACCGGGTGCGCGGGCTGGAGCTGGGCGCCGACGACTACCTGGTCAAGCCCTTCGCCACCGCCGAGCTGGTGGCGCGGCTGCGCGCGCTGGTGCGGCGCAACGCGCCCAAGCCGGCGGTGCTGGCCCTGGGCGACCTGGCGCTGGACCTGTCGGCCAAGCGCGCGCGCGTGCGCGACAAGACCATCGAGCTGTCGGTGCGCGAGTGGGCGGTGCTGGAGTACCTGTTGCAGCACGGTTCGCGCGTGGTGTCCAAGCAGCAGATCATCGACGCCATCCTGCCCTGGGGCGACGACCTGACCCTGAACGCGGTGGAAGTCTACATCTCGCGCCTGCGGCTGAAGATCGCCGACGCCGGCGTGTCGATCCGCACCATCCGCGGCTTCGGCTACATGCTGGAACTGGCGCCGGCGAGCGCGGGAACATGAACAGCATCCGCCTGCGGCTGCTGAAGTGGCTGATCGGCCCCATCCTGCTGATCAACCTGGCCGGCGGCGCGCTGGCCTACGTGCTGGCCTGGGCGCCGGCCGACGCGGTCAACGCCGGCGGCCAGCAGCGGCCGCCGATGCAGCGCGACCAGATACGGCAAGCCACGCTGCGCGCGCTGGTGCTGCTGGAAGTGGTGCTGACGGCGGCCTCGGTGGGGCTGGTGTGGTTTTCCGTCAGCAGCGCGCTGCGGCCGCTGAACCGGTTGCGCTCCGGCCTCAACGCGCGCGACGGCGACGACCTGGCGCCGATCGCCGCCGTCGACATTCCCTACGAGCTGGAGCCGGTGGTGTCGGCCTTCAACGGCCTGCTGGACAAGGTGGGCGAGGGCGCGCGGGCGCGCCAGGAATTCCTGGCCGACGTCGCGCACCAGCTGCGCACGCCGCTGGCCGGCCTGAAGACCCAGCTCGAATGGCTGGGCGCGCGCCATGCCGAGCCGGACACGGCGCACTCGGTCAAGCTGATGCTGTCGGCCACCGAGCGCATGGCGCGCAAGGTCAACCAGCTGCTGGCCCTGGCGCGCGCCGAGCCCTCGCATTTTGAAAAGACCCGCCTCGAGCCGCTGGGGCTGGACGGGCTGGTCGAGGCGGCGATCCAGTCCTTTGTCGACCAGGCCTCGCTGAAGGCGATCGACATCGGCTTCGACCTGCAGCCCACGCCCATCACCGGCGACCGCTTCCTGCTGCGCGACCTGATCGACAACCTGATCGACAACGCCATCCGCTACACGCCGGCCCACGGCGCGGTGACGGTCAGCTGCCGGCCGGCCGGCAAGGAGGGCGAGGGCGGCCTGCTGGCGATCGAGGACAACGGCCCCGGCATCCCGCCGGCCAGGCGCGAGCAGGTGTTCAGCCGCTACGTGCGGCTGGACGACAAGACCCAGGGCAGCGGCCTGGGCCTGGCCATCGTGCGCGACATCGCCGCCGTCCACGGCGCCCGGCTGGTCATCGGCGACGCGGCCGGCGGCCGGGGCGCGCTGTTTTCCGTGCATTTCCCATAAATTTCGCGCTTGTCAGGAATTTGTCAGCATTTCCTCAGGGAAATGCAAGCTTGCTGGTCTAAACTTGCTCTCAAGGAAATTTAACCGGGAGAGCGACGATGAAACGTGTGGGCACTGGCGATACCAAGGGCTTTACGCTGATCGAAGTGATGATCACCATCGCCATCGTCGGTATCCTGACGGCGGTGGCCCTGCCGTTGTACAGCGACTATGTGATACGCGGCCGCCTGACCGAGGCCTTCACCGCGCTGGGCGGCGCGCAGCCGGCCGCCGAGCAGTTCTGGGCCAACGGCCGCACCTATGTCGGCTTCGACAGCGCGCTCAGCTTCCCGCCCGCCAGCGCCAACTTCACCTACACGCTGAGCAACGCCAGCGCCTCGGCCTACACGGTGACCGCCACCGGCCAGGCCAAGATGGCCGGCTTCAGCTACACCATCGACCAGAACGGCACGCGCGCGACCACCGCCACGCCAACCGGCTGGGGCACCAGCACCAGCTGCTGGGTCGATCACAAGGGCGGCTCATGCTCCACCAACTAACACTGACGCGGCGGGAGCGCGGCTTCACGCTGATCGAACTGATGATCGGCTTGACCATCCTGGGCATCATGCTGGCGCTCGCCATCCCCAGCATGGGCGGCTGGCTGGTGGCCAGCAAGGGCCGCGCCGCCAGCGAGTTCTACCTGGACGGCTTCGCGCTGGCGCGCCGCCAGGCGGTGTCGCACAACGCCGCCAGCCGCATCCAGCTGACCGTCAATCCGGACAACGGCCAGCTCGACTGGCAGGTGGACATCTGCTTCCCGGTGCCGGGCACGCCGTGCAACACCACCAGCGGCACCTGGTCCACCGTCGACGCTCCGGCCCCCGGCGATCCCCAGGGCGCCGCCGGCTTCAAATCGGTGTTCCGTCCCGCCACCGCCTTGCCGCCGTCCGAGGTGCTGCTGCCGAGCACGCTGCCGGACGGCGCCACCTCGGTCTACTACACCGCGCTGGGCTGGGTCGACACCGCCGTCGGCAACCGCCTGACGCAGCTGCGGCTCGACCCCGCCACCAGCTATGCGCACGACATTCCCGTCGCGGCGCTGGCCATCTCGCTGGCCGGCATGCCGTCCAAATGCGATCCGACGCTGAGCGCCGGCGATTCGCGCGCGTGTCCGCCATGATGCCGCGTCCGACTCCCCGCCGCCGGCCGGCCGCCGGCCGGTTGCAGCGCGGCATCGCCCTGCTGGAGGCGATGATCGCCATCGTCATCCTCGGCATCGGCCTGCTCGGCACCATCGGCCTGCAGGCGCGCGCCTACTCGGCGCTGTCGGACGCCGGCCTGCGCGCCGAAGCCACCTTGGCTGCGGACAAGCTGCTGGGCACCATCTCCGCCGATTCCGGCAACGTGGCCAGCTATGCGCTGGCCGCCGGCGGCACTCCCAGCACCGCCATGCAGCCGTGGGTGACGGAAACCAAGGCCGCGATCCCCGGCGCCATCATCACCGTCGTCGTCACGCCGGCGGTGCGCAGCAACCAGGTCGACATCACGATACGCTGGACCCGCAAGGCGGGCACGGCGGAGAACCGCCATCTGGTCACCGCCTATTTCGGATCCTGACATGCCTACCATTCTCCTCCGCCGCGCCGCCGGCTTCTCGCTGGTCGAACTGATGGTCAGCGTGGTCATCGGCCTGCTGGCCCTGCTGTTTGCCACCAAGCTGGTGGTCAGCGGCGAAACCAACCGCGACGCCGCGCTGGGCGGCTCCGACTCCATGCAGAACGGCATGCTGGCGCTGTACTCGCTGAGCAACGACGCCGCCCAGGCCGGCTGGGGCCTGAACGACACGCTGGTCGCCGGCTGCAACACCAGCTTCACCGACGCCAACGGCTATGCGCTCGATACGCTCACCGTGGGCGGCGTGGCCAGCACGCCGCTGGCGGCCGTGCTGATCCAGTCCAACGGCGCCAACCCGGACCGCATCTCGCTGTACACCGGCACTTCCGAGGCGGCGGTCGGCTCGGTGAAAACCGCCGGCAAGATTACCGCCGGCGACGTGGTGATCCCGACCTCGACCGCGTCGCCGTACGGCTTTGCCGTCGGCGACGTGCTGCTGGTCGCGCCGGAACCGGCCACGGCGGCCAATTCGCGCTGCTCGGTGGTGCAAATGAGCGGTACGCTGCCGGTGCCGAAGAATGACTGGCTGACCATCGCCGCCGGCGCCACCATGCGCTTCAATCCGGCCGGCGGCATGCCCAACGCCTACGCCCTCGGTGGCGGGCGGGTGTTCAACCTAGGCCGGCCGGAACGGCTGTCGTTGCACACCTGGTCGCTGGCCGGCGGCGTGCTGCTGCTGCGCGCCACCGACCTGGCCGGCGCCGAGACGGCGCCGGTGTCGGTGATCGACAACATCGTTTCCATCAAGGCCCAATACGGCTTCGACGCCCGTGTGCTGCCCAACTACAACCCGGCCTTGCCGCCGACCGGCAACGGCATGCAGGTGACCCAGTGGAGCAGCACCATGATCGACGCCGACAGCGACGGCACGGTGGGCGATCCGGGCGACTTCCAGCGCGTGGCGGCGGTGCGGCTGGCGGTGGTGGCGCGCGCCAAAAGCGTCGAGAAACCGGGCGCCGGCGGCTGCACGTCGACCGCCACGCTGCCGACCGTGTTCGGCACGGCCGCGCCGGCCGCCGTGGCGGCGGTGCCGGTGCAGGTCAACGTCGCCATCACCGGCGACACCATTGACTGGAAGTGCTATCGCTATCGCGTGTTTGAAACCATCGTCCCTATCCGCAACGCGCAATGGAGACCGTCATGATCCGTTCCCGTCTGCGCCAGGCCGGCATCGCCTTGCCGGTGATGCTGATCATGCTGACCGTCATGCTGATCGGCAGCATCTACCTGCTGCGCTCGAGCACCTCGACCACGCTGACGGTAGCCAACCTGGCCTACGATTCCGCGCTCAGCAAGGAAGCCGACCTGGGCGTGCACCGCGCGTTCCAGTGGCTCAGCACCTTGCCCAGCAAGTCGGTGTTGAACGCCAACAGCCCCGGTGACGGCTATGTGGCCACGCTCGATCCGACCTGGACGGTCAGCAGCCCAGGCTTCTGGACTGGCTCGAAAAAACTGCCGGCCGATAACTCGGGCAACGTGGTCGAGTATGTGATCCACCGCATGTGCAACTTCGCCGGCCCCTACAACTCCACCACGCCGCAAAACACCTGCATGCTGACTGCTGCCAAGCAGGGCGTGGCCGCGCCGGTCGCGCTCGGCACCACGCTGGCGCAGGACGCTCCCGTCTACCAGGGGCAGCCCGAGCTGCACTATGTCGTGACGGCCCGTATCTTCGGGCCGCGCGGCGGCAACGTCATGACGCAGGCGGTGGTCATGATGGGGCCATTTTAAGCATAGGAACGATCATGAAACTGACACTGTCCGCGCTGCTGCGCGCCGTCCTCGGCCTGTCGCTGCTGGCGTCCGCTGCCGCGTTTTCCGCCCAGACCCAGATCGCCCAGGTGCCACTGCTGAACATCACCGGTACCGGCACCGTCAAGCCCAACCTGATGCTGTTGTTCGACAACTCGGGCTCGATGGACCAGACCTACACGCCGGACTACGTCAACGACACGATCTGCCGCGGCGCCGCCACCTTCGCCGCCAGCCAGATCCCGTGCAACGTCGGTCATCCGCCGTTCATGAGTCCCGACTTTAACAAGCAGTATTACAACCCGGCGATCCACTACGCGGTGCCGATCAAGTCCGACGGCAGCTACTACGCCGAGCAGACCAGCGCCAACACCAGCACCTGGACCGTGGTCTCGGGCGACGGCTTCGGCGCCCACAAGGCCGACATGTTCAACAGCAGCTCCACCTCCATCAGCCTGGTGACCGGCTTCCCCGACACCAAGTGGTGCGACCCGAGCAACACGTCGGACTGCAACGTCAACAGCACCAGCTATAACTATCCGGACAACCTCTACACCAAGGCGACCACCATCTATGGCGGCCCTTACTACTACACCATCGGCGTGGCCGAGTACTGCACCGATGCCACCATGACCAACTGCAAGGCGACGTCGGTGGGCGCGCCGGCCCCGTCCGGCTATCCGGTGCCGGTCAAGGTGCGCTGGTGCAGCGACGTCAACCTGACCGCCTGCCAGGCCAAGCAGGTCGCCGCGTTCAAGTATCCGCGCTATTCGACGTCGGTGGCGTCGATCGCATCCTACGGCACCATCGCCATCGGTGCATCGAGCGGCGCCACGTCGATGACCATCAGCAGCGCGTCCATCACCGAAAGCGGCGGCACGTTCACCTTGACCAACGGCGTGGTCACGGCCAGCACCGGCACCAACACCGCGCTCAAGCGCCAGAGCGTGGCCAGCCTGCTCGCCTCCAGCATCAACAACAACATCAGCACCGCCGCCGCCAAGCGCTACCTGGCCTGCGTGCGCTCGCCGACCGGCGTGGCCAACGTGCCGGCCTGCAGCACGCTGGGCATCTCGCTGATTGCCGATAATATCGTCGCCGTGCTGGCGGTCAATTGCAGCAGCACCCCCAAGAACATCGCCAATTGTCCCGTGGTGGCCGACAGCTCGCGCGCGGGCTGGCCGTTGGCGGCGTCCGCAACGAAGCCGGTGCCATCGACCGCGCTGATCACGCTGGCCGGCTCCACCACCAACACCAACGGCCTGAAGACCACGGTATCGCTGGCCGGCACGGCGGTCGCGTCCAATATCTCCATCACCAAGAGCAAGGCGGCCAGCTTCACGGCCGGCGAAATCGTGGCCGCCATCGGTACCGCCGGCAATGTGCGCGCTTATATAGGCGGCAATGCGGCTACCACCGTATGCCAGGGCGCCAGTTCGCCCACCACGACCGTGTGCCTGGTGAACATGGTCGCCACCGGCAACGGCGAAGTGCCGGGAGCCACCGCCATCTCGGGCATCGGCTTCACCAATACCAGCAGCAGCGGCTGGGTCGACGGCATCCCGGTGGTGACGTCGGCCATGTCGTCGGGCACCAGCCCGAGCACCTTTGTGCGGGTTAACATCGTCTCCGGCCAGACCTATCCGAAGGGCGTCGACCGCAGCGACTGCGTGACCCAGGCCGGGGTCTGCACCTACGACGAGGAAATGACCAACTTCGCCAACTGGTACGTCTACTACAAAAGCCGCCTGCAAATGATGAAGACTTCGGTCGGCATCGCCTTCTCGGCCATCACCGCCAATTACAGGGTCGGCTACGTCAAGCTGTCCAACGCCGGCGTCGGCAGCGCGATCGACCTCAAGCCGGCCGACTTCACCGGCACCGCGCGCTCCAGCTGGTACACCGCGCTGTACAACACCACCACCTCGGGCTCGACGCCGATCCGTTCCGCGATGGACAACGTCGGCCGCATGTTCGCCAACCTGACGCCGTACAACTACGCGGCCGGCAGCGAAGTGGTGCAGTACCCGTGCCAGCAGAACTTCATGATACTGACCACCGACGGCTACTGGAACGGCTCCTCGACCCCCAACGTCATCAACAACGACAACGTCGAGAACCCCTCTCGCTTCTGCACGGCGGCTCGCGGCTGCGTCGACAAGCGTGACCAGACCCAGCCTTCGATCGCCGACGTGGCGCTGCACTGGTACAACGGCGGCTCCAGCACCGACACGGTATCGCTGCGGCCGACGCTGGAGCCGGACATGAATTCGCCCGGCTCGGTGCCGGCCGGCGCCGGCGAGAACACGCATTTGCACATGAACACCTACACGCTGGGCCTGGGCGTGGATGGCGTGATGAACTACGAGCCTAACTACGACACCGCGCCCAAGCCGGGCGGCGACTTCTACAACCTGATCACCCAGGCCGCCAGCGGCTGCCTGTGGAACAACAACCAGGCCTATGTCTGGCCGGATCCGGACGTCACTAACGGCGCCAGCACCGTGCAGGAACGGGTGGACGACCTGTGGCATGCGGCCATCAATGGCCACGGCAAGTATTTCAGCGCGTCGCAGCCGAAGGAGGTGGTCGACGGCCTGAGCGAGGCGCTGGCCAATATGCAGGTCCGCATCGGCGCGGCGGCCGCGGCGGCGACCTCGACGCCGAATATCTCGCAGCAAGACAACGATATCTTCTCCGACACCTTCACCACCGTGAAGTGGTACGGCGAGCTGTCGGACAAGAAGATCGATCCGTCGACCGGCATCGTCGGCAATACGCCGACGTGGACCAGCTCGGACACGGTGGGCAAGAACATCAGCGGCCGCAAGGTGTGGATGTTCAATACCGCCGGCGGCGCGCTGCGGAAGGTCGACTACGCCACCATGTCGGCGCTAGAGCAGGGCTGGTTCAGCAACAAATGCACGTCGCTGTCGCAGTGCACCCTGCTGTCGACGGCCGACAAGGCCATTGTCAACAACGGCGCCAACCTGGTCAACTACCTGCTGGGCGTCCAGCAGTATGCCGACGACAACCTGTTCCGCGCCTACACGCTGACCGACCACACGCCGGCAGGCCAGGCCGGCCCCATCCCCATCCTGCTGGGCGACATTGCCTCGTCCAAGCCGGCCTATCTGCGCGATTCGCGCAAGAACTACACCACCGCCGGCTACAGCACTTTCAAGGGAAACAGTCAGAGCCGCACGGCCACCGTGTTCACCGCCGCCAACGACGGCATGCTGCACGCGTTCAACGCGGCCGACGGCGCCGAGCTGTGGGCCTACATGCCGCGCATCACGATGAAGAAGCTGTACGCGCTGGCCAGCACGACCTACGGCACCAACCACCAGTTCACCACCGACGGCTCGCCCGAGCTGGCCGACGTGCAGATCGGCGGCAACTGGTCCACCGTGCTGGTGGCCGGCCTGAACGGCGGCGGCCGCGGCTACTATGCGCTCGACATTACCGACCCCTCCAATCCGAAGCAACTGTGGGAGCTGTGCGCCGATCCCGCCATATGCAGCACCAACGATCCCGACATCGGCCTGACCTTCGGCAACCCGCAGTTCGGCATGTGGAAGGGCCAATGGGTGGTGTTCCTCACCTCCGGTTACAACAACGTGCCCGGCGTGGACGGCGTCAATTCCGGCAGCGGCCAGGGCATCCTGTACATCGTCGACGTCGGCACCGGCGCCGTGCTGAAAAAGATCTCGACCCTGGCCGGCGACACCACCACGCCGTCGGGGCTGGCCAAGATCACCTCGATCAGCACCGACCCCAACATCGATCCGGTCACCACCTACATCTACGGCGGCGACAACCAGGGCCATATGTACCGCTTCGACCTGACCGACGCCAGTGGCGCCACCGTGCCGGTGGTCAAGATGGGCGATTCCGGCCCGCTGCAGCCCATCACCACCCGTCCCGACGTGACCTTGTGCGGCGTGACCACCACCGTCACGGTCGGCGGCGTCTCCGTACCGAGCACGACCGCGCAGCGCGTGGTGTTGTTCGGCAGCGGCCGCCTGCTGGACCTGCCGGACACGGCCAACACCGACACCCAAAGCCTGTACCTGCTCAAGGACAACGGCCTGCCGCTGACGATACGCGGCAGCGGCATGGTCAAGCAGACGCTGAGCCAGGTCGGCAGCGGCAGCAACATCAGCTATGCGATCACCAGCAACGCGGTCGACCTGAGCACCAAGGACGGCTGGTACTTCGACTGGTCGCTGCATCCGGGCGAGCGGATGAACCTCGATCCGCAGATCGTCAGCGGCGTGGCCAACGTGGTGACCAACCTGCCGACGTCCTCGTCGTCGTGCAACGTCGGCGGCTCGTCCAACGCCTACCAGGTCGACATCTGCACCGGCAACGCCTTGCCGGGCGTGCCGGCCGGCAGCATCCTGTCAAACACCTCGGCGGCGGTCGGCTTCATCATCATCCGCCTGCCGAACGGGCAGCTGAAGATGATCAGCACCCTGGCCACCGGCGAAACCAAGACCACCTCGCTGCAAGAGGGCAAGTCGGCCGAGGCGCACCGGGTGGGCTGGCGCCGGGTCAAGGGGGAGTAAAGAGTTCACACGGGGCGGCCAAGTATCGGTAAAATCGAGGGTTTTGCAAAACCGCCTCAGATCGCGAACAAATGGTCAACGATATCGAAAACGCAATACCCGAAAATAACGACGACGCGAACACCGCGATCAACGCCAAAACACCGGCGCTGATCGCGCGCGAAGTACAGCGCCGCCGCACCTTCGGCATCATTTCTCACCCGGATGCGGGCAAGACCACGCTGACGGAAAAGCTGCTGCTGTTCTCGGGCGCGATCCAGATGGCCGGCACGGTCAAGGCGCGCAAGAGCGGCCGCCACGCCACCTCCGACTGGATGGAGATCGAGAAGCAGCGCGGCATTTCCGTGGCTTCGTCGGTGATGCAGTTCGAATTCCGCGACCACGTGGTCAACCTGCTCGACACCCCGGGCCACCAGGACTTTTCGGAAGACACCTACCGCGTGCTGACGGCGGTCGACTCGGCGCTGATGGTGATCGACGCCGCCAAGGGCGTCGAGGCGCAGACCATCAAGCTGCTCGACGTTTGCCGCATGCGCAATACGCCGATCGTCACCTTCATGAACAAGATGGACCGCGAGACGCGCGATCCGCTGGAGCTGCTCGACGAGCTTGAATCGGTGCTGAAGATCCAGTGCGCGCCGGTGACCTGGCCTATCGGCATGGGCAAGAACTTCCGCGGCGTGTACCACCTGCTGAACGACGAGATCATGCTGTTCAAGGCCGGTGAGGAAAAGGCCGACGGCGCCTTCGAGATCATCAAGGGCATCGACAATCCGCGCCTGCAGGAGATGTTCCCGCTGGAGATGGACCAGCTGAAGATGGAAGTGGAGCTGGTGCACGGCGCCTCGCATCCGTTCGACCTGGAGCAGTTCCTGTCGGGCGTGCAGACGCCGGTGTTCTTCGGTTCGGCGATCAACAACTTCGGCGTGCGCGAGATCCTGTCGGCGCTGGTCGACTGGGCGCCGGCGCCGCGCGAGCGCGACGCCACGGTGCGCGCGGTCGATCCGAAGGAGCAGCCGTTCACTGGCTTCGTGTTCAAGATCCAGGCCAATATGGACCCGGCGCACCGCGACCGCATCGCCTTCCTGCGCGTGTGCTCGGGACGTTTCGAGCGCGGCATGAAGGTCAAGCACCTGCGCCTGGGGCGTGAGATCAAGGTGTCGTCGGTGGTGACGTTCATGGCATCGTCGCGCGAGCAGGTGGAAGAGGCGTACGCCGGCGACATCATCGGCCTGCCCAACCACGGCAACATGCAGATCGGCGACTCGTTCTCCGAAGGCGAGCTGCTGACCTTCACCGGCATTCCGTACTTCGCGCCGGACTTCTTCCGCTCGGTGCGCATCCGCAACCCGCTGAAGATCAAGCAGCTGCACAAGGGCTTGCAGCAGCTGGGCGAGGAGGGCGCGGTGCAGGTGTTCAAGCCGGTGCAGGGCGGCGAGCTGGTGCTGGGCGCGGTCGGCGTGCTGCAGTTCGAGGTGGTCGCCAGCCGGCTGATGAACGAATACGGTGTCGACGCGGTGTTCGAAGGCACCAGCATCAGCAGCGCGCGCTGGGTGTCCAGCGACGACAAGAAGGCGCTGTCGGACTTCGAGGACGCGCTGGGCCACAACGTCGCCTACGACGCGGCCGGCAACATGGCCTACCTGGCCACGTCCAGCGTCAACCTGCGCCTGACGCAGGAACGCTGGCCGAAGCTGCAGTTCCACGCCACGCGCGAGCACTCGGCCAAGCTGGTCTAAAAAAACCGGGGTCAGATCTGACATTCGGACACGAACTCTACCGTAGCGGCTGTTACGGTAGAGTTCGTGTCCGAATGTCAGATCTGACCCCGGATTATTTAATGGGCCGCCATGGCGCGCAGCAGGGCCGGCACCTCGGCGCTGATCTCGCGCGCCAGGTAGCCCAGCGGGCCGTGCTGCAGCGCCAGCTGTTCGCCCGCCATCGCGTGCAACGCCACGCCCCACGACGCCGCCTGTTCCAGCGCGGCGCCGCGTGCCGCCAGGCCCACGATCAATCCCGCCAGCACATCTCCCGATCCGGATATCGCCAGGCCGGTGTTGCCGCCCTGGTGACGCCATAGCCGGCCCGGCGGCGCGGCGATCGCGGTCACCGGACCCTTCAGCGCCACGGTGGCGTGCCAGCGTTGCGCCGCGCGCCGCGCGGCCGCTTCGGGCTGGATGGTGATTTCCAGCTTGTCGGCACCGCTCAGCGCTGCCAGTTCGCCGGCGTGCGGCGTCAACAGCACAGGCTGGTCGAAGCGGTGGCTGCCGTGGCTGGCGCGCACGATGCTCATGCCGGCGGCGTCGAGGATCAGCGGCACCTCGGCGCAGTGCGGCAGCAGCGCCCGCACCAGCACCGTGCTGGCCGCGTCGTCCTGCATGCCGGGGCCGATCAGCACCGCGCTGGCTTGGCGGCAGGCGTCGCGCAGGCTGTGCCCGCTGTCCTGCAAGCCGCCCTCGGCGGTCTCGGCCAGCCCGATCACGCGCGCTTCCGGCAGCGTGACGCCGATCTGCGGCGCCACGCCGGCGGCCGTGGCGATGGTCAGCTTGCCGGCGCCGGCGCGCAGCGCCGCGGCGGCCGCCAGCAGCAGCGCGCCCGGCATCTCGCGCGAGCCGGCGATGATCAGCACGTGGCCGCGCGTTTCCTTGTCGGCCTCCGCCTCCGGCATGGGCAGCGGCCAGTCGCGCAGCGTAGCGGCGGTGATTTCAATGATGTGTTCGGTGTCGTCCATGATCATGATTTGGGTGCGGCCGGCAGGTCCGGCTGATGGGTGACGGGCGTGCCGGACTGTTCGAGCGGCGCGACGAAATTGGCGCGCACCAGCACCAGCTTGCCGTGCTTGCCCGCGCCGGGGTCGTAACGGTATTCGGTGATGCCGCAGTTGGGCACGTCGCCGGCGCGGTCGATCGCCAGGATCGCGTCCTCGTCCATGCGCTCCAGCAGGTAGCGGAAGCAGTTGACGATCACCTGGTGCGCGACGATCAGCACCCGCTCGCCGCGGTACTCGCGGGTGATGGTGTCGAGCGTGCTGCGCAGGCGCAGGATGACGTCGCACCAGCTCTCGCCGCCCGGCGGACGGAAATAGAACTTGCCCACGTGCTGGCGCTGTTCGGCCAGCTCCGGATATTTGTCGCGGATACCCAGCGGCGTCAGCCGGTCGAGGATGCCGAACTCTTTTTCGCGCAGGCGCTCGTCGGCCACCACGGCGCTCAGCCGGTCACGGTCCAGCGCGTCGAGCACCGCCTGCGCGGTGGCGCGCGCGCGGGCGTAGGGCGAGAACAGCACCACGCTGGGCCGTGCCTCGGCCGGCAGCGCGCCGAACCAGCCGCTCATCGCCACCGCCTGGCGCCGGCCCAGCGGCGACAGCGCGACGTCGACGTCGCGCCCGGCGATATCGATCAGCAATTGCGCGCCGGCTTCGGCGGCGTCGCGCGCGACGTTGCCGGCGCTCTGGCCATGCCGCGCCAGCCACAGCTGGTGCGGCCATTTCTGTTCGCTCATGAGCGCCCCTCCAGTTCGAGCTCCACCCATACCGGGGCGTGGTCGCTGGGCTTGTCGCCGCCGCGCACGTCGCGGTCGACCTCGGCCGCCTTCAGCGCCGGCGCCAGGGCGGGGCTGAGCAGCAGGTGGTCGATGCGCAGGCCGGCGTCGCGGCTGTAGGCGTTGCGGAAATAGTCCCAGAAGGTGTAGATCTTTTCGCCCGGATGCATGGTGCGCAGCGCGTCGCACCAGCCCTGTTCCAGCAGCCGGTGGAAGGCGGCGCGCACCTCGGGGCGGAACAGCGCGTCGTCGACCCAGCGCTCGGGCTTGTAGACGTCGAGCTCGGTCGGCATGACGTTGAAGTCGCCGGCCAGCACCACCGCCGCGCCGCTGTCGAGCAGCCTGGCCGCGTGCACGATCAGCCGTTCGAACCATTGGAGCTTGTAGTCGAACTTGGGGCCGGGCGCCGGATTGCCGTTCGGCAGGTACAGGCCGGCGATCAGCACGCCGCCGACCACCGCTTCGATGTAGCGGCTTTGTTCGTCGTCCGGATCGCCGGGCAGGCCGCGCCCGACCTCGACCGGGTCCTCGCCGCGGGCCAGGATGGCGACGCCGTTCCAGCTCTTCTGGCCGTGCCAGACGGCCTGGTAGCCGGCCGCTTTGATAGCGGCTTCGGGAAACTTGTCCTGCGGCGCCTTCAGCTCCTGCAGACAGACGGCGTCCGGCCGAGTGCGCTCCAGCCATGCGAGCAGGGCGGGCAGGCGGCTGTTGATGCCGTTGACGTTGAAGGTGGCGATGCGCATGAGCCGATTATCAGTCAGCCGCGCCGCCGCCACCGTGCGTGGCCGCACATACCGCCGGCGTTGGCGGTACTAAGCTGGCGGCATATCCGGAACGAGGAAGTGACATGGACAACAGCAAATCCGGCCGCGTGGTCGGCATCATCCATCCATTGCGCGCGCCGCCGCCGCGCAAGCAGACCTGGCCCGGCTGCAATCCTCAGCCGCTGCGGCTGGTCGCCCGGCCCGACAAGCACATGGCGCGGGTGGTGGAAAACGGCCTCGCCTTGTACGCCTGCAAGGGCCATATCGCCGCGATCGACTATTTCGCCGCCCAGGGCGTGTCGCTGCGCACCATTTCACGGGTGCTGTGGCAGCCGGAGCAGCGCCGCAACAGTTGACCCCTTCGCGCATTTTTTGTTTGACAAGCCGCCGTTTGTAGTCTACTGTATTATTCAACTAATACACAGATACGACTGGCGATGGCTTCCCATACCCCCTCCCTGTACACGATCGCGACCGGTTCGTCCGAGCCGATCTACCGCCAGCTGATCGAGCAGACCCGCCGACTGCTGGCCGCCCGCGTGCTGGCGCCGGGCGACGTGCTGCCGTCCGTGCGCGAAGTGGCGCAGGCGCTGGCCGTCAATCCGATGACCGTCTCCAAGGCCTACAACATGATGGAAACCGAAGGCCTGCTGGCGCGCAGCCGGGGCATCGGCATGCTGGTGGCCGAGCGCAAGGCGGCGCCGCACAGCACGCACGAACGCGAAGCGCTGCTGCGGCCCACGCTGGAGCGGGCCGCCGCCGAAGCCCGTCAACTCGAACTCGATCCGGACGCCGTGATCGCTCTCTTTAATAAAATCCTGAAGGAAGAGAAATGAATGCATCGATCGTCAATGTCGCCAACCTGCATAAATCGTTCGGCGGCCAGCAAGTGCTGCAGGGCGTGAACTGGGACATCGCGCCGGGCAAGGTGATCGGCCTGCTGGGCCGCAACGGCGCCGGCAAGTCGACCCTGCTCGAATGCCTGCTCGGGCTGCGCGAGGCCGACGCCGGCGCCAGCACGCTGTTCGGCCAGCCGGCCGCGCAGATCGGCGACGAGGCGCGCGCCAACATCGGCTACGTGCCGCAGAAGTCGGAGCTGTTCGAGTGGCTGACGCCGGCGCAGATGCTGGACTATTTCAAGGCGCTGTACCCGCGCTGGAACGAGGCCAAGGTGGCCGGCCTGATGGAGCGCTGGGGCCTGGCCGACTGCGCCGGCAAGCAGATCGGCCGCCTGTCCGGCGGCGAGAAGCAGCGGCTGTCGATCATCCGCGCGCTGGCGCACGATCCGCGCCTGCTGGTGCTGGACGAGCCGGTGGCCAGCCTCGATCCGGTCGGCCGCCGGGACTTCCTGCACGAGCTGGTGGATGGCGTCATCGAGCGCGATACGACGGTGATCTTCTCCACCCACATCCTGTCCGACCTGGAGCGGGTGGCGCTGGACGTGGCGTTCCTGCAGGGCGGCAAGATCACCTTGCAGGCGCCGCTGGATGAGCTGCTGGAGAGCACGCACCGCATCACCGGCAGCGCCGCCGCGCTGGCGCCGCTGCGCTTCCGCGACGAGATCGGCCGCCGGCAGGACCGCAGCGGCGGCGTCAGCATCCTGGCGCGGCTGAGCGGGCAGGAGGCGGCCGACCTGCGCGCCGGGCCGGAGCTGCGGGTCGAAACCCTGAGCCTGGAAGACCTGTTCGTCGAGGTGACCAAATGAGCGCGGCCACGTTCCATCAGGGCTATGGCCAGTTGCTGTTGCAGGTGATGCGCGACCGCGTCGCACGCGGCATGCTGGTGCGCGTGACCGTACTGGCCGCGGCCGCCGCCGTGGGCTTGCCGTGGCTGTTCTCCGGGGTATTGCACCTGCCAGGCCCCGCGCGGCTGTTTGCGGTGCTTGCCGGTGTGGGTGTCATTGTGCTGTGGTACGGCACCTATGTGCGTAGCGCGGTGCGGCAGAACCAGCCTGAATACGCCTGTCTGGTACCCGGGTTGCGGCGTCGCCTGATGACCTTGACCGCCGCGCTGCATGTCTGTAGCAGCGTATTGACGGCAGGGATGATTGCGGCGGTCTACGGACACTTCGGTTACGCGGTGGCGTCGGCGTGCCTGTTTTTCTCCTATGTGCTGCTCGTACAACGCTACACTTTGCTGTTCATTCTACCTTCCGTGCTGATTTTCGCTTCGGCGTCGCTCGGCCACCCTTTGGCGCGATGGGTGGGGAATGCGGCGACGGCGATGGGCGAGCCGGCCATTTCGGGCATCGGCTTGCTGACGGCGACCGCGCTGTGGACCTGGAGCCTGCTGAAGGTGTTCCCGCGCGGCGGCGACCGGCACTGGGCCTGGCAGCGCAGGCTCACCGTTTGCATCGGACGCCTGCGTGGTGTTGCACCGGCCGACTATACGGCGAACGTCAAGCCGTGGGTGTGGCGAGTGGGTAATGGAATGCGCTCGCCGTACCTGGCGGCGCTGCGGCGCGACAGCCGCCGTGCGACGCACGCACCGTCGCCGGTGCGGATGATGATGCATGCGCTGGGTCCGGAAACGCATGCGGGCGGCAGCATGGCATACGCGCTGGGGCTGACACTGCTGTCGCTGCTGGCGTTGGCGCTGGGCGCTCCCGGGTCCACGGTCGGCAATCTGGCGCACACGTCGCTGCCGCCGATGTTCATTCTGATGGCGCCGCTGATTTACACGACAGCGGTGGTGCAGGCGATCGGCCGCAATGCCACTGAACAGCGCCTGTATCTGCTGGCGCCGGGCGCGCCTTCGCCGGCGCTGCTGAACCGTGTGCTGGCGCGCACGCTGCTGGGACGCTACCTGCTGGTATGGCTGGTGGCCGCCGCCGGCGCGCTGCTGGTGGACACGTGCAGCGGCGATGCGGTGGCGGCGGCGCACGGCGCGACCGTCACGCTGGCGGCACTGCTGGTGCTGCTGCCAGCGACGCTGCTGCGCGACTACGCGGCGATGCGCCCGGCCTCCAGCCATAACGGGATGATAGGCTGGACCCTGTTCGTGATTTCCGGCTGGTTGCTGGCGACACTGGCCGATCGCAAGCTGTTCGATGTGCCGTGGATGGCGCTGGGCGCTGTCGTGGCGGCGTGCGGCCTGTTGGCGCTGGGTCTGTGCTGGCGCCGCATGATGGCGATGCCGCCGGCGCTGCCGGCCGGCCGGCTGGCGGCATAGCGCCTCAGTTGGACTGCAGCACCAGGCCCACCGTGACGACCTGTTCGACGGCGCCGCGCGCCAGGCGCCGGCCCCAGGTGGCGTCGACCTGCAGGTGGTCGGGGATCAGCGCGTGGGCCAGGCCGAACTGGTAGCGCGAGCCGGCGCGCTGCTGGCCGTAGACTTCGGCCGTCAGCGAGTCGCGCTCGCCGAGCTTGAACTCGGCGCCGCTGCCCCAGGTGGCGTTGCTGCGGCGGGCGTCGGCCGGGCGCATCACGCCGAGGTTGACGTGCACCAGCACCGCATCGCCGCGCAGCGAAAAGCTGAGCGGCACGTTGGCCGACAGGTCGCCGTCGCCGCTGCGGCCGGTGCGGAACTGGTCGGCCAGCACCAGTCCCAGGCCCCAGCCGTCGGTCTCCAGCGGCTTGAACACCGTCTTGGCCTGCACCCGGCCGAAGTGCACGGTGCGGCTGTGCGGTCCGGCCGTGTCGTCGGCCCAGGCGCCGCCGACGGCCAGCTCCCAGTCGCCGCCGACATTGCAGGCCGGCGTGGCCCAGTATTCGTCGTAGTGCTGCGCATGCTGCGCGTAGGTCTCCAGCTGGCATTGGCCGGGCGCGGCAATGGCGGCATCGTCGACCGTCATCGGACGGCCGGCGTGGGCGCAGACGGGCGCCAGCAGGAGGACAAGGGCGGCAGGGGCGGCGTATGCACCGGCTGCGCGCAGCCGGGCGAGGGAAGTCAACATCATCATCATTACAGTTCAATATTCATTCGAGGCGCCGCCACTGTAGCGCCATCAGATGAAACTGTGATGACAACTATTTGGCGGCGGTAGCCAGCGGCTTGCCTTTTTCGACCACGTACACGCCGACCAGCTTGAGCGTACCGCTGCCGACGTTGAGGGCGTCGTGCACGGTGCCGGCCGGGATCACGAACGATTCGCCGGCCTTGACGCGGCGCGGGTCTTCGCCGTCGATGCGCAATTCGCCTTCGCCTTCGAGCACGTAGCTGATCTCATCGCCGGGATGGGTGTGGCGGCCGGCGGTGGCGCCGGCGTCCAGCTCCACCCTGGCCACCACCGCTTCGCGGCCGGGCACCGAGACGTCGGCCTTCTTGATCACCGTGCGGCGTATCCCGGGGGCCTGGGCCAGCAAGGTGCCGGCGGCGCCGGCAAGCAGCAGGACGAACAGCGTGTTGCGAATCAGCGTGGTGCGGGCAAACGGAAGCGGTTTCATGGCGTGTCCTTTCGGCGGAAGGTACATCGAAGGCTGTCGTATGGCGGTGCGCAGGCAGATTGTACGACAGACGGTCCGGCGCCGCTAGCCGATGAAGCGGCGGCGTTCGCGCAGCAGCGCTTCCAGCTCGGGTGCGGCCATCGGCCTGGCGAAATAATAGCCCTGCATGATGTCGCAGCCGGCCTCGCGCAGGAACTCGACCTGCTGCGCGCTTTCGACGCCCTCGGCCACCACCGACAGGTTCAGGCTGTGCGCCATGGCGATGATGGCGGTGGCGATGGCGGCGCCGTCACCCGGCACGTCGCTGACGAAGCTGCGGTCGATCTTCAGCTGGTCGATCGGGAAGCGTTTCAAATACGCCATCGACGAGTAGCCGGTGCCGAAGTCGTCGATCGACAGGTGGATGCCGGCTTCCTGGATGCGCTGCATCAGCGCCAGGTTGGCGTTGACGTTGTCCATCATGACACCCTCGGTGATTTCCAGCTCCAGCACGCCGGCCGGCAGCCCGGTTTCCTTGAGCAGCGCCAGCACCTCGTCCATCAGGCCGACGTCGCGCGTCTGCGCGGCCGACAGGTTGACGGCAAAGTGGGCGATGTCGTCGAACAGGCCCTGGCCGCGCCAGGCGGCGGCCTGGCGGCAGGCTGTCTGCAGCACCCAGCGGCCCAGCGGGACGATGACGCCGCTTTCCTCGGCCACCGGGATGAATTCGGCCGGGCTGACCGTGCCCAGCTCGGGGCAGGTCCAGCGGCACAGCACTTCGATGCCCGTCATGCGGCCGCTGCGCACGTCGATCTGCGGCTGGTAGTGCAGGGTCAGCTGGTTTTCCTGCAGCGCGCGGCGCAGATTGGCCTCCATCTTCAGGCGCTTGTGCGCGCGCAACGCCATCTCGGGCAGGAACATTTCGTAGCCGTTCTTGCCCAGGCTCTTGGCGTAGTACATGGCGGTGTCGGCGCCGCGCATCAGCGACAGCGCGTTGTCGCCGTGCGCCGGGTAGACCGCCACGCCGATGCTGGCGCTGACGTGCAGCAGGTGGTGCTCGATCTGGAACGGCTCGGACAGCGCGCGCAGGATCTTGCGCGCCACGGTGTCGGCTTCGCCGGCCGCTTCGGCCGCCTCGATGATGACCACGAACTCGTCGCCGCCGATGCGGCAGATGATGTCGTGCGCGCGCAGCGTGCCGCGCAGCCGCTGCGCCACCAGCTGCAGCAGCAGGTCGCCGCAGTTGTGGCCCAGCGTGTCGTTGACCACCTTGAAGTTGTCGAGGTCGAGCAGCAGCAGGCCGACCGCGGTGTGCTGGCGGTCGGCGCGCTTGAGGCAGGCGGCCAGCCGCTCGTTGAACTCGTTGCGGTTCGGCAGCGAGGTGATGGGATCGACGTGGGCCAGGTAGTGCAGGTGCTGCTCGGCCTTGCGCACGGCGGCGCGCATGCGCGCCACCAGCAGCCAGGCCAGGCCCAGAGCGGCCAGCGCGGCGGCCACGGTGAAGCCGGCAAAGCCGGTCAGGCGCTGGTACAGCGGCGCCAGCGAGGCGCGGATGACGACGCTGCCTATCATCTCGCCGTTGGCCGACACCGGTTCGAGCACCTCCAGCGTGGCGCCGCTGAATTGGCGCCGCTCGGCCAGCAGTTGCGGCGTCAGCGCGGGCGCGGCGGCGCCGTCGCGCTGGTAGCCGGCCAGCGGCCGGCCGGCGCGGTCCAGCACGGCCGCGCTTTGCACCGCCGGCGACAGCGCCAGCCCGGCCAGCGTTTCGGCGGCGGCGCGCTGGTCGCCGAACAGCAGCGCGGCGGTGCTGTTGTTGCCGGTCATGCGCGCCTGCACCTGCAGGTCGTCGAGCAGCGCGCCGCGCAGCGCGATGTACTGGAACAGCACCAGCAGCACGCCGGCCAGGGCCAGCGCGGCGCCGGCCACCATCAGGTTGCTGCGCGCGACGCGGCTGCCCAGCGGGCCGGGCCGCAGCGAGATGTTCGGCAGCGGCGTGGGCGACTGCGGCGGCTTGCTCATTGCACGCTCCTGGCCAGGCGCAGCAGCTTGGAGCTGAGCAGCAGGCGGGCGCTGCGCACCGCGCCCAGGTCGGCGTCGAACACGACGCGCTTGTCCTCCATGAACAGCGACAGCATGGCGCCGGCGGCGGCGATCTGGCGGTCGTCGGCCACCGTCAGCACGCTGGCGAAGGTCAGGCTGCGGTGCAGCAGCGGCCAGCGCTCGCGGTCCTGGCGGTCCAGCACCAGCAGGTGGCAGCCGCGCGTGCTGTCGCCGGCCAGCGCCCGCACCGCCAGCCGGTGGCCGTTGACGGTCTTGTCGGCCAGCGCCTGCAGCGCGTCGAACAGCGTGTTGCCGGCGTAAGCGCACAGCTGCAGTGGATCGCCGGCCGCCAGCGCGTCGGCCGGCCATTCGGCAAACACGGCGAAGTTGAAGATGTAGGCGGCCTTGAGCTGGTATTCGGCCACCGGCGCGGTGACCGGCGGCGGCACCTGCGTCCAGGCGCCGCCGCTGGCCGCCAGCAGCAGCGCGCACAGGGCGCCGCGCGACGCGGCGCGCAGGGTGGACGGGGAGGGAAGGTGCGCGACGGGCATGTCAGTAGGCCAGCGTCAGTTTGAGCTGCAGGCGGCGGCCGTCCTGGGCGATGGCGTTTTGCCGGTGCTCGTCGGCGGCCGGGTCGGCGTAGCGGCGGTCGAACAGGTTGTAGGCCGCCAGCGCGACGTCGCAGTGGCGCGTCAGCCGCTGGGAGTAGAGGTTCAGGTTGGCCAGCACGTGGGCGCCGCTGCGCCCGCCCTGTATCATTTGCCGCTGCCCGACGTACTGAACTTCGGCGCCTGCGCGCCAGGCCCCGGCCAGTGGCAGCGCCAGGTTGAGCTTGGCCAGCTGCGGCGGCGTGTTGACGCCGTCGCCGGCGCCGTCCTGGCGCACCCGCTGCCAGGTGTAGCTGGTGCGCAGCCGCGCCGAGTTGGCCCAGTTCTGCTCGTATTCGAGTTCGATCCCGCGCGCGACCGCCGTGCCGGCGTTGACGAACATCGGCAGCTCGCCGGTGTCGACGGCGGCGATCAGCCCCGACACCTCGTTGCGGAAGGCCGACACGGTGAGCCGGCGGTTGCCCGCCAGCTGGCGCACCAGCGCCAGTTCGCTGCTGCGGATGCGCTCGCGGCCCAGCGCCGGATTGGCCAGCTGACCGCCGGCGCCGGGCACCTGGTAGAAGCGCTCGTAGATGTTGGGCGCGCGGTAGGCGCTGCCGTACATGGCCTTGACGGTGGTGGCGACGTCCCACTGCCGGACCAGCGCCAGGCGCGGGTTGAACACGCCGCCGCTGCCGGGGTGGTGGTCGTAGCGCAGGCCGGCGTTCAGCAGCAGCGTCGGCGTCAGCGCCACCTGGTCCTGGACGTACAGGCCGATGCGCCGGCCTTGCCGGTTCTGTTCCAGGTAGCTCTGCGCCGGTTCGAGGTCGAAGTTGAGCAGCCGCAGCCGGTAGTCGTCCTCGAAGTCCAGCCCGGCGAGCAGCTTGTGGCCGCCGGCGGCGGCCAGCGCGCGCAGTTCGCCGCCCCACCAGCGGCCGGTGCTGAGGTCGCGGTTGAGGGTGCGCAGTTGGTTATCGGTGACGTAGTCGCCCAGCGTTTCGTAGGCGCCCCAGTACAGCCGGGCGTCCAGCTCGGCCCGGGCGCCGAGCGCGCCGTGCCAGGCCAGGTCGGCATAGGTCTGGTCGTCGATGGTGCGCGAGCGCGGGTCGTTGAAGGCCTGGCTGAACGAGGCGGTCGGCACGCCCTTGTCGCGTTCGGCGTGCAGCAGGGTGGCGGTCCAGGCGCCGCGCGTGGCCTTGGCGTACAGGCGGCTGCCGCTTTCGTAATCGAGGCCGCGGGCCACGCCGTCGCTGCCGTCGCCGGCGTAGTCGGCGTAGAACAGGTCGCGGCCGTCGGTCTTGTAGCGGCTGGCCGACAGCAGCCAGTCGATGCCGGCGCCGTCGCGCCAGCCGTGGCTGGCGCTGGCGCGGCGCGCGCCGCCCTGGCCGCCGCTGACGCTGGCGTTGCTGCCTTCGAGGTCCTGGGCGCGGCGGGTGATGACGTTGATCACGCCGAAGAAGGCGTTGGCGCCGTAGATCGACGAGCCGGGGCCGGGCACGTATTCGATGCGCTCGACCAGCTCCAGGTCGAGCGGGAATTCGGCGCCCAGCGGGGCCTGGTCGTAGACGGCGTCGTTGACGCGGTTGCCGTCGATCTGCAGCAGGAAGCGGGTGTTGTAGTCGCCCGGCCGCAAAAAGCCGTGGGCGCCCAGGTAGCTGTAGTTGCGGTCGTAGCTGACGTACAGGCCGCGCACGCTGCGCAGCGCGTCGGCCAGCGTGCGCCAGCCGTAGGCACGGATGTCGGCGGCGGTCAGCACGGTCACGCTGGACGGCGCCTCGCTGGCGCGCTGGGTGAATTTGGAGGCGCTGTACACTTCCAGCGCCATCAGCTGTTCGAGCGGCAACGCGGTCAGGTCAGCGTCCTGCGGCGCGGCGGAGTGGTCGGTGCTATCGGCGGCGGCGTGGCGCGCGGGCGCCAGCGTCAGCAGCAAGGTCAGCGCGGCCAGCGCACGGCGCGGTGGACGCGGGATTTTGTTTCTCATAGTTAAGATGGTGGCAGGTCGCGGCGCGCTTGTACAGGGGCGCGCGGCGGCTGCCGTGTTGCAATGGCGTTTCCGCAACAGGTAGCGGTGTCAGTGGCGCTGCTGGCGGCCCAGCCATAGCGCATCGAGCACCGAGCCGGCCCAGCAGACGATGCACACCAGCGCGGCGCCGTTGGTGGCCGGATTGTCAATGCCGGAGGCGTTGACGCGTTCGAGGATGGCGAACGGGTCGAACGGCAGCTTGCCGCTGTTGATGTCGTCGACCAGCGTGCCGGCCAGTACCAGCGTGGTGCGCAGCAGATAGCCGGCCGCCAGCAGCGTCGGCACGATGAACAGCAGGCCGCGCAGGCCGCGCCGCAGCGCCAGGTGGCCGAGGCCGGGGAACAGCAGCGCCGAGATCAGCGCCGCCTTGGTGGAGGCTTTCATGGGGTTCCTGTTGTTTCTTTGTCGGGCCGTGGTGGAATTGACTAAACACAATATTAGGCCGGGTGGCGTGACGTAGATTACAACATCTTACCTGCCGGGGGGAATCATGCGCGCCTTGTTTGCCATCATCCTGCTGCTGAGCGGCCCTTACACTGCGGCCGCCGCCGCGCCCAACGAAAAAGACGCGGTCGTGCTGGCCGAGAAGGGCGCCCGGTTCGTCCGCACGCACGGCAAGGCGGCGATGATCGCGCGCATCAACAGCCGGGATCCGGAATTCAACCAGGGCGCGCTGTACCTGGCGATGCGCGACCTGGACGGCATCACCGTGGCCCATCCGACCACCGCGCTGATCGGCAAGAACCTGCTCGACGTGCCGGACGCCGACGGCAAGCCGTTCCGCCGGGAGATGGTGGCGGTGGCGCGCGGGCAGGGTCACGGCTGGGTCGGCTACAAGTTCCGCAACCCCGAATCGGGCAAGGTCGAGGCCAAGACCACCTACGTGCTGCGGGTGGGCGACGTGGCGCTGGAAGCCGGCATCTACAAGCACTGAGCCGCGATGCTCAGCAAACTGAGGATAGGTCCCAAGCTGCTGCTGGCGCCCGGCGTGGTGCTGATCCTGCTGATCGTGCTGTCGGCGGGCGCCGGGCTGGGCATGGTGCGGCAGAACCAGCGGCTGGAGGACATGGTGCAGCAGCGCGCCGTGCGGCTGAAGGCGGCGGCCGACCTGGTGGCCGGCGCCCAGCACGCCCACACCGAGATCTACCAGCTGCTCACCTGGATCAACGCCAGCTTCTCGCCGCCGCGCATCGACGCGCTGGTGCGCGACATCCACGCCCGCCACGCGGCGCTGGACCGCCAGTTCGCGCAGCTGGAGATGGCCACCCAGAACTCGGCCGCCGAGCGGCGCTTCGTGGCGCAGTCGCAGGCCGCGCACGCGCTGTACGTCCAGGCCATCGCCGACGTCGTCGAGCTGGCCATGGTGGACCAGTCGATGGCGGCCAACGCCATGTCCAAGGCCGAGCGCGCGTTCGACGTGGTGGCGCAGCGGCTGGAGCAGCTGTCGCGGCTGGAGCAGTCGCTCAGCGAGCGCGCCTACGCCGATGCCGAAGCCGAGTTCAAGTCGCTGTTGACCATGATGCCGGTGGTGGTGGCGCTGTCGATCGCGCTGTCGCTGCTGGTGACGATGGCGGTGCGCAACGCCATGCTGAAGGAGGTGCGCGAGATCGGCGCGGCGGCGGTCGACCTGGCCGAGGGCAACCTGACGGTGAAGAACCGGGTCTATGGCAAGGACGAAATCGCCGAGACGGCGCGCGCCCTGGACACCAGCATCCGCAACCTGAACACGACCTTGAAGACGATACTGGCGTCGGCGCAGTCGATCGACACCGCCTCGCGCGAGATCGCGCAGGGCAATGCCGACCTGACGCAGCGCACCGAGGCGCAGGCCAGCACGCTGGAGGAGACCAGCAGCTCGATGCAGGAGCTCAGCGCGACCGTGACGCAGACCGCGTCCAACGCGCAACTGGCCAACCAGCTGGCACGCTGCGCCACCAGCTTCGCGGTGCGCGGCGGCAGCATGGTGCAGCGGCTGGTGGTGACGATGGCGGCCATCCGCGGCAGCTCGCGCAAGGTGGTGGAGATCGTCGGCGTGATCGACGGCATCGCCTTCCAGACCAATCTGCTGGCCTTGAACGCGGCGGCCGAGGCGGCGCGCGCGGGCGCGCACGGGCAGGGCTTAGCGCAGGTGGCGGGCGAGGTGCTGACGCTGGCGCAGCGCTCGGCCACTGCGGCGCAGGAGATCAAGCTGCTGATCGCCCAGTCGGTGGCCGAGATCGAGGGCGGCAGCCGCTCGGTGGAGGAGGCCGGCGGCAGCATGGAGGAGATCGTGGCGTCGGTGCGGCAGGTGGGCGACATCATCGGCCAGATCAGCGAGGCCAGCGCGGAACAGGCGCAGGGCTTGCAGGACGTAAAACAGGCCATCGTCGGGATGGACCAGGTGACGCAGCAAAACCTGCTGCTGGTGGAGCAGGCCGCCGCCGCCGCGACCGGCCTGCAGCGCCAGGCCGTCACGTTGTCGGAGGCGGTGGCGACGTTCAAGCTGGACGAAGGACGCGATCCGCCCGGGTTGGTCCATCCGGCGGGCTCGCCCCGGGTGGCGCGCCTGCGTCTGGCGTCGGTGCGCAGCTAGGCGCTCACCCAGCGGTCGCCCGGCTGTTTCAAGTATTTATTGAACACATAGCCCCACGGCATGGCGATCGGGATGATCACCACCACGGCTATCTCAATCAGGTTTTCCAGCATGGCCTGATCCAGCGGGCCTGCCCGCCAGGCCGGCAGCGCGACGACGACCAGCCACAGGACTTTCCAGCTCAGCTCCCACAGCAGCACCGGCAGCATCTGCAGCGGATAGCGGATGCCGAGCGCGCACAGCAGGCCGAACGCGGCCAGCATGCAGTTGACGAAGCCTTGCATCAGGCCCCACGGCTGGGCGTGATGGATCACGCCGGGCCAGATCACCAGGCCCAGGCCCACGGCGATGATCAGGTACACGGTTCTCAGCATATACAGGCGTAACAACGATACTTGATGCATGGCGTGGCTCCTTAAAAAATGGATTACTCGACTTCCTTCAATACCTTCTCGACCTGCGCCAGCCGCGACTGGACGTCGGCCAGCGATGCGCCCATGGCCTTCAGCGCGGCTGCCGTTTCGGCCTGAGCGGCCGCCGATTTCTCGGCGATCTGCCGGTACTCTTCATCGTTCTCAAAACGCAGCCTGGCCTGCTTGACCGCAGCCAGCGCGCGCAGGCCGAAGACCGCGACGATGGCCGCCAGCGGCAGGGCCAGGGTTAACAAGTAGATGTGTTCGGACATGATGGCCTCTAGGTTTCAGTGTTGTTGGACAGGGTTTTCGCCGCCTCGGCGATCAAGGCCGGGGTCAGCTCGACGGCAAAGGCGTTCACTTCAAAATAGTTCAGCGCCTTGCCGTCGGTGGACAACTCCAGCTGGCTGGCGACCAGCCCCGCGTCCTGGAGCTTCTGCAGATGCAGGTGCAGCAAGGGCCGGCTGATGCCCAGCTCGCGCGCCATCTGGCTGACGTAGTTGCGTCCGCCCGCCGACAGCGCGGCGATGATGCGCAGCCGGTGCGGATTCGACAGCGCCGCCAGCATGGCCAGCAGCTGGTCTCCGGTGGGGGGTGGCGTTTTCGATTTCATATGTAAAGAATATCTGACAGGTGTCAGCATGTCAAACACTTTAGGCGAAAAAAAGCCCGGCGTGTGCCGGGCTTCGTGAGGAGCGGGTGATTTACTCGTAGTCGCTCATCGGCGCGCAGCCGCAGAACAGGTTGCGGTCGCCGTAGACGTTGTCGGCGCGGCCGACCGGCGGCCAGTACTTCTGCTTGCGCAGCGACGGCACAGGGTAGGCCGCCACTTCGCGGCTGTACTTGCGCTCCCAGACGTCGGCCGTCAACACCTCGGCCGTGTGCGGCGCGAACTTGAGCGGGTTGTCCAGCTTGTCGAATTCGCCGCTTTCAACCTTGGCGATCTCGCCGCGGATGGTGATCATGGCGTCGATGAAGCGGTCCATCTCGGCCTTCGATTCGCTCTCGGTCGGCTCGATCATCAGGGTGCCCGGCACCGGGAAGCTCATGGTCGGCGCGTGGAAGCCGAAGTCCATCAGGCGCTTGGCCACGTCCTCGTTGCTGATGCCGGTGGCATCCTGCAGCGGACGCAGGTCGATGATGCACTCGTGCGCCACCAGGCCGTCGTGGCCCGAGTACAGCACAGGGAAGTGCGGCGACAGGCGGCGCGCCATGTAGTTGGCGTTCAGGATCGCCGTCTCGGTGGCCGCGGTCAGGCCTTCGGCGCCCATCATCGCGATGTACATCCACGAAATCGGCAGGATGCTGGCCGAACCGTACGGCGCCGCGCTGACCGAGCCGATGCCGGCGTTGTCGCGGATATAGCCGTTCGAGCGCTGGTTGGGCAGGAACTTGGCCAGGTGCGCGCCGACGCCGATCGGGCCGACGCCAGGGCCGCCGCCGCCGTGCGGAATGCAGAAGGTCTTGTGCAGGTTCAGGTGCGACACGTCGCCGCCGAACGAGCCCGGCGCCGCGACGCCGACCAGCGCGTTCATGTTGGCGCCGTCGATGTAGACCTGGCCGCCGTGGCCGTGGACGATCTCGCACAGTTCCTGGATGCCTTCCTCGAACACGCCGTGGGTCGAAGGGTAGGTCACCATCACGCAGGCCAGGTTCTTCGAGTGCAGCTCGGCCTTGGCCTTCAGGTCGGCCAGGTCGACGTTGCCGCTGGCGTCGCAGGCGGTCACCACCACCTGCATGCCGACCATGTTGGCCGATGCCGGGTTGGTGCCGTGCGCCGACGACGGAATCAGGCAGATGTTGCGGTGGCCTTCGCCGCGCGAAGCGTGGTAGGCCTGGATCACCAGCAGGCCGGCGTACTCGCCCTGCGAACCGGCGTTGGGCTGCAGCGACACGGCCGCGTAGCCGGTCAGCGCGCACAGCATTTCTTCCAGCTGGGCGATCATCTCGCGGTAGCCGACGGTTTGCGCGTCCGGCGCGAACGGGTGGATGTTGGAGAACTCGGGCCAGGTGACCGGGATCATCTCGGACGTCGCGTTCAGCTTCATCGTGCACGAACCGAGCGGGATCATGGTGCGGTCCAGCGCCAGGTCCTTGTCGGCCAGGCTGCGCAGGTAGCGCAGCATTTCGGTTTCGGAGTGGTAGCGGTTGAACACCGGGTGCGTCAGGTAGTCGCTGGTGCGCGCCAGCGATTCCGGGAACGAGCGCGAAACAGCCGCTTCGACGGTGTCGAAGTCCGGGCCGTGGGCCGGACCGCCAACCGGATGCGCGAACACGGTCCACAGCAGCGCGATGTCTTCGCGGGTGGTGGTCTCGTCGAGCGACACGCCGACGTGCGAGGCGTCGATCACGCGCAGGTTGACGCCGTGCGAATGGGCCGACGCGTGCAGCTGCTCGGCGTTCTTGACGGCGACGGTCAGCGTGTCGAAGTAGCTGTCGTTGACGACGGTGTAGCCCAGCGTCTTCAGGTTGGACGCCAGCACGCCGGTGTAGCGGTGCACGCGCTTGGCGATCTGCTGCAGGCCTTTCGGGCCGTGGTAGACGGCGTACATCGACGCCATCACCGCCAGCAGCACCTGCGCGGTGCAGATGTTGGAGGTGGCTTTTTCGCGGCGGATGTGCTGTTCGCGGGTTTGCAGCGCCAGGCGGTAGGCCTTGTTACCCTGGGCGTCGATGGTGACGCCGACCAGGCGGCCGGACATGCTGCGCTTGAATTCGTCGCGCGTGGCCAGGTAGCCGGCGTGCGGGCCGCCAAAGCCCAGCGGCACGCCGAAGCGCTGGCTGTTGCCGACGACGACGTCGGCGCCCCATTCGCCCGGCGGCGTCAGCATGGTCAGCGCCAGCAGGTCGGCGGCGACCACCACCATCGTGCCCTTGGCCTTGATCGTGGCCACGTCGGCCGCGTAGTCGCGCACCGCGCCGTTGACGCCAGGGTACTGCAGCAGCACGCCGAAGGCTTCGCCGATGCCGGCCAGCTCGGCCGGATGGAAGCCGCGCACCTCGATGCCCAGCGGCTTGGCGCGGGTCTCGACCACTTCGCGGGTCTGCGGCAGCACGTCGTCGGCGACGTAGAACACGGCAGATTTCGATTTGCCCACGCGCTGCAGCAAGGTCATGGCCTCGGCGGCGGCGGTGCCTTCGTCCAGCATCGAGGCGTTGGCGATGCCCATGCCGGTCAGGTCGGTGACGGTTTGCTGGAAGTTCAGGATCGCTTCCAGGCGGCCCTGCGAAATCTCCGGCTGATAAGGCGTGTAGGCGGTGTACCAGGCCGGGTTCTCGAAGATGTTGCGCAGGATGACGCCCGGCGTCAGCGTGTTGTAGTAGCCCTGGCCGATCAGCGACTTGAGCACCTTGTTCTTCGAGGCGATCTTTTTCAGCTTGGTCAGCGCTTCCTGTTCCGGCATCGGCTGCGAGTACGCGCCCAGCGGCAGCGCGCCCTGGTTGCGGATGTTGGCGGGAACCAGGGCGTCGATCAGGGCGGCGCGCGAGGCGTAGCCGAGTACCGACAGCATGGCTTCCTGTTCGGCGGCGTCAGGGCCGATGTGGCGGGCGATGAAGGCGTCGCGGGCTTCGAGTTGGGTCAGGCTGGTGCGGGTCATGATATGGGGGCGGGGAGCTGAGTAAGTGAGCGGGGCGGCAAATCAGCCGCTGCCGTCATTCCCGCGCAAGCGGGAATGACGGTGCGGCGTGGCGGCGAAATTACGCTTCGGTGGTCTTGCCGTAGGCGGCGGCGTCCATCAGGCTGTTGATCGCTGCGGCGTCGGCCGGCTTGATCTTGAACAGCCAGGCGCTGTAGGCGTCGGTGTTGATCGATTCCGGCGCGCTGGCCACGTCTTCGTTGACGGCCACGACTTCGCCGGCGATCGGCGCGTAGATGTCGCTGGCCGCCTTGACCGATTCCACCACGGCCGCGTCGTCGCCGGCGCCGTAGGTGGTGCCCACTTTCGGCAGTTCGACGAAGACGATGTCGCCCAGCGCGTCCTGCGCGAACTCGGTGATGCCGACGGTGACGGTGCCGTCAGACTCAGCGCGTACCCATTCGTGGGATTCGGTGTACTTCAGGTCTGCAGGAATATTCATGTAAGGCTCCAGAGGGTAGGTGTCAGGGGTACTAATTTATACAGCAAGGATTTTACCGTTACGCACGAACGGCAGCTTGACGACGGACGCGGCCAGCTTCTTGTCGCGGATCTCGACGTGCACGGTGTCGCCGACGGCCACGCCGTTGGGCACGCGCGCCAGCGCGATGGCCTGCTGCATGGTCGGGCTGAAGGTGCCGCTGGTGATCTCGCCGACGGCGTCGGTGCCGGCCACGACGACCTTCTGGTGCGCGCGCAGCACGCCGCCTTTTTCACGCAGGATCAGGCCGACGAACTGGGCGTTCTGGCCCATCGCCTGCAGCGCGGCCTTGCCGATGAAGTCGCGCTCGGCGACCAGGTCGATGGTCCAGGCCAGGCCGGCGTCCAGCGGGTTGACGGTTTCGTCCATGTCCTGGCCGTACAGATTCATGCCCGCTTCCAGGCGCAAGGTGTCGCGCGCGCCCAGGCCGGCCGGCTTGACGCCCGCCGCGGCCAGCGCGTTCCACAGCTTCTCGGCCTGGTCGGCGGCGACGCCGATCTCGAAGCCGTCTTCGCCGGTGTAGCCGGTGCGGGCGATCATCGCCTCGCCGAACACAGGGCTCTGGGCGAAGGCCACGTTGAACGGCTTCATGTCGGCCGTGCCTTCCTTCGATTCCGGGATCACCTGCCACACCTTGGCGCGGGCGTTCGGGCCCTGCACGGCGATCAGGGCCATGGCGTTGGCGCCGTCTCTGCGCTGGGTGATGGTCAGGCCGCTGTTGGTGGCGGTGTTTTGCTGCTGCATCCAGGCCACGTCTTTTTCGGCGGTGCCGGCGTTGACCACCAGGCGGAACCAGCTCTCGTTGATGAAGTAGACGATCAGGTCGTCGATGACGAAGCCCTGCGGGTTGAGCATGCACGAGTACAGCGCCTTGCCCGACACCTGCAGCTTGTCGACGTTGTTGGCCAGCAGGCCGCGCAGGAAGGCGCGCGCGTTGTCGCCCTTGATGTCGACCACGCACATGTGGGCCACGTCGAACATGCCGACGTCGGTGCGCACGGCGTTGTGTTCCTCGATCTGCGAACCGTAGTTGACCGGCATGTCCCAGCCGCCGAAATCGACCATGCGGGCGCCGGCGGCGCGGTGGGCGTTGTTGAGTGGGGTAGCTTTGAGCGTCATGATTCCTCGGTCCAATTCGAATAGGGGTTAACAGAACATACAAGGAACGGCTAAAAAGCTGATTCCACAATGATCGCAGACCCCTCTGTCCTTGGTACCTGAGAGATTACGGAGAAATGGATCTCCGCGCGCCCCTTCGGTGGGCCGCCGGCATATGCCGCGGCCGCTCTCCAGAGTTGAGCCAAACTGGCCCCTTGATCGGTCCTTTTGCCTGAGAGTTTTTGGGTAGTGCCCCTTCGGCGGCTGCTCCGGCGAATTCGCCCGGCAACCCTCTCCCGATCAAGACTCGGGAATATATGTCAGAAGGGCGATATTGTCAATCTTGACGGCAACGGTGGCGGCAATGGCGGCAACAATACCCGCGCACGAATGAATGCAACAATAAGGCCGGCAAAACAACTATTTGCTAGAATAAACCACACCTATTCGAGAGCCCAGCCATGAGCCAAGATTCAACTACTTACGAGGGCCACGCGTGGTTCACCCTGTCCGGCGACGTCAACAGCGACATGGTGCGTCGCGTGTTCGACGCGGTCGCCGACATGACGGAGGACCGCATCACCACCGCCCATATCCTGATCCAGTCCAACGGCGGCTACGTCAGCGACGGCATCTGCCTGTACAACTACCTGAGCAAGCTGCCGATCCGCATCTGCACCTACAACGCCGGCGCGGTGGCCTCGATCGCGGTGATCCTGTTCCTGTCCGGCTCGGAGCGCTACGCCAGCGACACGGCGCGCTTCATGGTGCACAAATCGCACGCCAGCGCGCCGCACGGCGCCCGGCCGGACGCGCTGCGCATCATCGTCGAGGGCTTGCAGGCGGACGACGCCCGCACCGAGCAAATCCTGCGCGAGCACGTGCAGCTGACCGCCGAGCACTGGCGCATCCACGAATATTCCGATTTGCACCTGACGGCGTCCGAAGGCCTGGTGGTGGGGATGATCAATGAGGTGAAGGATTTCGCGCCGCCGCGCGGACAACGGGTGGCAAACATCTGATGCGGCGCCGGGGCTGGCGCCGCAGTGACCGCCGCTGGCCTCGCCGGCTTATTCAGCGGTCTTGATTACCGGAGCCGCCGGACTGTTTCTTGCCGTCGTTTTTGTGGCTTTGACGGCCGGCCTCCACGTGCTGCTCATGGGTGCCGCCCTGCGTGCCGCCGCTGCTGCCGCGCGATCCGCTGGACGAACCCTGGCCGCCGGACTGCTTGCTGCTGCCCTGGTTGGAGCCTTGTTTACTACCGCCACCTTTTTGATTCGAGTTCATTTTGATTCCTTTGCGAAAGTGAAAGAACGTACTCGCCGGATTCGCGCCGACACTTGAAATTCCGCCGCGTTTCAGGTGTGGCAATGATGCGTTTTCGTGTAGGGGATCGCTATCGGAATTCCTCTTGGTGGCGTGTAGGAGCATGCCTTGCTGCCCGCTTAAAATTCCTCCCACTCGGCCTGCTGCGCGGCGCCGCTATTTCCTTTTGCGCGCTTGCCGCCGGCCGCCGCCGGTGCGCCGGTGCGCACCTGCTTGCGGCGCTCGGCCGGCTTCGGCAACGCCCGCAACGGCTGCCGGACTTCCGCCGAGTCCGCCAGATCCACGGCCGGTTCGGCAAATTCGCCATCCGCAGCGCTGCCGCGCGCCGTCCGCCGCCCGCCTGGCGGCGCATGCCGCCCGGCGGGCGCGGCCTGCGCCGCGTCGCCATCAGGCACGGCAAACACCTCGATAGCCTTGCCCAGCTTGTCCGTCTCGCCGCGCATCGCCGCCGCGGCGGCGGCGGCCTGCTCGACCAGCGCGGCATTTTGCTGGGTTGCCTGGTCCATCGCCGCGATGGCCTGGTTGACCTGTTCCAGCCCGGTGGTCTGTTCGGCGCTGGCATCGGCGATCTCGCCGATCAGGCCGGTGACCCGCTTGACGCTGCCGACCACCTCGTCCATCGTATTGCGCGCCTGGTCGGCCAGCTGCGTGCCGCGCGCCACCTTGTCGACCGAATCGTCGATCAGCTGCTTGATCTCGCGCGCCGCCGCCGCGCTGCGCTGCGCCAGGTTGCGCACCTCGGACGCCACCACCGCGAAGCCGCGCCCCTGTTCGCCGGCGCGCGCCGCCTCGACCGCCGCGTTCAGCGCCAGGATATTGGTCTGGAAGGCGATGCCGTCGATCACGCCGATGATCTCGGCGATCTTCTTCGAGCTGTCGTTGATCGACGCCATGGTGCCGACCACCAGTTCCACGTCCGAGCCGCCGCGCACCGCCACGGCCGAGGCCGACAGGGCCAGCTGGTTGGCCTGCACCGCGTGATCGGCGTTTTGCTTGACGGTGGCTGTCAGCTGCTCCATCGCCGACGCGGTCTCCTCCAGCGACGCCGCCTGCTGCTCGGTGCGCGCCGACAGGTTCAGGTTGCCCTCGGCCATCTCCGCCGCCGCGCCGCCCAGCGCCCGCGCGCCGCCGCGCACCTGGCCGATGACCGCCAGCAGGCTGTCGTTCATATGCTGCATGGCCCGCAGCAGCTTGCCGGTTTCATTGTCCGACGTGACATCGATGCGGTTGCCCAGGTCGCCGTCGGCGATGCGCTGGGCCACCTGCATCGCCTGCCGCAGCGGCGTCGAGATCGAGCGCGCCAGCCACAGCGTCAGCAGCGCGCCGCCGAAGATCGCCGTGCCCAGCAGGCCGGCGGTGACCACCCGCGCGCCGCTGTACAGCTCGTCGGCCGCGCGGCCCGCCTGCTGGCTGCCGTCCATCTGCGCGGCCAGCAATTTGTCGAGCGTGCCGTTGAGCCCGTCCAGCAGCTGTTGCGAGCGGCCCTTCAGCAGCGCGCCGGCCTGCTCGCGGTTGCCGGCGGCAGCCAGCGCGACCAGCTTGTCATGCTCGGCGCCGAACTCGCCGCTCTGGCGCAGCAGTTCTGCAGTCGCCGCCGGCGAGTCGTCCAGCAGCCGCGCCAGCTGTCCGCTGTTGGCGCGCAGCGCGGTCATCGCGTCGGCCAGCTTGCTGTCGGCATCGGCGATACTGTCCTTGTCGGCGACCACCACATGCTGCAGCTTGCGTACTTCCTGCAGATCGTTGCGCAGCGACAGCACGGCTATCGTCCGCGGCAGCCATTTGCCGGATAATTCAGACGAGGCTTGGTCGATGGCGCTCATGCGCGACAAGGCGTTGACGCCAAGCAGCACGCTCAGACTGAGCACGGCGGCAAAAGCGGCCAGCAGCTTGCTGGACGTTTCCAGGTTATGTAAGAATTTCATGGTGATCCTTGGTGTCGGCGGAAGGCGGGAGGGGAGTTTGTTATGTTAAGGAAACCTCAACCTTGTCGTTTGAGTCGGGTCAACAGTGGCAAAAAAGTTGCTGAAAGTCAGGAAAATACGCAAAAAATCACACAGTCTTTCCATTCATGTATTGCCATGTGGAAATAATGTGCAAGAATGTGGTATCCCGATTGAATACGCCTGAGCAGGTCCGACCATGGTTGCAACTTCCACAACATCCGCAGTGCCGAAAAAGACGGTTTCGCCGCGGCATGCCTTGCTGGAAGAGTTGATCGGCATCGCCACCAAGCATGCCGGCGACCAATACCTGGAACTGGCCACCAAGCTGGCCGGCGCGCTGATCGACGCCACCGACGGCGACACCCGCGCCATGCAGCTGCGCATCCGGGCCGGCAACCAGCTGCGCAACCGCAATTTCGCCTTCCTGCACCTGGCCAGCGGCACGCTGGAAAAGGCGCTGCGGCGCGAGATCGCCGAACTGGCGCCGGCCGCCAAGGGCCAGCCGCGCGAGGCCGAGCAGCCGCTGTCGCTGGTGCCGTACGAGGAAATGGACAACAAGGTGGCGCTGGGCGGCGTCAGCAAGCCGTTCGAGACGCTGTACTCCGATCAGTTGCAGACGCTGAACGTGCGCCTGGCGTTTCTGCTGGACCGCGACATCCTGCGCGGCAGCCAGAATCCGTTCCGTCCCGAAGTGTTCCTGGTCGCGCTGCAGCAGGCCTGGACCGAGTTCGACACCGAGCCGGAAGCGGCGCCGCTGCTGCAGCCGTTCATCAAGCCCGGCATGTTCATCGAGCTGGGTCCGATGCTCGACGCGCTGAACCTGGCGTTGCAGAGCAAGGGTGTGCTGCCGGGATCGGTGGACGGCTACAAGGGCCGCAAGACCGACAAGTCCAAGGCCGCCGCGCCGTCGCGCGTGCGCGGCAACCAGGCGGCGCTGGCGCAGCAGTTGCGCCAGTTCTTCGCCTCCAGCGACGTGGCCGGCTCGGCCGCCGGCGAGATCGTCGACAACATCGCCGGCGGCTTGCTGGGCGTCGACCTGAGTATTCCCGATCTGCCGATGTCGGCGCTCAACGCCGGCGCCGCATGGGTGCCGAATGCCGCCGGACGCGGCGCGGCCGACGGCGTCGTCGCGGCGCCGGGCTTCGTCGCAGCGGCCGGCTCCCAAGCGGTCGCTGCTGGCGGCTTTGCGCCTGTCGGCGGAGCGATGCAAATGCCGGCCGGCGCCATGCCCGCCGGGGCGGTGCAGGGGGCGGGCGGCGTCTGGGTGCAGGGCCCGGCGCAAGGCTTCGTGCCGGGCTTGAGCAACGAGGACGCGCAGCGCCTGTCGCAGATCGGCGCCAAGCAGCCATTGCTGGCATACCTGGCCCAGCTGCAAAAAGCGGTTCCCTATGAATCCATCGGCACCCTGGGCGCGGTGGCCGGCGCGGCCTCCGTCCCGGGCGTGGCGGCCTCGCCGATGCCGGCCGTGAACGGCGCGCCGGCTGCGGCGGGCGATACGGCCGTTCCGGGCAATGTGTTCTACCTGCCCAACATCAAAGCCAGCATGCCGCAGGGCAGCTTGTCGCGCACCGATGAAAGCACGATAGACCTGCTGTCGGCGATATTCGACACTGTGTTCCGCGATCAAAACATCTCGCAGGAAATCCGCGACCTGATCCGCTTCCTGCAGATCCCGGTGCTGAAAGCTGCGCTGGTCGACAAGAATTTCTTCTTCCAGGAAGCCCACCCCGCGCGCCGCCTGATCGACCTGCTGTCGCGCATGGGCTGGGAGCAGCGCAAGGGGCCGGAAGACCCGCTGTTCCAGGCGATGCAGCGCAGCGTCGACCGCGTCGGCCGCGACTACGATCACGAACTGTCCGTCTTCACCGAGGCCGTCAACGAGCTGGAAGCGTCGATCCAGGCCGAAGAGCGCGCCGCCGCCACCGCCATCGCCGAGCCGATCGCCGCCGCGCTGAAGCAGGAAAAGATGTACGAAGCGGGCAAGCTGGCCAAGAACGCCGTGGCCTTGCGCATCGGCACCGGTGAAGTGATCGCCGTGGTCGAAGCCTTCCTTGAGCAGCGCTGGGTTTCGGTGCTGACCATCGCCTACAGCATCGAGGACGACAAGCCGGGCGCCGTCAACAACGCCACCAAGACCATGGACGACCTGATCTGGAGCGTGCGTCCCAAGCTCAACGCCGACGAGCGCAAGCAGCTGATCGCCAAGCTGCCCGGCCTGCTGTCGACGCTGAACAAATGGCTGGACGTCATCAAGTGGCAGGACGCCGACCGCCTGCAATTCTTTGCCGAGCTGGCCGAGTGCCACGCCTCCATCGTGCGTGCGCCGCTGGAGATGTCGGCGGAACGCCAGCTGGAGATTTCGATGCAGGTGGCCCAGCAGGCCGCCGAGCGCCGGCTGGAACTGCAAGCCAAGGCCGAAGCCGCGGCAAAGGCCGCCGAGGAAGCGCGCGCCCAGCAGCAGCCCGATCCGGAAGAGGAGGACGCCGCCATCGAAGTCGACAGCCTGGCGCGCGGCATGTGGCTGGAGTTCGAACAGGAAGACGGCGGCAGCCGCAAGGTCAAGCTGGCGTGGATCAGCCCGCTGCGCACGCTGTACATCTTCTCGACTGCGGAACGGCAGGAAGCGTTCTCGATGTCCGGCGAGCAGCTGGCCAAACGCTTCCGCGAGCAGACGGTGCAGGTGGTGCGCACCGAAGGCGTGGTTGCCGTCGCGCTGTCGCAAGCCCTGGCCCGCAACGCAGACAACGACGCCTCGATCGACCCGCCAGCCTCCGCCTTCGGCTGACGAAGGCCGTTCTTACTTCGAGTTGGTCAAGGTGAGCAGGGCGCCGCCCATGCCGACGAAAATGACGCCGGTGGTGCGCTTGGCCAGGCGGGTGCGGGCGATGCTTTGCTTGACGCTGCGCTTCAGCCACGACGCGCACGCCACGTAAAAGAAGTGGGACAGCAGCGTGCAGCTGGTGAAGGTCGACGTCAGCAGCAGGAAGCGCACCGGATCCACGTGATCCGGCGGCATGAATTGCGGGAACACGGCGGTGAAAAACAGGATCGCTTTCGGATTGCTCACCGCAACCAGCAGGCCGCTGCGGAAGGTGCTCAGCCGGCTGGCCTGGGCCGTCTCGGCCACGTCTTGCGCCGCCCCCGCCGTGGCGGCGGCCTGCGCCGTCTCGGTCACCAGTCGCGCGCCGCGCCAGGCCTTGATGCCCAGGTAAATCAGGTAAGCCGCACCGGCCACCTTCAACGCGGCGAAAGCCAGCGCCGACGTCTTCAGCAGCAGGCCCAGGCCCGCCACCGCCGTCGTCGCCACGATGAACACCCCCAGCGCATTGCCTGCCGAACTGTAGAAAGCCCGCCGCGCACCCATGGTGGTCGCGGTCGAGATCGCCATGAGCACGCCCGGTCCCGGGCTGAACGCCGCGGCCAGCGAAACCGATAAAAATAACAGCCAGGTCGAAACAGTCATTGCTAAACTCCCAAAAAGGTCAGGGTAGGCCGTTGCGGCCATGGGTGAGAAAACCGTCGCGCTCGCTCAAACGGTCGAACCAGGCATCGACCGACGCCAGGGCCGGTCGCTCCATCGGCACCGAGCGCCAACGGTTTGCCGACAGCCCCAGAACGACGTCGGCCAGCGTCAGTTGCCCGCCGCAGACAAAAGCACCGGTCTCCGCAAGTTGCGCATCGAGCATCCCCATCAAGCGGTTCCATTCCGCCGCACTGGCGGCGATGGCGGCCGCGTCGGCATGCTTCGGGCTGCGTCGCACCAGCGCCATGAAAGCGTAGCGCCAGGAATTGTTCAGCTCCGTGGCTTGCCAGTCCATCCACTTCTCCACTTGCGCGCGCGGCATCGCCGTCGCTGGCAGCAGGTCGGTGCGGCCATGCTTGTGCGCCAGATAACGGCAGATGGAGTTGGATTCCCACAGCGGCTGCCCGTCGTCGACAATGACGGGCACCATCGCGTTGGGATTCAATCTCAGGAAGTCCGGCGTGTCGGTCGGCAGGAAACCGCTGCCGTATTGTTCCAGGCGGTAGTCCAGGCCGATTTCCGCGCAGGTCCACAACACCTTACGGACATTGATGGAGGAGGATTTGCCAAGTATGGTGAGCATGGCAAGAGTATGCCACGCCCCGCAAATGGCTGCAGGCGGCCTCAAGCTTTCATTTCTGTCTATTGTTGCACGGCAATTTTAGTTAAAATGTGCCGGCATATGTTTTAATGATGGTGCAGTGCAAAAATAACGGATAGGCGATTAGATGATGATGTGGTGGCATGGCTTGAGCGTAGTGGGGAGTCTGGCGGTTACCGGACCGATCGGCGTGGCGATAACCGTATGGCTGATGGCCGGCAAGTCGTGGCGGCTGACGGCGGCCTGGGTCTTGCTGTTCGGCGTCGGCATGGCGCTGGTCGTGGTCACCAAGATCGCCTTTATCGGCTGGGGCGTCGGTGTCGAATCGGTGGAGTTTTCCGGTTTCAGCGGCCACGCGATGCGTGCCGCCGCAGTGTTCCCGGTCGCCTGTTTCCTGGCCTTCCGTTCGTCGCCGGTGCCGGCCCGGCAGCTGGCCACGCTGGCCGGCGTGCTGCTGGCCGTGCTGATCGCCATGTCGCGCGTGTACGTGCTGGCTCACTCGGTCTCCGAGGTGATCACCGGCTGCCTGCTCGGCCTTGCCGTGGCCGCCGTCTTCATCTGGTACGCCAGCACCGAGCATCACCTGGCGCTGAGCCGGGTGCTGGTGGTGCTGTGCATCCCGATTCTGCTGGTGGCGCCGCGCGTGGAGCCGGTGCCCGCAGAAATGTGGATCACCCAGGCCGCGCTGTTCCTGTCAGGCCATGACAAACCGTACACCCGCGCCATCTGGCGCGAACCGAACCGCGTGCCATGACGGGCCCACTGCGACGGTATGCGTTTTCGGCCAGATTTGATACGCAAAATGGTATTATTGTGAACTTTTCCAGCCCACACTCCAGATAACAACGTGCGTCTATCTTCCATCAAATTGTCGGGATTCAAATCATTCGTTGATCCCACCAATTTCCAGGTGCCGGGTCAGTTGGTTGGCGTGGTCGGTCCTAACGGTTGCGGCAAGTCGAACATCATCGATGCCGTGCGCTGGGTGCTGGGCGAGTCCAAGGCGTCCGAGCTGCGCGGCGAATCGATGCAGGACGTCATCTTCAACGGCTCCACCCACCGCAAGCCGGCCGGGCGGGCGTCGGTCGAGCTGGTGTTCGACAACAACGACGGCAAGGCCGCCGGCCAGTGGGGCCAGTACGCGGAAATCGCCGTCAAGCGCACGCTGACGCGCGACGGCACGTCGACCTATTACATCAACGGCCAGCCGGTGCGCCGGCGCGACATCCAGGACATCTTCCTGGGCACCGGCCTCGGCCCGCGCGCCTACGCGATCATCGGCCAGGGCATGATCAGCCGCATCATCGAGTCGCGCCCGGAAGAGCTGCGCGTGTTCCTTGAGGAGGCGGCCGGCGTCTCCAAGTACAAGGAACGCCGCCGGGAAACCGAGAACCGGCTGCACGACACCCGCGAAAACCTGCTGCGCGTGGACGACATCCTGCGCGAGCTGAATTCGAACCTGGAAAAGCTGGAAGGCCAGGCGGCCGTCGCCACCAAGTTCCACCAGCTGCAATCGGACCAGGAAGAAAAGCAGAAGCTGCTGTGGCTGCTGCGCAAGATCGAGGCCGAGACCGAGCAGAAGAAGTATTTCCGCGAGATGGAGCAGGCGCAGAACGACCTGGAGGAACAGACCGCCAAGCTGCGCAACGTCGAGCTGTCGCTGGAGCAGATGCGCCAGGCGCACTTCGCCGCCGGCGACCGTCTGCACACCGCGCAGGGCAGCCTGTACCAGACCAACGCCGAAATCGGCAGCCTGGAAGCGCAGATCAAGTTCGTCATCGAATCGCGCAGCCGCCTGCAGGCGCAGCTGGCCGCGCTGACCGCGCAGCGCGACCAGTGGCAGCACCAGGCCACCGAATACGGCGGCCAGATCGAGGAAGCGGAATTCACACTGGAAGAGCTGTCGGCCAAGGTCGAGCAATCGCAGATGATGGCCGAGCAAAAGGCCGAGTCGCTGCCGATGCTGGAGCAGGTGTGGCGCGAGGCGCAGGTCAAGAGCACCGAGTCGCGCGCCCGCATCATGCAGGCGCAGCAGCAGCTGGAACTGGAATCGGCGCACCAGCGCAACGCCAACAACATCCTCAACGGCCTGGCCGTGCGGCGCGAACGCCTGCAGCAGGAAAAGAGCGGCTTGAGCATGCCCGACAGCGCGCACCTGAGCAACCTGCGCCTGCAGCTGGAGGAAAAGCAGCAGGCGCTGGAAGAGCAGGGCTTCCTGCTGGAGGAAGCGCAGGAGCAGCAGCCGAAGCTGGAAGACGAGCGCCAGGCCGCGCAAAGCCAGGTCAACACCGAAACCGCCGCCAACGCCCAGCTGGAAGCGCGCCTGAACGCGCTGCGCCAGATGCAGGAGCGGGTGCAGACGCAGGGCAAGGTCACGCCGTGGCTGCAAAAGCACGAACTCGATACGCTGCCGCGCCTGTGGCAGAAGCTCAACATCGAGGACGGCTGGGAGACCGCGCTGGAATCCGTGCTGCGCGAGCGCACCTCGGCGCTGCAGATGTCGAACATCGAATGGGCCAAGGCCTTCTTCAGCGACGCGCCGCCGGCCAAGCTGGCGCTGTATGCGCCGTCGACCGCCGTGCCGCCGACGCCGGTCGAAGTGGCCGGCCTGAAGCCGTTCCTGAACCTGCTCAAGCTGAACGACCCCGGCCTGCGCGGCCTGCTGCAGGACTGGCTGCACAATGTCTACGTCGCCGAGGACACGGCCGAAGCCTTCGCCGAGCGCGCCAAGTTGCCGCCGGGCGCCTTCTTCGTCACGCGCCAGGGCCACGCCGTCACGCAGGGCAGCGTGCGTTTCTACGCCGCCGACTCCGAGCAGGACGGCATGCTGGGCCGCCAGCACGAGATCGACAACCTCACCAAGCAGTTGCGCGCGCAGCAGATGCTGGCAGACGAGGCCCGCGCCCGCTCGGTGCGTGCCGATGCCGCCGTCTCCGAGCTGACGCGCCGGCTGACCGAATACCGCGCCAAGGTGCAGAGCCTGCAGCAGTCGGTGCACACGCTGCAGCTGGACGTGGTCAAGCTGTCCGAGATCGAGGCGCGTTTCAACCAGCGCAGCAACCAGATCGAAACCGACCTGGCGGAAATCGCCGCGCAGGAAGAAGAGCAGACCCAGATCAAGATGGAGTCCGAGGAAAAGTTCGAGCAGCTCGACATGGAACTCGGCAACCTGCAGGGCGACCACGAAGAAGGCCAGACGCTGTTCCTGGAAAAGGAGCAGCGCCTGGCCGACGCGCGCGAAGCCTTGCGCGACCTGGAGCGCGGCGCGCAGGAGGCGCAGTTCGCCGAGAAGTCCCAGCGCAGCAAGATCGACGAATTCCGCCGCTCCATCGCCACCGCCACCGCGCAGGTGGCGCAGGTCACGGAAAGCCTGGAAGCGGGCCAGGCCGAATTGGCCAACCTCGAATCCGGCCAGGCCAATGAAGGCTTGCAGGATCTGCTGGACCGCCGCACCGCGCAGGAAAAAGCGCTGTCCGACGCGCGCCACGAACTCGATCAGATCACGCAGCAGCTGCGCATGTTCGAGGAAGGCCGCATGTCGACCGAGCGCGCGCTGCAGCCGCAGCGCGACAAGATCATGGAAATGCAGCTGAAGGAACAGGCCGCGCGCCTGAACCAGGAGCAGTTCGCCGCGCAGCTGGCCGAAGTGCAGGCCGACGAGGCGGCGCTGGCCGAGAAGCTGCATCCGGACATGAAGGCGTCCTACCTGCAGGGCGAAGTCACGCGCCTGACCAACGCCATCGCCGGCCTGGGCGCCGTCAACCTGGCAGCGCTGGACGAGCTGGCGACGGCCTCCGAGCGCAAGAACTTCCTCGACTCGCAGAACGCCGACTTGAACGAAGCGATCAACACGCTGGAAGACGCGATCGCCAGGATCGACAAGGAAACCCGCGACCTGCTGCAAGACACCTTCGACCGCGTCAACGGCCACTTCTCCGAACTGTTCCCCATCCTGTTCGGCGGCGGCCAGGCCAAGCTGATCATGACCGGCGATGAAATCCTCGACTCCGGCGTGCAGGTCATGGCCCAGCCGCCGGGCAAGAAGAACGCCACCATCCACCTGCTGTCCGGCGGCGAGAAAGCGCTGACCGCGACCGCGCTGGTGTTCTCCATGTTCCGGCTCAACCCGGCGCCGTTCTGCCTGCTCGACGAGGTCGACGCGCCGCTGGACGACGCCAATACCGAACGATTCTGCCGGATGGTCAAGCGCATGTCCGACCATACCCAATTCCTCTTCATCTCGCACAACAAGATTGCGATGGAGATGGCCAATCAACTGATCGGTGTGACGATGCAAGAGCAGGGCGTATCGCGCATCGTGGCGGTGGATATGGAATCCGCCGCAAACTTCGCTTCCGAGGCACAAGCAGCATGACAGACCTTCAAATGAGTTTGATCGGCATCGCCGGCGTATTCGTCGCCGGCGTGTTCACGTATAACAAAATCCAGGAATACAAGGCCAAGAAAAGCGTCGAACGCGCCTTCTCGACCGACCATGACGACGTGCTGATGCGCACCGGCGACGCGCCGGCTTCGTCATCCTCGTCATCCACCGCGCGCCACGAGCCGAGCTTCTCGCTCGACGTCGATCCGCCTGGCGTGGCCGGCGGCGAAGCTGCCGCGGCCGCCGCGGCGCTGGGCGCGGTGGCCGCCGGCTTCAGTTCGGCGTCTGACGATCCGTCGGCTGCCGCCGCGCTGGCCGCGCGCGCCAACGCCGCCTCGGCCGCCGCAGCCGAGCAGGCCACCGCGCTGGTCGATCCGCTGATCGATTGCCTGCTGCCGCTGGCGCTGGAAAGCGCGGCGCGCGGCGACAAGCTGCTGCCGGTGCTGCAAACCCTGCGCATGGTCGGCAACAAGCCGGTGCACTACATCGGCCTGGCCGTCAGCGGCGACTGGGAGCCCATCGTCCATGGCGGCGTCTACACCAAACTGCAGGGCGGCGTGCAGCTGGCCAGCCGCAGCACCGCGTTGAACGAACTGGAATACTCGGAGCTGGTCACGCGCCTGCGCGCGATGGCCGACGAAATCGGCGCCGAGCCGGAAATCCCGGACATGATCGAAGTGATGGCCGAAGCGCGCAACCTGCACCGCTTCGTCGCCGGCCACGACGCGCAACTAGGCGTCAACCTGCAATCGAACGGCGCGCCGTGGGCGATTTCGACCCTGTTGGGCGCGCTGGAAAAACAGGGCTTCGACGTGCGCCCCGACGGCCGCTACGTGATGCCGGACGGCGAGGGCGGCTTCCTGTTCTCGCTGTCGACCAACGTCACGCTGGCCGAGGAGACCACCTCGCGCCTGACCTTGCTGCTGGACGTGCCATGCGTGGCGCCTTCGCGCGATGGCTTCGGCGCCATGGTGGCCTGCGCCAAGTCGCTGGTCGGCCGCCTGGACGCGACCATCGTCGACGACTACAACCAGCCGCTGTCGGACGCCGCGCTGTCCGAGATCGCCGGCCAGGTGCAGGATTTCTACGCCGAGATGAGCGACGCCGACATCCCGGCCGGTTCCACCCGCGCACTGCGTTTGTTCAGCTAGGAAGTCGGCATGACGGAAGTGGATTACAAGACGCGCATAGCGTCGCTGAGCGCTGAACTGAACAAGCACCTGCACGCCTATCACGTGGAAGACGCGCCGACCATCCCGGACGCGGAATACGACAAGCTGTTCATCGAACTGCAAAAGCTGGAAGAAGCGCATCCCGAATTCGCCTTGCCCGATTCGCCGACCAAGCGCGTGGGTGCGGCGCCGCTGCCGCAGTTCGACCAGGTCACGCACACGGTGCCGATGCTGTCGCTGAATAACGGCTTTACCGAAGAAGACATCGAAAATTTCGACCGCCGCGTGCGCGAGGGCCTCGACGCCGCTGCCGCCGTTGAATACGCGGCCGAAGTGAAATACGACGGCCTGGCGATCAACCTGCGCTACATCGACGGCGTGCTGGTGCAGGCGGCCACGCGCGGCGACGGCTACACCGGCGAGGATGTCACCGCCAATATCCGTACCATCCGCTCGATTCCGCTGCGCCTGAACACCGCCACGCCGCCGTCCATTCTTGACGTACGCGGCGAGGTGCTGATGTTCAAGACCGATTTCGAAGCGATGAATGCGCGCCAGCGCGAGGCCGGCCAGAAGGAGTTCGTCAATCCGCGCAACGCGGCGGCGGGCAGCCTGCGCCAGCTCGACTCGCGCATCACGGCTTCGCGCAAGCTGAGCTTCTTTGCCTACGGCGTCGGCGCGCTGGAAGGGGCCGAGATGCCGCTATCGCATTCCGCGCTGCTGGACTGGTACCGCACGCTCGGCCTGCCGGTGGCGAAGGAAGCCACCGTGGTGCGCGGCTACGACGGCCTGATGGCTTACTACAAGCAGATCGGCGAAGCCCGTCCCACCATGCCGTACGAGATCGATGGCGTGGTCTACAAGGCCAATTCGCTGCAGGACCAGCGTCAGCTGGGCTTCGTCTCGCGCGCGCCGCGTTTCGCGCTGGCGCACAAGTTCCCGGCCGAGGAAGCGCTGACCGTCGTGCAGGCGATTGAAGTACAGGTCGGCCGTACCGGCGCCATCACGCCGGTGGCGCGGCTGGCGTCCGTGTTTGTCGGCGGCGTCAACGTCACCAACGCCACCTTGCACAACGAAGACGAGGTGCGCCGCAAGGATGTACGCGTCGGCGATACCGTCATCGTGCGCCGCGCCGGCGACGTGATTCCGGAAGTGCTGGCCGTGGTGCTGGAGCGCCGGCCTTCGCCCGAACCTGAAGCCTACGTGCTGCCGAAGACCTGCCCGGTGTGCGGCTCGCACGTGGTGCGCGAGGAAGGCGAAGCCATCGCGCGCTGCTCCGGCGGCTTGTTCTGCTCGGCCCAGCGCAAGGAGGCGATACGCCACTTCGCCGGCCGCCGCATGATGGACATTGAAGGCCTGGGCGACCGCTACATCGACAACCTGGTCGAACACGGCAAGGTGCAGCGCGTCGCCGACCTGTACGCGCTGAAGCTGGACGACCTGCTGGAAATGAAGCGTCTCGCCGATGAACGCGACGGCACGACACCGGAGACCGTCGCGCAGGGCAAGATCGCCACCAAGTGGGCGGACAATCTGCTGGAGGCGATCGCAGCCAGCAAGAACCCGCCGCTGGAACGGCTGCTGTTCGCGCTGGGCATACGCCACGTCGGCGAATCGACCGCCAAGACGCTGGCCGAGTGGCTGGGCCGCTTCGACCTGGTCCGCCGCGTGCCGGCCGCGCTGCTGCGCGTGCTGCCCGATATCGGCGGCATCGTCGCCGACTCGATCGCCGACTTCTTCGCCGAGCCCAAGAACCAGGAAGCGATCGACGCGCTGCTGGCGGCCGGCGTGGCGCCCACCGGCGAACATCCGCCCAGCGCCAAGCTGCGCGAGAAGCTGGATACGGTCAAGCTGATGGCCGCGCTGGGCATCCCGAAACTGACGGAACCACGCAGCAAGCAATTGGTCGAACAGGAAGTGAATCTGAAAGTGCTGGCGCACCTGCCGGTGTTTGACGTGTTCGGCCTGCCGGCCGCGGTGGCGGACTCGCTGGCCGACTGGATGCGGCAACCGGGCCACCGCGAGCAGGTCAAGGCGCTCGACGATTTGCGCAGCGATTTGCTGGACCAGCTGCCGGAACAGGCAGCTGAAGGCGCGCTGACCGGCAAGACCTTTGTGCTGACCGGCACGCTGCCGACCTTGAGCCGCGACCAGGCCGGCGCCATGATCGAGGCGCAGGGCGGCAAGGTGTCCGGTTCGGTCTCGAAGAAAACGCATTACCTGGTCGCTGGCGCCGATGCCGGCAGCAAGCTGGCCAAGGCGCAGGAACTTGAAGTCACCATACTGGACGAGGCGGGCCTGCTGGCCTTGCTGGCGGCCGGATAAAAACAAAGAAAACCATGTCCAAGATTACCAAAGCTGTATTCCCGGTCGCCGGCCTCGGCAGCCGCTTTCTCCCCGCCACCAAGGCGCAGCCGAAAGAGATGCTGCCCATCGTCGACAAGCCGCTGATCCAGTACGCGGTGGAGGAGGCCGTCGCCGCCGGCATCACCGAGATGATCTTCATCACCGGCCGCAACAAGCGCGCCATCGAAGACCATTTCGACAAGGCCTACGAACTGGAAGTGGAGCTGGAGCGGGCCAACAAGCACGCATTGCTGGAGCTGGTGCAGAACGTGATACCCAAGCACGTCAACTGCATCTACATCCGCCAGTCCGAGCCGCTGGGCCTGGGGCATGCGGTTTTGTGCGCGCGCCCCATCGTCGGCAACGAGCCGTTCGCCGTGCTGCTGGCGGACGACTTCATGGATACCCCCGACGGCGTCAAGCCGGTGCTGGCGCAGATGACCGAGCTGTACGCCTATGAGCGCTGCAGCATCCTGGCGGTACAGGAAGTGGCGCCCGCCGCGACCCGCCAGTACGGCATCGTCAGCGCCTCGCCGTACCAGCCGAAGCTGGAACTGGTGCATGGCATCGTCGAAAAACCGGCGCCGGCAGAGGCGCCGTCGACGCTGGCGGTGGTTGGCCGCTACGTGCTGTCGGGCCGCATCTTCGACTACCTGGCCAACATCGGCGCCGGCACCGGCGGCGAGATCCAGCTGACCGACGGCATCGCCGCGCTGATGCAGGACGAGCGCGTGCTGGCCTACCGCTACGACGGCCAGCGCTACGATTGCGGCTCCAAGCTGGGCTACCTGAAGGCGATGACGGCGATGGGCCTGAAGCACGCCGAGACCGGCGACGAATATTGCGAGTTCCTGCGCGAGATCCAGTGCGGCATCGTGAATGGAGGCGGTAAATGACAGTCCGTGAAATTCTCAGGATGGGCGATCCGCGCCTGTTGCGCGTGGCCGAACCGGTGACCGAGTTCGACACGCCGGCAATGCGCGAGCTGATCGCCGACATGTTCGACACCATGCACGCCGCCAACGGCGCCGGCCTGGCCGCGCCGCAGATCGGCGTCAACCTGCAGCTGGTGATCTTCGGCTTCAAGCAGAACGCGCGTTATCCGGATGCGCCGCAGGTGCCGGAAACGGTATTGATCAATCCGGTGCTGACGCCGCTGGCCAACGAGATGGAAGAGGGCTTCGAAGGCTGTTTGTCCGTTCCCGGCCTGCGTGGCAGCGTGCCGCGCTTTACCTCGTTGCGCTACGAGGGCGTCGATCAGTTCAACCAGCCGATCAGGCGCGACGTCGACGGTTTCCACGCGCGCGTGGTGCAGCACGAAGTCGACCATCTGCTGGGCGTGCTGTACCCGATGCGCATCACGGACTTTTCCAAATTCGGCTACACCGAGGTGATGTTCCCGGATCTCGATCCCAACGACGACGATTGAGGCGGGGCGGCCATGACTGAAGGTCCGGTGCGCGTACCGGCGCAAAAGGTGGTGCGTCCAAGAGTGGGCAACGAGCGCGGCGTGTTCCAGATGGGGACTTCGCAGATCAAGCGGGTCGGCATCGGCCGCTGGTACTGGGGCGACATCTATCACTGGATGCTGACGCTGAGCTGGCCGCGCTTCTTCCTGCTGATCGGCGCGCTGTACCTGGTCACCAACCTGGTGTTCGCGCTGGCCTTTTTCCTGGTACCCGGCTCGGTATCCAATGCGCGGCCGGGCTACTTCCTCGACACGGTGTTCTTCTCGATTGAAACGCTGGCCACCGTCGGCTATGGCTACATGAATCCCGGTTCGACCTACGGCCACATCGTCGCCTCGATCGAGATCCTGCTGGGCATGGTCGAAGTGGCGACGGTGACGGGGCTGCTGTTTGCGCGCTTTTCGCGGCCGACGTCGCGCATCATGTTCTCCGACGTCGCCGTGATCACGCCGTTCAACGGCGTGCCGACGCTGATGCTGCGCACCGGGAACGAACGCGGCAACCTGATACTGGAAGCGTCGGTGCGGGCCACGCTGATACGCCGCGAAACGACGCTGGAAGGACAGATCTTCACCCGATTCTACGACTTGACGCTGGAGCGCGAGCACTCGGGCGTGTTCGCGCTGACGTGGACGATCCTGCACAAGATCGACGAATCGAGCCCGTTCTGGGGCAAGTCGCAGAAGGACCTGCACGATGAAGGCGCCACGCTGTCGGTCGCCGTATCCGGCACGGACGACACGCTCAACGATTTCGTCCACGCCCGCCAGACCTACGCGGCCGAGCACATCTTCTTCAACCACCACTTCGCCGACATCATGTCGGACAAGCAGGAGGGGAATGTGCGCATCCTCGACTACAGCAAGTTCCACGACATCTATCCGGACGGCTCCGAAGGCGGCAACATGCCCGGCGCCGCGCTCGCGCATCCGGGCTAGGCTTCCTCTTCGGCGCCCAGCAGGTCGCGCGCGTTCAGCAGCGCGTAGACGATTTCAGGATGGTTGCGGAAGCAGCGGCGCACGGCGGCCGGCAGGTTCTCGCGCGTGCGGCGGCACAGGCCGGGCTGCTCGACCAGCTTGATCGACAGGCCCATGACGGTACTGACGCCGTTTGCGCTGGGCGTGATGGTCAGCGTGACACCCAGCTGTTCCTGGATGCGCTGCTTGAGATGGCCCAGCTGTTCGTAGGTGGCGACGGATTCGATGCGCTCGATCAGCACCTTCTCCTGGTCGCGGGTCAGGCGCAGCACGCGGATGTCGGTGTCGTCCGGCGCCCGGTCCCAGGCCTGCAGCAAATCGTCGCGGCCGCACTCGCAGGCGCCCGGCGGGCACTCTTTACGAATCGGAAAAGGCAGGGCTTGAGGCATATCGCAACGGCTGTTCGGTCGGGGGCGAAAACTCGCCGGAGCTAAATTCTACTCCTATTTACCTGGCCGGGGCCGTTTGCAGACGGTGCTGCAACAACGCCAGCACCGCCGCCTCTTCGGGCCGCAGCGCGTGCACGTCGTGCTGCAGCTCCTCGCGCGCGCGGCGGCGCAGCGCCTTCAGCATGGTGCCGTTGAGGTAGGACTCGATCACCGCCGGATGCACATAGCATTTGCGGCAGATGGTCGGCGTGTTGCCCAGCTTTTTGGCCACCGCTTCGATCGCCTGCACCACGTTCTTCTTGGCCTGCGCCTGGGAGTCGTATTTTTCGTATTCATGCAGCGCCACCGCCGCCAGCACCGTGCCGGACCAGGTGCGGAAGTCCTTGGCGGTGTAGTCCTCGCCGGCGATGGATTGCAGGTATTCGTTGACGTCGGCCGAGCCGATGCTGTGCGGGTTGCCGTCGTCGTCGACATACTGGAACAGCTCCTGCCCGGGAAGGTCGCGCACGCGGCGGATGATGGCGGCCAGCCGCCGGTCCTCCACCTTGACCGCATGGTGCACGCCGCTCTTGCCGCGAAAACGGAACTCGACGGTGCCTCCGTCCAGCCGCACATGGCGGTCGCGCAGCGTGGTCAGTCCGAAGGATTTGTTCTCGCGCGCATACTCCTCGTTCCCTATCCTCATCATCGTCGCTTCCAGCAGGTGGATCACGGTGGCCAGCATCTTCTCGCGCGGCAGCCCGGGCAGCCGCAGCGCGGCATCGACCGCGCTGCGGATCGCAGGCAGCGCCTTGCCAAAGCTGAGCAGGCGTTCATACTTGGAGTCGTCGCGGTGCGCGCGCCAGCGCGGATGATAGCGGTACTGCTTGCGGCCGCGCGCATCGCGCCCCGTCGCCTGCAGATGGCCCAGCGGCTGGCGGCAGATCCACACGTCGGTCCATGCGGGCGGGATCATCAGCGACTTGATGCGCGCCAGCGTGTCGGCATCGGTGACGGCGTGGCCGTCGGCGTCGACGTAGTGGAAATGCTTGCCCCGTTTGCGGCGGGCATAGCCCGGCTGGTCGTCGTGGACGTAGCGCAGCCCGGCCGACCTGGCGGCGGCGGGAGCATTGGACGGGGCGGGGGCGGCGGTGCCGGCCGGACCGGCCGCCGCTGGCATATCGCGCTTCATCGCTATCCTTGTGGGGCAGATTATCGGGAATCGTACCCGCCGGTCCGCAGCGACGTTGTGCGCTAGCGCACGCTTATTCCAAACGCTTCAGGCGCTGGCCGACGATGCCCCACCGGCAGGCTTCGCCGTCGACGGTGCCGGTCAACGCCCAGCCGGTGCCGATCTTCTCGACGCCGATCTCGCACTCCAGTTCCTTGGCCAGTTTCTCAGCCCAGCCGCGCGCCGCGCCCTGGCCCTTGAACAGCTCATTGCCCTCGTAGATCACGGTGGCGTCGAATACAGGGGCGGCAAAGATGGTCATGGTGGTATTCCGAAAAAGTAAGCCGTTATTGTGCCACCAAATTGTGCCGTCGGCGCCACTACGTCATTCAACGTATTCCTTGCCGCTTGTCTGCTAGCTAATCTTGCAACATCCAAAACCAAGAGGGAGAGCAAGATGGGGTTGAAAAAGGGAGTGCTGCTGGCGGCAGCGGCGGTGGCGGCGGTCGGCGGGCTGGGTGAGGCGCAGGCGGGTGCCACGATCAATTTTGGTGAAGACAAGTCGGTCAGCGTCGGTTTCGGCATGCGCGAGAGCTTCACCAGCGCGGAAAACGGCGCGCCGAACGGCACCGACCGTTCCAGCGACTTCAATCTGGATTCGGCGCGGCTGTTCTTCGGCGCCTCGCTGAACAAGAACATCAAGGGCATGCTCAACACCGAGTGGGACGGCGACAAGATCCGCATCCTCGACGCGGCGGGGCAGTTCGCCATTTCGCCTGAGCTCAACATCTGGGCCGGCCGCCTGCTGTCGCCGTCCGACCGCGCCAACATGGCGGGGCCTTACTACTCGCTGGGCGGCGGCTACTGGGCCGGCGTGGCTTCGCGCTACGGCTACAACGGCGGCATCTTCCGCGGCCGCGACGACGGCGTGGTCGTCTGGGGCAATGCGGGCGAGGGCGGCAAGCTGGGTTATTCGTTCGGCGCCTTCGAAGGCCACACCTTCGGCATCGGTTCGCTGACGCAGTCGCAGGCCAAGGCGGCAGGCGTCAAGGCCGACGACTCGCTGATGTACGCGGGCCGCGTGCAGTACGACTTCTGGGACGCGGAACCGGGCTACTACGGCACCGGCAACTACATCGGCGGCGCCGACATCCTGGCCATCGGCGTCGCAGGGCGCTACCAGAAGGACGGCATCCTGACCATCGCCAAAAACGGCAAGTACAGCGCCTACAACGTCGACTTCCTGCTGGAGAAGCGTATCAAGGGCTCGGGCGCCTTTGCCGTGGAGGCGGCCTGGTACGACTACGACACCGACGACATCATCAAGTCCGAACAGGGCAAGGCATATTCCGCGGGCGCCTCGTTCATCTTCGAGGACAAGGTCGGCTGGGGCAAGTTCCAGCCATTCGCGCGCTGGCAGAAGTTCAGCGCCGACACCGACATCGACACCAGGCAGATCGACGCCGGCGTGAACTACATCATCGACGGCTACAACGCGCAGATCAGTGCCGTGTACTCGAAGACCAAGGTCACCAAGGCCGCCGACCTGGACAAGTTCTCGGTCACCTTGCAGCTGCAATTCTAACTTTCACAGGGAGCTATCACATGCAAAATCGTCGCAACTTCATCGGCACCTTGAGCCGCATCGCCGCAGCCGCCACCATGCTGGCCTCGGGCGTGAATGTTTACGCCGCCGACACCATCAAGGTCGGCATCCTGCACTCGCTGTCGGGCACGATGGCGATTTCCGAGACCTCGCTGAAAGACGTGGCCTTGATGACCATCGACGAAATCAACGCCAAGGGCGGCGTGATGGGCAAGAAGCTGGAAGCGGTGGTGGTCGATCCGGCCTCCAACTGGCCGCTGTTCGCCGAGAAGGCGCGCGGCCTGATCGCGCAGGACAAGGTGTCCGTGGTGTTCGGCTGCTGGACGTCGGTGTCGCGCAAATCGGTGCTGCCGGTGTTCAAGGAGTTGAACAGCCTGCTGTTCTACCCGGTGCAGTACGAGGGTGAGGAACTGGAGAAGAACGTGTTCTACACCGGCGCGGCGCCCAACCAGCAGGCGATACCAGCGGTGGAGTACCTGATGAGCAAGGAGGGCGGCGGCGCCAAGCGCTTCGTGCTGCTGGGGACCGACTACGTCTATCCGCGCACCACCAACAAGATCCTGCGCGCCTACCTGAAGAGCAAGGGCGTGAAGGACAGCGACATCGACGAGGTCTACACGCCGTTCGGCCATTCGGACTACCAGACCATCGTCGCCAATATCAAGAAGTTCTCGGCCGGCGGCAAGACGGCGGTGATCTCGACCATCAACGGCGATTCCAACGTGCCGTTCTATAAGGAGCTGGGCAACGCCGGCCTGAAGGCGACCGACGTGCCGGTGGTGGCATTCTCGGTCGGCGAGGAAGAACTGCGCGGCGTGGACACCAAGCCGTTGCTGGGCCACCTCGCGGCATGGAACTACTTCGAGTCGGTGAAGAATCCGGTGAACACAGAGTTTATCAAGAAGTGGAAGGCCTACGCGGTCGCCAAGAAACTGCCGAACGCGAACACGGTCGTGACCAACGACCCGATGGAAGCGACCTACGTGGGCATCCACATGTGGGCGCAGGCGGTGGAAAAGGCCAAGTCGACCGACACCGACAAGGTGATCGCGGCGATGGCGGGGCAGACCTTCAAGGCGCCGTCGGGCTTCACGCTGACGATGGACCCGACCAACCACCACTTGCACAAGCCGGTGTTCATCGGCGAGATCCGTCCGGACGGCCAGTTCAGCGTCGTATGGAAGACGCCGGGCCCGGTGCGCGCCAATCCTTGGAGCCCGTACATCCCGGGTAACGAAGGCAAGCAGAAGCTGTAAGCGGCAGGGCCGGCGCAGCGCGGCAGCCGCATCCCGCGCCGCCTGCCGCCGGCCCGCATCACCTGAGGATAAGCATCTTGAAAAAACTCCTGCTCATGGCCTGCCTGTTGTTGTCAGGCGCCTTGTCCGGCGCGGCACACGCCACCATCGATCCCGCCCTGCTGGCGCCACTGGCGGGCGATGACCCGGACGCCCGCATCGAAGCGATCGTCAAGATCGGCGCGCTCGCCAACGACGACGCCACGCGCCTGCTGACGGCGCTGAAGAACGACGCGCTCTACACCACAGCCGACGGCCGCATCTACATCGTCACCGACGACAAGGCCTACAATCCCGCCACCGGCATGACCGGTCCGCTGCCCGAGGGCCTGGACGGCCTGATGGTCAACAACCGCCTGCGCGGCGCCGCCGACGATGCGCTGTCCGCGCTGAAGCTGTTCTCGCCGGACCGCGCGTTGCGGCTGGCGGCGGCGACCGAGCTGCAAAAGAGCGTCACGCTGGTACAGGCTCCGCTGGTGGAGAAAGCCCTGGCCAAGGAGCAGGACGCCGACATCCGCCCCGTGCTGCAACTGGTCGTGGCCACCGCCAACCTGCAATCGCCGGACGGCATCCGCCGCAAGGCCGCCGTCGAGGCGCTGGCCGAGAGCAGCAACGCCAACCTGCGCCCGCTGCTGCAATCGATGCTGGCCGCCGAGCCGGACGAAGGCGTGCGCGTGGCCGTCGCCCACACCTTGCAGGCGCTCGACAGCCGCCTGGCGCGCACCGAATTTATCGGCAACGTCTTCTACGGCATCTCGCTGGCCAGCGTGCTGCTGCTGACGGCATTGGGCTTGGCGATCACCTTCGGCCTGATGGGCATCATCAACATGGCGCACGGCGAACTGCTGATGATAGGCGCCTACACCACCTATCTGTGCCAGCTCGGCTTCCGCAACTACTTCCCGTCGGCGCTGGATTGCTACCTGATCGCCGCATTGCCGGCCGCGTTCCTGGTCACGGCGGCCGTCGGCATCGCGCTGGAGCGCACCGTGATCCGCTGGCTGTACGGCCGTCCGCTGGAAACGCTGCTGGCCACCTGGGGCATCAGCCTGATACTGATGCAGGCGGTGCGCACCATCTTCGGCGCGCAGAACGTCGAGGTGGCCAATCCGTCGTGGATGTCCGGCGGCGTGACGGTGCTGGGATCGCTGGTGCTGGCGTATAACCGCATCGTCATCATCGTGTTCGCGCTGTTCGTGGTGGGCGGCGTCTGGCTGATCCTGAACAAGACCCGGCTCGGACTGTTCGTGCGCGCAGTGATGCAGAACCGCCGCATGGCCGGCTGCGTCGGCGTATCGACCGCGAAGATCGACATGATGACCTTCGGCCTCGGCTCCGGCATCGCGGGCTTGGGCGGGGTGGCCTTGTCGCAGCTGGGTAACGTCGGACCGGACCTGGGCCAGAGTTATATCGTCGACTCCTTCATGGTCGTGGTGCTGGGCGGAGTCGGCCAGTTGGCAGGCACCATCATCGCCGCGCTGGGGCTGGGCGAAGCGAACAAATTCCTGGAGCCGGTGGCGGGCGCGGTGCTGGCCAAGATCGCCATCCTGGTCTTCATCATCATGTTCATCCAGAAGCGGCCGCAGGGTCTGTTCGCCATGAAAGGCAGGAGCGCCGAATGACTCATCCATCCTTGTTTTCTCGCCGGGCGTGGAGCGGCATCGCCGCCTGTTGCGCGGTGCTGGCGGCGCTGCCGCTGCTCAATCTCGCCTTCCCGGACGGCCACGCGCTGCACGTGCCGAGCTACATGGTCAGCCTGGTCGGCAAATTCATGTGCTACGCGCTGGCCGCGCTGGCGCTCGACATGGTGTGGGGCTACGCCGGCATCCTGTCGCTGGGCCACGGCGTTTTCTTCGCGCTGGGGGCCTACGCGCACGGCATGTACCTGATGCGCGCCATCGGCAGGGAGGGCGTGTACCAGAGCGACCTGCCGGACTTCATGGTCTTCCTCGACTGGAAAACCTATCCGTGGTTCTGGAGCGCGACCGACAGCTTCTGGTACAGCCTCGCGCTGGTGGTGCTGGTGCCGGGCGTGCTGGCCTTCGTGTTCGGTTTCTTCGCCTTCCGTTCCCGCATCAAGGGCGTGTACTTTTCGATCATCACGCAGGCGATGACGTATGCCTTCATGCTGCTGTTCTTCCGCAATAACACCGGCTTTGGCGGCAACAACGGCTTCACCGACTTCAAGCGGATACTGGGCTACTCGATCAGCGCGCCCGGCACCAAGGCCACGCTGTACCTGGTCACGCTGGCGGCGCTGGCCGGCTCGCTGCTGCTGTGCCGCTGGATCGTCCAGTCCAAGCTGGGCCGCGTGCTGCAGGCGGTGCGCGATTCGGAGTCGCGGCTGATGTTCATCGGCTATAACCCGCTGTGGTTCAAGCTGTTCGTGTGGACGCTGTCGGCGGTGCTGTGCGGGATCGCCGGCGCGCTGTACGTGCCGCAGGTGGGCATCATCAACCCGTCCGAGATGTCGCCGGCGAACTCGATCGAGATGGTGATCTGGGCGGCGGTCGGCGGGCGCGGCACGCTGCTGGGACCCATCATCGGCGCGTTCTCGGTCAGCGGCTTGAAGAGCTGGTTCACCGGCGCCTTCCCCAACCTGTGGCTGTTCGCGCTGGGACTGATCTTCATCCTGGTGACGCGCTATCTGCCGCAAGGCATAGCGGGACTGGCGGCGCGGCTGCGCAAGGAGCAGGCATGAGTGCCAACGAACATCTGAACATATCGTCAGGCCGGGTTTCGGAGCCGGGACTGGACACCACGCACGGCGCCATCCTGTATCTGGAGGAGATCACCGTGTCGTTCGACGGCTTCCGCGCGCTGAATAAACTGAGCCTGGATATCTCGGTCGGCGAGCTGCGTTGCATCATCGGGCCGAACGGCGCCGGCAAGACGACGATGATGGACGTCATCACCGGCAAGACGCGGCCGACCTCCGGCACCGCGTTCTTCGGCCAGACCATGGACCTGAGCCGCATGACCGAGTATCAGATCGCGCACGCCGGCATCGGCCGCAAGTTCCAGCGTCCGACCATCTTCGAGCAGCACACAGTGTTCGAAAACCTGGAGCTGGCGATGAAGACCGACAAGCGCGTGCGGCCGACGCTGTTCGCGCGACTGTCGTCCGAGCAGCGGGGCAAGATCGACGAGATCCTCAAGCTGATACGGCTGAACGGCAGCGAGCGGCGGCTGGCGGGGCTGCTGTCGCACGGGCAGAAGCAATGGCTGGAGATCGGCATGCTGCTGATGCAGGAGCCGCAGCTGATCCTGCTGGACGAGCCGGTGGCCGGCATGTCGGACGCCGAGACGGCGCGCACGGCGGAGCTGCTGAATGAATTGCGCGGCAAGCACTCGATCATGGTGGTGGAGCACGACATGGCCTTCGTCACCGAGATCGCGCAGCAGGGCGTGGTGACGGTGCTGCACGAAGGCTCGGTGCTGGCGCAGGGCACGATGTCGCAAGTGCAGTCCGACGAGCGGGTGATTGAAGTCTATCTGGGGCGCTGAAAAATATGCTGCAAGTTGAAAAAATCAACCAGTACTACGGTTCCTCGCACACCTTGCGTGGCGTATCGCTGGAGCTGGAACGGGGCAAGTGCATGGCACTGCTGGGCCGCAACGGTGTCGGCAAGACCACCTTGCTCAAGTGTCTGATGGGCGTGCTGCCGGTATCGGCCGGCACGGTCAGGCTGGAGGGGCGCGACATCACGCGCATGGCGCCGCACCAGCGGGCGCGGTCCGGCATTGCCTATGTGCCGCAGGGTAGGGAGATCTTCGCGCGGCTGACGGTGGAGGAAAATCTGTTGATGGGGCTCGCCACCCACAGCGGCAGAAAGGCGTCCACCATCAAGGGCGAGGTGTACGAGCTGTTCCCGGTGCTGAAGGACATGCTGCACCGGCGCGGCGGCGACCTGTCCGGCGGCCAGCAGCAGCAACTGGCGATCGCTCGCGCGCTGCTGGCTGAACCCAAGCTGATCATCCTTGACGAGCCGACCGAAGGCATCCAGCCGTCGATCATCAAGGACATCGGCAACGTGATCCGGCTGCTGCGCCAGCGCGGCGACATGGCGATACTGCTGTGCGAACAGTACTTCGATTTCGCCCACGAGCTGGCGGACCAGTTCATCGTGCTGTCGCGCGGCGAGGTGGTGGCCTCCGGCGCCCAGGCCGCGATGAACGACCCTGACGTCAAGCGCCACCTGGCGGTCTAGTGAGTCTTGAAGAAGCCGCGGGCGATGTTGTCGATTTCGCCGGTGCGCTTCATCTGGTAGATGATGGTGTCGAACTGCCTGACGAAGTCTGACTTGTACGTGAACTTGCCGTTGTCGCGGTCCGTGAAGCCGAGGAAGCCTTGCTCCACCGCGATGACGGTCGCTTCGGCCAGTTCGGCGTGGGCGCCGCCTTCGTCGTATTTGCCTTCGGCCTTGAGCTGGTTGAGCGTCCACTGGATCGAGACGCGGTCGTTGATGTAACAATCGATGCGTTTCATGCCCAGCTTGAGAATGTTGGTGGCGCTGTCCTTGCCTTCCTCCACGCGCAGGCTGCCGGCGCGTACCGCCTTCTCGAAGGCCTCGCCGCCGACGATGAAGCCGGCGTTGTTGCCTATCGTGAGGCCGTAAAAATCCTCCGGCCAGCGCTTGCGCGGCTTGGCCGCCAGCACATCCTTGCGGCAGACTGCGGCCACGCGCTCCTCGTACAGCGGCAGCGAGTATGGCCAGGTCCACGGTTCGTCCTTGGTGTTCAGGTAGGGCGGATACAGCGCGAAGCCGGCGCCCGACCGGATCAGCGCCATGCCGCGCTTCCAGGGCACGGCCTGCACGTCGATCTTGTAGCCGCGCATGCGGGCGAAGGCGGCGCGGACGATTTCGTAATACAGGCCGGCGGGCTTGCCGTCTTTTTCGTAGGAGTAGGGCGGATAGCCGGCGTCGGCGTAGATCGTCACCGGAATATCGGCGGCCCGCGCGGACGCAGCGCATATAGCGAGGAATACGAAGGTAAGACGGAATTTGGTCACGCCGACGGCCCGTATCGTTAATTGGAAGTCAAACGGTTCAATCCTAACATGAGAGTCAGTAGTGCAGCCAGGCGCCGGCCATCCCCATCACCTGCGAGCTCGCATACAACAACAGCCCGATCAAGCCTCCCACCAGCGTTCCGTTGACGCGGATGAACTGCAGGTCCTTGCCGATGTTGAGTTCAATCTGGCGTGACATGTCCTTTTCGTCCCAGGCTTTGACGGTGTCGCTGATATGGCGCGTCAGGAAGCGCGAGAAGGCCGGCGCCAGTGTCTGGGCCATGGAGGCCAGGTGCTGGTTGAGCGAGGCGCGCATCTCGGGGTGGCTTAGCAGCTCCTCGCTGAGCCACTGGCTGGCTTTGACGATGCCGTCGTTGAGTTTGGAGTGCTCGGTTTCGATGTCGTTCTTTACCCACGTCCGCACGCCGATCCACAAATCCTTGATGTAGGTGTTGAAGACGTCGCCGTCGCGCAGGTAGCGCTTGAGGTCCTCGCCCTTGGCGATGAAGGCGGGATCGGACTGGAGGCGGACCACGAAGTGCCGCACCATGTCGTCGAAGCGGACGCGCAGCTTGTGCCCCTTGTCCGCCGCGATGTTTTCCATGATGTTGTTCAAGGTGTTGGCGATCATGACGGCGCCGTTTTCGCTGAGCCAGGAGGTCGGCAGCACCAGTTCCATGGCGGCGTGTTCGCGCTTGAGCCAGGCCGCGATCAGGCCGGCGATCAGCTCGCGGCTGGACGGCTTGTTCATCATCGCGATCAGCGCCGCGATGCCGTCGTCGAGCAGTTCCTGGTGGCGGCCGTCCTTCGTCAGTCCATCGAGCAGGCCGCCCAGCGCCTGCGACAGCTCCAGCTTGTCGACGGCCGCGTCGAGGGCGTCGCGCAGCAGCTTCTGGATGCTGGCGTCGTCCGCCATCGACAGCATTTCCGGCACCAGCTTGATCAGGTACGAGGACAGGAAGCGGCGGTTCTCCGGCCGTTCCAGCCATTGCGCGACATTGGTGGCGGGATCGTTTTTCAGTATGACCTCGGCCAGCGCCTCGGGCTTGAGGAACTTGTCCTCGACGAAGCCGGCAAGGTTGTCGGCGATTTTGTTCTTGTTATTGGGGATGATGCTGGTATGGCGCGAGATGAACGGGATGGGCACCTTGCGGAACAGCGCCACCACCGCGAACCAGTCGGCCAGCGCGCCGACCATCGCCGCCTCGGACACGGCGCGCACGCCATCGACCCAGAAGCCGCGCGGCAGCAGGGACGTGATGATGAAGACGGCCGTCGCCGCCGCCAGCAGCGCCAGCGCCAGCCGCTTGGATTGCCGTAGTTCGTGTTCTTTGGTCATCCATCAAGTGTAAGCCAAATCGCAATCAGGCGAGTTTCGCCAGCGCGACGGAGGCTGCTGAGGTGCGGGTTTCCACGCCCAGTTTGACGAACACGTGTTCCAGATGCTTGTTGACCGTGCGCGGGCTGGTGCCGAGGATGTCGCCGATGTCGCGGTTGGTCTTGCCCTTGATGACCCAGTTCAGTACCTCCGATTCGCGCTGCGTCAGCTTGAAGGACGCCATCAGCTTTTCGATTTGCGCGGCGTCCGATTCCTCGCGGAGCACGATCATCCACTGCGCGTTTTCGCTGAACTCCGCCGCCGAGAAGATCAGCCGCCGTGCCCCGCGTATCAGCGCCAGCGGCGGGTGCGACTGGCCCTGGCTGTGCGCGGCCTGCGTCGCTTCCAGCCACGGCGCCAGTTCGCCGTCGACCGCGTAGCCCTGCATCAGCGTGCGCGCAAGCGGGGTTTGCCAGACGATCTTGCCATCGCGCGGCGTCATCGCGATGACGGCGTTGCCAAAGGCGTCCAGCGCGCTGCGGGCCTGGTCCATCAGCTGCGCCGTCTGCATGTGGGCGGCGATCCGCGCCAGCACCTCGCTGGTGCGCAGCGGCTTGGTGACGTAGTCGTTGCCGCCGGCGGCAAACGCCGCCACCACGTGTTCGGCTTCGGTCAGACCCGTCATGAAGACCACCGGGATCTGCTTCGTCGCCAGGCTGGCCTTGAGCCGGCGGCAGGTTTCGAAGCCGTCCATGCCGGGCATGATGGCGTCCAGCAGGATGATGTCCGGTTGCGCCTCGGCGGCGCGCTGCAGGGCCGCTTCGCCGTTGTTGGCGACGAGGACCGTGAAGCCTGATTCGTCCAGCGCGTCGTGCAGCACGGCCAGGTTCTCCGGAACGTCGTCCACCACCAGGACGATATTGCCGCGCGCGGGTTCAATGTTGAAGTTCATCGCTCTTGTTCCTCAGGACGAAATCGGCCATCGCATCCAGCTGGAAGCGAGCCGCGAAATTGCGCATGGTTTGCGTGAAGTGCAGGTAGCGCGCGTCGAGCGCGCTGATTTCATCGAGCTTGTTCTGGATGCCGCGCACGTAGCCGATGCGTATCAGTTCATTCAGCGCTTCCAGGTGCGCGGCCGGCGGAAACACCAGCTGCGCCAGTTCCGGCGCGGCGGCCGCCACCTCGATGCCGATGCCCGGCTGCGTGATCCATTCCAGCGTCAGCCGCCGGCCTATCCAGTCCAGCAGCTCGGCCACGTTGACCGGCTTGACGATGAAGTCCGCCGCCGTGATGCCGGCCGCGTTCTCCATGCCCTTGTCGAAGGCGTTGGCCGAGACGATGGCGATCGGCACCGTGGACAGCTGCCGGCGGCGCAGGATGTAGCTCGCTTCCCAGCCGTCCATGGCCGGCATCGCGAGGTCCATCAGGATCAGGTCCGGCTGGAACGACGCGTGCAGGTCCAGGCATTCGAGGCCCGATTCGGCCAGCGCCACGTCGAAGCCCAGTGGCGCCAGTATGTTGAGCAGCATCTCGCGGTCGACCCGCTCGTTGTCCACCACCAGGATGCGGCGGCGCGGGCCGCGATAGCCGGTGCGCTGGCGCTCGGGCTGCTCCAGTTCCTTCAGTTCCCTGCCGGAGACGTGCACGCTGGGCAGGAACAAGCGGATGTGGAACACGCTGCCTTGCCCGGGCAAGGTACGGATATTCAGTTCGCCGCCCATCAGCTGCGTCAGCATCTTGGAGATCGGCAGTCCGAGGCCGGTGCCGCTGGCGTTGGCGTGCGCGCTGGCGCTGCCGCGCGAGAACGGCTCGAAGATGTGGTCGATCTCCTCCTGCAGGATGCCGGGGCCGGTGTCCTCGATCTCGAACGAGGCCATCTCGCGCGCGTACTGCAGCCGCAGCACGATGCCGCCGCTGCTGGTGAACTTGACGGCGTTGCCGAGGATGTTGATGAGGATTTGCCCCAGCCGCTTGCGGTCGGCGCGCACGATGCGCGGCAGCGCGCCGGTCAGCTCGTAGCGGAAGCTCAGCCCCTTGTTGGCCGCCTGCAGTTCGAACATGCGCACGATCTGGCCGATGAAGTCGGGGAAGTTCAGCTCCTTCATGTCGAAGTTGAACTTGCCGCCTTCGATGCGGGCGATGTCCAGCGTGCCCTCGATCAGCGACAGCAGGTGCTCGCCGCTGCTGCGGATCACGCGGATCGCCTGCTGGCGGTGCTCGGGGATGGACGGATCGTTGTCCAGCAGTTGCGCGTAGCCCAGTATCGAATTGAGCGGCGTGCGGATCTCGTGGCTGATGCCGGCGATGTAGCGGCTCTTGGCCTGGTTGGCCTGGTCGGCGGTCTTCTTGGCCTGCTGCAGCTGGGCGTCGGTCTGGCCGTGCAGTTCGATCTCGCGCGTCAGCAGGCCGGTCTGGCGGTTCGATTCCTCCTGCGCCACGCGGCGGCTTTCGCTGGTCAGCACCAGCCACCAGGCGACGATGCCGCTGGTGAGCAGCAGCGCCGCGAAGATCTTGAAGAACACCAGCTGCAGCTGCGGCAGCAGCGCCGCGTCGCCGGCCGGCAGCACCGATTGCTCATGGTAGTAGATCAGGCCGAGCAGCGCGCCGAGGAACAGCACGGTGACTATCATCAGCAGCAGGTAATGTCCCAGCCCGCTGCTCAGGTAGCGCGCCAGCGACTGCGGCAGCAGCGCGCGCATCGCGTCCTGCCATTGCGCCGACACCTTGGCGTGCGGCTTGCAGACGTCGTTGCAGCGCGCGTCGAGGCAGCAGCACAGCGAGCAGATCGAACCCTGGTAGGCCGGGCAGTGCGCCATGTCCTCCGACTCGTATTCCTTTTCACAGATCACGCAGGTCTTGCTGTGCACGTGTTCCTGCTTGCGGGCGATGTAGTACTTGCCTTTGGTCGCCACGGCGATCAGCGGCGAGGCCACCAGCGCCGTCAGCAGCGCGATGAAGGCGGAGAAGGCCTGCGCCTGCTGGCCGAACAAGCCCATGAAGGCCGCCACCGACAAGGCCGACGCCAGCAGCATGGCGCCGACGCCGACCGGATTGATGTCGTACAAATACGCGCGACGGAATTCGATGCCCTTGGGGCTCAGGCCCAGCGGCTTGTTGATGACCAGGTCGGCCACGACGGCCGTGATCCACGAGATGGCGATGTTCGAATACAGGCCCAGCACCTGGTCCAGCGCCTGGAACACGTCCAGCTCCATCAGCAGCACGGCGATCAGCGCGTTGAACACGGCCCACACCACGCGGCCCGGATGGCTGTGCGTCAGCCGCGCGAAGAAGTTCGACCACGCCAGCGAGCCGGCATAGGCGTTGGTCATGTTGATCTTCACCTGCGAGATGACCACCAGCAGCGCCGTCGCCAGCAGCGCGACCTGCGGCGAGGCGAACACCTGGCCGAAGCCGGCCAGGTACATCTGCGTCGGGTTGACGGCCTGCTCCAGCGGCACGGCGCTGCTGATCGCCAGGAAGGCCAGCAGCGCGCCGCCCAGCATCTTGGCGATGCCGAGCAGGATCCAGCCCGGCCCCGCGACCAGCACGCCCAGGTGCCAGCGCAGGCGGTTGGCGGCGGTCTTCTCCGGCATGAAGCGCAGGAAGTCGACCTGCTCGCCGATCTGCGTGATGAGCGCCACGCCGACCGCCGTGGCGGCGCCGAACATCAGCACGTTGAAGTGGCCGTTCTGGCCGGAGCGGCCGGCGTAGGCCAGCAGCTGCGCCGGCAGTTCCGGCTGCTTCTGCAGGATGGCGATGAAGGGCAGGGCCATCAGCACCAGCCACACCGGCTGCGTCAGCATCTGGATGCGGCTGATCAGGGTGACGCCGTGGGTCACCAGCGGTATCACCACCAGCGCGCTGGCCATGTAGCCGAGGTAGAGCGGCAGGTGGAAGTACAGCTCCAGCGCATAGGCCATGATGGCCGCCTCCAGCGCGAACAGGATGAAGGTGAACGAGGCGTAGACGAACGACGATATCGTCGAGCCGATGTAGCCGAAGCCGGCACCGCGCGTCAGCAGGTCCATGTCGACGCCGTACTTGGCGGCGTAGTAGCTGATCGGCAGGCCGGTCAGGAAGATGATCAGGCCGACCGCCATGATGGCCCACAGCGCGTTGATGAAGCCGTAGTTGACGGTGATGGTGCCGCCTATCGCTTCCAGCACCAGGAACGAGATCGCGCCGAACGCGGTGTTCGAGACGCGGAACACCGACCATTTGCGGAACGCGCGCGGCGTGTAGCGCAGCGCGTAGTCCTCGATGGTTTCGTTGGCCACCCAGGTGTTGTAGTCGCGCCGGATCTTGACGATGCGCTGTGTTGTAGTCATGCCGGGCCCATAAAAAAAAGCAGCTGTGTAAGCTGCTTTTTAAGCAATTTATGTGCCGGACCAGGGGGGCTAGCGCTGCTTGCTGGTGCTGAGCTTGTCCAGCAGGCGCGCCAGTTCTTCCTGCATCACCGGCGACAGGTTGATGAACTGGCAGCCGATCTGCACCTGCTCGCCCAGCAGGAAGGAGCGGAAGGTGCGCGACAGCCGCACTTCCAGATCGGCGATCATCACCGAATCGGGGCCCAGCTCGAGCCGCACGCGCTGCAGCTTGCGGCCCACGTACAGGCCCTGGCAATCGCGCGGCGGCGCCCGCATGCCGACGCCGCCGGCCGAGAAGTCGTACAGCTGCAGCTCGTAGGGCTTGCCGTTCAACACGAACGAGGCCATGTAGTAGATGCCCAGCGGCGTTTCCAGCCGGGTCGACGAGCGGCGGTTCAGCACCAGGCACTTGGTCGGGAAGTCCAGCGGGATCAAGGTCGGTTCGTCCGGCTGCGACGCCCAGTCCGGCGACGTCAGCTTGAACTGCACCTTGGCCGAGCGCAGCCAGGCGACAAAGGTGGCCTCGCCGGGCGGGATGACCTCGCCCTCGTTGAGTTCCAGCACGAAGTAGGGATTTTCCGGGTCGACCGACTTGATGCGTGCCATCACCACATTGGTGGAGCTGGCGGGATAAATGGAGATCGGATCGCCGTTGTCGGAGAGCAGGGTCAATGAATCACCGATATCATGCTCGTCGGTCATGTCATGTGGCTTCGAACCCGCCGGTATTGGTTCCACAGCATCTTTTAGGCTGGGAGGGCCGCGGCGAAATTCATTTGGTATGGGATCGTTCACGACGGCATATCTCTTTGATAATGACTTCTACAATGCGAGGTCGATCTACACAGTTTACAATTTATTCGCGCTCTTGGCTTGCTAAATGGCAAGAATATTTCAGTAAATGTGCATTCTTTTCCACGATGTCCAGGTCAGAACTGCTCTTCCGGCCGCAAATAGCGCCACTGGCCGACCGGCAGGTCGCCCAGCTTGACTTTGCCGATGCGAACCCGTTTCAAGCCGACAACTTTCAGGCCCACCATGTCGCACATGCGGCGGATCTGGCGTTTCTTGCCTTCGCGCAAGGTGAAGCTGAGCTGGTCGTCGTTTTGCCAGCGCACCTTGGCCGGCAGCAGCGGCTTGCCGTCCATCCACAGGCCATGGTTGAGCTTTTTGAGGTCGCTGTCGGGCAGCTTGCCCGGCTTGGTGTACTCGACGCGCACCAGGTATTCCTTGTCGACGTCGGTGGTTTCGCCGATCAGGTGCTTGGCCACGCGGCCGTCCTGGGTCAGCACCAGCAGGCCGACCGAATCGATGTCCAGGCGGCCGGCCGGCACCAGCGAGCGCAGCTGCGTCGGATGGAAGATTTCCGGCGACGGATCGTCCGGCCAGCGGTTTTCCGGCTTGACCAGCACCACGGCTGGCTGGTAGCCGTCCTCGGCCTGGCCGCTGACGTAGCCCATGGGCTTGTTGATCAGCACCGTCACGCGCTTGGACTGCTCGGCGGCGGCCTGGCGCTCGACGGTGACGCGCTGGCTCGGATAGATCTTGGTGCCGAGTTCGGAGACGACCTGGCCGTCCACCCGTACCCAGCCGCGCGCTATCCACTCGTCAGCCTCGCGGCGCGAGCACAGGCCCAGTTCGGACATGCGTTTGGACAGGCGTAATAATTCTTCTGACATGATGCGTTTTCTATAGAGAGTGAAGCCAGTTTATACCTTGATCGCGTCCAGCAGGTCGGTTTCAAGCTGGATCTGGCTGCGGGCGTTGCTCAGCGTGGCGCCGTCGATCAGGAACACGTCCTCGACGCGCTCGCCCAGGGTCATGATCTTGGCCGTGTGCAGGTTGATCTTGTACTTGGTCAGCACGTTGGCGATCGAGTACAGCAGGCCGGTGCGGTCGTTGGCGGCCACCGACAGCAGGTAGTACTGGCCGCGCTCGTCCGGCCGCAGGTCCACCGTCGGCTGGATGGGGAAGGTGCGCGACAGCCGCGACAGCCGGCCCTTGCCCGGTGCCGGCAGCGGCTCGGGCGTGGTCAGCACGCCGCACAGCTCGTGCTCGATCAGGCTGATGATGTCGCGGTAGCTCTTGGCGAAGTTCTGCTCGGTGACCAGGAAGGTGTCGAGCGCGTAGCCGTGGCGCGTGGTGTGGATCTTCGCGTCGAGGATGCTGAAGTTCTTGCGGTCGAAATAGCTGCAGATGCGCGCGAACAGATCCGGCTGGTCCTTGATATAGACGGCCACCTGCAGGCCTTCGCCGATCGGCGCCAGCCGGCATTTGACCACCGGCTTGTCGCTGGTGAAGCGGTCATACAGCGCGCGCGTCTGCCAGGCGATGTCGGAGGCGTCGTGGCGCAGGAAGTAGGCGACGTCGAGCTGCTTCCAGAACGCTTCGTGCGCGTCCGGCGGCAGGCCGTACAGGCGCAGCGTCGCCAGCGCTTCCTGCTGGCGGTTCTTCAGTTCGTGGTCGGCGCTGTGCGGCTCGCCGCCCAGCACGCGCAGCGTGATGCGGTACAAGTCCTCGAGCAGCTTGGCCTTCCACGCGTTCCACACCTTCGGGCTGGTGCCGCGGATGTCGGCCACCGTCAGCAGGTACAGCGCGGTCAGGTGGCGCTCGTCCTTGACCACCCTGGCGAAGGAGGCGATGACGTCGGGATCGGACAGGTCCTGCTTTTGCGCCACCTGCGACATGGTCAGGTGGTTCTCGACCAGGAACACCGCCAGTTCCGTGTCCTCGTCGCTGAGGCCGTGGTCGCGGCAGAACTGCTCGGTGTCGGCCATGCCCAGCTTCGAGTGGTCGCCGCCGCGGCCCTTGGCGATGTCGTGGAACAGCGCGCCCAGGTACAGCAGCCACGGCTGCGGGAAGTTGGCCATCAGCTGGCTGCAGAACGGGTATTCGTGCGCGTGCTCGGCCATCGAGAAGCGGCGCATGTTGCGCACCACCATCAGGATGTGCTGGTCCACCGTGTAGACGTGGAACAGGTCGTGCTGCATCTGGCCGACGATCTTGCGGAAGTTGGGCAGGTAGCGGCCCAGGATGGACATGTCGTTCATGCGCCGCAGCGCGTGGATGATGCCCACCGGCGCCTGCATGATGCGCAGGAATAGCGCGCGGTTGACCGGATCGGCGCGGAAGGCGGCGTCGATCTTGAAGCGCTCGTGCCACAGCGCGCGCGTGGTGCGCGAACTCATGCCCTTGAGCGACGGCCGCTCGGTCATCAGCACGAAGATCTCCAGCATCGCCGACGGCGTCTTCTCGAACGTGTCGTCGGCGCTGATGTCGATCAGGCCGTTGACGTCGTTGAAGCGCTCGTTGATGCGCACCGCCTCGCCGGATTTCGGGAACAGCCGCTCCTCGATGTTCTGCAGCAGGATGGTGTTGAGCTGGGTGACCGTCTTGGCGGCCCAGTAGTAGCGCTGCATCAGGTATTCGCTGGCGCGGCGCATGTGCACGCCGCTGCCGGTGGCGGTCAGGCCCAGCGATTCGGCGATGGCCGTCTGCACGTCGAACACCAGCCGGTCTTCGCGCCGGCCCGCGTGCAGGTGCAGGCGCACGCGGATATCCTTGAAGGCGCGCTCCTTTTCCATCAGCTGCTTGGCTTCGGTCTGCGTGATCAGGCCGGAAGTGGCCAAGGTGCGCCAGGAATTGGCCAGGCCGGCGGCCTTGACCATCCACAGGATCACCTGCAGGTCGCGCAGGCCGCCCGGGCTTTCCTTGCAGTTCGGCTCCAGGCTGAAGGCGGTGTCCTCGTATTTGGCGTGGCGCTGGCGCATCTCCAGCACCTTGGCGTGGTAGAAGGCGCGCGGGTCCATCGCCGCCGTGTAGCGCGCCTGCAGCTGCGCGAACAGCGGCTCGTCGCCGCAGATGATGCGCGCTTCGAGCAGGCTGGTTTGCACCGTGATGTCGGCCGCCGACTCGGTCAGGCACTCGTCCACCGTGCGGATGCTGTGGCCGATCTCCAGGCCCAGGTCCCACAGCAGCTGCACCAGTTCTTCCAGCTTTTCGGTGGTGGCGGCGTCGGGCGCCTGTTCCAGCAGGATCAGCAGGTCGACGTCGGAGTAGGGGAACAGCTCGCCGCGGCCGTAGCCGCCGACGCCGATCAGGGCGGTGTTGGCCGGCAGCCGGGCTTCATGCCAGGCCGTGGTCAGCACCGCGTCGACGCTCTGGCGCAGACTGCGCAGCAGCTTTTCCGGCATGCCGTCGGCCTGGAAGCCGGCAATGACGACCTGGCGGTCGGCTTTCAGCTGGCGCTTGAGTTGCTCGCGCAGTTCCTTCTTCATCGCGGCGGTCGACATCCGGGCTTACGCCGCGACCGGCGCGGCGTTGGCCGGCGCCGCGCCGGTGATGAACGCCGGCGGCGGCGGGCTGCCGGCCGACAGGGTCAGCACTTCGTAGCCGGTCTCGGTGACCAGGATGGTGTGTTCCCACTGCGCCGACAGGCTGCGGTCCTTGGTCTTGATGGTCCAGCCGTCGCCCATTTCGCGGATTTCGCGCTTGCCGGCGTTGATCATCGGCTCGATGGTGAAGATCATGCCCGGCTTGAGCTCGTCCAGGGTGCCGGGACGGCCGTAGTGCAGCACCTGCGGCTCTTCGTGGAAGATCTTGCCGATGCCGTGGCCGCAGAACTCGCGCACCACGCTGTAGCCGGCTTTTTCCGCGTGCTGCTGGATCACGTGGCCGATGTCGCCCAGGTGCGCGCCCGGCTTGACCTTGGCGATGCCCAGCCACATGCACTCGTAGGTGATGTCGGACAGGCGCTTGGCCATGATCGACGGTTCGCCGATGAAGAACATGCGGCTGTTGTCGCCGTGGTAGCCGTCCTTGATGACGGTGATGTCGAGGTTGACCACGTCGCCGTTCTTGAGCACCTTGTCGCCCGGGATGCCGTGGCAGATGACGTCGTTGACCGAGGTGCAGATGGCTTTCGGGTAGGGCGTGTAGCCCGGCGGGCAGTAGTTCAGCGGCGCCGGGATGGTCCCCTGGACATTGACCATGTATTCGTGGCAAAGGCGATCCAGCTCACCGGTGGTCACGCCGGGCTTGACGAAGGGCGTGATGTAGTCGAGCACTTCGGAGCCCAGGCGGCCGGCCACGCGCATGCCTTCGATATCTTCAGCGGATTTAATGGAGATGGACATAGTGGATCGCAATCAGCAAGGTAAACGGTAAAAACGCAGGCGGCGAGCGGACAGGGTCGGCTCGCGGCGTGCAGTAGGTTGAAATTATAAACGACAGCCGCCTCTTCGCGTGCGGAGATGCACGGTGGGCGGAGCAGCTCAGTCCGGCTGGGAGCCGGCTTGCTTGCGGCGGGCGCGGCGGACGGCGAAGCCGACCAGGCCGAGGCCGGCCAGCAGCATGGCCCAGGTGTCGGCTTCCGGCACTGGCGCCGGGTTGAAGAGCTCGGAGGTATCGTCTATGTCGAACCTTGAATTGTGGCCGGACAGGCGGCCCGCGCGGCCGCGCGGGTCGATATCGTATCCGTCCTCGTCGAACGCCATTTCGACCTCGCTCAGACTGTGGCCGGCTGGGGTGCCGCGGATGCTGGCGATCAGGCGAGCCCGCTTGCCCGCAGCCTCCGTGATAGCATCGAGAAGCCCGGCGGAGTCGCCTACAAGGCTGTATGGGTCGTCCTGTCCGGACGAAGCGTCTGAATGCGCGGCGTCGGCCAGGCCCAGGTCTTTGTCGCCCAAGCTGCCGCCCAGCTCACGCCTGGCCTGGTTGGCCGGGACGAAGTATGGGCGATCACCGGTGTTCTTTGCCACCGCCGCCGGCAGGCGCGAGATACGGCTGACGTTGCCGCAGATCTTGGGTACCAGGATGCAGTGCTTGTCGACGCAATAGACGGCGGCCGGTTCCTGGTGATTTTCCGTCCATTTGCTGCGGGTGACGGTGGCGCACACCGAGGCGGCGCCAAAGTGCATGTCGCGGATCGCCGGGTCGTACTGGCTCTTGCCGCTGATGCTGTCGCGGGTGATGGTGACCATGTCGTCCGGCTGCTGCTCCTCGATGCGGCGGCGCAGCGTGCTGCGCACGGCGGCCGGGATGTCGGTGTAGCGGTCGATGGCGTCGCCGCTGCGGCCCTTGTAGGGATTGACACCGGGGTGGTCCCAGGAGCAAACGGGCTGGGCAGCGGAGGCTGCTGCGAGCGTCACGGCAAGCAGGATGGACATAGGTGATCTTTCAGTAATGGAACACTACTTCTGGTTTAATAGTTATTGCCATGCATTAAAGTTTTCCAGATGATATTACATTTTAGGCATGTATGGCATATCCATACCTCATTTTTTTTTGATTCTGCGCAATTTGGTGCGCAGGCGTTGCGGCGGGGGTATTTCGCACCACGACGTGGCGGGATGCTCGCCAAGGTGGTGCAAGGGCGTGGCCGGCGCGTGCGGCGCTTGCCTAAGTGGCTGTTTTCAGGGTAGAATCTCGGGTTGCTTGAATTCGGTTTTGAGCAATGTTGCAAAAATCCCGTGGAAATCCACATTAATAAACGCGAATCCGGTCGACAAGGGTGCCTATATGGTGACTGATCGGATTCCAGACCCAACCCTGGAGTTTAATATGTCCGTAACTATGCGCGAAATGCTGGAAGCCGGTGTCCACTTCGGTCACCAAACCCGTTTCTGGAACCCAAAGATGGCGCCGTTCATCTTCGGCCACCGCAACAAGATCCATATCATCAACTTGGAAAAGACGATGGGTATGTATCAGGAAGCGATGAAGCACGTGAAGCAGGTCGCTTCGAACCGCGGCACCATCCTGATGGTCGGCACCAAGCGTCAAGCGCGCGAAATCATCGCTGCCGAAGCGGCACGCGCAGGCGTACCTTTCGTTGACCAGCGTTGGCTGGGCGGCATGCTGACCAACTTCAAAACCATCAAGACCTCGATCAAGCGCCTGAAGGACATGGAAGCCCAGATCGAAGACGGTTCGGTAGAGAAGCTGTCGAAAAAAGAAGCGCTGATGTTCCAACGCGAAATGATCAAGCTGCAGAAATCGATCGGCGGCATCAAGGACATGGGCGGCGTTCCTGACGCAATCTTCGTCGTTGACGTTGGCTACCATAAAGGCGCGATCACCGAAGCCGCTAAACTGGGCATTCCAGTCATCGGCGTGGTCGACACCAACCACTCGCCAGAAGGCGTTCAGTTCGTCATTCCAGGTAACGATGACTCGTCGAAAGCCATCACTCTGTACGCCCGCGGCGTGGCAGATGCCATCCTGGAAGGCCGTGCTGCCGCAGGTAACGAAGTCGTTGAAATGGTGAAAGCCGCTGCCGGCGACGAATTCGTCGAAGTTTCCGAACAGGCTTAATCGTTCGCAGCAAGCAGTAGGAAAAAAGGGGTGGCCAACAGCTCCCCCTTTTTTTTAACGTAAATGGTTAGAGCGCCGCTCACCATCCCCCCGAACACCGAATACAGGAGAATCACATGGCAGCAATTACTGCAGCAATGGTAGGCGAACTGCGCGCGAAGACTGACGCGCCGATGATGGAATGCAAAAAAGCACTGACCGAAGCCGAAGGCGACATGGGTCGTGCGGAAGAGATCCTGCGCGTCAAGCTGGGCGGCAAGGCATCGAAAGCTTCGGCACGCATCACCGCCGAAGGCGTGGTCGCCACCTACATCGCCAACGGCGTGGGCGCGCTGATCGAAGTGAACTCGGAAACCGACTTCGTCGCCAAGAACGACGACTTCCTGAACCTGGCCAACACCGCCGCCAAGCTGGTCGCCGAAAACAACCCGGCCGACGTCGCAGCCCTGCTGGCACTGCCAGCCGGCAACGGCCAGACCCTGGACGAAGTGCGTTCCGCACTGATCGGCAAAATCGGCGAAAACATGTCGATCCGCCGCTTCCAGCGTTTCGAAACCACCGCCAAGCTGGCTTCGTACCTGCACGGCACCCGCATCGGCGTGATGGTCGAATTCGACGGCGCCGACGAGCAAGTGGGCAAGGACGTGGCCATGCACATCGCCGCTATGAAGCCGGTGTCGCTGTCGGCCGACCAGGTTCCTGCCGAACTGATCGAAAAAGAGCGTTCGGTTGCCAAGCTGAAAGCTGACGAAGATGCAGCCGCCGCCGTGGCCGCCGGCAAGCCAGTGCAGCCTGCCGACATCGTCGCCAAGCGCCTGGAAGGCTCGGTACAGAAGTACCTGAAGGAAGTGTCGCTGCTGAACCAGGCTTTCGTGAAAAACGACAAGCAATCGATCGAGCAGATGCTGAAAGAAAAATCGACCACCGTCAAAGCCTTCACCATGTACGTGGTAGGCGAGGGCATCGAGAAGAAAGTCGACGATTTCGCCGCCGAAGTAGCCGCACAGATGGCTGCTTCCCAAGGAGCGTAATTCAGAAAACGGGCCGAGAGGCCCGTTTTTTTAGCCCGACCCAAGCAATCTTGGCTGTAACACCAGTTGTCCCCGGCGCCAGGCAAGGTATCATGGGCGCCGGCAGCCTTACCGAATCAACCCAACTTAGGAGCCCCGTCTCATGTCAAAACCAGCCTACAAGCGCGTCCTCCTCAAATTGTCCGGCGAAGCCCTGATGGGCGATGATCCTTACGGCATCAACCGCGGCACGATCGAACGGATGGTCGCCGATGTGGCCGAGGTCGCGAAACTGGGCGTGGAACTGGCGATCGTCATCGGAGGCGGCAACATCTTCCGCGGCGTCGCCCCCGGCGCCCAGGGCATGGACCGCGCCACCGCCGACTACATGGGCATGCTGGCCACCGTCATGAACGCGCTGGCGCTGGCCGACGCGATGCGCCATGTCGGCATCACCGCGCGCGTGATGTCGGCCATCGGCATCGAGCAGGTGGTGGAGCCGTATGTGCGCCCGAAAGCGCTGCAGTACCTGGAAGAAGGCAAGGTCGTCGTGTTCGCGGCCGGCACCGGCAACCCGTTCTTCACCACCGACACCGCGGCGGCGCTGCGCGGCTCGGAAGTGAGCGCGGAAATCGTCCTGAAAGCAACCAAGGTCGACGGCGTCTACACCGCCGACCCGAAGAAGGACCCGAACGCCACGCTGTACAGCTCGATCACCTTCGACGAAGCCATCGCCAAGCATCTGCAAGTCATGGACGCCACCGCCTTCGCGCTGTGCCGCGACCAGAAGCTGCCGATCAAAGTGTTTTCCATCACCAAGCCCGGCGCGCTGATGCGCGTCATCATGGGCGAGGATGAGGGTACACTGGTTCACGTTTAAATAATATTCCGATACAGGAGAGCAGCAATGTCCGTAGCTGACGTTAAAAAGAATGCGCAAGAGCGCATGATCAAATCGCTGGAAACCTTGCGCGCCGATCTGGCCAAGGTCCGCACCGGCCGCGCCCACACCGGCATCCTGGACCACGTGCAGGTCGAGTACTACGGTTCGCCGACCGCGCTGACGCAGGTGGCCAACGTGACCCTGATCGACGCCCGCACCATCGGTGTGCAGCCGTTCGAGAAGAAGATGGCGGCCACCATTGAAAAGGCGATCCGCGACGCCGACCTGGGCCTGAACCCGTCGTCGCAGGGCGACATGATACGCGTGCCGACTCCGCCGCTGACCGAAGAGCGCCGCAAGGAAATGGTCAAGCTGGTCAAGAGCGAGGCGGAAGACGCGAAAATCGCCGTCCGCAACATCCGCCGCGATGCCAACGAAGGCATGAAAAAGCTGGTCAAGGACAAGGCGATCTCGGAAGACGACGAACGCCGCGGCACCGACGAGGTGCAGAAGCTGACCGACAAGTTCATCGTCGACATCGACAAGATGGTTGCGGAGAAAGAAAAAGAAGTTCTGACGGTTTAAATACCAAGGGGCGCCAGCATGGTTTCCCCACCCCGGGGTCAGTTCCGGCAATCTGCCACGCGTGGCAGATTGCCGGAACTGACCCCGCGGGTGGTACGCTATGCTGGCGTCTTGTCTTTTTGCGTCACACCTGCAATACTTAACACTTTGGCACCAAAGTTTTCATGAAATATACGAGTTCGACTACCGAGGTCCCGGAAGCCCCTAACGTGCCGCGCCACGTTGCCATCATCATGGACGGCAACGGCCGCTGGGCGACCAAGCGCTTCCTGCCGCGCGTCGCCGGCCACGTCAAGGGCGTGGAGGCGGTGCGCACCGTGGTCGAGGCCTGCGCCCGCCGCGGCGTCGAATACCTGACCGTGTTCGCCTTCAGTTCGGAAAACTGGCGCCGCCCGGAAGAGGAAGTGTCGCTGCTGATGCGCCTGTTCGTGACCGCGCTGGACCGCGAAGTGTCCAAGCTGCACGCCAACAATATCCGCCTCAAGGTCGTCGGCGACCTGACCCGTTTCGACGACAAGCTGCAAGGCATGATCGCCTCGGCCGAGCGCAAGACCGCCAACAACACCCGCATGACCGTCACCGTCTGCGCCAACTACGGCGGCCGCTGGGACATCATGCAGGCGGTGGCCAAGATGGTCGCCGCCCACCCCGGCGCGACCGACTTCAGCGAGGAGCAGCTGGCGCCGCACCTGGCGATGGCCTACGCGCCCGAGCCCGACCTGTTCATCCGCACCGGCGGCGAGCAGCGCATCTCCAATTTCCTGCTGTGGCAGCTGGCCTACACGGAACTGTTCTTCACCGAGACCTACTGGCCCGATTTCTCGATCGAGTGCCTTGACGAGGCGATCGCCTCCTACCAGCACCGCGAACGCCGCTTCGGCCGCACCGGCGCGCAACTGGCTGAAAAGACAAGCTGATGCTGAAAACTAGGATTATTACCGCTGTGATCTTGCTGGCGGTGCTGCTGCCGGTCCTGTTCTTCAACTATTTCCCAGCGTTTGCCGTCGTCGTCACCCTGTTCGTCGGCGCCGCGATGTGGGAGGGCGCCCGCCTGTTCGGCCTGTCCGCCATGGCCGCGCGCGTGTTCGGCGTGGTCTGCGCCGGCCTGTTCGTGCTGCTGATGTACTCGGCCAAGCCGGGCGCCGTCAATTCGCTGTACGGCGTGGCCTGTCTGCTGTGGCTGATCCGCTACGTGCCGTCGCTGGGCCTGGGCCTGCCGCCGCTCAAGGGCGGCGGCAACTGGTCCATGGGCGTCACCTTCAGCTTCGCCGTGTTCGCCTGCTTCTTCGCCATCGTCGGCCTCTACCTGCATTCGCCGCTGTACCTGCTGTCGGTGATGGTGCTGGTGTGGATCGCCGACATCGGCGCCTATTTCTCCGGCAAGGCCTTCGGCACGCGCAAGCTGGCGCCATCTATCTCGCCGGGCAAGTCGTGGGAGGGCGCCATCGGCGGCGGCATCGCCGTGCTGGCGCTGTCGGCGCTGGGCATCATGCTGGCCGCCTCTTTCCCGTGGCTGCGGGACACCTTCGCCTTCCAGCTGCAGCAGCGCTTCGGCTGGCCCCTGGCCCTGCTGGCGCTGCTGCTGATCGTCGCCGCGTCCGTCGTCGGCGACCTGTTCGAATCCCAGCTCAAGCGCCGCGCCGGCCTCAAGGACAGCAGCAACCTGCTGCCCGGTCATGGCGGCGTGCTTGACCGTATTGACGCCTTGATCCCGGTCCTGCCCTTGGCCGCGCTGATCGGCTCCTGGTTCTGAAAGAATAAAATGCAACAAATCACCATCCTTGGCGCCACCGGTTCGATCGGCGTGTCCACGCTGGACGTGCTCGCCCGCCACCCCGAGCGCTATGCCGTCTACGCGCTGTCCGCGCACAGCCGCGTCGACGAATTGGCGGCCCAGTGCATCGCGTTCCGTCCGGCGCGCGCCGTGGTCGGCAGCGCCGCCGCCGCCGACCGCCTGGGCGTGCTGCTGCGCGCGGCCGGCGTCGACACCGAAGTGGAATATGGCGAGGCGGCCTTGTGCAGCATCGCCAGCGCGGCGGAAGTCGACAGCGTGATGGCCGCCATCGTCGGCGCCGCCGGCCTGGCGCCGACCCTGGCCGCCGCCCGCGCCGGCAAGAAGGTGCTGCTGGCCAACAAGGAAGCGCTGGTCATGTCCGGCCAGCTGTTCATCGACGCCGCGCACGAAGCGGGCGCGGTGCTGCTGCCGATCGACAGCGAACACAATGCGATCTTCCAGTGCCTGCCGCAGTTCGGCGGCCGCGTGCCGGCGGTGCGCGACGACGCGGCCGGCGTGGCCAAGATCCTGCTGACCGCCTCCGGCGGCCCGTTCCTGACGCGCGACGTGGCCACGCTGGACGCGGTCACGCCGGAGCAGGCCTGCAAGCACCCCAACTGGTCGATGGGCCGCAAGATCTCGGTCGATTCGGCCACGATGATGAACAAGGGCCTGGAAGTGATCGAGGCGCACTGGCTGTTCGGCGCGCCGGCCGACCGCATCGAGGTCGTCATCCACCCGCAGTCGGTGATCCATTCGATGGTGTCGTATGCCGACGGCTCGGTGCTGGCGCAATTGGGCAATCCCGACATGCGCACGCCGATCGCCCACGCGCTGGCCTACCCGGAGCGCATCGCTTCCGGCGTGGCCCAGCTGGACCTGACGCAGATCGCCACGCTGCAGTTCGAGCGCCCCGATTTCAACCGCTTCCCCTGCCTGGCGCTGGCGTTCGAAGCGCTCAAGGCCGGCGGCACCGCGCCCGCGCTGCTGAACGCCGCCAATGAAGTCGCGGTGCAGGCCTTCCTCGACCTGCGGATAGGCTTCCGCCAGATCGACCGCGTGATCGCGCACGTGATGGAAGCGCTGCCGCACGGCGCCGCCGACAGCATCGCCGCCGTCATGGCGCAGGACGGCGCCGCGCGCGCCGCCGCCGAAACCTATATCGCCGGACTGGCAAAATGAACTTCCTGCAAACCGCGCTGGCATTTGTCGTCTGCCTGGGCTCCCTGGTCATCTTCCACGAGCTGGGGCACTACCTGGTGGCGCGCTGGTGCGGCGTCAAGGTGCTGCGCTTCTCGGTCGGCATGGGCAAGGTGGTGTGGTCGCGCCGTTTCGGACCGGACCAGACCGAATGGGCCGTCTCCGCGCTGCCGCTGGGCGGCTACGTCAAGATGCTCGACGCGCGCGAGGCCGACCTGGGCCACCTGCCGCCGGAAGAGCTGAAGCGCGAGTTCACGCGCCAGAACGTGTGGAAGCGCATCGCCATCGTGGCCGCCGGCCCGCTGGCCAATTTCCTGATCGCGATCGTGCTGTTCGCCGGCTTGTACATGCACGGCGTCGAAGAACCGGCCAGCAAGGTCAGCGTGCGCGCGACGGTGGACGCCGCGCCGGCCGCCGCGTGGGCCGCCGGCCTGCGCACCGGCGACGTGGTCACCGCCGTCAACGAGCAGCCGGTCGCCGTCTGGTCCGAGCTGCGCTGGAGCCTGATCCAGGCCGCCATCGACAAGAAGGAAGCCCGCATCGCCGTCGAGCGCGTGGGGCAGGGCCGCTTCACCTTCACGCTGCCGGCCGCCGCGCTGTCCGCGCTGGACCTGGAGGGCGACGTGCTGGGCAAGCTTGGCGTCGGCGTGTCCCGTCCGACGCCGGTGGTCGAGCAGGTGATCGCCGGCGGCGCGGCCGACCGGGGCGGCCTGCGGGTCGGCGACCTGCTGCTGGCCGTCGACGGCACGCCGGTGGCCGACGGCATCGCCTTCATCGACATCATCCGCGCCTCGGCCGGCAAAACCGTGCAGGTGGCGGTCCGCCGCGCGGGCCAGCCGCTGACGCTGGCCATGGCGCCGCAGGCGGAGCAGGTGAAAGGCGAGGCAAAAACCGGTAAGGGAACTGTAACAGTCGGTAAGATCGGCGCCTACGTCGCTCTGCAGCCGGATATGATCACCGTGCCATCATCCCCGGTTGCGGCCGTGGGAAAAGCCATGACGCGGGTCTGGGATACCTGCACGATGACCCTGAAGATGATCGGCAAGATGATCACCGGCGAGGTCTCGCTGAAGAACGTCACCGGACCGATCACGATCGCCGATTATGCCGGGCAAACGGCGCGGATGGGCGCGGCGAGCTATTTGAGCTTCATCGCCTTCATCAGCATCAGTTTGGGGGTGATGAATTTGCTACCGATTCCGGTTCTAGATGGGGGGCATTTGCTGTATTATTCGCTGGAAGTTTTAACTGGGCGTTCTGTACCGGAACGTTTTGGCGAGATTGCGCAGCGTGTCGGTATGGGGTTGTTACTGACCCTGATGCTGCTGGCGGTGTTTAACGACGTCGCCCGGCTGCTGTAGCAGGCGCGCTTTCGCTTTGTATCTATATGAGTAGTTCGTTGATTTAGCCATTGAATAACCCCAATGAAATTATATTCTGACCGTATTACTTCACCTTCCTTTCGCCGTAGCCTGATCGGCGCCGCTGTCCTGGCGCTGTGCGCCGGCAGTGCCATGGCCATCGAGCCCTTCGTCATCAAAGACATCCGCGTCGAAGGGATCCAGCGTACGGAAGCCGGTACGGTCTTCAGCTATCTGCCGGTACGGGTGGGCGAGACCTTCAACGACGACAAATCCATCACCGCCATCAAGGCGCTGTATGCCACCGGCTTCTTCAAGGACGTCAAGCTCGAAGCCGACGGCGGCGTGCTGGTGGTGCTGGTCGAGGAACGCCCGGCGATCTCCAAGGTGGAATTCACCGGTACCAAGGAATTTGAAAAAGACACGCTGGTCAAGGCGCTGAAGGACATCGGCGTCGGCGAGACCAAGATTTTCGACAAGGCGTCGGTCGACCGCGCCGAGCAGGAATTGAAGCGCCAGTACCTGTCGCACGGCCTGTATGGCGTCAAGATCGTCACCACCGTCACGCCGATCGAGCGTAACCGCGTCAACATCACCTTCGCGGTGGACGAGGGCGACGTCGCCAAGATCAAGCAGATCAACATCGTCGGCAACAAGGTGTTCTCGGACAAGGAGCTGAAAGACCAGCTGGCGCTGAACACCGGCGGCTGGTTCAGCTGGTACACCAAGGCCGACCAGTACTCCAAGACCAAGCTGACCGGCGACATCGAGTCGCTCAAGTCCTACTACCTGGACCGCGGCTACATCGAGATGAACATCGACTCGACGCAGGTGTCGATCACGCCGGACAAGAAGGACATCTACATCACCATCAACATCACCGAGGGCGAGAAGTACAAGGTCTCGGGCATCAAGTTCGAAGGCGAGACCTTCGGCCGCGAAGAGGAACTGCGCTCGCTGGTGCTGCTGCGCGAAGGCGAAACCTATTCCGGCGCGCGCCTGACCGCCACCAACAAGCTGATCTCCGATCGCTTGGGAACCTTCGGCTACGCCTTCGCCAACGTCAACGCCAATCCGGACATCAACCGCGACAAGCGCGAAGTGGCGTTCACCTTCTTCATCGATCCGGGCAAGCGCGCCTACGTGCGCCACATGAACATCGCCGGCAACACCACCACGCGCGACGAGGTGATACGCCGCGAGTTCCGCCAGTTCGAGTCGTCGTGGTACGACGCCAACAAGATCAAGCTGTCGCGCGACCGCGTCGACCGCCTGGGCTACTTCAAGGACGTGACCATCGACACGCCTGAAGCGCAGGGCACGTCCGACCAGGTCGACGTCAACCTGACCGTGGTGGAAAAACCGACCGGTAACTTCCAGATCGGCGGCGCGTTCTCGCAGTCCGAGAAATTCAGCTTCCAGGCCGCGATCCAGCAGGCCAACTTCGCCGGTTCGGGCACCACCGTCGGCATCGAACTGAATACCTCGAAGTACAGCCGCACGATTTCGTTCTCGCAGACCGACCCGTACTACACCGACGACGGCGTGTCGCGCTCGTACGAAGTGTACCTGCGCACGCAGCAGCCGCCGGCGCTCAACATCGGCTCCTACACCATCAAGCAGCAGGGCGGCCGCATCAGCTACGGCGTGCCGTTCTCCGAAGTGGACACGGTGTTCTTCGGCATCGGCCTGGAACGCTCGAAGATCACCACCGACGAAACGTCGCCGATCCGCTTCAAGGAATACGTCACCACGATCACCGGCAACACCACCGGTATCGGCACCGCCGCCACCAACGCCGTGCCGCTGACGGCAGCCTGGGCGCGCGACAGCCGCGACTCGGCGCTGACGCCGACCGTGGGCCGCTACCAGCGCGCCAACCTGGAGCTGGACCTGGTCGGCCAGCAGAAGTACTACCGCGCCGTGTACGAGCACCAGTGGTACAAGCCGTTGTTCTCGAAAGTGACCTTGGCGCTGAAGGGCGAGATCGACTACGGCCATGGCCTGGGCAGCAGCAGCTATCCGGTGTTCAAGAACTTCTACGGCGGCGGCATCGGTTCGGTGCGCGGCTACCTGAGCTCCTCGCTGGGCGCGGTCGACTACACCTACGGCGATGCGCTGGGCGGCGCCTCGCGCCTGATCGGCAACGCCGAGCTGCAGCTGCCGTTCCCCGGCTCGGGCCAGGACCGCAGCCTGCGCTGGTTCGGTTTCCTCGATACCGGCCAGGTCTACCAGGAAGGCCAGAAGATGCGCGCCTCCGAGCTGCGCTACTCGACCGGCCTGGGTATCAGCTGGATTTCGCCGGTCGGCCCGCTCAAGTTGAGTTATGCTAAGCCTTTGAACGCCAAGCAGGGCGACCGCCTGGAACGCTTCCAGTTCCAGATGGGCAGCGGCTTCTGACGCGCTTCCAATGATGACTAGAGACTTTAATATTTTCCCCGGAGAAACAAGTTGAAGACTGTATCTGCTACCTTGACCAAATCCCTCGCCGTGCTTGCACTGGGCTGGTGTGCGTTGGCGCCGGTGCAGGCCCAGACCTCGGCCTCGCGCATCGCGTGGCTCAGCCCTGAGCGCATCTACAACGAATCGAAGCTGGCCAAGCTGGCCGGCGAAAAGCTGCAGGAAGAGTTCAAGAGCCGCGAGAAAGCCATGGCGGACATGGCTTCGCGCCTGAAGACGTCGACCGAAAAGCTGGAAAAGGACATGCCGGCCCTGTCCGAGGCCGACCGCGTCAAGCGCCAGCGCGACGTGTTCGAGCTGGATAAGGAATACCAGCGCCGCCAGCGCGAGTTCCGCGAGGATTTGAACCAGCGCACCAACGAGGAACGCCAGGCGATCTCGGAAAAAGCCACCAAGATCATCAAGCAGCTGGCACTGGTCGAGGGCTTCGACATCGTGCTGCAGGACGCGGTCTGGGCCAGCCCGCGCATCGACATCACCGAAAAAGTGCTGGCGGCGCTGGATAAAGACAAATAAAACGATAGATTGGACCACCCGATGGGCACTCGACTAGGGGAATTGGTCGAACGCTTGGGCGGGCAGTTGATGGGGGACGCGAACCTGGAAGTGACCGGGATCGCGCCATTGACGGACGCCGGCGTTTCGCACATCAGCTTTCTCAGCAATAGCAAACTGCGCGCGCAAGCGCTGCAAAGCCAGGCGGCGGCACTGATCGTGTCGGCCGCCGACGACGCTTTTATCGCCGCCGGCTTCCAGGGCGCGCGCATCGTCACCAACAATCCGTATGTGTATTTCGCCCGCGCGGCGCAGTATTTCGAATCGCTGACGGCCATCGTGCCGGCGGCGGGCGTGCACGCCAGCGCGGTGGTCGCCGACGACGCGCGCATCGCCGCCAGCGCCCATGTCGGCGCGCGCGTGGTGGTGGAGGCGGGCGCGGTGATCGGCGAGGGCGCGGTGATCGACGCCGGCTGCTACATCGGCCGCGAGGCGGTGATCGGCGAGGACACGCATTTGTTCGCCAACGTGACGTTCCATTCGCGCTGCGTGATCGGCAAGCGCGGCATCATCCATTCGGGCGCCGTCATCGGCACCGACGGATTCGGTTTCGCCAACGAGGGCGGGGTCTACATCAAGATTCCGCAGACCGGGCGCGTGGTCATCGGCGACGATGTGGACATCGGCGCCAACACCACCATCGACCGCGGCGCGCTGGCCGATACGATCATCGAGGACGGCGTCAAGCTGGACAACCAGATCCAGATCGGCCACAACTGCCACATCGGCGCGCACACGGCGATGGCCGGCTGCGTCGGCGTGGCCGGCAGCGCGAAGATCGGCAAGTACTGCACCTTCGGCGGCGCCGCCATGGTGCTGGGCCACCTGACCATCGTCGACAAGGTCCACGTGGGTTCGGGCAGCATGGTATCGCGCTCGATCCTGGAACCGGGACAGTACACAGGCTTTTATCCGCTGGCCAAAAACAGCGAATGGGAAAAATCAGCCGCCATCGTCCGCAATTTGTCGACGATGCGCGATAAAATTCGCGCGCTGGAAAAAACAATTAAAACACTGACGTATCACGACGAGAAATAAATCATGACTACTACCACTCCAGAAACCACCGAAGCGTCCACCTGCACCAAGAAGTGCCTGGACATCCACGCCATCAAGCAGTACCTGCCGCACCGCTACCCGATGCTGCTGGTGGACCGCGTGCTGGACTGGGAGTCGGGCAAGACCATCACCGCCATCAAGAACGTCACCGTCAACGAGGAATTCTTCAACGGCCACTTCCCGCACAAGCCGGTGATGCCGGGCGTGCTGATGATCGAGGCGATGGCGCAGACCGCCGCCATCCTGTCGTTCCTGACCATGGACATCAAGCCGGACGAGAATTCGGTGGTGTACTTCGTCGGCATCGACAACGCGCGCTTCAAGCGTCCGGTGGAGCCGGGCGACCAGCTGGTGATGAATGTCGAGATCCTGCGCGTGTCGCGCGGCATCTGGAAGTACAAGGCGGTCGGCACGGTCGACGGCCAGACGGCGGTCGAGGCGGAACTGATGTGCACCATCCGCAGCGCATCGGACGCCAGCCAGCCAGCAGGCAAGTAATCATGGCGACGATACACGCCACCGCCATCGTCGATCCGAAGGCGCATCTCGACACCGGTGTCGAGGTCGGGCCGTATTCTGTCATCGGTCCCAACGTCGTCATCGGCTCGGGCACCGTGGTCGGGCCGCACGTGGTCATCGAAGGCCACACCACCATCGGCCGCGACAACAAGCTGTTCCAGTTCTCGTCGATCGGCGCCGCGCCGCAGGACAAGAAATGGAACGGCGAGCCGACCAGGCTGACCATCGGCGACCGCAACACCATCCGCGAGTTCTGCACCTTCAACACCGGCACGGTGCAGGACAAGGGCGTAACCTCGCTGGGCAACGACAACTGGATCTCGGCCTACGTCCACCTGGCGCACGACTGCCAGGTCGGCAGCAACACGATCTTCTCGAACAACGCGCAGATCGCCGGCCACGTCGAGATCGGCGACTGGGTCATCATGAGCGGCTTCGCCAATGTGCACCAGTTCTGCAAGATCGGCGCGCACGCGTTTGTCGGCATGAGCACCTCGCTGACGCAGGACGTGCCGCCGTTCGTGCTGTTGAACGGGAATCCCGCGCAGGCCCACGGCGTCAATATCGAGGGCCTGAAGCGGCGCGGCTTTACGCGCGAGCAGATCAACGGCATCCGCGGCGCCTACAAGACCATCTACCGCTCCGGCCTGACGCTGGAAGAGGCCAAGGCCGCGCTGCAGGCCGAAGAAGAGGCCAGCCCGGCCGACGTGGCGCAGCACATCCGTGCCATGCGCGACTTCCTCGGCGTCGCCAGCCGTGGCATCGTCCGCTGACAGCGCGCGGCCGATGATGGCCGCGCCATTGGCCGCGCAACCGGGCGTGCCATCCATAGCGCTGGTCGCCGGCGAACCGTCCGGCGACGTGCTGGCGGCGCGCCTGCTGTCCGGGCTGCGGCCGCACCTGCCCGACACCCGCTTCCACGGCATCGGCGGCGAACACATGATCGCCCAGGGCTTCGAGTCGCACTATCCGATGGACAAGCTGACGGTGCGCGGCCTGCTGGCCGTGATCCCGCGCTACCGCGAAATCAAGGGCATCCAGAACGCGCTGCGCGACCGGCTGCTGGCCGAGCGGCCGGCGGCCTTCATCGGCGCCGACTACCCGGGCTTCAACCTCGGGCTGGAAGAGCAGTTGAAGGCGGCCGGCATCCCGACCATCCACTACATCGGCCCGCAGATCTGGGCCTGGCGCGGCGGCCGCATCAAGAAAATCATCAAGGCGGTGTCGCACATGCTGGTGGTGTTTCCGTTCGAGGAAGAGATCTACAAGCAGGCCGGCGTGCCGGTCAGCTATGTCGGCCATCCGCTGGCGGAGCTGATCCCGCTGGCGCCGGACGAGGCGGGCGCGCGCCGCGCGCTGGGCCTGGCGGAGGACGCCAGCGTGGTGGCCATCATGCCGGGCAGCCGCATGTCCGAACTGAAGTACAACACGGCGGCCTTCATCGGTGCCGCCAAACTGCTGAAGCAGCGCGACAGCACGCTGAAGTTCGTCGCGCCGATGGCGGGCGAGCGCCAGCGCCGGTACTTCCTCGAACTGGTGGCGCAGGCCGGCCTGCAGGACGTCGAAGTGCAGCTGCTCGACGGCCAGTCGCATACCGCCATCGCCGCGGCCGACGCGGTGCTGGTGGCGTCGGGCACGGCGTCGCTGGAGGTGGCGCTGTTCAAGAAGCCGATGGTGATAGCCTATCGCATGATGGAGCTGGAATGGCAGATCCTGCGCCACTTCGGCTACCAGCCGTGGATCGGCCTGCCGAACATCCTGGCGCGCGAGTTCCTGGTGCCGGAGCTGCTGCAGGACGCGGCCAATCCGCAGGCGCTGGCCGACGCGATGTGGCAGCAGCTGAGCGACGCGCCGCACCGCCTGCGGCTGGCGCAGCGCTTCACCGACATGCATCACAGCCTGCTGCGCAACAGCGCGGTGGAGAGCGCGGCCGCCGTGCTCAAAGTCATTCAAGCATAAAGAGTATCAACGTGAATAATCAACAATCCGGCCTGTTCGACTTCCTGCCCGATTCGCCCGACGAGATCATCTGCGGCGTCGACGAGGCGGGGCGCGGGCCGCTGGCCGGCCCGGTGTTCGCGGCCGCCGTCATCCTCGACGTCTCGCGGCCCATCGACGGCCTGCGCGATTCGAAAAAACTCACCGAAGCCAAGCGCGACATGCTGGCGCCGCTGATCAAGGCCCATGCGCTGGCGTGGGCGATCGCCGAGGCGTCGGAAGAGGAAATCGACAAGCTCAATATCCTGCAGGCCTCGATGCTGGCGATGCGGCGCGCGGTGGAGGCGCTGAGCACCGTGCCGACGCTGGCCCTGATCGACGGCAACCGCTGCCCGGTGATGAAGATCCAGTCGATCGCCGTGATCGGCGGCGACGACAAGGTCGATGCGATTTCGGCCGCGTCGATCCTGGCCAAGACCGCGCGCGATGCCGCGCTGGTGGCCTTGCATGCGCAGTATCCGCAGTACTGCTTCGACCAGCACAAGGGCTACGGCACGGCGCTGCATCTGGAGCGCCTGCGCGAGCACGGCGCCTCGCCGGTGCACCGCCGCTCGTTCGCGCCGGTGCGCGAGGTGCTGGAACTGTTCGCGGCCCGGACCAGTGGCGGGAGGGCGGCATGAAGACCATCACCTCGCGCGACAACGCGCAATACAAGGACCTGGTCAAGCTGGCCGGCAGTTCGCAGGCGCGCCGCAAGTCCGGCCGCACTCTGCTCGACGGCGTGCACCTGTGCCAGGCCTACCTGCAGCTGCGCGGCTTGCCGGAGCAGTGCGTGGTCAGCGAATCGGCGCTGCACAATCCGGAAGTGATGGACATCGTCGGCAAGCTGGAAGCGCGGCATGCGCACGTGCTGGGACTGCCGGACGCGCTGTACAACGCCGTCAGCCAGGTCGAACACGGCGTCGGCGTGATGTTCCTGATCGAGACGCCCGAGCGTGCGGTGGGCGGGCCGCTGGCCGTGTCGGCGGTGCTGCTCGATAACGTGCAGGATCCCGGCAACGTCGGTTCCATCCTGCGCAGCGCGGCGGCGGCCGGCATCACGCAGGTCTATTGCAGCGCCGGTTCGGCGTTCTGCTGGTCGCCCAAGGTGCTGCGCGCGGCCATGGGTGCGCACTTTGTGCTGGATATTTTCGAGAACGTCGACCTGGCGGCGCTGGTGTCGGCGGCCAAGGTGACCACGCTGGCCACCAGCGGCTATGCGACCCAGCGGCTGTACGACGTCGACCTGCGCCAGCCTGTGGCCTGGCTGTTCGGGCACGAGGGCCAGGGCGTGGCGGACGATCTGCTGTCGATGGCGACCCATCAGGTGGTGATACCGCACCTGGGCCAGGTCGAGTCGCTGAACGTGGCCGCATGCGCGGCAGTATGCTTTTTCGAACAAGTAAGGCAGAATCAGTCTTAACGCATCAACGGAGCAGTTCATGGATATCGCGCAGTTGCACTTTCTGGTAGCCGAAGGGGATCAGGTACAACGCCACGCGCTGGCCGACATCCTGGTGCACCTCGGCGTCGGCCGGATTACGCAGGCGCCGGACGGCCACACGGCGATGCGCCATTTCAGCACCGCCGCCAACATGGCGCCGCCCGTTGATATCGCCATCATCGACCTGGCGCTGCCGGGCATGGACGCGCTGGAACTGATACGCCGCCTGGCCGACGCCAAATCGCGCGTGGGCGTGGTGGTGGTGGGCGCGCAGTCGAACGCGGTGCTGTTCTCGGTCGAGACCATGGCCGCCGCCTACGGCATCAACATGCTGGGTGCGATCGGCAAGCCGGTCATCGGCAGCCGGCTCGAGGCGCTGATCACCAACTACCTGCAGCCGGGTGAGGCGCGGGCCGCCGCGCGCCCGACAGTGCCGCCGATTTCGTTTGCCGAAGTGGGGCAGGGACTGCAGGCGCGCGAGTTCGACCCCTTCTTCCAGCCCAAGATCGAGCTCGAGACGGGGCAGGTCAAGGGCCTGGAGATGTTCGCCCGCTGGCGCCACCCGCTGTATGGCGTGCTGGGACCGGCGTCGTTCATGCAGGTGCTGGAGGATAACCGGCGCGTCGATTTCCTCGACTGGAGCATGATCGAAAAGTCGGTCGCGGCCTGCCGTACCTTGCACGACCAGGGCATACCGATCTCGTTTTCCATCAATGTTGATCAGAGCACGCTGGCGCATCCGCAGTTCATGGACCAGATCGCGGCCTGTCTGGACCGGCACCGAATCATGCCCGACTACATCACTTTCGAGATGACCGAGTCGGCGGTGCTGACCACGGATCCGCATTTTCTTGAACGGTTATTGCGTTTGCGGATGAAAGGATTCGGGCTGGCCATCGACGATTACGGCACCGGCCGCAGTAATCTGCAATTACTGGCGCGCATACCTTTTTCGGAGCTGAAAATAGACCGCAGTTTTGTCGACGGGGCGTCCAAGAAACAAGCCATCGGCACCGTATTGCGTTCCTGCCTTGGTTTGGCGCGCAGCCTGGATCGTCGTTCGGTGGCGGTCGGCGTAGAAACAAAACAGGATTGGGATTTCCTGCAAGGCCTGGGTTGCACTTATGCCCAAGGCTATTATATCGCCAAGCCGATGCCGGTCGAGGAATTCCCCGCCTGGCTGGCCGACTGGCAGCACTTCTTCTAATCACCTCCCCCGAGTATAAATATACCTGGTTTATATAACCGGGGTATTGACTCGCCTATACTCATCTCGTTTCTTTTTTTTCATTGCGCTTCGTTGCCCCGCAATTCGCTCAATTCATGCTTGAAATTGGCATGTTTTAGCTAAAATCCGGCATGGATAGGGTATGGGAGGGTAATATATCAAACCGGCTGCAATATAATGCAGCCGGCGTATTTATTTAATCCGGGAGATAACTGTGGCGCACGCCGGCCATTAATTCCGTCAGTGCTTGTTTATCGCGCCAGCGGCCCTCGGTCATTACGCCCAACGGCGAACGTAAAGTCGATAAACCATCCAGCGGATTCTGCTCGGTTAATATCAGGTCTGCGCGATAACCAGTAATGATCTGGCCAAATTGCACGCCGCCTTTTGTGCGCGAGATAAAGGTTCCCGGCGCGCGGGTTGCGGTAGATAATACCTGGTAACGGCTCAGTCCCGAGCGTTCCAATTCAGCCAGATTATCGTGCAGCGAATATCCCGGTACCAGTCCGGGAATAGATGGAGCATCAGTGCCCGACAGTAATTCGACGCCGGCATCCGCCATCGCCTTCGCCAGGTTGCGCAGGAACGCGAGCTTGGCCTCCAGCCGCGCGCACTTGCCGGCATAATCAGCAGCCCCTCAGTACTCGCGCCGGTTCGGCTTGATCTCTTGCAGGATGGTGGTGGAGATTTCCTCGATCGACTTGGTGGTCGACGACAGCCAGCGTATGCCTTCGCGCTTCATCATCATTTCGGCCTCGTTGACCTCGTAGCGGCAGTTTTCCAGCGCCGCGTACTTGCTGCCGGCCCGCCGTTCGTTGCGGATCTCCGACAGCCGCTCGGGCGTGATGGTCAGCCCGAAGATCTTGGATTTGAACTCGTACAGCGAAGACGGCAGCTTGCCGCGCTCGAAATCGTCCGGGATCAGCGGATAGTTGGCCGCTTTGATGCCGTACTGCATCGCCAGGTACAAGCTGGTCGGCGTCTTGCCCGAGCGCGACACGCCGACCAGGATCACATCGGCCGACGACAGGTTCTTGTGCGACTGGCCGTCGTCGTGCGCCAGCGAGAAATTGATCGCCTCGATGCGGTTCTTGTATTCCTCGCTGTCGACGATGTTGTGCGAACGGCCGATGGTGTGGGTCGATTTGACGCCCAGTTCCTGTTCCAGCGGCGCAACAAATGTTTGGAACATGTCCATATACATGCCCTTGCAATGACGAATGACGTCAGACAACTCCGTCTTCACCAGCGTGGAAAAGATGATCGGACGTTGACCGTCGGTTGCAAAGGCTTCGTTGATCTTGCGCACCGCGTCGTGCGCCTTGTCCAGCGTATCGATGAACGGCAGCCGGACCTGGCGGAAGCGCAGCTCGAACTGGGTCAGCACCGAGTGACCAAAGGTTTCCGCCGTGATGCCGGTGCCGTCGGAGACGAAAAACACGGTGCGGGCGGAGGAAGGCAGCGTGGGGCGTTGTTCTTGTGTCATGTAGAGTGAGCCTGTCAGTATTGTGAATCGTCAATTTGGGCCGCAGGCTGTAGAATGGGCGCCATAGTTAAGATTGTGCTGCACGACGACCAGAATAACAAGAAACAAGTCTGCGCCTCGCTGGAAGATTTCTATCATCAAAAAGGTGTAATTATGTCCAACGCAGCATTGAAGGAGCAAAACAACGAAGCGGTTTATGTTGCCTCGTTTGAACACTTGCGAATGACGGATGTCGAATCCGTCGGCGGCAAGAACGCCTCTCTGGGCGAAATGATCAGCCAGCTGGCTGAAGCCGGTGTCCGGGTTCCGGGCGGCTTCGCCACCACGGCGCAGGCATTTCGCGACTTCCTGTCGCACAGCATCGGTGGCGGCAAGCCGCTGGCCGACCGCATCGCCGACCGCCTCGCCGACCTGAACATCGACGACGTGCGCGCGCTGGCGCAAGCGGGCGCCGAGATCCGTCAATGGATCGTCGAAACCCCGTTCCAGCCGCGCCTGCAGCAGGAAATCGAAACCTTCTACGACCAACTGGTCGCCGACTCCAGCACCGAGATGTCGTTCGCCGTGCGCTCGTCGGCCACCGCCGAAGACTTGCCGGACGCCTCCTTCGCCGGCCAGCAGGAAACCTTCCTCAACGTGGTCGGCATCGACAACGTGCTCGACGCGATGAAGCACGTGTTCGCCTCGCTGTACAACGACCGCGCGATCTCCTACCGCGTGCACAAGGGCTTCACCCACGCCGAAGTGGCGTTGTCGGCCGGCGTGCAGCGCATGGTCCGCTCCGACCTGGGCGCGGCCGGCGTCATGTTCACCATCGACACCGAGTCCGGCTTCAAGGACGTGGTGTTCGTCACCTCCAGCTACGGCCTGGGCGAGACGGTGGTGCAGGGCGCGGTCAATCCGGACGAGTTCTACGTCCACAAACCGATGCTGGAAAAGGGCAAGTCGCCCGTCATCCGCCGCAACATCGGCTCCAAGCTGCTGAAGATGGAATTCACCAGCGAAGCCAAGGCCGGCCGCTCCGTCAAGACCGTCGACGTGCCGGTTGAAATGCGCAACCGCTATTCGCTCAACGACCAGGAAGTGGTGGAGCTGGCCAAGTACGCCGTCATCATCGAGAACCACTACGGCCGTCCGATGGACATCGAGTGGGGCAAGGACGGCCGCGACGGCAAGCTGTACATCCTGCAGGCGCGTCCCGAGACCGTCAAGTCGCAGCAGAAGGCGACCGACGTGCAGCAGCGCTTCAAGCTGAAATCGTCCGGCACGGTGCTGGCCTCCGGCCGCGCGATCGGCCAGAAGATCGGCGCCGGTCCGGTGCGCGTGATCCACGACCCGGCCGACATGGAACGCGTACAGCCGGGCGACGTGCTGGTCGCCGACATGACCGACCCGAACTGGGAACCGGTGATGAAGCGCGCCTCGGCCATCGTCACCAACCGCGGCGGCCGCACCTGCCACGCGGCGATCATCGCCCGTGAACTGGGCGTGCCGGCCGTCGTCGGTTGCGGCGACGCCACCGAAGTGCTGAAGGACGGCACTTTCGTCACCGTTTCCTGCGCCGAAGGCGACGAAGGCAAGATCTACGACGGCCTGCTGGAAACGGAAATCTCGGAAGTGTCGCGCGGCGAGCTGCCCAAGCTGCCGACCAAGATCATGCTCAACGTCGGCAACCCGCAGCTGGCGTTCGACTTCCAGTCGGTGCCGAACGGCGGCGTCGGCCTGGCCCGTCTCGAGTTCATCATCAACAACAACATCGGCGTGCACCCGAAGGCGATTCTCGAATATCCAAACATCGACGCCGACCTGAAGAAGGCGGTGGAGTCGGTCGCGCGCGGCCACGCTTCGCCGAAAGCCTTCTACGTCGACAAGCTGGCCGAAGGCATCGCCACCATCGCCGCCGCGTTCTGGCCGAAGCCGGTCATCGTGCGCCTGTCGGACTTCAAGTCCAACGAGTACAAGAAGCTGATCGGCGGTTCGCGCTACGAGCCGGATGAAGAGAACCCGATGCTGGGCTTCCGCGGCGCGGCCCGCTACCTGGCGGCCGACTTTGCCGGCGCATTCGAAATGGAATGCCAGGCGATGAAGCGCGTGCGCAACGACATGGGCCTGACCAACGTCGAGATCATGGTGCCGTTCGTCCGCACCCTGGGCCAGGCCGAGAAAGTCGTCAACTTGCTGGGCAAGAACGGCCTGGTGCGCGGCGAAAACGGCCTGCGCCTGATCATGATGTGCGAAGTGCCGTCGAACGCCATCCTGGCCGACCAGTTCCTGCAACACTTCGACGGCTTCTCCATCGGTTCCAACGACCTGACCCAGCTGACCCTGGGCCTGGACCGCGATTCCGGCATGGCGCTGCTGGCGGCTGACTTCGACGAGCGCGACCCGGCCGTCAAGGCGCTGCTGTCGATGGCGATCAAGGCTTGCCGCGACCAGGGCAAGTACATCGGCATCTGCGGCCAGGGTCCTTCGGACCATCCGGACTTCGCCGCCTGGCTGATGGAGCAGGGCATCGAATCGATGTCGCTGAACCCGGACTCGGTGATCGATACCTGGCAGAAACTGGCGTCACTGACCAAGCAATAATAAAGTGTTGACGCGGGACGGATTTGGTTTAGACTGGAGTTATCGAATTTAGTAGCAAATAACACTATCAATACCAACTGCCCCGCAGTAAAAACCCTCGCAGCCCGCACCGGGAAGCGGGGGTTTTTGCATTTTGAAACCTGAAAGGAGAGCACCATGGCTGACTGGAGTTACTGGGCCTTTGCCGCCGGCGCGACGGTCATTTTGGAACTGTTCACCGGCACCTTCTACCTGCTGATGATCGCCATCGGCATGAGCTCGGGCGTGCTGGCCGCGCTGCTGGGCTTCGGCATGGAGGCGCAGACGGTGCTTGCCGCCGTGGTCGGCGTGGCCGCCACCGTGCTGCTGCGGCGCAGCCGCTTCGGCAAGCAGGAAGACCGCGTGCAGGCCGGGCGCGATCCGAACGTCAACCTCGACATCGGCCAGACCGTCACCGTGCCGGCCTGGCAGGACGGCGCGGCGCGCGTGATGTACCGCGGCGCGCTGTGGGATGTGGAACTGGAGCCGGGGACTACGCCGGCGCCCGGACTGTACACGATACGCGAAGTACGCGGCAGCCGCCTGATCGTGGCGGCCTGAGATCAACCTACGGAGAATTCAATGGATATCAGCATCGGCAACGTCACCTTCATCCTGTTCATACTGGCCCTGGTGTTCGTGTTCAAGACCATCAACGTGGTGCCGCAGCAGCACGCCTGGGTGGTCGAGCGGCTCGGCAAGTACCACGCCACGCTGGGCCCCGGCCTGAACATCGTCATCCCCTTCGTCGACCGCATCGCCTACAAGCACGTGCTGAAGGAGATCCCGCTCGACGTGCCGCCGCAGGTGTGCATCACGCGCGACAACACCCAGCTGCAGGTCGACGGCATCCTGTACTTCCAGATCACCGACGCCATGCGCGCCTCTTACGGTTCGTCGAACTACATCGCCGCCATCACGCAGCTGGCGCAGACTACCTTGCGCTCGGTGATCGGCCGCATGGAGCTGGACAAGACCTTCGAGGAGCGCGACCATATCAACACCGCCATCGTCAACGCCATCGACGAATCGGCCGCCAACTGGGGCGTCAAGGTGCTGCGCTACGAGATCAAGGATTTGACGCCGCCGAAGGAAATCCTGCACGCGATGCAGGCCCAGATCACCGCCGAGCGTGAAAAGCGCGCGCTGATCGCCGCCTCGGAAGGCCGCAAGCAGGAGCAGATCAACATCGCCAGCGGCGAGCGCGAAGCGCAGATCGCGCGCTCGGAAGGCGACAAGCAGGCCGCCATCAACCGCGCCCAGGGCCAGGCCGCCGCCATCATCGCGCTGGCCGAAGCGAACGCGTCGGCGCTGCGCCAGGTCGGCGCGGCGATCCGCGAGCCGGGCGGCGAGGACGCCGTCAACCTGAAGGTGGCCGAGCAGTATGTGGGCGCGTTCTCGCAGCTGGCCAAGACCAATAATTCGATTATCATCCCGGCCAACCTGGGCGAGATGAGCGGCTTGATCGCCACCGCCATGCAGGTCGTCAAATCGCAGAAAGATGCGCCGCTGGTCAAGCCGGCCAAGGCATAAGGAGCAACGATGGGAACATGGGCAGTGGACGCCTTCGGCAACGACTACGCGCAGGACTGGGCGGAGGACCTGAAGGAAACCAGCAACCTCGACGCGGTCGAGAACACGCTGGACGTGGCGCTGGAGGACAACGGCGACGAACTGGAAATGCCGTTCGCTGTCGAGGCGCTGGTGGCGATCGAAGTGCTGGCGCGGCTGCAGGGCAAGGGCGGCGCGCGCACCGAGGACAGCGCCGCCGTCGACGACTGGGTGGACGCGCGCAAGCCCAAGGCCAGGTTGCGCACCGACCTGGCGGAAAAGGCGGGCCGCGCCATCGAGCGCATCCTGTCGGAGCGCTCGGAGCTGCGCGAGCTGTGGGAGGAGAGCGAGCACTACCAGGAATGGCTGGCCTCGGTCGAAGACTTGCGTTCCCGCCTCACCGCATAAGTCACAGCATATCGATGCGGCCGTAGGCGCCGTGTTGCTCGTCGCCTGGGCCGGCGCTGAAGAACAGCGTGTTGGTCGGCTGGCTGTTGATGCCGGGACCGAAGGCGATGCCCCACAAGCCGTCGATGACGATGGCGCTGCCGTCGCCCCTGGCCAGCGTGCCGGCGCTGGCGCCGGTGACCGGATCATAGGCGTTGATCTTGCCGTCGCCGAAATTCCCGACCAACAATTTGCCGCTGTAGCTGCCGAAATTGGACGGCGCCATCGCCATGCCCCAGGGCGCGTTCAGGGCGCCGCCGCGCACCAGTTGCTTGAGCAGGTTGCCGGCCGTGTCGAACACGTCGATGGCGCCCAGGCCGGCGCCGGCCTGCTCGTCGTCGCCGCTGGTTTCGCGCTGGGCGTAGGCGACATAGATGCGGTCGCCGATGGCCTGGATGCCGAACGGCGCATAGCCCGCCGGCAGCGAGCTGTCGCTGAAGCCGCCCGGCAGCGCCACCTTGTTGAAGCCGGCGTCAAAGACGTCGACGCGCTTGTTGTGGAAGTCGGCCGCGTACAGGTAGTTGGCGTTGTTCCAGGTGGCGATCGCCAGGCCCTTGTACACCGCCTGCGCGGCGGCGCCGTCGTACACCTTGACGGCGTTGTTGCGGTCGACGGCCGGCGACCAGGCGGAGATGGCGCCGCTCTCATGGCTGAAGATGAACGGGCTGGCGCGGAAGTCGCCGCTGCCGTTGTAGACGATGCCGGTCGGCGCCGCCGGCGTGGCGACCACCAGCGTCTGCGGCACGCCGTTGCCGTCATACAGCGTCGAGCTGGCGCTGCCGTTGTTGGCGACCCAGACAAAGCCGGCCGGATTGAAGGCGATGCCCCATGGGTTGACCAGCTTGGCATCGGTGTGGGCGGCGCCGGTCGCGGTGTCGGTGACCAGGTTGGCCACGGCGAAGTGGGTGGCGGTGGCCGGTGGCATCACCACCGGCGGCGTCATCGGCGAGTTGCCGTAGCCCCCGCCGCCGCAGGCGGTGAGGATCAGGGTGGCCAGCAGGGGGGAAGTCGAAGAGCGCATGGCGATTCCTTTCGAGAGCTCGGGTTGGTGGACTGTGGATTCCAGCCCGTCGCTCGCAGGTTTCGCCGTCGCTTAAATATACTTTTAGAAAGAATAAGTCGCGCTCATCGTCCAGGCCCGGTTCGATGACGGCGGGTAATGTATATAGCGCACGCCGTCGTCCTGGGTCTGCTCGCGCGCCAGCTGCAAGGTCCAATTGCCGATCGGGACACTGGCGCCCAGCTTGAGGTCGTAGCGTGAATTGGCGGGGATGCCGGGCCAGGCCATGCCGTGCAGAGTGTGCATCAGTCCCGCATGCGCGATCAGGTTGACGCTGGGGTGGACCGGATAGAACAAGTTGACTTCGCCATACAGCGTGCGCGCCGCATAGCCGAAGTAACGCGGCGAATAATACAGCCGCGTGGTCAGCCGCTCGCCGGATGCGCCGATATAGCATTCATTGAAATCGGTGGAGTGCAGCTGGGTGTAGGCGGACCGGCTGCAGCCGGCCTCCACGCTCCAGCCCGAGGCCAGGCGCAGCGCGTAGCCGGCATAGCCTTGCAGCTTGAGGCCGTTCCGGTCGCCGATCGACGAACCGCTGGCGAACAGGCCGCCATACCAGCTGGACGCGTCGTCGAGGTTCAGCGTCAGCTGCGGCACCGGGCGGCCGTCACCGAGCGACTGGCCACGATAGCGGTAATCCGATTGCAGCGCGGCGCTGCCGCTGAAATCGGTTTGGGCGGTGGCCTGGTGCCACGGCAGTATGCATAGAAGGGCGAGCGCGCAGCGGCGTAAGGTCACGGATTGAGGCCGCGTTGAGCGAGGCCGGCGGCGGTGCATGAGCAGCCGCAATTGCGGAGTAAGCGGGAGATGGTAGCGCATGCATCAATATTAACAGTGTTCGGCGTTTCGCCGGGCTGCAGCAGATGACGCAGCTGCACCGGTGTCGATGCCGGTTGCAGCTGGTCCATCAGCGCCAGCATGCCGCTGACATGGGCCGCCGCATACGAGCTGCCGCTGACGAAGGACCAGCGCCCGCCGGGCGCCGTGGTCGGAACGTCGGTACCGGGCGCCAGCAGCGGCGGATCGCTGGCGGCGTCGGCCGTTGGCGGCGCCGGTGCCGGCGTCCTGCCCACGGCCGCCTGCGAGGCCACCGCCAGCACGCCGCGGTGGCTGGCGGGGAAGGCCGGTCCGCCGGCCTTGGCATCGATCGCGCCGACCACGCCGATGCCGCGTTCGAGCGCGACGTCGAGCAGCTTGTCGAGCAGGCGGTCCGGCGGGCCGGACAGGCTGAGGTTGATGACCTTGGCGCCGTTGAGGATGGCGTAGTTGATCGCCTTGCTGAGCGTGAAGCTGTTGCAGCGCGTGGCCAGGTCGGGCTGCTGCCAGCAGGCGCGCAGGCCCATCAGCCTGGCCTGCGGCGCAACGCCGAGTATGCCGCCGTTGCCGGCGCGCGCGGCGATGATGCCGGCCACGGCGGTGCCGTGGTTCTCGGCCGGGATGGCGGCGGCGTCGACAAAGTTGGCGTTGACGGCCAACTGGCCCTGCAGGTCGGGATGGCTGGCGTCGATGCCGCTGTCGACCACGGCGACCTTGACGTCGCGCCCGGTGGTGTAGCGATGCAGCTCGGCCACATGCCAGTAGCGTCCGGCGGGCTGCACCGGATACAGGGCATCTCCGCTGTCAGTAGGAGCCGTGCCGGCGGCGGCCATGCCGTTGAAGCTGGCGACCGGCTGCGCCCATTCGACCTGCGGATCGCGCGCCAGCACGGCGATGATGCGCTCGGCGGACTCGTTGTCCGGGTAGCGCATGACGTAGCAATCAAGGCCGAGCACCGGCATCGGCCAATCGTCGACCAGGGTCAGGCCGTGCAGCGTGGCCAGCGCCTCGGCGCGGCGGCGGCGCGCGCTGCGTCCGCCGTCGTCGATGTAGCGGCCGCCGTAGCTGGCGTCCGGACGGAAGTGGGTCGCCGGCAGCCGCAGCATGACCAGCAGCTGATGCGCGCCGGGGGCCTCGCCGGTGGTGACGGCCTGCGGCTGCACGATCTCGTCGCCGTCGGGCGGCGCGGCCGTTTGCGCGGCGGCCAGCGGCGCCGATGCGAGACCGGCCAGGCAGGCCAGCAACATGCACAGACGTATCAGGGCGTTCACGGCGGGCTACCTGAATCCAGCGGCTCGGCCAGCTTGACGGCCGGCTCGGCGCGCAAGGCCTGCAGCGCACGGTCGCGGCTGGCGGTGGGCACATGCAGCAGATAGGCGTCGGTGACGGTCGGGCCGTCGACTACGCGCGCGCCCTGTGTCTGCAAGATGCGGCGCAGGTCGCGCTCGGTGGCGCCGGGCTGGAACACCACCACCATATTGCCGCCGTTGCTGACGGACGAGCCGAGCACACGGTAGGCCGGGGCTTCGTCGCCCGGCCGTACCAGGAACACCAGCAGGCCGACGATCGCCACCCATTGCGCCGCCACGGTCCAGCGCAGCCAGGACGGCTGGTTGGCCGCCGCAGTCCGCCACCAGGGCTGGCGAGCAGCAACGGCGCCAGGCGCGGCGGCCGGTGGTTGGGCGGGCGCAGAGGCCAGCACGCCGGCGTCGCCGGTCGTGGCGTGCTCCTGCGGTCCCAGCGCGGGCATCAGCCGGGCCAATGCCCGTTCCATGTCGACGCCGTCAGGCAGCGCGCCGGACGCCGCCGCCACGGCAGCCTGCGCCCGCATCTCGCGTTCCCATTCCAGCTCCTGCCGGCACTCGGCGCAGGTTTGCAAGTGCTGCTGCACCCGCTGCGTCTCTTCCGGCGCCAGTTGCGACGCCGCATACCATGGCAGCAATTCCTGCACCGCCTGGTGCGCCGGGATATCCATCCTGAATATGCGCCCGTTCATCGCGTGCTCTCTCTTTCGTTCCACAACAAGTCTTTCAATCTGTGCCGCGCATGAAACATGCGGGTCTTGACCGTATTCAGCGGACAATCGACCACTTCGGCGATTTCGCTGTAGACCATGTCATGATAGTACGTCAGCACCATCACCGCCCGCTGGGCTGCCGGCAGCTGGTCCAGCGCGTCGGCCACGGTCTGGCGCAACTGGTGCCGTCCGATGGCCTGTTCCGGCTGGTTGCCGCTGTCGTCCTCGTACAGCGAGGCGTCCGACTCGACCGGATCGTCGCCGGCCTTCAATCCCTTCAAGGTCTTGCGATACGCGATCGCAAAGATCCACGTGGATACCTTGCAGCTGCCGTCGAAACTGGCCGCTTTTTGCCAGACCACCAACATTGTATCGTTCACCACTTCCTCGATCAGCGCGGCGTTGCGCGTCATGCGGCCGATAAACCGCGACAAGCGCGAAAAATATGAGCGGTACAATGCTTCGAAGGCGAGCCGGTCCCCGGCCGAGACCCTGGCCAACAGTGCGACTTCATCCTTCTCGTGCTGTCCGTGCTGCATCCGACATCCTCCATTACCACCGTTAATACCTTGCCGAACGAAAACGGTTCTACGGACCCGGAAATTTTATGCCTCCATGCTACCACCGCGATTCTCGGATAACATGGCGCACATGAACCTGAATCAGCAACTCGACCATCTTGGCAGCTTTTTGCAACGGCACCGCCGCGTGCTGGTGCTCACCGGCGCCGGCCTGAGCACCGCCTCCGGCATACCCGACTACCGCGACAAGGACGGCGTCCGCCGCGGCCGCACGCCGATCCAGGGCCCGGATTTCCGCCGCGACGAGGCCGTGCGGCGGCGCTACTGGGCGCGCAGCATGGCCGGCTGGCCGACGCTGGCGCAGGCGGCGCCGAACGTCGGCCACCAGGCGCTGGCCGCGCTGGAGGCGGCCGGCCGCATCGACGGACTGATCACGCAGAACGTCGACGGCCTGCACCAGCGCGCCGGCAGCCGCAAGCTGATTGAACTGCACGGCAACATCCACGGCGCCATCTGCCTGGACTGCCGCACGCTGCACCCGCGCGCCGCCATCCAGGAATGGCTGGTCCAGGCCAATCCTGAGCTGGCCGCCAGCGCGGCGGCGGGCGTGGACAGCGTGGTGCCCGAATCCCGTCCCGACGGCGACGCCGAGGTCGAGCTGGACGCCTTGCAGCACTTTCACATGCCCAGCTGCGACGCCTGCGGCGGCACGCTGCAGCCGGACGTGATTTTCTTCGGCGACAACATTCCAGCCCAGCGCACGGCCGAAGCCCTGGGCATGATGGAGCAGGCGGACGCGCTGCTGGTGGTGGGCTCGTCGCTGATGGTGTTTTCCGGCTACCGCTTCTGCAAGCTGGCGGCCGAGGCGGGCAAGCCGATCGCGGCCATCAACCTGGGCAAGACCCGGGCGGACGACCTGATCGGACTGAAAGTGGAGGCGTCGGCGGTGGATGTGCTGCCGCGCCTGGTATAGGTCGCTAGTTCCGCTGCAGCATCGAGCGGACGATGGCTTCCTTGGCCAGCACGTAGTCCTGTCCGGCCAGCACGAAGTTGGTGTTGGGCTGGATCACCTTGATGTTGATGAACACCATGTCGCTGGTCTCCGCATACGAGCCGACCACGATGGCCTGGGCGTTGTGGGCGGTCGCCACTTCGCCGATCTCGCGCGTCAGCATCAGCTCGCCCTGGTTGCGCTTCAGGTAGACGCTGTTGCGCAGCTTCATTTCCAGCATGCTCAGGCCGCCTTGCGCCAACCGCGTCGACAACTGCTCCGACACCAGCCGTCCCAGCGTCGTGGTCTGCTCCAGCGCGTCGATGTTGACGATGGTGGCCATGATCAACGGCTTGTCGGCCAGCAGCTTGCCGCTCAACTGGTGCATCAGCGAATCGGCGGCCTTGTAGTTGGCGTCGATGAACTGGTTGGACGAGATGGTCGAATAATTGCCTTCATCCTTGGTCGGGGTGGAGGAGCAGGCCGCCAGCAGCAGCGGCAGGGCCAGCAGGGACGCGCGTAACATCAGGGTCATTTACATGTCTCCACGGACTTTGAAGAGCCGGGTCAGCTTGGGTTCCTCCGGCTCCGGATCGACGATGCCGTAAAGGATGCGGTCGCTGTCGGCCACGTAGTACGCCGAGGTATTGCGCGCCACGTAGCGGAACTGGTCGGACACCGACACGGTGACGATGATTTCGGTCTTGGGCGTCGCGCCGGGGGCGAACTGGGCGTTGAACCAGTCGTAGGAGTCCCAGGCGCCGGCGGCCACGGCCAGGTTCAGCACGACCGGCGCTTCGATCTCGCTCAGCAGCCAGACGCCGGTGCCCAGCACCGCGCGCTCGCCGTGATAGCGGTATTGCGGACGGTTGGCGGTAAAGGTGACGGCCTGCACGTCCATGTCGATCTTGAGCGAGCCGGCCGGGGAGCGCGTGACCACGTAGCCATCATTGACCAGCGAGGTGGTCAGCTGGGTCGACAGCGCGCGCTGGAAGGCGGACGGATCCCTGGGTTCGTTGATGAAGACCGGACGGGGCGGGCTCTTCTTGAGCTCGGCCACCACACGTTTCTCGATGCTGTCGGAAATGACGCCCCAATGGTAAGCCGCTTGCAGCTTGGCCTGCTTGGTGGTCGGGAAGTTCGCGGCCAGCGGGGTCGGCGTGTAGCGCGATGCGCATCCCGCCAGTAGCAGAGCGGCTGCGGCTCCCAGGGCCATTGCAGTTTTCAGCGCCATTATTGCCTCGTCGTCAAAAGTACACTGTCTGGTTCGCAGGCGAACACCACCCGCGAATGTAAAATCATTCTGCTCCCAGTTTAGCATGGGTGTTTCTAATTAGAAACTCGTCAGGCAATAAAAAACCCGGCGCGGGGCCGGGTTTTGTACAGGACGCGCAACACTGGCGCACGGCGGATCAGCGGCTGTGGGTCTTCATGGCGGCCGCCACTTCGCGCTTGCCGTCGCGATCTTTCTCTGTGGCACGCTTGTCATGCATCTTCTTGCCCTTGGCCAGGCCGATTTCACATTTGATGCGGCCGCCCTTGTAATGCAGGTTCAGCGGTACCAGCGTGTAGCCGGAACGCTCGACCTTGCCGATCAGCTTGTCCATCTCCGCGCGGTGCAGCAGCAGCTTGCGGGTGCGGATGGCTTCCGGGTGGATATGGGTGGAGGCGGTCGGCAGCGCGCTGATATGGGCGCCGAACAGGAACAGCTCGTCGCCCTTGATGGTGACGTAGGCTTCCTTGATCTGGACCCGGGCGTCGCGGATGGCCTTGACTTCCCAGCCTTCCAGGACGATGCCCGCTTCGTAGCGGTCCTCGATGAAGTAGTCAAAAAAGGCTTTTTTGTTGTCGGCTATGGTCATGAGATGGTATCGGTTAAACTACTGCTTCACGCATGGAAATGCGGATAATTCAACATCATAGCAAATGGTTAGACAATGGCAGTAGTGCACAAATCAGTTTTCCTCGGTTATAGCGCCCAGCAGATGTTCGATCTGGTCGCCGCCATCGAGGACTATCCCAAATTTCTGCCATGGTGCGGTGGTGTGGAAATCCGTGAACGGAAAGAAAAATCGGTGGTGGCCAGCGTCGGCATCAACTATCACGGCGTGCGCCAGAGCTTCACCACCGCCAACGAGAACACGCCATCGACCGAGATCAAGATGAAGCTGGTGGACGGTCCTTTCAAGTGCCTGGACGGCGTGTGGACGTTTAAAGCGCTGCGCGAGGATGCCTGCAAGATCGAGCTGGACCTGCATTACGAGTTTTCCAGCGCCATCCTGGCCAAGCTGGTCGGGCCGGTGTTCGGCATGATCGCCAACAGCATGGTCGATTCCTTCTGCAAGCGGGCGGAAACGGTATATGGCAGCTGAGACCTTCAATATCGAGGTGTGCTACGCCAGCGACGCGGTGCAATTCCTGCGCGCGCTGCGGGTGCCGGCCGGCACCACCATCGAGCAGGCGATCGTCATCAGCGGCGTGCTGCAGGAGGCGCCCGAGGTGGACCTGTCGATCATGCAGGTCGGCATCTACGCCAAGAAGAAGACGCTGGACACCGTGCTGCGCGAGCATGACCGGGTGGAAATCTACCGTCCGCTGATCGCCGATCCCAAAAACGCCCGCCGGCGCAAGGTCAGCAAGGCTAGCCCAGCCGCTTGAGCAGGAAGTCGCGCGTGTCGGCGCTCTTGAAGAGCTCGGTATGCCAGATCTCGGATTGCTTGTGCTGCGGCGTGCCGATATCCAATACGTGGCCGTCGGCGATCTGCAGGCCGGGCAGCGGCACGCCGCCGTAGGGGACCACCACGTCGTTGTCGGCGTCCAGCAGCAGGCGGTTGAGCAGCGCGCCGGTTTGCGCCAGCGCCGAGCGGCCATAGTCGAAATCGGCGCGCACATACCAGCTGCTGGCGCTGGTCAGCAGCGTGCCGCCGCGGTTCAGCTGGCCGATCAGCGCCGAACCGTTCGCCAGCGCCTCCACGCTGGGCCGGCCGAAACCCAGCGACACCACCATCCGCGCCAGCGCTATCACCAGGTCCAGCGCCATGCCGCCGCTGAACGAGGCCAGCATCGCCGCCACGTTGAGGAAGTGCTGGATGTCGTCCGGCGAGGCCAGCGGCGAGCCCTGATTGGCCGCCGCCACAAAGAACACCTTGTCCACGCTGGCGATACGCCCCGCGCGCCGGTTGGCGATGGCGGCCAGCACGGCGTCATCGGAGTTCGACAACAGCGAGCGCACCACCAGTCCGCCACGGCTGTGGCAGACGATGTCGATGTTCCAGCCTGCATCGGCCGGCAGACGGGACAGCAGGTCCAGCGCATTCTGCTGCGGTGTCTTGGCGATGGTCCAGTGATCGTAGGCATAGACCCGGCCATCGTAGCGCGCCAGCAGTTGCTGCATGGTGGTGTCCGCGGCCAGGTCGCCGAACGCGCCCCCGGTCGAACTGAACACGCCGTGCACCAGCAGCAGCACCTTGCGTCCGCGCGAGGCCGCGAGATCGGCCGCCGTTGCCGGCTGCGGGGTGCCGGTGCGCAGGCTCAGCAGCGCCTCCGGCTTGTTGGCCGCTTCGATCTTCTCGATCATCGATTGCGTCAGCTGTTCCCTGCAGCGCAACGCGGCCTGCACGATCCATTCCCAGCGGCCCTGCGCGGCGGGCGCCAACAAGGCCGGCTGCACGCCCGGCGCCGGAAAGATGAACTGGATGCAGCCGCTGTCCTTGTGGCGCACGATGTTCAGGTTGGCATCGGCGATCTGCGCGGCCGGCTGCGGCGCGGCCGTGGCCGGCATAGTGCCTGGCAGCAGCGCCGCCTGCCGCGCGGGTCGGACCAGGTCGGCATCGGCCGCATCCAGCGCACGTTGCAGCTCAGCTTGCTTAGCGGGCGACAGGCTCATAACATTCTCCTTCGTGGCTGTCGACAAGTGTACGTTGCCACCCAGGATCGGGGCGCGGCATTGATCAAGCGTTCGCAACACTCGGAAGTTTCCTGCTGGTACATGTCGGACAGCTACGTTACACTCTGGTTATCCCACACAATGAGCCCACGATGAGACGCTACAGGCGCAACTGGATCTGTTTGATTGCCGGTTTGTGGCTAAGTCCGGCCGCCGTCCAGGCGGGGGCGGGCTGTCCGTCGTCGACACGGGTCGGGCTCAGCGACCTTGGCTACACCGCATTCCGCGACAGCAACGGCCACATCGGCGGCATCTCGGTCGACGTTGTCAACGAGCTTGCCCGCCGCACCGGCTGCAAATTCGAATTCCTGTGGTTCCCGCGCCAGCGCCTGTTCGTCGAACTGGAAGCGGGCCGCGTCGACATGACGATGGCCGCGCTGCGCACGCCCGAGCGCGACGCCTACGCGACCCACCTGCCTTACACCTACCTGCAATATGATTTGATACTGGCCGATCCCGGCGGGCAGCGCTACACCAGCCTGAGCGACTTTGTCGCGCGCGGCACGGGGCGGCTGAACGTCACGCGCGGCATGACCTACGACGCCGCCGTCGAGACCCAGCTGGCGCTGCTGGCCTCGGCCGGCAGGCTGGAAGTGGTCAACGATTTCGAGACGGTGTTCGGCAAGCTGGAAATGGGCCGCGCCGCCGGCACGCTGGCGACGCCGCCGATCTACACCAAGTATCTGAAGTCGGCGTATTTCAAGGACAGGGCGCTGGTGATCCCGATGCCGGAAACCACATCGCGCTTTGCCGGTGTCTACCTGTCGAAGAAGAACATCACGCCGGAAGTGCGGGCGCGCTTCACGATGGCGCTGAGAGCGATGGTGAGCGAGCAGGTCATCCCGATGATCTACGCAAAATACTTCGACGATGCGCTGGTCAAGCGCACCTTCCGCCAGGGGAGCGCACCACTGCTGTCTGCGCTGGCGATTCAAGATTAACGACAATGGAGCAGCATTGAACCAACCCGATTACTCGCTGTACGACGCAACGCAGTTACAACAGATTCTCAGCCGTATCGACGCCGAACGCTTCCCGGAACGCGTGGCGCAAATCGAAGCACGGCTCGCCGAACTGGCGGCGCGGGAACCGGCCGTCCCCCGGCCGGCGATCATCGCCGATCCAGTACGCTATGTGCCGGTCATGCGGCGCGCCGGCAAGGTGCTGCTGGGCGTGGCGGCCATCGATTTCGCTGTCGCCGGATGGAACTCCGCGCATGGCGCCGGCTCGCTGTTCAGCGTCGAGCTGGCGGCCCTGGCGGGGGCGTTGCTGCTGTTCTGCGGCGGCTTGCGTGCCGCCGTGGTGCTGCGCTGGATGCTGTTTTTGTCCATCCCCGGTGCGGTGCTCTGGTTCCTGCTGCTGTTCGTGCAGCCGCTGGATCTGACGTTGACGCAAATGCGGTTGGCGCCGCTCCAGTACTCGATAGGCATCCTGCTGCCGTTGCTGAAAGGCGTGGTCTGGATTTGGGTGTTGTCGCAACTGGGCAGCCCGGCTATCGAGGAGGCGCGTGCGTTTGAAAGGCGCAAGCGCTACGACATGCGTAAGCCGCTGGCGCTGGGCGTCGCGCTGACGCTGGCCTTCGGCGCGTTCTTCACCACGCAGATCTGGGGCGAGCGCGGACGTCACGCCGAGCAGGTGGCCGCGCAAAAGGCGGGCGGCAATTACCGCTACCACGCCAACGCCATCAATGTGGTCGGCAATGACAGCGGCACGTACGTCAATGCGACGGTGCTGGTATGGGACGACAAAGGGATAGGCAGCGTGGCGGTCGGCTGGAAAGAATAACCGCCACGCTGCCTGTGTTCCGGCTTAACGGCCGTTGACGTTGACGGTCTGCGCGTCCAGGTGCAGCTTGACGCTGGCCGCCGGTGCGGCGCCCGCCGATTCGGCCAGGGTCACCAGGTAGTCGCCGGCCGCGATCTTCCAGGTTTTGCTGGCGCTGTCGTAGACGCCCAGCAGGCGCGGATCGATGCGCACGCTGGCTTTGCCGCTGTCGCCGGCCTTCAGCGCCAGCTTGTCCCAGCCGCCCAGGCGCTTCGGCGCTTCCCAGCCGCCGCCTACCGGCGACACATACACCTGGCCCACAGCCTTGCCGTCGCGCTTGCCGGTGTTCTTCACGCTGAAGCTCACCTCAACGCCGCCATTGGCCGCCTTGGCGCTCAGGTCCGAATACGCGAAGCTGGTGTACGACAGGCCGTAGCCGAACGGGAACAGCGGCTTGTGGCCCTTCAGGTCGAACCACTTGTAGCCGACCGCCGCGCCTTCGATGTTGTAGTCGGTGGTGACCTTCTCGATGATGTTCTCATCCTTGGTCTTGTCGTCGCCGTCGATCACCTGGCGCGGCAACTGCGCCACCGAAGCAGGGAAGGTGGCAGGCAGGTGGCCCGACGGATTGACTTCGCCGCTGATGACGCGGGCGATCGCCTTGCCGCCGCTGGTGCCCGGGTACCAGGCCTCCAGCACCGCGCCGACATTGTTCAGCCACGGCATGACGACCGGGCCGCCGGTCTGCAGCACCACCACCGTTTTCGGATTGGCCTTCGCCACGGCGGCGATCAGCGCATCCTGCGCGCCCGGCAGGTTCAGGTCCGGCGCGTCGAAGCTCTCGGCCAGCCACTGGTTACCGAATACGATGGCGACGTCGCTGGACGCCGCCAGCTTGGCTGCTGCGGCGGCATCCTTGCCGTCGTTGTAGACGACCTTGGCCTTGGTCTGCGCGGCGATTTCCGCCATCGGCGACGAGCGGTGGTACACGATAGGACCCGGGAAGTGCTTAGGTCCTTCGTTCGGCACCGCCGAACCGCCCAGCGGATAGACCTGCGCCGAACCGCCGCCCGACAGCACGCCGACGTCCGCATGGCCGCCGATGATGGCGATGGTGCGTACGCCCGTGCCCAGCGGCAGCAGGTTGTTCTGGTTCTTCAGCAGCACGATGGCCTCTTCGGCGTCGGCCTGGGTGACCTTGCCGTGGGCCGTGAAATCGATACCAGCGCTGGGCGAAGCAGGGGCCGCGACAGGGTGCTCCACCAAGCCGTTGGCGAACATGCTGCGCGTGATGCGCTTGACCATATCGTCCAGCCGCGACATCGGCACGTGACCGTTGACCACTGCTTCCTTCAGGCCTTCATTGAAGTAGGCCGCCTTGTCGAACGGGTGGCCGGACTGCTGATCCAGGCCGTTCATCGCGGCGGGAATCGTCGAGTGGGTCGCGCCCCAGTCGGACATGACGAAGCCGGGGAAGCCCCAGTCCTGCTTCAGCACCTGGTTCAACAGGTAGTCGTTCTCGCAGGCGTAGGCGCCGTTGACGCGGTTGTACGAGCACATGACGGCGCCCGGTTTGCCGCGCTCGATCGCGAACTGCAGCGCCAGCAGGTCGGACATGCGGCCGGCCTTGTCCTCGATCTTGACGTTGACGTGATTGCGGTTGGTTTCCTGGTCGTTGAACGCATAGTGCTTGACGGTGGAGACCACGTGGCTGGACTGGATGCCGCGTATCTGTTCGCCGACCATCACGCCGGCCAGCAGCGGATCTTCGCCGCCGTATTCGAAGTTGCGGCCGTTGCGCGGTTCGCGCATCAGGTTGACACCGCCGGCCAGCAGGAAGTTGAAGCCGGTGCTGCGCGCTTCGGAGCCGATCATCGCGCCGCCTTCAAAGGCGCGCTGCGGATTCCAGGTGGCCGTGGTGGCCAGGCCCGAGGGCAGGGAAGTGCGCTCGTACGGCTTCTTCGACACGGCTTGCGTCGCCACGCCGACGCCGGCGTCCGACTGCCATTGCGACGGCAGGCCGAGACGGGCGATGCCTGGAATGTAGCCGGCCGAATCGGGACGGCCGTCTTTGGGCTGGGCGAAGTTCTTCGGTGTGAACTCGGTGGAGAAGTAGCCGAACACGGTCTGGATTTTTTCATCCAGCGTCATCGCCTTGACCAGCGCATCGGCGCGGGTGTCGGCGGACTGCGTGCTGTTGAGCCATGGACGGCTATCGTCCGCGGCATGCACCGCGCCGGTTAACATGAGTGGATAAACCAGTGCCAGTGACAGCCAGAGACGCTTCTTCATATGATGCGGTGTCCTTATAATTTTGAGATGTAATGGTCAGCGCGGGATCAAAACTTCCAGCGCATATGCTCCGCCCGTAACGATACCGGTCACGCGGCCATCAGTCAAACGATTACCTCCCTGCCAGACCTGAATTTCATCGATGTCGGCCCGTTGTATAGACACCTTGAACGTCGCGCAGCGGAACTCGCGCGTGACCTTGATGCCGTCCCATTCCTTCGGCAGCTGCGGCCGCACCAGCAGGGCGTCGCCGTCGCCGCGCAGACCGCACAGGCCTTCGATAAAGCAGCGGTAAGCCCACGACACGGTACCGGTGTTGAACAACTGGCTGGAGCGGCCGGCGGTGCGCGGGTACTCGTGATACGCGCCGCGATAGTAATTGGGGATGAATATCGGCAGTTGGCCGCGCTGCAGGTAATCGGCCTCGCTCGGGCCGGGTATCATCTGGCGCAGCAGCTGGTAGGCGCGGTCGCTTTCGCCGATGGTGTACAGGCTGTAGATGTAGAACACGGCGGCATGGTTGTAGACCGCGCCGTTCTCCGCCGATCCCGGGTGTTTCTGCGTGACGCGGCCGACGTCGTCGCGCATGGCGCTGAACGGCGGCGCGAACATTGCCACGCCGTACGGCGTCGCCAGCTGCTCCTCGACCTGCGCCAGCATCGATGCGCGCTGCTGCTCGCTGGCCGTGCCGCCGAGGATAGCCCAGGCCTGCGGGTTGAGCCAGATGCGGCCTTCGACATCCTTGGCGATGCCGAAGGTGACGTTGTCGTCGGTGATGCCGCGCGCGTACCACTGGCCATCCCACAGGTGTTCGTTGGCGGCGCGGTTGACGGCGATGGCGCCGGCGCGGAAGTGCTTCGCGCTTTCCGCCAACGACGCGCTGGCGCCGCATTGTTCGCAGATATCCGCCCACAGGTTCAGCGCGTAGGCGGTGGCCACGGTCAGCCAGCCCGATACGCCGCGGCCCTTGTAGCCGACCATGTTCATCGGATCGCACCAGTCTCCCTGGGCGATGTAGCTCAGGCCGCGCTGGTCGCGCGACTGCAGCAGCCAGTCCATGGCGCTGCTCACGCGTTCGGAGACGGTGAGGGCGATGCCGTTCTCGTGGCCGATCACGTCCACATTGAGGATGTCGTAGTCGTTGGTTTCGTCGAGGTAGACCTTCAGCGCCACCGGCAGCCACACGCAATGGTCGGTGTGCGGCACCTGGTTGATGTACTTGAGCTCCGCGCCTTCGGCCAGCAGGATCCCGTCCGGCATGGCGCCGCTGGCTTCCTGCTGCGACAGCGCGTGCAGGAAGGCGTTGCGCATCACGCTGGGCTTGATGAAGCTCATGCCCATGTTGTCCTGCAGGTAGTTGCGGGTCTGCGGATCGGTGCTCAGGCGGTTGACGTCGCCGTGGTAGAACACCTGGCGCGGCAGCCAGTTGTTGACGAAGTTGTCCAGTTCCTTGTCCGGCGTTTCGATCTGCAGGCATCCGCGTCCGCCGGCGATGTAGCGGGCGTAGTCGGCGCGGGCGGCGGCGAAGGCGTCGGCGCTCAGGTATTTTTCGCGCACGGCGCGGATCTCGGCGTCGTCGAAGGCCGGGCCGAAGATGAAGCGGTAGTCGTGCGCCTCGTCGGCGGCCAGTGCCAGGCGATACTGCACCACGGCGGTCGGCGTCTCGTAGCGGGCGTCGCTGTTGCCCAGTTGTTCGTCCTGCAGCGAACCTGGATTATGCAAGCCGCCTTCGCCCTCGAACGCCATCTGCCGGACTTCCCACGCCAGCGGCGCTTCCTCGCACAGGAAGTAGGTCTTGTCCTTGAAGTCCTTCTGCTTGAAGTAGTCGGCCACCTTTTGATACGGCGTGACGCAGCTGGCCACCACGCCGCCCAGGTCCGCTCGGTATTCGCCGGACTGGTTCATCCACGACATGTAGCCGATCGGGAAGTAGGGGTAGACGCTCAGCTTGCGCGCCCGGCCCGACAGGTTGGTCACGCGCAGCGACCACAGCTCCACCACGTCGCTGACGGGCAGGCTCAGATTCAGCTCGACCCGCACGCCCAGGTGCTCGATGGTCCACGACAGGTCGCTTTTACCGACCGAGAAATTGTAGCTGTCCACCGGCGCGCGCACCGGCTCGTACGGCGCCGAGAACAGCTCGCCGGTTTCCTCGTCCTTGATGTAGAAGAAGCGGCCCGGATGGTGCGCGTAGTAGTTCTGCTCCGGCTGCATGAAGGTTTTCGCTTCCAGGTTGGGCGCGTACGCGTACTTGGCCGGCTCCGGCTGCATGAACTGCGCGGTGGCGTAGCCGCGGCAGGTCACCTGTATCATCATCTTCTGGTTCCACAGGAAGCCAGCCGCGCGCGGCATCGCCGTGGGGCTGGTCAGTTCGTAGCGGTCGCCGTCGTGGGTAGGGCCTAACATTGAAACTCTCCGTTTAAGATTGAGATTTGCGGGCTTCCAGATCCGCCTGGATCTGGACCAGCTTGGTGTTGTCGAGGTTGTAGAAGAACATGACGGCCACCGCGAGCACCGCGAAGGCCGCCGGAATGAAGGACATCAGCCAGACGATGCCGGCCTGCGAACCGGAAGTCTGGGCGACGTTGGCCACGTATCCGAGCTTGGTGAACAGCCAGCCGATGACCGCCACCGCGACGGCGGTGCCGAGCTTTTGCGAGAAGGTGGCGGCGGCGAAGGTCATCGCGGTGGCGCGGCGGCCGGTGCGCCATTCGTTGTAGTCGGCGGTGTCGGCGTACATCGAGAACGCCAGCGGCGATTTCGGTCCCAGCACCAGGCCGGTGGCGATCTGCAGCGCGAACATCAGCGTGACCTGGTCCTTCTGCACGAAGAAGAAGGCCAGCGACAGCAGGGCGGTGGTGCTCATCAAGATCATCATCAGCTTGCGCTTGTCGACGAAGCGCGTCAGGAACGGCGTGAGCGAAGCGCCGACGGCGGCCGAGATCATATAGGCGGGGACGAAACCCTGCATCAGCTCCGGCCGGCCGACCACGTACTTGAAGTAGTAGGCGGCGCTGGTGGTGCGCAGCGTGATGGTGATCATGATGATCAGCGCCAGGAAGAACAGCGCCACCCACGGCCGGTTGCGCGACAGGTCGCGGATGTCCTGCCACACATTGGACTGCTGCGTGGGCGCCGGCGCCACGCGTTCGCGCGTGTTGAGGAAGGTCGTCACGAACAGCGCGGAGGCCAGCACGCCCCACACCAGCATCGTCAGCTGCCAGCCCAGTTTGTCGTCGCCGTGGCCCAGCCAGCGCACCAGCGCCGGCGTGGCCGCCGTCACCAGCGTGCCGCCGGCAAAGGCGAAGATGAAGCGCAGGCCGTTGACGGTGGAACGCTCCTGCGGATCGGCCGACAGCACGCCGGACAGGGCGTTGTACGGGATGTTGATGCAGGTGTAGCAAACCATCATCAGCAAGTAGGTGGCGTAGGCCCAGACGATCTTGCCGCCCTCGGACAGGTCGGGCGTGGTGTAGGTCAGGAAGGCGGCGCAGGCCAGCGGCAGGGGAACCCATATCAGGTAAGGGCGGAACTTGCCGAAGCGGGTGGTGGTGCGGTCGGCGACGGCGCCGATCAGCGGGTCGGTGAAAGCGTTGATGATTTTAATCGTAAACACCATCGATGCGGCGGCGGCGGCCGAGATGCCGAAGACGTCGGTGTAGAAAATCAGCAGGAAGGTGGCGATATTGGTCCAATAAAAATTGAAGCCCATATCGGCAATGCCGTAGCTGATCTTTTCCCGCCAGGTCAGTTGTTTGTTCACGATCGCTTTCAGACAGATGTAAAAACAGGCAGTGAAGGAGGGCCCTCACTGCCCGAACGGGGCGCGTATGGATAGTACACCCCGGGGAGAGCTCGTTGGCGCTTCAGCCTGATGCTGGAGCGTCGAATTTGTTAGCGGTAACTATAATCTCGCGCACCAGCTCGCGCGGGTCTTTGCGGATATCGAGCACGATGCCGGCTTCGTCGTCCTGCAGCGGTTCCAGCGCAGCCAGTTGGCTGTCCAGCAGCGACGGCGGCATGTAGTGGCCGGGACGCGCCGTCATGCGCTGCGCGATCAGTTCGCGCGGGCCGGCCAGATGGGCGAAGTGCAACTGCGGATCGGCGCTGCGCAGCAGGTCGCGGTAGCTGCGCTTCAGCGACGAGCAGGACAGCACCAGGCCGGTGTGCCCGTCGCGCGCGGCGTGGATCTGCGCGTGCAGTTCCAGCAGCCAGCTGGCGCGGTCGGCGTCGGTCAGCGGCAGGCCGGCCGTCATCTTGGCCACGTTGGCGTAGGAATGAAAGTCGTCGCCCTCGATGAACGGCGCGTTCAGCGCGTGCGCCAGTTGCAGTCCGATGGAACTCTTGCCGCAGCCGCTGACGCCCATGACGACCCAGCGTATCTGACCCCTGTGTGTACTCATATTGCCCAATCAATGTTAGCGCTAACAGAATTAACCGAAGTGTAGACTTTTGGCTGGATTTGTAAACAAGATTTGATGTTGCGGTGCAGCAGGCGAGGGTGTCGCGCCTAGGCGCTTTCGCGCGCCATCAGCGTGAAACCCAGGTCGATCTGCTTGTTGGGCGGATCCTCGCCCTTGATGACGGCGCGCAGCAGCGTGGCCGCCTCGAAGCCGATGCGGTAGCGCGGCGTGCCGATGGTGGTCAGCGACGGGTTCATCCAGGCCGAGGCGGGCAGGTCGTTGAAGCCGCAGATCGCCAGTTGCGCCGGCACCGCGATGCCGCGCCGCTGGCACTGGTAGATGGCGCCGTGCGCCAAGTCGTCGTTGCAGCAGAAAATGGCGTCGCAATCGGGCGCCTGGGCCAGCATGCGGCCCACCAGCTCGGCACCCAGCGCGATGGTCGACGGCTCGCCCACCATCACCTCCAGCTTGATGTCGGCCAGGCCGGCGTCCAGCATCGCCTTGCGGTAGCCCTCGGCGCGCCGCAGCGTGCGCTCGTCGAGCTGCGCGCCGATGAAGCCGATGCGCTTGTGGCCCTTGTCGATCAGGTAGTTGGTCATCGCCCAGCCGGCCTGGAACTGCGAGAAGCCCACGGTCAGCTGCGACGGATCGGTGGACATGTCCATCATCGACACCACCGGCACGCGCGAATTGGTCAGGATCTGCTGCACCCGGGGGCTGTGGGTCAGGCCGGAGAGCAGCATGCCGTCCGGGTTCGACTGCAGATAGGTACCGATCAGCTTTTCCTCTTCCTTGTCGGAATAGCGGGTGTTGCCGATCAGGATTTGATAGTCGTCGGCGTCCAGCGCGTCCTGGATGCCGGCCAGCACTTCGGTGAACACCGCGTTCGACAGCGACGGCACCAGCACCGCGATCACCTTTGATTGCGACGAGGCCAGCGCGCGCGCGGCGCGGTTGGGCACGTAGCCCAGTTCGGTCACCGCCTGCTCGACGCGGTCGCGCAGCGCCTGCGACACCATGTCCGGCTGGGTGATGGCGCGCGAGGCGGTCATCGTCGCCACGCCGGCCCGCTCCGCCACCATCGCCAGGGTGATGCGGCCGCTGGCCCGGCTCTTGCCCGCTTGTGTCTTGATCATTATGGGTCTTGTTGGATGTTGATAGCGATATCATACGGCAGCATGCGCCGTGGCCGACAAGGGTTATTTGCAGCCGGCCAGCACTTTCTGGTTCTTTGTTGCCATTTCCGCACGTTCCTGGTCGCTCATGACGCCGCGTTCGCCGTTTTTATCGTAATTGGATATGCGGATGCCGTCCGCCAGCGCCTGCTGGTTTTTACGGGCTGCGTCGCAATTGGCGGCGGTGTCGGCTTTTTGCCTGGCTTCGTCGGCGGCTTTTTTCTCGGCGGCGGCAGCCTCGGTCTTGCGCTTGTTGAAATCGGCGTTGCGTTCGGCCAGCGTGGGCGGGCGCTTGGCGGCCGGTTCGGCCTCTGCCGTGTTGGCGGCCGGTTCCGCTTCCGCCGGGGCGTTGGGATTGAACGGCGCCTTGCCGGGCGCCTTCAGGATGCGTTTTTCCGGCACCGACGCCGGCGGCGGGCGGTCCGACAGTTGTTTGACGCCCTTGTCGTCTATCCATATATATTGGGCCAGGGCCAGCGACGAGGCCGCCAGCATCACGGCGCCAACGATGGCGCGCACAGGAACGAGGGAGTTGCGATGTTTCATAGGACGCTCCAGTAAGGCATGGGCAGATTTCGCCATGATTTACGGCAACTGTCAACCGGAGCGAACGAAACCCGCCATCATTTGATGGCGGGCAGAGACATCAGGACTGCTTGCGGCGACGCGCCACCAGACCCAACAGACCCAGACCACCCAGCAGCATGCCATAGGTTTCCGGCTCAGGCACAGGCGTTACCGTGATGTGGCCGGAATATGCCGCCAACGGCGCACCACTGGTTGTGCCCGACAGCGTCAGCGTGAACGGAGCGGTCGACGTCAGATCGAACGCGCCGAGGCTGATCGGCGTGCTGTGATACAGGATCGACGGCGAATTGCCGTTCAGCGAAGCGGTCGTGATATCCGAGAAGTTGGCGCTGTACGTCAACACGACGTTATAGGCGCCAGCGGACAGGCCGGTGAAGGTCAGCACATCCGAACCGTCCGACAGCAGCCCGTCGCCGGGCAATGCCAGCCCGTTGAAGTCGAAGGTGACGTTGGGGAGGATGTTGAAGGTTTGGTCTGCAGCGTTCGCGGATAGTGCGGCGAAAGCCAGTACAGCAGGTGCGAGCAGTTTCAGTTTCATCGTAGAACCCCTAAAAAAAAGTCAAGTTGCCGGCTTATGAGCACCGGATCAGTTTGCCTAATGGCAGCGTTAAAATAGCAATATTTAAAAATTAGCGCATAAACAACACATATTCCGCGCTGCAATATTTAACAATTGAGATGACAGTTTTCTGGAGCTAGCGAAACAGAAGTTTCGGCAGAGTTAGGACAGGGGGCGGTTTATTCTGTATAATCTGCTTTTGCGCCTATAGGAAATGCTATGCGTCTACTCCAAAAAGCACTCACGTTTGATGACGTGCTGCTCGTCCCCGCGTACTCGAATGTTCTGCCTGCCGATACGTCCCTCAAAACTCGTCTGACCCGCAACATCAGCCTGAATATTCCCTTGCTGTCCGCAGCGATGGACACGGTCACCGAAGCCCGTCTCGCCATCGCGATGGCGCAAGAGGGCGGCATAGGCATCATCCACAAGAACCTGAATCCCAAGGACCAGGCCCGCGAGGTGGCGCGCGTCAAGCGTTTCGAAGCCGGCGTGCTGCGTGATCCGATCACGATCCCGCCGACGATGAAGATCCGCGATGTCATCAAGCTGACCGAGCAGTACGGCATTTCCGGCTTCCCGGTCGTCGAAGGCAAGGAAGTGGTCGGCATCATCACCAACCGCGACCTGCGTTTCGAGCAGGAACTGGACGCCGAAGCGCGCGCCAAGATGACCCCGCGCGAAAAGCTGGTGTTCGTCAAGGAAGGCGCGGAAGGCGCCGATCGCGACGAAGCCAAGCGCCTGATGAACAAGCACCGCCTCGAGCGCGTGCTGGTCGTCAACGACGCGTTCGAGCTGCGCGGCCTGATCACCGTCAAAGACATCCAGAAATCCACCGAGCACCCGCTGGCGTCGAAAGACTCGCAGGGCAAGCTGCTGGTGGGCGCCGCTGTCGGCGTGGGCGCAAAAGATGAGGAGCGCATCGAGCTGCTGGTTGCGGCCGGCGTCGACGTGCTGGTGGTCGACACCGCCCACGGCCACTCGCAAGGCATCCTGGACCGCGTGAAATGGATCAAGACCAAGTTCCCGCACGTGGACGTCATCGGCGGCAACATCGCCACCGCGGCCGCCGCCAAGGCGCTGGTTGAATACGGCGCGGACGCGGTCAAGGTCGGCATCGGCCCGGGCTCGATCTGCACCACCCGTATCGTCGCCGGCGTCGGCGTGCCGCAGATCACCGCGATCTCCAACGTTGCCGAAGCGCTGGAAGGCACCGGCGTGCCATGTATCGCCGACGGCGGCATCCGCTTCTCGGGCGACATTTCCAAGGCGCTGGCGGCCGGCGCATCGACCGTGATGATGGGCTCCATGTTTGCCGGCACCGAAGAGGCGCCGGGCGAAGTGATCCTGTACCAGGGCCGCTCGTACAAGTCGTATCGCGGCATGGGCTCGCTGGGCGCGATGTCGGACGGCTCGGCCGACCGCTACTTCCAGGACGCCACCATGAAGGCCGACAAGTTCGTGCCCGAAGGGATCGAAGGCCGCGTCGCCTACAAGGGCAGCGTGCTGGCGATCATCTTCCAGCTGGTCGGCGGCGTGCGTCAATCGATGGGGTACTGCGGCTGCGCCACCATCGACGAACTGCGCAACAAAGCCGAGTTCGTCGAGATCACCTCGGCCGGCATGCGCGAATCGCATGTGCACGACGTGCAAATCACCAAGGAAGCGCCGAACTACCGTTCCGGCGACTAAACCGTCCTTGCAACGCCGGCTCTTGGAGCCGGCGTTTTTCTATTCTCATCTTCATCAGTAGATACTCATGCACTCAAAAATCCTCATTCTCGATTTCGGCTCCCAAGTGACCCAGCTGATCGCGCGCCGCGTGCGCGACTCCGGCGTGTTCTCGGAAGTGTTCCCGTATGACGTCAGCGACGAGTTCGTGCGCAACTACGGCGCCGCCGGTGTGATCCTGTCGGGCAGCCACAGCTCGACCCTGGAAGGCGACGCCCCGCGCGCGCCGGACGCCGTGTTCGAACTGGGCGTGCCGGTGCTGGGTATCTGCTACGGCATGCAGACCATGGCCGCGCAGCTGGGCGGCAAGGTCGAGAACGGCCTGGTGCGCGAATTCGGCTACGCCGAAGTGCGCGCCCGCAGCCACACCAAGCTGCTGGACGGCATCAACGACTTCGTCACCGACGAAGGCCACGGCATGCTGAAGGTGTGGATGAGCCACGGCGACAAGGTGCTGGAAATGCCGCCGAGCTTCAAGCTGATGGCCAGCACGCCTAGCTGCCCGATCGCCGCCATGGCCGACGAGGAGAAGCGTTTCTACGGCGTGCAGTGGCACCCGGAAGTCACCCACACGGTGCAGGGCAAGGCCATGCTGGGCCGCTTCGTGCACGAGATCTGCGGCTGCAAGTCGGACTGGAACATGCCGGATTACATCTCGGAAGCGGTCGAAAAAATCCGTGCGCAAGTCGGCACCGATGAAGTGATCCTGGGCTTGTCCGGCGGCGTCGATTCGTCGGTGGCCGCCGCGCTGATCCACCGCGCCATCGGCGACCAGCTGACCTGCGTGTTCGTCGACCACGGCCTGCTGCGCCTGGACGAGGGCAAGATGGTGATGGACATGTTCGCCAAGAACCTGGGCGTCAAGGTGATACGCATCGATGCGGAAGACCAGTTCATGGGCCACCTGGCCGGCGTCGCCGATCCGGAGCAGAAGCGCAAGATCATCGGCCGCGAGTTCGTCGAAGTGTTCGACAAGGAATCGGGCAAGCTGGTCAACGCCAAGTGGCTGGCGCAGGGCACCATCTACCCGGACGTGATCGAATCGGCCGGCAAGGGCAAGAAGGGCCAGACCATCAAGAGCCACCACAACGTGGGCGGCCTGCCGGAGCACATGAAGCTGTCGCTGCTGGAGCCGCTGCGCGAACTGTTCAAGGACGAAGTGCGCAAGCTGGGCGTGGCGCTGGGCCTGCCGCACGACATGGTCTACCGTCATCCGTTCCCGGGCCCGGGCCTGGGCGTGCGCATCCTCGGCGAAGTGAAGAAGGAGTACGCCGACCTGCTGCGCCGCGCGGACGCCATCTTCATCGAAGAGCTGCGCAACACGCCGTACGAGCCGGTCGTGGTTCCCGGCTTTGATCAGGACAGCGTGCCGACCAACTGGTACGAAGCGACGTCGCAAGCGTTTGCCGTGTTCCTGCCGGTGAAATCGGTGGGCGTGATGGGCGACGGCCGCACCTACGAATACGTGGTGGCGCTGCGCGCCGTGCAGACGCAGGACTTCATGACGGCGCACTGGGCGCACCTGCCGCATTCGCTGTTGGGCAAGGTATCCAACCGCATCATCAACGAAGTGCGCGGCATCAACCGCGTGGTGTACGACATCAGCGGCAAGCCGCCTGCGACCATCGAGTGGGAATGATTCCGTAGCTGGTAACTGCTGGCGTTGGCTGGCAAACGGATGAGACTAAGCCCCTGATTTTCAGGGGCTTTTTCTTTTTTGGTCGCGCAAATTTTGGCAAGCTCATGCAACGCAAAGCAAGAGGGCTTGATGGTCATCATGATGGCACGGCGAATTGGGGTAGATGATCCAAGGCAACGAATACCATCACAGCCTGAACAGTACGTGATGGTACTGTTGATGGTAGAAATTCGTGTAAGTATTTGATTTCTATGGTCTTTTTCGTCTGCCTTGGTTGGTTCGTGCGTTGATGGTATTTTTGCGGAATTTTACCCTTCTCCGCGAGGTCTAACTACATGTAGTTTGTTTTCTAAGTTGTTGATTTTACGGTGTTTTCCCGATCGTGCTGGTATGCGACGGAGGTGCGAAATGCTAACAGACGCAAAGCTAAGATCCTTGAAAGGGCGGGAACGGCCTTATAAGGTCGCGGACCGCGACGGTCTGTATGTGTACGTCTCCACCGCCGGTGGGATTTCATTTCGCTTCAATTACCGCGTCAACGGCCGCCAGGAGACGTTGACGCTTGGCCGGTATGGGGGAGGCGGCATGACCCTCGCCGAGGCCCGCACGGCCCTTGCTGAAGCGCGCAAGACTCTGTCCGGTGGCGAATCGCCCGCACGCACCAAGACCGAACGTATCCAGCGCAAAAAGGCACAGGAATCGTTTTCGGTATGGGCAGAAAGGTGGCTCGATAAATACAGGATGGCCGAGTCGACACGCGCGATGCGGCGACACACTTACGAGCATGACCTGAAGAAGGCGTTGGGGTCGTTACTGCTGTCAGAAATCTCGGAGCAGCAGCTGCGAGCTCTGTGTGACCGTATCGTGGATAGGAGCGCGCCGGCGGTGGCGGTGCATGCGCGCGAAATTGTGCTGCAGGTGTACCGGTATGCGGACGCGCGTGGCGAGCGGCATGCCAATCCGGCCGAAGGCGTTCGGCCGACATCGATCGCGACGTTTGTGCCACGCGATCGGGCCCTGTCTCCAAACGAAATCAAACAGTTCTACAAGTACCTGGAGCGGATCAATAGCGCACCGACGATCAAGCTGGCGTGCAAGATGCTCTTGTTGACGCTGGTGCGCAAATCCGAACTGACGGACGCGGCTTGGGATGAAGTCGATTTTGAACATGCGTTGTGGACGATTCCGGCATCGCGCATGAAGCGGCGCAATCCCCACAATGTCTATTTGTCGCGCCAGGCGATGGATATCATGGTGGCTTTCAAGACCTGTGCTGGCGGCTCGCGTTTCGTGCTACCGAACCGCTACGACATTGACAGGCCGATGAGCGGCGTCAGTCTCAATGGCGTGCTGACTAAGGTTATAGAAACCGCGAGCCGGGACGGTTGCGCGCTGGATGAATTTTCGCCCCACGATTTGCGGCGCACGGCGTCAACCCTGCTGCATGAGGCCGGGTACAACACCGATTGGATAGAGAAGTGCCTGGCGCACGAGCAGCGCAATGTGCGTGCTGTGTACAACAAGGCGGAATATGCCGAGCAGCGGCGCGAGATGCTGCAGGCCTGGGCCGACATGATCGATGAATGGACCAAGTAAGCATGGGGTATTCGCCACTTTCTAAACTGGTCTATGGCTTTTTGTGACCGGGCCGCGGGCCTTGGCCAGCGGATGCTTTTCTTTCGGCGATCCATGCGTCCACCTCGGCGAGATCCCATGCGACTTTGGTAGGACTGATGGTGAAGTGCTTGGGAAATTCTCCGCGCTGTTCCATATCGTAGATCGTGCGGGCACTGAGCGGCACTTTTTGCAGTAACTGTGGACGCAGAATCAGGACACGGCCTGGAGCGAGCAGATCGTGAGTGGTGATAGGGCGGGTTGTCATGGAGGTGCCTCGTGAGTAGAAGCTGTAGGTGGGGTTCTATGGTTTTTCTAGTGACGGGGGCGCTATTCATGTCCAGTATCGCGCGTTTATCGGATCGTGCGCCTCAGTGCGAAGGAGCTTCTTTTACTTGCATCAAAATACGATCAGTTTGACTTTCCGGTGGGGATCTGAAGGGCCACTCATTGTCAACAACGTGACCGCATCGAGGCTACCGGGCAGCTGGTCGCCTTAAGCGAGAACCTGATTAGCAAGGCTTGCTATAGCTTCGCATCGCCGTGGCGCTCCGGTGAACCATCTGGGGCCAAGGAAGCGGAGCGGGCTGCGGCGCGCCACGCGCCGGAGGTGCTGGCGGAACAGAGCCTGCGTGGCGTTTCGGATACTTCGCGCCGTCATGGGCATGCGGCGCCGCTGGGCTGGGCGCTGTCGCCCGGGGCGGCGTATTGGGCCAATGCCTACGCGGCGCAGGCCTATGTCGCCTACGCCTATCCGGCTCACGAGCATCCGTTCGACTATGAGACGGACCTGATCCGGCAGCTGCACGCCGGTCGCGGTGCTGCCGTCAAGCCGTAGGAAACGCCGGGCGAGGCCCTGCGGGCCCGTCCTCCTTGCGGGTCGCTGCGCCCCGTCCCTGCGGGACCGGGCCTGCGGCCCGCCTCCAGTCCTCCTCTCGCGACACCTGCTCATCAAGGGGCAGCTGTGCTCCCCCTTGGCCGCACGGCTAATCCCCGACACCCGCGCAGCGCTGCGCGCTCCGCTGACCCCGAACGACCTGAAGTGAGGGCAGGCCGCTTTCAAAGGCCATGCCAGCGATAAGGCCGCTGGCATGGCCTTTGAGCCGCCGCTCGCGCTATGAAGCCGGCCGCATCCCGCCCTGGGGCGCCTGCGGCGCCAACCCCACGAGGGCAGCATGGGCCGCGACGCCCACTGCATCCATCCCCCCACAAGCCCCCGGGTCGGGCGAGGGGGACTTGTGGGGGGATGGAAGCAATGGGCTAAAAACGCGGCCCATACCCCGCTGCCTGCAGACCACCCATCCCAACCCTTCCCCTGAGGGAAGGGCTATCTCCACCCCCCGCCCGCCCAGGCGGGAGCGAGAGAGTCCATGCAAGAGGATGAGATGTCAAACACGCCTCTTTTGATCAACTTTTTAAGGAGAAACAGCATGGAAGCGAATTGCGGAACGTTGCCCATGGGGGCCAGCCATGGCGGGCGGATCGAGGCGGTGCTGGTGCCGCCGGAGGCAAGGCTGACCTGTTTGCCGCGCCACTTCGGCGCGCAGTGCATCGCGGTTGAGAACGCGGTCTACGACGTGATGCGCCGCCTGTGCCCGCTCTACCGGGGGGATTACTGGGACTTCTACCAGCTGTCGAACGGCGGCTTCTACATGGCGCCGACGGCCGCCGAACGCTATCGGCTGGAATGCGACGGCAACGGCTTTGCCGGCGAGTTCGGCGCGAACGCGACCGGCATGGGCGTGTGCGCGATGGCTTACAGCCAGCTGTCGTTCTGGCGCGGCGGCGCGCGTGCGGCCGAGATGTACTACCGCCTGCGCGACTTCATCGATCTGCAACCGGAGGCGCGCCGGCTGTATGCGCTGCTCGACTGAGCGGCGCTGGCGGCCGCAGCGGCGGCTGCCTTTTGTTTGTGTGTCTTTTTCTTTGTTTCCTTTGATGACCAACCACAGGAGGTTGTATGTCTGAATTGATTGAATCCCAAGAAGTGAACGTCGCAGCTGACAGCCATGTTTTGCAGCGGGCCGCCATGGCATTGCTGGATCACGCCACGTTTGGTGCCGCCCTGCATGCGCAGATGGTGGTCAGCGCGGACAATGTCCGGGCGGAGCCGGGCGAGATCGCCGAGCTGTGCGCGTTGATCCGGTCCCAAGGCGTGTTGCAGAACCTGATCTGCTTTGAGCAGAAGCGGGACGGCGTGCCGACCGGACGGTTCGAGGTGGCGGCCGGGCGGCGGCGCTGGACCGCAGTCGGCTTGCTGATCGCGGAAGGCAGCCTGCCGGAAGATTTTCGTATCCCGTTTCTGCTGGCCACCGAAGAGGAGGCGGTACTGGTCAGCTTGGCGGAAAACCACGGCAGGGCGCCCATGCATCCAGCGGACGTGTGCCGCGGCATGCTGGTGTTGGCGCAGCGCGGACACAGCGTGGGCGATATCGCGGTGTCGTTCGGCCTCGATCCGTTGACGGTGCGGCAGCGGCTGAAGTTGGCGAACGTGGCGCCGCGCTTGTTCGCGTTGTTCCGCGAAGGCAAAGCCACCTACGAGCAGATGGCGGCGCTGGCCGTCACCGACGACCATGCGGCACAGCAGGCAGCGTGGGACGGCCTGGATGCGTGGTCGCGTCAGCCGCACCAGCTGCGGCGCTTGCTGACGGCGCAGCGCATTCCCGTGCACTCGGACCGGGTGGCGCGCTACGTCGGCGTCAAGGCCTTCGAGGCGGCGGGCGGCAAGGTCGAGCGCGACCTGTTCAGCCAGCGGGATGAGGGCTATATCGACGACGTCGCCCTGTTGGAGTCGCTGGCGCAGGCCAAGCTGCAGCGCGTGGGGCAACGGCTGCGACGCGAGCGCTGGGCATGGGTGGAGGTGCGGGCACGCATTGACGCGGCGGAGCTGGCCCTGTATGGCCGCGTCAGGACGGCTGTGATACCGCCCAATGCCGAGCAGGCGGCGGCGCTGGCGCAGCTGGACGAGCGCGCGGCCCGGCTGAACGCCTCGGCGGAGGCCGATGACGATGCGCCCTCGGGCGACGCCGCCGATGTGGATCTGGACGCCACGGTGCAGGAGCTGGCCGAGATCGATATCGAGCGTGGCCGCATCCGGAGGGCGCTGTGCCAGCCGGATCCGGCGGACCGGGAACTGGCCGGGGCGCTGGTGACCCTCGACGAGGACGGCAAGCCCTGCGTGCAACGCGGCCTGATACGCCCGCAGGACAAGTCGCGCATGGCGAAGTCGTCGGAAGACAACGCCGGGACGGCCAAGTCCAGAGCCAAGCCGGTGCATAGCGAACGGCTGACCTTGCTGCTGTCGGCGCAACGCACGCTGGCGTTGCGGGCGGAACTGGTGCGCCAGCCCGAGGTGGCCGTGCTGGTGCTGGCCCATCGCCTGATCGCCAGCGCGTTTTATTCCAGCGGGCGGATAGCCAGCGCGGTGCAGCTGGAGGTCCGGCCGCCGGTGCTACCGGATGAGGCACACAGCGGCAGCGCGTGGGAGTATTGGGAAGCGCAGCGCGCCGAACTAGCCGCGCAGTTGCCGCAGGAGCCGGGAGGCGCGGCCTTGATGGAGTGGCTGCGGCGCCAGCCGCGTCAGGTGGTCGATGCCTATATCGCCTTCTGCACCGCTTGCATGGTCAACGGCTTGCAGGCGAACGAGCGTCCCTTGCCGGCCGTCGATGCGCTGGCGCACGAGGTGTCGCTGGACATGCACGCCTGGTGGAAGCCGACCGTGCAGGGCTACTTCGCGCATGTGAACAAGGGACGCATGATGGAGGTGGTGGCGCAGGCAGCCTCGCCCGCCACGGCGGTACCGCTGGAAAAGATGCGCAAGGATGCGGCGGCGGAAGCGGCCGCGCGCGCGCTGGCAGACAGTGACTGGCTGCCGCCGCTGTTCTGCGGAACGCCGGCCAACTGACCGGCCGGGTAGGATGGACGGGCCGCGCTGCAAGGCGTGGCCCGTTTTTCTTGGATGTTGATTTTTTTCAAGATGCTGCGGCCGCAGGCTTGCGATAGTGCAACGAGAGGAGGCCGTGTCGCGGTGTGCTTGTACGGGGAGAAAACAATGACTGTCCTTGTCGATATCGTGCAGCTGGAAGCGGAGATCAACCGGCGGCTGGGCGTCGAGCCGCCGGTCGATGGCAAGCTGTCGCCCACGCTGGAGACGTTGGCGGAAGTGTATGCTGGGATGATCCTCCGCCACCAAAGAGAAGTCGATGTCGAGGCCTTGCCGGAACCCGTGCGCGCCGCCCTGGTGCTGCAACCGGCCGGCCTCGGGCGTTCCGAAGGGTGAAATGAGCAGCCGGTGCCGTAGCACCGGCGATGGCGTCTTTCGCACCGGCATCCGGTGAGCCGGTTCCGTCACCGTTACCGCTACGGGTTGGGCTGCGCCACTGCGCGCCTGTTCCGGTTCATATTGATGCGGGTCTGAATGCCGCCCAGGAGTTCGACCAACAGCGCGCGTATGTGCGCCGGACTGTCCTGTTGGCGCTGACGTATCAGTATCAACAGCAGATGCGCACGGAGATCAACGAGTTCCTCATCGGAAAGGATGCCACTCAATATGCTGCCGAGCTCGGTCGCCAGCGCGATGTAGTGCCTGCGGTCGTTCCAGTATGCATCCTCCGCCTGCCTGCCTGCCGTTCAACTCGTTGTCGTTCACGTTTTTTGATTTGGGGGACATCGGGCCTGGCCATCTTTCCACGCGGTTTGTTCCAATGATTCTAGCGCGAAGCGGCGCCAAAGGAGGGTCCTTCTGCGGTGCCCGGTGCTTTCAGGCGTTCCCCAAGACGAAACGCACGAGGACAGCGTGAATTCTTGAAAATTTCAAGAAAAACCTGTTTTGTAAAGCTAGGGCGGGATAGTCTGATGGTGATCAATGTGCTCCGCTGTTGTTGAGTTAATCTGACCCAGAAACCAGACGGCGGAGGTGCCCAATGTCTTCGAAGCCTAGACCCAGCCGCATCAATATCGAGCTCGGTCCATTGAAAGCGCGATGGCTCAGCTATTGCCACGCGAATGGCGTGACGCCCAGCGAAGCCTTCCGGCAGGTGGTTGAAAAACTGACTGCCGACGACACTCGCATTGCGCCAGCGTATGCGTTGACTGAAAAAGAGAGGTGCAAGATTCGCCGGGTCATCCGCCTGACTCCGGACGAGGCACAGAAAATCAGGATCTGTGCGGACCAGGAAGGCTACTCGGTCAGCCGCTGGTTGATTGCGTTGATCCGCGTGCGTATCTATGCGGCCCCGCAGTTTGGCCAGTTTGAACTCGCCACGCTGGTCAAGTCGAACCTGTTGCTGCTCGCCGCGGGCCGGAACCTGAACCAGATTGCTCGGGCCATCAATGTCGCAGGTGCGGCAAACCGCCGCGTTCCTGAAGCGGCGTTGACGGAATTGCGGGCCTTGATCACTGAACACATCGATATGGTGTCTGAGGTCATCGCACGAAATGTCGAACGATGGAGGGCATCATGAGCGGCTTGAGCGTGGACGCGCTGATCAAGCGATGGGCGGAACGCGGATTCAATCAGTCCCCGGTGCGGAGAAGCGCCGCACGCAGGGGCCTCACCGGACTGACGATAAGGAAAAAGGGGCAGTGGACATCGGCGCAGACCAGCGCGTCCGGCGTCCGCGCGGGGCTGGAAAGGATGGCCAGGCGCACGCCGCAAGTCATCGTGCGCATCTCCGGCGGCGGGCGGGGCATGAGCCATATCCGCGCGCATCTTTCCTACATTACGCGCAATGGGCGCCTTCCCGCATTCGATCAGAACGAAGACCGCTTCCAGGGGCGGGAGGAATTAGCAGAACTGGGGCAGGAATTGCAGTCCGGCGGCTTTCCCATTGCCGAGTCATCGAAAACAAGAGAGGCGCTCAACATCATACTGTCGATGCCTGAAGGTACCGACGCTGCGGGACTACGCCGAGCGGCCATGCTCTTCGCGGCAGACGAATTCGAGGGGCACCAGTACGCGCTGGTGCTGCACACTTTGGACACCGATCCACACAAAAATCCTGCCAGACATCCGCACATTCATCTATGCGTGAAGAGGACCGGTGAGGACGGCACCCGGCTCAATCCGCGCAAGCCCGACCTGCAGCGCTGGCGTGAGCGGTTTGCCGAACGTCTCCGCGAGCATGGCATCGACGCAGCCGCGAGCTATCGGCTGGAGAGATTGCAACGTGATCGAGGACCCAAGCCAAGCGTGTGGCACATGGCACATCGAGGAGCGCCCATGCATTCGATCGGCGTCTCGAAGGCGACGGGCGAGCGCCTGGCGCGAGCGCTGCAGCTGGAGGCACATATGCTGGGACGGTATGGCGAGTTGGCGCACATATTGGCGAGGTCTGCCGATCAGCAAGACCGACGGCTGGTCATGACGCTAACCACCGTGCTTCGGGATGGCCGTCGTGATATGGATAAGTCGCGAACCGAGCCTGAACGATAATTTGAAAGGAGGAGGGCGATGAAAACGCACTTCTCAGCGGATACTTACCCAACCTGAAGAACCGCGTGGAAGAAGCCACGGAGAGCGCCGTTGTGGCCTTCTGCCTGGAGCAGCCGGCCTTCGGTCAGGTCCGCGCCTCCAACGAGCTGCGCAAGCGTGGCATCTTCATCTCTCCATCCGGCGTTCGGTCGGTATGGCTACGTCGTGATCTGGAATCGTTTAAGAAGCGCCTGGTGGCACTGGAGCGCCACGTCGCGGAAACGGGTGACGTTTTGACCGAAGCCCAAGTCGTCGCGCTTGAACGTAAGCAGGACGACGACGTCGCCCATGGCGAAATCGAAACGGCCCACCCTGGCTACCTCGGTAGCCAGGACACTTTCTACGTCGGCACGATCAAAGGCGTGGGCCGTATCTACCAGCAGACCTACGTCGACACCTACTCGAAGTGGGCTGCCGCAAAGCTCTACAACACTAAGACCCCGATCACCGCCGCCGATCTGCTGAACGACCGCGTGCTGCCTTTCATGGACGAACAAGGCATGGGCGTCATTCGCGTGCTGACAGATCGCGGCACCGAGTTCTGTGGCAAAGCCGAGTCGCATGATTATCAGCTCTATTTGGCGCTGAACGACATCGAGCACACGAAGACCAAGGTCCGGCATCCGCAGACCAACGGCATCTGCGAGCGCTTCCACAAAACGATTCTGCAGGAGTTCTACCAGGTCGCGTTCAGGCGCAAGATCTATCGCAGCATTGACGAGCTGCAAGCCGACCTGGATGACTGGGTCGCCTACTACAACAACGAGCGCACGCATCAAGGAAAGATGTGCTGCGGGCGCACGCCGATGCAAACTCTAGTTGACGGAAAGGAGGCGTGGCGCGATAAAATCACCACACTGAACAGCTGAATTTGACCTGACAGTCGCAGGCTTCAAACCGGGTAACTGTCAGATACTGTCTTAATTTTCAAGGTCTGAAGTTGCTCAGGTACTTGTCACTGTGCTTGACTACGATGAGCCGAGGTTAGGTGTGCCAGCAGGAGCGTCAAATCGCCAATGTCCTGGTTGCGCGCCTTGATAGTCAGGAGGAGGTGGTCCTTCATTTCTTCCAACTCGAATTGCAGAAACGCGCAGCAGGCTTGCTCCTGTTGGACCATCACCTCCACGTCTGCCTTTGCATCCGGTCGATAACGAAGCAAGGCATGGGCAGCGAAAATGGAATGCGAAAGCAAGGCGCGATCAGTTAAGTCTTGCAGCCAGGCTGCGCGTTCCTTGAATTCCCCAGGGGTGAGAGTGCAGGCTATAGGGGCCTTCGTTTCGCAGCCGCAAGGAGAACCGCTGGCGGCGCACGCCTGCGGTCGTTGACGATTGCGGTGCCAGAGGACAGCAGCCAGTAGAAGCAGTGCAGCACCAACTCCCAGCGACACAAACTCGTCAACTCCGCTACCGATTGCACCAACGCCCAACGTAGCTACTGCTATCGAGGCAAACGGAATGCAGCATGCCCCGCATGCTACTAGTCCTGCGCCCGCCAGGGCGGATGAGCCAGCCCAGAATTTTTGCTTGGATTGCATTTAAGGTCACCTTTCAAGAAAGAACTTGCCACAGTCTAGATCCTCAAGTAACTTGAGGAGCAACTACTTTATCGCCACATCGAAATGAAATCTGCTTTCCTTCCGATCGGAGCCTTGGCCGACCAAAGCCAGTGCTCGGTACCGACCATCCGCTATTACGAACAGATTGGGCTGATACCGCCGGCTGCGCGATCAGCTGGCCGCCGCCTGTACGGGGAAGAGGACGTGCGTCGGCTGACATTCATCCGGCGTTGCCGCGACTTCGGCTTCTCCCTGGAACGGGTGAAGGAGATGGTGTCGTTGTATGAGAACGGCGACCGGGATTGCGCGGAAGTGCGCGACATCGCGCAAGCGCATCTTGATGTAGTCAGGCACCGAATGACCGAGCTGCTGGCGCTAGAAAAAAGCCTGAGTCAGTTCGTCACGAGTTGTAACTCTGTGAGCTGCCAAGGCACCACCAGCGATTGCGTGGCGATAGAAGACCTGTCGCAGTCCTTCAAAGAAGTTCGCCGTATGGCACCCGCTACTTCAAAGGATGAGACTTGGAATTCTTGAAACTTGTTGCGCTGTTTTTCGTCACTGCGCTAGCAGAAATCACGGGCTGCTACTTACCCTGGCTGGTGCTTAAGCAAGACAAACCTATTTGGTTGCTTATACCGGCCGCGCTATCTCTCGCGGCATTCGCTTGGCTACTGACTCTTCATCCAGCTGCAGCAGGCAGAACCTACGCTGCATACGGCGGCGCATACATTGCGGTGGCTTTGTTGTGGCTCCGCCTTGTTGACGGAATAGCGCTTAGCAGATTCGACTACATCGGAGCAGCTTTTGCGCTTGCTGGCATGGCGATAATCGCGTTCCAACCATCTAGCTGATGATAGTGTCCCCAGGCGTGGTGTATGAGTTGTGATTCCTGGGAGGCTGGGCTCCCGCTCAGCTGATCACGGCGGAAAGCCGTGTCGGCTGCGTTTCATAGAGCGACTGCAGGCCTTCAAGTTGCATGTAGCGCCGCTGTAAAGACCATTCATCGTTCTGTTCCAACATGATAGCGCCGACAAGGCGGATGATGGAGCGCTCGTTGGGGAAGATGCCTACGACGTTGGTGCGTCGCTTGACCTCGGCGTTTAATCGCTCCAGGGGATTAGTGGTGCGCAGCTGTACCCGATGCGCGCTGGGAAACGCCATGTAGGCCAGCACGTCCTGCTCTGCCGCATCCATCATGTCGGCCAGCTTGGGCAATTTGGCGCGTAGCTGGTCGGTGACACTACGCCATTTGACGCTGGCCGCCTCCGCCGTCTCCTCGGCGAAAATCGTGTTGATCAAGGCCACCAGCGCCTGGCGCTGGCCCTTGTTGGCGTGCACCAGGGCGTTGCGCATGAAATGCACACGGCAACGCTGCCAGCTCGCGTTCATGACCTTGGCGACAGCGGCCTTGAGTCCTTCGTGGGCATCCGAGATGACCAGCTTGACGCCGCGCAGCCCGCGCCGCGTCAGCCCGCGCAGGAACTCACTCCAGAACGGCTCGGCTTCCGAGGCGCCCGTTGCTATGCCCAAGATTTCCCGCACGCCGTCGGTGTTGACCGCCACGGCGATTATTACGGCCACCGACACGATCCTCCCTGCCTGGCGGGTTTTGACGTAGGTCGCGTCGATCCAGAGATAGGGCCAGTCTCCTTCGAGCGGCCGGTTCAGGAATTCGTCACGCGTACGTCGATCTCCTGACACAGACGTGACACCTGACTCTTGGAGACGCCGCTCATGCCCATGGCCTTGACCAGTTCATCGACCGACCGCGTCGAGATGCCTTGGAT